>JBKPAG010000005.1:0-112042 GCA_046726315.1 Actinomycetota bacterium | reverse complement strand
CGTCAGCGTTCGAAGCGCCAGCGAGTCGCGCCGTACGGTTCGGCGGTGGCGACCCCGAACGCGGTGTGGAACCTGAAGCGGTACAGCTGCCACGGCGGCGGGCCGGCGCTCGGGGCACTGAACGGCGCGGTGAACGCCTCGCCCTCGACCTCGGCAGGCCACCCGCCCTCGCGGTACAGGCGGGCCAGCTGCTCCAGCGTCGGCGGATCGGTGACCCTGGCCGCCTTGCCCTCCAGGACCAGGTCGATGCCCTCCAGCCCGACAGCGAACGTGCAGGCCGGATTCGCCGCCAGGTTACGAGCCTTGCGGGTGCCGGGTCCGCTGGTGAAGTAGAGGTCGCCGTCGAGCCATTGGGCGCCGACGCTGGCGGCGTGGGGGCGGCCGTCCGGCCGGGACGTCCCCAGGAAGTACGGGGTGCCCGGCTGCGCCGGGCTGGCCACGAGGAGGTCATGCGGCCTGCTCCACGGCAACGGCGGGGATCCGTAGCGGTCGAGATTGGTCACCTCGACGGGCTCTCGGTCGGTCATCGCTCACCTCCGGTCAGGTCCATGCCGGTCCGCGCGGCCTCTGACGATCGGACAAGGTTCGGGACCGGACTCGTCGGATCTGTCCGGCCGCACCGGCCGCTCACATGCTGACGCAACGTACTCGGACAACGAGGCTGGCGTCGCCTGACCGGGCCTCGCCCAGCGCTCAAGCTGGAGCCGGGTTCAAGTTCTGGCAGGCCTATCCGTCCGGACTGGTCTTCACCACGCGCTACGGCACGCCGGTCGAGCCGCGCAACTTCACCACGGAGCCTTAAGGCGCGGTGCGGAAGGCCGCGTCCGGACGATCAAGGTGGTTAGACGCCACCCGAGTACCTCGCGTCGTTCTCGTCGCGGTTCGTTTAGCTGCCCCTCGACCTCGTGATGTGCTGGCGGAGGGCTTCCATCCGCTTGTCGACATCGACACTCGGCTGCCACGCTCGCGCTCGACGCCGTGAGCGTGACGTTCCCCACGATTGACGTCACGCCTCGCTACGATCTTTCCCTGCACCATTACGTCGTGGCGGAAGAATGGCAGGAAGTGGACCTATTGCGCCTGCAGTTCGTGCTTCCGCTGTCTTGTCCAATCCGTCGCCCCGGGCGCAATCACGACGCCAACCCAGCGATTGACGTCGGAGAGCACGATTGGGTCTTCCATTCAGGGGTCATTCTGGTGGCGCGGTAAATCGTCAGATTAGTGCAGTCGCTCGCAGGACGTCACAGCGCTGCAGGCTTCTCCGCCAGGAAATGCATTCGTCGTATCGACGTGGTGTAGGAGAGGACTTGCGTTCTCGACTGTCAGGCGAGAAGGGTCGGACCGCTGCTGCCTCCTCTCACTGCAACCTTATGGATTGCGCACTGGCATGATGGTCGGGCTCAGCAACTTCGGCGTTCGTCGACTCGCAGGTTCCCTGCGGCCGACGCTGCCATGCTTGGTGAACGAAGAGCTGGCACCAGAGGAGGGCCGGTTCTTCCGCCGGCCCTCCCCAATCACTTCAGCTGCCAGCCGCCGTGGAGTAGAACGCGTCGGATAGCGGGTGGAACGGGTCTGTCCCGTTCGATTGGACGAAGAACGGCGTGAACGTGTTCCCAAAGCTGTCCAGTCCCTCGTAGTCGCCCACGAAGTAGCCAATGGCATAGGGCGCCGTTCGCATGTTGAAGGACGCTGGCGTGAGCCGGCTCTCATCGCCGAAATGTGCGCTCTCGAAGGGATCCCCGGCGTGGTAGTGGACGATCCAATATTCCGTGCTGAGCGCCGCGTCGCCGGAGACGTCGTTGCGGAAGTCGTAGTACGTCACTGCGACATCCCCGTTCGCGGCGACGTGCACCGATGCGGTGAAGGCCTGCACGCCTGACGGTGTGTGGTTTACCTTGACCGGCTGCGACCACACATGGCCGCCATCGGTCGACCGCGAAATCAGGATCGTGTCGTCGACCGGGTTGCCGGCCACGGTTGCCGTACGGTGCGACTGCCACACCGCGTACATCGTCCCGGGTGAACCGGACTGCGGATCGACGGCGAACTCCGGAAGGATGTCGCCGGTGCGCACCAGCAGGCACGGCGTGGACGGCGTGTTATCGCCCAGGCAGTTCACCGGCTCAGGGTCACGTACCCCGGCGTCGCCCATGTTTGCGATGATCGTCGCCTGGGACGACCACGTCTCGCCCTGATCGGTGGAGAAGATGACCGCAGCGTTGTCACCGCGGGCAATGCCCTGACCGTTCGATCCCCTGATGTAGTTGAACCCGTCGACGAGCGTTCCATCGGGCAGCACCACGATCTGGTTGCCGATGGTCTGGGTCCGCCCGGCGTGGGGGGCGAAGATCGGACGCGCTTCTTCCCAGCTCGCCCCGTTGTCAGTGCTTCGAGCGAACCACACCGGCCCACGGAAGGCGGGCGCGTGCGCGTACGCCTGCGGTGGCGTCAGCGGGTTGTCGTTGGGCGACTCGATGCGATCCCAGACCGCGTATACGTACCCCAATGTCACGGGGTCAGCCGTAATCGACTCCTTGTCATTGAACAGGTTCGCCAGTGGCCCGGAGTTGGAGTTGTCTTCGCGAAGCGTGATTGGCGCACCCCAGGTGTTGCCGCCGTCGAGCGACCGGCTCGTCAGCACCGCATTGTGCGCTGTTGACCGGTCGAACGAGATGCTGATCGCGTGCAACGTTCCCAACCCATTGGCCGGGGCCGGCGACCACGACACCCAGGGATCCGATGACCGTTCATAGTCTCCGCCGTTGGCAGCCGTTCCACCGGCGCAGTTGGTTAAGGCCGGCCAGCTCTTTGACCAACTGGTCCCGCCGTCATCCGACACACCTGCAACGAGGCCGTGGGCGCCGCCGTCCGACCAGCGATCCTGCTGCCAGAACCCCACCAGATCACTCGGATCTTGCGGGTTGACCTGGATCCACGGCTCAACTTCAGTGTTCGGGAAGTTGACTCCCGCTACCTCGGTCGGCGTGTGAAAGCCCTCACCAGGCCCTCCGCATCCCGGGGCGAACGGCGTAGCTCCCCCGCTAGCCAGTGTCGGTCCCGTGACCAGATACGTGTTCGCACCCGCGGTCCCCACCACAACAAGCACGCTCGTCGCGGCCACTGCGACCGGCGCCATAAGTCTCCTCATTGGCTCCTCCTCACCGAGCTAGCCACAGCTCACCCCCGCCGGGCAGTGGCAACCCTACGAACGCCCAGGACTGGCCATATTGGCTAATCGCCGGAGCTTATACTCTGGACCACGATGGCGTGATCTGGAAGACCGCCCAACGCTCCGTATTCGGGACAGCCGCACAGGCAGCACGCATCGTGCCCTGGCGGAGTGCTGCGGCATCAGCCTGAGTAGCGTGAAGCGAGTGCCGCGGCAAACACCAATGCTAATCTCGCTTCCGCTTTCCTGCTTGGTTTCGTCGTCCGCCTACACGACCAACGCCCGGCTCTGGCCTGGGAGAATACAGATTGCACCGTTGCCTGCCCGGCCGGCCGAACGCCTCTGGACGAGCCGGGCTCAACGTCCACGCAGCGTCACATCGTGGCCGGATGCGCCTGCCTGATCGAGGTTTCTCTCCGCAATGACCGAACAGCACCAGCATCACCGGGTCCACGACCACAGTCGGTCACGTTCACGACCACGTTCACGACCACGGTCACGGCACTCACGATGGGCCCGGTTCCGACATGCCGTTTCGGAGTTGTTCGGTGCGCATTCGCACGACAGCACGAATCAGGTCGACGAGGTGCTGGGAGGCGACGCGGACGGCCGGCGCGTGCACTGTTATCAGCCTGGCCCTGTTGGGAGTGACGGCGGAGCTGCAAGGCCGTCGTGGTGATACTGAGCGGGTCGGTGGCATTGCTCGGTGACCGCTGTCGTCGGGCTGGCCGCCTACGAGGCGATCGAACGACTGGTCAACCCTCGTGAGGTTTCCCACTTGTGGGCGACGGCGCTGGCCGCGGTGATCGGGTTCCTCGGCAACGAGGTCGTTGCGCAGTACCGCATCCGGGTTGGCCGGCGCATCGGCAGTGCGGCGTCGGTGGCCGACGGTTTGCACGTCGAGCCCATGCGCTGCCGACCTGAACGCCCGCGGAAGTCAGAAGCTCAGTGTGCCTGCCCTGGAGACCTGGTCCAGCGCGTGCCGTGGCGGGAGGTCGAGGGAGCAGCTCCCATCTGAGGCCCGTCGAGCGAAGGCGCGCCCGTGGACCAGGCCCTCAGCGGTGCCCGTCGCGCCGGCGAACAGGCCGGTGCCGCCCTCGAACGTCGTCAGCTGCGGGATCGTGACCGAGAACTTGCACGAAACCGGGTCGAAGCTGTTGACCTGGAAGCCCAGGGACGCACTGACGATGTGCAATGTGCCCTCGGCGAACACAAGGTCCCCGACTGACGTTGTCGGGGTCTGTGGGCAGGTTCGGCACCTCGACGATCCGGCCCACTCCCTTGAACACACCATTGGCGCGAACGGACTTCGCGTCAACGGTGTGGAGTTTGGACGGGCAGGGTCCTCGTGCTCCGGCGGCGCAAGTTATGGGGCCATCGAAAGGCCTCGACGAGACACCGGGGAGCTCATGCATGGCATCCTGGCTGCACGCAACGAGCGCCGCAGCCCGCTCGGGACCATGGATGCCTGCCCCGGCCGTTGGACGGGGGTTGGAGTAGGACCACCGCAGTGGACCTAAGGGGACGATTCTCGAACCCCGAAGCCGTGAAGACAGTGGGCACTCGCCGCCCAGGCTGTCGATGGGATCAAGGAAGACGGCGGCCAGGCCGCCTCCGCTGCTCCGCCCTTGCGGCGCTGGCGACTGGTTGACCGGCTCGGCGAGCAGATCATCAGCGATCTGATCCGCGAGAGTCACAGTGGAGCAACAAAGCGAGTGCTGGCACAGCGCTATCAGATCAGCCTGAGCAGCGTGAAGCGGGTCTTGCGGCGCGAGCATGACTAGCCGCCGTGTGCCATGTGCATCCTTACGCCAAGGTGCCGACCTTGCGGCGATTGGCTGTCACCGGCGCATCACCAGACTTCGGAGGTTCGCGGCGCGAGGGTGTGCGCGGGCGGCTCACACGCGGTCGAGCACCCGGCGCGCCGCCCGGGCCGGTGACGTGCTCACGCTCGCGCGAATCGTCGGTATCAGCCGGTGGTCCGGAGTGCTCTGCTTGGATGATCGCGCCCACTCGAATGGGTGGCGCCGGCCTGCTCGGGGGTGCTGTCCTGTGTGGAGTGCCATGTCCTTGCCGATTTGCAGCCGGTCCCATCCGGCGGACTTTTCAGCCCTGGCCGCCCGGCCCGGTCCAGTCGGCCGAGTGCGACTCGGACGGAACCGCCGCCACAACCAGGACGCCACGCTGCGACCTGAGCGTCTGGACCGATCCCGGTCACGACCGTTCGATTCCGTAGGTCTCTTGGATCTTCTTGATCTCGTTGGCGTCTGCGCGATTCGCCTCGTGGAGTTCCGCGAAGTATTCGTCCAGCCCTCCAGGCGTTATGAGCAGCAGCCCGGTGGCCGACCCACCGACCGATCGGAAAGCGTGCGGCAGGCCACGCGGCAGGAACACGAATGATCCCGGCTCGGCCCGGAACCGGTCACCGCCGCATTCCACCTCCAAGGTGCCGGTGAACAGGTAGATGCTCTCGTCTTCGCGGGTGTGGGTGTGACGCGGTGGCCCGCCATCGACGGAGAGCTCCATGACGGTGAGGCTGCCCCCGGTTGACCGGCCCGACGCCTTGACGTGGTGCACACGATGCGGCAAACCCTGACCGGGTTCCACGACATAGCCACGCATGTTGGACTGGTCGTTCATTGCTTCTCCCTTCACGAATGCAGAACAGTCATCGTCGGAGGGTCGATCGACCGCTAGTGACCGGGCCGGTTGACCGGCTCAGCGACGGACGCGGTAGCGGATGTGTGTGGCCTCCGGCGTGTCGATCACCCGCCGGACGTCCAGCTCGATGCGACGGCAACACCTCGAACAGCTGGCGGCCACCGCCGAACAGCACCGGGATCTGGCGAATCTGCAGAGAAGATCGGACGGCCGCGACTATCACCGCCCAGTTATCGACCGCTCCAATCAACACCAGCAGCGCATTGCTTGATCCGACCGCTTCGGCGACCGTTTCGGCGAAGTCTTCGCCGTGTGGGACTGAGTCGACGCCCCTGAGGACCCGACCGCCGCCGTATCGGTCAGCCAACCGGTCGTACAGCCAGCCCGCGGAATACGTATAGGCGGTGTCGTGCTGCCGGTAGCTGATGTAGATCCGGCCTCCAGATGCCACAGCGGATTCAACCATCAGCACTACCTCGCGACGGATGACCCCACGTCAGAGCCATACTCACTGCGAACCGCCCGACGAGCCCGCCCGTCAGTGTTGTGCTGCCGCAGAGGTGTCGCGAGCTCGCAGGCTGGCGTATCACCGTGCACAGACCAAGCTCCCGTGCGGTGGGCCTGGCCGCCTGCCCGACCCGTAGCCGCTCCCACAACCCGGTCGATCGCCCCCCGGCGTCAACCTCCGGTAACCGCCACGCCCCACGACACTCCTCGACATCGAATCAAGGAAGTGTGCGCCGACTCTTGAGACCGCCCCGATGAGCGGAAGTTCGAACCAGCCGCCGTGCCCGCTACCCGGCCTTCGTATAGATGAGGTCGAGGAAGACAGGACGCAGGAGTGGCAGGCGTTCGACGCCCAGTGGCGGGCCGAGAAGAAAGCCCAGGAGGACGAGCAGCAGCGGGCCCACGAGGCTCGGCTGGCCAGGGAAGCTGCTGAGCGGCGGGAGCTGGAAATCAAGGCCCTTGTCCTCGCAAAGGCGCAAGCTGAGCAGCGGGCTCGGCTAGCGAAGCTACGCGAGGAGGCGGAAGCCGAGCTAGCCCAGCGCGAACAAGGCGACGCGGCTTAGCCGAGCTGCCACAAGGGCCGCCACCACAAGTGGCGGGCGTTCTGCGTTCTGCGTATCAGGAATCCACGATGACAAGAGCCCCGCCATCATCGCGATGGCGGGGCGTTCTTGGCCACAACGCGAGGCGTAGACCCTAACGCCGGGTGGTGTCCCGTCGCTGCCTGATCATTGCAGGAGGCGCGTCGAGGATTGGCCGAAGTCGCTTGGCTACAGCCTTGCCGCTCTTGACGTTCTGAGCGGTCGTAAAGAACCCGACGAGGTCACCGGCAATGTCGGCCAGAAGCCCGGCCAGATTGTCGCCCGGGCCTTCAGCTAGAGCGCCAAGACTCTCCGCTGCCCTATGGAAGCGCTCGGGCTCTGGGCTAGGAGCAAGGGGGGTCAGGTGACCGAAGGCGACGGACTTCCTGGCTCCGTTCCCTATCAGCCTGATCCCCACCCCCGCGAACCACCACGGCCATACGACCGCCGTCCCTTCACGGGGTAGCCGAAACAAGACCTCCGACTCGTCAGCGAACACATACTCTTGGTCCGTGATCATGAACGCTCCGAAGACGAAGGTTTCGCCCTTCTTGGTCCATAGGGGACTCCATGGATAGAGCCACGCTGGCACGATGATCGTCTCGACCCCACTCACGGATGCCATGGCTTCCTCTTTCCCCCGTTGGTATTTGAGGCATCGTTCTAAGGGCGCAACTGGCGTATTGGGCGACCACGCACCATCAGCCCTTCGCACCCCTTAAGAGAGCTGAGTCTGAGAATAAATACGGCACTAAGGGCACTGAACGGCTACAGGGGACTGAGGGCATTCGGGCGAGGGGCTGGGCAAACAGGTGCTTCCGGTGGCGCGGGTTTCCCTGCCACTGAAGGAGGCGTAGTAGACCGCCCCCGCCCGCGAGATTCAACACCGGGGGGTCAAGATCTTGGCTGCGGGGCCCCGCGATGCCGCGATGCCGGCTGCCGGTGCCTGGCGCGCCGGAGCCCCGGACCGGGAGTCGGGAGCGACGTGCCGCGCGCGAGGCGATGCCTATCGCTTGGTACTCAATGCAGCAATGCCCTATGTGCGGCCGGCCAGCCGGTACCGGCCGATTCCCCTCTCAGTTACCCGCAAAGATCCTGCCCCGTAGGTGCCCCGTGACGTGTAGCCATGCGAGCATCAAGATCGCGCTACAGGCCTGTGACCTGCGGCTATGCCAGTGGAGCTGAGGGGACTCGAACCCCTGACCCCCTCCATGCCATGGAGGTGCGCTACCAACTGCGCCACAGCCCCTTTGCCGAACGGCTCAGCAAGGATAACGGACCGAACATTCCTGCTCGAAATCGCGAGCTACGCTAGCTCAGCCCTCTTCGATCACGGCCGGCGTCGGCAGCGTGCCGGCGTTGTGCTCGACCAGAACCCAGCCCTGGTCGGTGTCGCGAAGCATGGACCACGACCCGTTGGAGAGCCCTCCGATGTTGGTGAACCGCTCCAGCGGCATGCCGATGAGCGCCGCAATCCCAAGCCGGGCGGCGCCACCATGTGTTGTCAGAACGGCGAGGCCGTCGTCTGCGAGTTTCGCAGCGATGTCCCGGACCGCCGCAGCCATCCGCTCGGCGACGTCCTGGCGGGTCTCGCCGCCGCCAACACGGAGCACCGGGTCACCGGCGCGCCAGGCCTTGTACTCCTCCGGATAACGCGACGCTATCTCCCCGCCAGTGAGCCCCTGCCACTCTCCGGCGAAGGTCTCGCGGAGGCGTGGGTCGAGCTGGATCGGCTTGCCGGTGATCTCGGCGAGTGCGGCGATCGTGTCGCGCGTGCGCTTTAGGTCAGACGAAACCAGCAGATCTGGCTCCAAGGCGGCCAATCGCCGGGCCGACTCCCACGCCTGGGCACGGCCGATCTCGTCGAGATCGATGTCGATCTGCCCCTGGAAGCGGCCGCTCGCGTTCCACTCCGTGCGCCCGTGCCGCCACAAGACGATGCGGCGGCTCACCTGCCCGCTCGCACGGTCTCCGGCAATGCGATCACCGGGCAGTCCTTCCACAGCCGCTCCAGCGCATAGAACATCCGGTCGTCACTGTGTTGGACATGCACCACCATGTCGAGGTAGTCGAGCAGCACCCAGCGGCCCTCCCGCTCGCCCTCGCGGCGCACGGGTTTGGCGTCGAGAGCGCGTAACCGCTCCTCCACCCCGTCGACGATCGATCTGACCTGACGGTCGTTGGGTGCGGAGCAGATGACGAAGGCATCGGTGATGGCGAGTCGGTCGGAAACGTCGAACGCGACGATGTCGTCGGCGAGTTTCTCTGCGGCGGCCTCGGCGGCCGCGACGGCGAGCGACATGGCGCGGTGAGTGGCGGGCAAACGTACAGCCTTTCCTCCGGTGACAGTCGGGATCTAGCGTCTCACGTCTGCTGGGCCGCATAAAGCCGACGTTTGGTGATGTACTGGACGATTCCATCGGGCACGAGGTACCAGATGGGCTCGCCGTGGACGACCCTGGCCCGACATTCGGTCGATGAGATCATGAGGGCCGGGACCTCGACCAAGGTGACCTTGTCCGCGGGTAGCCCTTCGGCCGACAGGCTGTGCCCGGGCCTGGTGCAGCCGACGAGATGTGCCAGCCCGAACAACTCGTCCGGGTCCCGCCAGGACAGGATTTGCTCCAGCGCATCGGCCCCTGTGATGAAGTACAGATCCCACTCCTGCCCTCGCTCGGCCCGCAGGTCCCGAAGCGTGTCGACGGTGAACGTGGGTCCCGAGCGGTCGATGTCCACCCGGCTCACAGAGAACCGCGGGTTGGACGCCGTCGCGATCACGGTCATGAGGTACCGGTCCTCGGCCGGCGACACCGTGCGCTCGGTCTTCTGCCACGGCTGGCCGGTCGGGACGAACACGACCTCGTCCAAGTCGAACCACGACTGGACTTCACTCGCCGCGACCAGGTGCCCGTGATGGATCGGGTCGAACGTCCCGCCCATCACCCCGAGTCGCCTGCGATCGCCCACGGGCGACAACGTAGCGCCGACGGACTCCTCAGGCGTGCGGACGTCCCTTGCCGAAGATCAAGGTCGCCAGCAGCAGCAGCAACAACGTCGCCAGGAAGCCGATGCCCCACACCGGCGGTGGCGGTCCCTCGATGACACGCTCCGCCGGCTCGGTCAAGTGGAGGATCGTCATGGCCGCAGCCTAGCGGGCGGACCGCATCATTGGCGGATGTGACCGTCGCCGGTCACGACGAACATTGTCGACGTCAACTCGGTCAGTCCCATCGGCCCTCGGGCATGCAGCTTCTGGGTCGAGATGCCGATCTCGGCCCCGAAACCGAGCTCCTCACCGTCGGTGAACCGGGTGGACGCGTTGACCATGACCGCGGCCGAGTCGACGGTTGCGGCGAACCGCCGGGCATTGACCAGCGACCGCGTGACGATCGCCTCGGTATGCCCGCTCCCCCACCGCCGAATGTGCTCGACCGCCTGGTCAACGGAGTCAACAACGCCTGCCGCGATGTCCAACGAGAGATACTCCGCCGCCCAGTCCTCGTCGGTAACCGGCTCGACTGTGTCGTCCCAGGCACGTACTCGGTCGTCGCCATGCACCGTAACCCCAGCCTCGTGCAACGCCTTCAGTACAGCTGGCAAGAACTGCTCCGCCACATCCGAGTGGACGAGCAGGGTCTCCGCCGCATTGCACACACTGGTGCGTTGGGTCTTGGCATTGAGGACGATCGCCAGCGCCTGGTCGAGGTCGGCTTCGGCGTCGACGTACACCGCACAGTTGCCCACCCCGGTCTCGATCACCGGCACCGTCGACTCGTCCACCACACTGCGGATGAGACCCGCGCCGCCGCGAGGGATCAGCACGTCCACCAGACCGCGGGCCCGCATCAGATGCTTCGCCGCATCCCGGCCACCTTCGACCAGCTGGATCGCGTCCACAGGCAGCCCCGACTGCGCGAGTGCCTCGCGAAGCACGGACACGATCACGGAGTTGGAACGTTCGGCGCTCGACGAGCCGCGCAGGAGCACCGCGTTGCCGCTCTTGAGGCAGAGGCCCGCTGCGTCAGCCGTCACATTCGGGCGGGCTTCGTAGATGATCCCCACGACGCCTAGCGGCACTCTCCGCTGGCTGACGTCGAGCCCGTTCGGCAGCGTGTACCCCCGAACGATCTCACCTACGGGATCAGGGAGCGCAGCCACCTTGCGTAGTCCGTCCGCCATACCCGCGATCCGCTCTTCGGTCAGTCGGAGGCGGTCGACCATCGCAGCCGACGTCCCGCCCTGTTCCGCACGGGTCACGTCCTCGATATTGCCGGCCAGCACATCGGCGGCCCGTTTCTGCAGCGCATCCGCCATGGCCCTGAGCGCGGCGTCCTTGTCGGCCCGGCGAAGCACCGCAAGTTCGGCGGCCGCTGCCCGGGCACGTTGCGCCAGGTCGTGAACCAGCGTCGCCAGATCGTCGGTCATGACCGCAGCCTAAGGTGAGCCACTCAGGCCCGTCCCAACAGGACCAGGTCGTCGCGGTGCACGACCTCGCGCTCATACTCGGGGCCGAGCTCGCGGGCCAGGTCATGTGTCGACCTGCCCAGGAGCGCCGGCAGCTCGGTCGAGTCGTAGTTGACCAGACCGCGGGCGACGGGACGGCCGGACTCGTCCATCAGGTCGACCGGGTCTCCGGCGGAGAACGTGCCGTCCACAGAGGTGATTCCGGCCGGGAGCAGCGACATCCGCCGTTCGACGACTGCGCGGACGGCGCCGGCGTCAAGGTGCAGGCTGCCGCGGCCATCGGTCGCATGCTCGAGCCAGAGCAGCCGGGTAGAACGCCGGGCCGCACGAGGCCGGAACCAGGTGCCAACGGGTGACCCCGTCAAAGCAGCGCCGACCTCCACCGCCGAGGCCAAGACCACATCGATGCCGGAGCCGGTTGCGATCCGCGCGGCCTCCACCTTGGTCTGCATGCCGCCGCTGCCGAGGCCAGACCGCCCGGTGCGCCCGATGCGCAGCCCGTCGAGCTCGGACAGGTCATGGATCTCTGCGATCCGGATTGCACCCGGTCTGCGCGGGTCGCCGTCGTAGAGGGCGTCGACGTCGGACAGCAGCACGAGCGCGTCGGCGTGTACGAGCTGAGCGACGAGCGCCGCGAGCCGATCGTTGTCACCGAAGCGGATCTCATGGGTCGCCACCGTGTCGTTCTCGTTGACGACCGGCACGACGCCGAGCGCCAGCAACCTGTGCAGCGTCCGGTAGGCGTTGCGGTAGTGCGACCGGCGGGTCAGATCGTCGGCTGTGAGCAGTACTTGGCCGACCTGCAGACCATGGCCGGCGAACGCCTCGGCGTACCGGGCGACGAGCAGCCCCTGCCCCACACTCGCGGCGGCCTGCTGGGTCGCGAGATCGCGCGGGCGGCGGACCAGCCCGAGCGGCGCCAGACCGGCGGCGATCGCACCCGAGGAGACCAGGACGACCTCGCGGCCCGCGTTCCGGGTGCTCGCCAACGTGTCGACCAGCCCGAGCAGACGCTCGCCGTCCAGCCCGCCCGCGGTAGTCGTCAGTGACGACGAGCCCACCTTGACCACAACGCGGCGAGCACCGGCCAATGGGGTTCGGGTCACGCTCGCCACCCCTCGTGGCTCACCCGATGAAAATGACCACGGGGACCATGCCTGCCTATACACCACCAGGCTTGCAGGCCTGGGGGTGTACCCGTACGGGTGGTCCCCGTGGTCATTTTCACGAAGGTTACCGGCCCTCCAGGCGGGGATCGGAGCCGCGGCGGCCATGGAGAAGTTCGGCTCCAGCCTGCACGCTGGGCTCCCAGTCGAATACGACGGCGTCGTCGCCGCCGATGACGACCTCCGCGCCTGGGGTGGCTCCGGCCTGCACCAGCGCATCCTCTACGCCGAGACGGGCCAGCCGGTCGCCGAGGTAGCCGACCGCCTCGTCATTGGTGAAGTCAGTCTGCCGGACCCATCGCTCCGGCTTGGTGCCCCGAACCCGGAAACGATCACCTTCTCGGGTGACAGTGAACCCGGCGTCGTCGACTGCCTGCGGCCGGAGAACGATCCTGGTTGGCTCCGCGGTCGGCGCGGACCCCCGAGCTGCCGAGACGATCTCGGCCATCGTGAACGTCAGCTCGCGCAGCCCCTCGTGGGTCGCCGCGGACACCGGCACGACCGGCCACCCGCGCGACTGGAGATCCGGCCGGACGAGCTGAGCGAGCTCCCGCGCCTCAGGGACGTCGATCTTGTTGAGCGCCACCATGCGGGGTCGATCGGCGAGTTTTCCGTACGACTCGAGCTCCCGCTCGATGACGTCGACGTCGGAGATCGGGTCGCGGTCGGGTTCCATCGTCGCGCAGTCGACGACGTGCACCAGGACGCTGCATCGCTCCACGTGACGGAGGAACTCGTGTCCGAGGCCACGGCCCTCGCTCGCGCCTTCGATCAGCCCGGGAACGTCGGCTACGGTGAACCGCACGTCGCCGGCCTCGACCACTCCGAGGTTCGGCACCAACGTGGTGAACGGATAGTCCGCGATCTTCGGCCGCGCGGCCGAGACCGCTGCGACCAGACTTGATTTTCCGGCACTCGGATAACCCACCAGGCCGACGTCGGCAACACTCTTGAGCTCGAGGACGACGTCGACGACCTGGCCAGGCTCGCCGAGCAAGGCAAATCCAGGGGCGCGGCGCCGAGGGCTGGCGAGTGCCCGGTTGCCGAGGCCGCCACGGCCACCATGCGCGACGACGAATCTCGTCCTCGCTCCGACGAGGTCAGCGACGACTGCGCCGTCCGGTGTGGTGACAACAGTTCCGTCTGGTACCGGCAGTTCAACATCCGCACCCTTGGCCCCGTCTCGGTTGTCTCCCTGGCCCGGTGCCCCGCCCCCGGCCTGTCGGTGTGGGGACCGGTGGTAATCGAGCAGGGTCGTGACGTTCGGGTCGACGACGAGCACGACATCACCACCGTCGCCGCCGTTGCCGCCGTCAGGTCCACCGAGCGGCTTGAACTTCTCCCGCCGGATGGAGACGCAGCCGTGCCCGCCATTACCGGCGAGCAGATGGAGCATGACGCGGTCGACGAACGACGGGATCGCCATCGCCCCGGACGGTGTCACTCCTCCGCAGGGACGATGCTGACGACCCGGCGGCCGCGCCTGACGCCGAACTCGACGGCGCCGGCAGCGGTGGCGAACAGCGTGTCATCGCCACCACGCCCGACGTTGTCGCCGGGGTGAAAGTGGGTTCCGCGCTGGCGGACCAGGATTTCGCCGGCCTGCACGATCTGGCCGCCGAACCGCTTGACGCCCAGGCGTTGGGCGTTGGAGTCGCGCCCGTTCCGCGAGGACGAGGCGCCCTTCTTGTGAGCCATCGCAGCCTACTTCTTGGTTTCAGTCTTCTTTGTCTCAATACCGGTGATCTTGACCTGGGTGTACCTCTGGCGGTGGCCCAGGCGGCGGCGATAGCCGGTCTTGTGCTTGAACCTCAGGATGTCGATCTTCGGGCCCTTGCTCGGGCCGAGGATCTCGGCGGTCACGTCGACCTTGGCGAGCTTCTTCGCATCCGACGTCACAGTCCCCCCGTCGACGAGCAGGATCGCGGGCAGCGACACGGTCGAACCGACCTCGCCGTCGCGACGGTCGACCTCGAGGACGTCACCGACGGCGACCTTCTGCTGGTTGCCGCCGCTGCGGACGATCGCGTACACCGCACTCACTCTCTCGAACGGACACTCGGGCGCGCGCAGCACGTCGCAGGCGGGCGCACGGATTTCGGCGCGACTCGCGCCGGTCTTCTAGGGTACGGACGCCGCGGCGCCAGGGTCAAACCGTGATCGACTCGGTGTCTCCGTCGACGCGCGCAGTTGGCTCGCCGGCCGGACGCTCTGCCCGTCGGCGCGACCGTCGGCGTGGGGCGGCCGGCTCGACGGTCAGCGGCTCGAGGTCTTCCAGGTCCTCGTCCTCCGTCGACACGACGGCCTCGACCGCGGCGACGGCCGGTGCCATGTCCGTTGGGGTCGGCGGCTCGGCGGCGGCCTTCGCAGCGCGCCGACGTCTGCCCGCGCTGCCGGCGCCGTCGCCGTCGACATCAACTGAACTCGGGGCCGGCTCAACCGGCTCGAAGTGGATGAGCAGCCCCCGGCCGTTGCAGTGCTCACACGGCTCGCTGAATGCCTCGAGCAGGTCGGTCCCGATCCGCTTCCGGGTCATCTGTACCAGACCCAGTGAGGTGACCTCGGCCACCTGGTGCTTGGTCCGGTCTCGACCGAGGCACTCAACCAGCCGACGCAACACCAGGTCGCGGTTGGCTTCCAGCACCATGTCGATGAAGTCGATGACGATGATGCCGCCGATGTCGCGCAGGCGAAGTTGACGGACGACCTCCTCGGCCGCCTCCAGGTTGTTCTTGGTGACCGTCTCCTCAAGGTTGCCGCCGGACCCGGTGAACTTGCCGGTGTTGACGTCGACGACGGTCATGGCCTCGGTGCGATCGATGACCAGAGAGCCGCCGCTGGGCAGCCAGACCTTGCGATCGAGTGCCTTGGCGATCTGCTCGTCGATGCGACGTGCGGCGAAGACGTCGCCGGTGCCGGTCCACCGCTCCAGCCGGTCCCGCAGCGACGACGCAACGTAGGACACGTATTCCTGGATCGTCTCCCAGGCCTCGTCACCGGACACGATCAGCGTGGAGAAATCCTCGTTGAACAGGTCCCGGACGACCTTGATCGCCAGGTCCGGCTCGCTGTAGAGGAGCTGCGGAGCGTTGCCGGAAGCCTTCTGCAAGACGTCCTCCCACTGCGCGCGCAGCCGCGCCACGTCGTGGGTCAGCTCCTCCTCGGACGCGCCTTCCGCCGCGGTGCGGACGATGACCGCGGAGTCCTCGGGCACGACCTGCTTGAGGATCTTCTTCAATCGGGTTCGCTCGTTCTCCGGCAGCTTGCGGCTGATCCCGCTCATAGCCCCGCCCGGCACGAAGACCACATAGCGGCCGGCCAGGCTGATCTGGCCAGTGAGCCGGGCTCCCTTGTGTCCGATGGGGTCCTTGGTGACCTGCACGAGCACGGACTGGCCGGACTTGAGCACGTCCTCGATCCGACGTGGCCCCTCGGCGTGGCCGAGGCCAACCCAGTCGACCTCTCCGGCGTACAGGATCGCGTTCCGGCCGCGGCCGATGTCGACGAACGCCGCCTCCATGGCGGGCAGCACATTCTGTACGCGGCCGAGGTAGACGTTGCCGACCATCGACTGCTGGGTCGACCTGCTGATGTAGTGCTCGACGAGGACGCCGTCCTCGAGCACCCCGATCTGGACTCGGTCGCCGGTCTGCCGGACGACCATCACTCGGTCGACGGCCTCGCGGCGGGCCAGAAACTCGGCCTCGCTGATCAGTGGTGGGCGTCGCCGCCCCGATTCCCGGCCTTCCCGTCGGCGCTGCTTCTTGGCCTCGAGCCGGGTGGAACCCTTCAGCGAGGTGACCTCGTCACCGGCATCCGGCCGCGGTTCGCGGACCCGAACCACCGTATCCGGCGGATCGTCAGGCGACGGCTCGGACGTCTCCGTTTCCCCCTTGCGCCGACGCCGGCGGCGGCGCCGGCGGGTTGCAGCTGTGGTTTCCTCGGCTGTGGTTTCCTCGGCAGTCTCGTCGGTGGCCTCCGCGGTCTGCTCGGCTGGCTCGTCAGCGTCAGCAGGACCCTCGCTGGACGGTTGCTCCTCGACCGGTTTGGTAGCCGCAGCATCGTCCTCGGTGCCCTTCTTGCGTCGGCCGCGACCACCGCGGCGACGCCGTCGCCGCGGGCCCTCATCGTCGTCTCCGGACTCGCCGGCGTCGACCTGTGGCGGCACGTGTTCGGCCGGCTGCTGGTCTTCAGTAATGGAGGGTTTGCTCGCAGCGGCCCCAGCCGGTCGCTGCTCGGCCGCGGTGAACTCGGGAGCCTTGAACAACACCGCCGGTGCGGGCTGGGCGTCCTCGTCTGCGCCGCCGGCCGCACTGGCTTCAGCGGGCGTGTCAATCGGCTTCGCCGCCGACTTGGCCGCCGTCTTCCGGGGTCTGCGAGGCGACTTCGAGGTGGGCTCGGCCAACGATGCAGGCTCTGTGCCTGCTGGATCCGGCGCGGCTGCCTTCTTGCGCGGACGCCTGGCCTTCGGCGGGGCGTCGACACCGGCGTCGGCGGTGGTCGGCTCGGTAGCCGGCGCGGTCGCCGCCGACGCGGGGCTCACGTCTGGCGGCCCGGCGGCCCTGCTGGCGGATCGGCGACGGCGCGTTGTGGTCGTCGTTGTCGTTGTGGCTGTCGTGAGGTCTTGGTCTTGCATGCGGGTGCACTCCCGTCGGCTGTCAGCGGGGCGTCGCGCCGGTGAAAGCGCGCTGCTCGCCGCGACAGAATTCCTGTCGGCCGTGCGAGCCCGTGGCGGGCCCGACGGAGAAGCTTGGGTCGACGACCTCCTCCGCCGTCACACGTCAGCGGGCTTCGCAGGGTTCGCCGCGCCGGCGCGCCCGGTGTGGGCGGCGTCGCGGTCGGGCCCCAACGGATCACCCACTGTGCCGGACTCGTCGTCGAGCGGTCCCTGCGCCAGCCGAGTCGCGAGGGGCGGCTGAGGCGGCGCCAAGTGGGCCACTCGCCGTAAGCCGGCGAGGACGTCGTCGGGCCGAACGGTCGGTGTTCCGTGCCGTACGACCACCTTCAGTATCGCATACGGGGGGTCCGAGTATTCCCCGACGACCGCGAGCCGCACGACCGGACGTCGGGCATCGAGGGTCTTGGCACCCGTCTTCGTCGGCCGTTCCACCTCGATCGACGGTGCTTCCAGGAATGTCTGAACGGCCGTCGACACAACCCCGGGGTCCGTCGTGGTGATCCGGATCTCCCACTCCGATGCCGTCAGCTGGTCGGCCAGGGGACCGGTCGATGCCTCGACCACCTCGACGATGTCGAGCCCCGGGGGCAGCGCGGCGTCGAGCGCCTGCCCCACCGCAGCTGGGTCGCACGGCGAGGTCACCGCGATCTCCAGGTACTCCGCCTCCGACGCAGCGCCGGTCGGGGCTGCCCCGGCATACGAGATCCGCGGATGCGGAGAGAACCCCTGCGAATACGCGATCGGAACATCGGCACGCCGCAACGCCCGCTCGAAGGCCCGCTGGAAATCACGATGGCTGGTGAACCGGAGCCGCCCGCGTTTCGCAAACCGGATCCGCAGCCGTTGCACCGCCGGTTTCTGGTCGCTGTGCGGTGCCCGGGTCAGCGCCGACTCCTTTCGCTTTGATGGTGTCGACGCCTCATTGTCGCCGACCCGACAGCGGGCGTACGGTCTGGAGTTCCCGAATGCGAAGGAGTTTGCGCGGTGCCGGCTGAATTCGACGAGAACGACCTCGCCGGTCTGCGGGACGGCTTACGCGGGACTGCGATCGTCGCCGGAGACGAGTCGTACGACGAGGCGCGAACCGTGTTCAACGCCATGATCGACCGGCGCCCCGCGGTTATCGTCCAATGCGAGGAGGCCGCCGACGTCGTCCGGGCTCTCGCGTTCGCCCGTGAGCGCGGCCTCGAGGTGGCGGTGCGCGGCGGCGGACACAGCGTCGCAGGGATGGCGTTGACCGACGGCGGCGTCGTCATCGACCTGCGCCGCATGAACGCGGTCGAGGTCGACGCAGAGGCGAAGACGGCAGTCGTCGGAGGCGGAGCGACGATGAGCCACCTGGATCGCGCGTGCGAGCCGCACGGGCTGGCGACGACAGGTGGCCGGGTCTCGACAACCGGCGTCGGCGGCTTCACCCTTGGCGGCGGGACCGGTTGGCTGGACCGCAAGTTCGGGTTGGCCTGTGACAACCTGCTGGCCGCCGAGGTGGTCACCGCCGACGGTCGTGCTGTGCGGGCGTCGGACGACGAGAACCCGGACCTGTTCTGGGCCTTGCACGGTGGCGGCGGCAACTTCGGGGTCGTGACGTCGTTGACGCTGCGGCTGTATCCGCTCCCGGCGGCAACACTCGGCATGTTGCTGTTCCCGCCCGAGCGCGGGCCGGAGGTCACCCGGGTCTACCGAGACGTCCTCGAGGCCGGCCCCGACGAGCTGGGCGGCGGCCTGATCTACCTCACCGGTCGGGAGGGTGAGGACTTCGTGCCAGAGAGTCTCGTCAACCAGCTGACGCTGGCGATCGTCGTCGTCTACGCCGGCCCGGAGGACGAGGCCCGACGAGCTGTTTCTGACTTGATCGCGCTGCAACCCGCCGGCCAGATGATCGCCGAGTTGCCGTACGCCGATCTGAACTGCGCGCTCGACGACCCCCCCGGTTTCCGCAACTACTGGTCGGCCGAGCAACTCAACTCGTTCCCGGACGCGGCGGTCGACGCGTTCTGCGCCCGGGCCAGCGACATGGTCGTGCCGTCAGCGTCGCAGCACGTGCTGTTCCCGATGGGCGGCGCGGGTTCTCGGGGTCCGTCCGATTACCCGATCCCGTGGCGTCGATCGAACTGGGTCGTCCACCCGTTCGGGCTGTGGACGGACCCGGCCGACGACGAACGCGCGATCCGCTGGACCCGCGACGTGCGGGCGGACGTCCACCCGTGGGCCACCGGCGCCGTCTACCTCAACTTCATCGGCGACGAGGGAACCGAACGGGTCGTCGCCGGACTCGGCCAGGACAACTACGACCGGCTCGCCACCATCAAGGCGGAGTACGACCCCGACAACGTCTTCCACCTCAACCACAACGTCGTGCCGATCCACCCGTCCCCTGCCGGAGTGTGATCGTCGCTCGTCAAACCGGTGTGAGCGGGAGGAGCGTTCGGCCGGTCGGCCCGATCTGGATCTCGGTGCCCATCTGCGGGCAGACGCCGCAATCGAAGCACGGGGTCCAGCGGCAGTCGTCGACCTCGACCTCCGCAAGTGCGTCCCGCCAGTCCTCCCAGAGCCAGTCGCGGTCCAAACCGGAGTCCAGGTGATCCCAAGGCAGCACCTCGGCGTACTCGCGCTCCCGGGTGGTGTACCAGTCGAGGTCGACGGGCTCGCCGGCCAGCGCCGCCGTCGTAGCGGTGAGCCAGCGTTCGTAGGAGAAGTGTTCGCTCCACCCGTCGAACCGCCCGCCGTTCTCCCAGACCGCCCGAATGACTCGACCGATCCGCCGGTCGCCGCGGGATAGCAACCCTTCGATCTGGCTGGGCTTGCCGTCGTGATAACGGAACCCGACGGCCCGGGCATACCTGCGGTCGCTGCGGATGGCCTCGCGCAGCCTCGTCAGCCGGGCGTCGACGGTCTGGTGGTCGCACTGTGCCGCCCACTGGAACGGCGTGTGCGGTTTCGGAACGAACGCCCCGATCGACACCGTGCATCGGATGTCGCGGTGCCCGGAGGCTTCACGTCCGGTGTCGATGACCTGCTTTGCCAGGTCCGCGATGGCCAGCACGTCCTCGTCGGTCTCGGTGGGCAGCCCACACATGAAGTAGAGCTTCACGTGCCGCCAACCGTGGCTGTAGGCAGTGGCGACGGTCCGTAGAAGATCATCCTCGCTGACCATCTTGTTGATCACTCTGCGCATCCGCTCGGTGCCGCCCTCAGGCGCGAACGTCAGACCGGAACGTCGTCCGTTCCTTGACAGCTCGTCGGCCAAGGTGACGTTGAAGGCGTCGACCCTGGTCGACGGCAGCGAGAGCGAGACATTGCTGCCGTGATACCGGTCGGCTAGGCCCGAGGTGATCGCGCCGATCTCGGAGTGGTCCGCACTGGACAGCGAGAGCAGGCCCACTTCTTCGAACCCAGAATTCTCGAGCCCCGTCTCCACCATGTCGCCGATCGTGGCGATCGACCGCTCGCGGACCGGGCGAGTGATCATGCCGGCTTGGCAGAACCGGCAGCCGCGGGTGCAGCCACGGAAGATCTCGACGCTGAACCGCTCGTGCACAGTCTCGGCCAGCGGCACCAGCGGCTTGCGCGGATACGGCCAGGAGTCCAGATCCATGACGGTGTGCTTGTGGACCTGCCACGGCACACCCTTGCGGTTGGGCACGACCCGTTGGATGCGGCCGTCGGGTAGGTATGTCACGTCATAGAACCTCGGTACGTACACGCCGCCGCCCGCGGCGAGTCGTAAGAGCAGGCCATCGCGCCCGTCCGGACGCCCATCCGCCTTCCATTGCCGAACGACTTCGGTCATTGCCAGCACGACCTGTTCACCGTCGCCGAGCACCGCCGCGTCGATGAAGTCGGCGATCGGCTCCGGGTTGAACGCGGCATGTCCCCCGGCGATGACGACCGGGTGTTCCTCGGTGCGGTCGACGGCATCCAGCGGGATACCAGCGAGATCGAGCGCCGTGAGCATGTTCGTGTAGCCGAGCTCGGTGGCGAAGGAGACGCCGAGAAGATCGAATGCCGCGACCGGCCGGTGCGCGTCGACCGTGAACTGGCTGATCCCGTGCTCGCGCATGAGCGCCTCGAGGTCGGGCCAGACGGCGTACGTGCGCTCGGCCAGCACACCGTCGCGTTCGTTCAGGATCTCGTAGAGGATCTGGACGCCTTGATTGGGTAGTCCGACCTCGTATGCGTCGGGGTACATGAGCGCCCACCGGACGGTCTCGTCGTCGGCGCCCCAGTCCTTGATGGTCGCGTTGAGCTCGCCGCCCACGTACTGGATCGGCTTCTGCACCCGTGGCAGCAGTGGTTCCAAGCGCGGGAACAGCGACTCGACCGGCATTGATGTAATGCTCCGAATCAGAACGGGACTCGGGTAGAGCTCAGGCTATCCCGGGGAGAGTCGACCGGTTGAGCGAGCGCCCGGAACTGACCTGCTCCAGGCGCCGCCGCCGGCCCCGACCCGCCGCCGAAGCCAGTACCATCCGATGAACCGCCGTTCCGATCCCGCCGTTCGTCGGGAGTGCCCTGTGGTCGACGTCGCGAGCGCTGACATCGGCGTCATCGGTGGGTCCGGGCTCTACGCCCTGCTGCACGACGCGCGTGAGGTGGAGGTCGAGACCCCGTTCGGGCGTCCGAGTGATCAGGTGACCATCGGCCTGGTCGAAGACCGAGCAGTTGCGTTCGTCCCTCGGCACGGTCGTGACCACCGCTTTCCGCCGCACCGCATCCCCTACCGGGCCAACTTGTGGGCGCTCCGCGCGCTGGGCGTGCGTCAGGTCCTGGCGCCATGTGCCGTCGGTGGGCTGCGCTCCGAACTGGGGCCGGGCACGTTCGTCGTTCCGGATCAGTTGGTCGACCGCACGACCGTGCGGTCGCAGACGTTCTATGACGATGGCGCGGTCCACGTGCCGTTCGCCGACCCGTACTGCCCGAGGGGACGGCAGGCGGTGCTGACCCAAGCGGCCGCCGCGGGCGTCCAGGCGGTTGACAGCGGAACCTTGGTCGTCATCGAGGGGCCCCGCTTCTCCTCCCGAGCGGAGTCGCAGTGGTACGCCGCCCAGGGATGGTCGGTGGTAGGCATGACTGGCCATCCGGAAGCGGCGCTTGCTCGCGAGCTCGCGCTCTGCTTCACCGCGATCGCGCTGGTGACTGATCTTGATGCTGGTGTCGACGTCGGCGACGCGGTTACCCAAGACGAGGTGTTCCGTGTATTTGCCGAGAACACAGAGCGGATGCGGGACCTGGTGCTTCGGACTGCGGCTGCCCTGGATCTCGACCGGCGTTGCCCGTGCCCGAACGCCTTGGACGGAATCCGGCTGCCGCTCGAGTTACCCTGACCTGCCGCACGGTTCGAACAGAAACGCATGGACCGCCGCATCGAGCCACCACTAGGCGAGTGCATACACCTCCAGGCATGCAGGCCTTGCGGTGTATACGCAGGGGTGGACCCCGTGGTCATTTCGTGGACGTGATGGTGGCTGCGGCGGCTGCGGAAGCCGGGATGCGGACGGTGAACCGGCAGCCGCCGTCGGCGTTCACCACCGAAACTTCGCCGTCGTGGAGGTCGACCAGGCCGCGGACGATGGCGAGGCCCAACCCGCCACCGTCACGAGGGGTCGCATCGGGGTCCGGGCTGCGGGCGATGGCGCCTCGGAATGCCACGTCGAAGACCCGCGGCAGGTCTGATTCGGGGATCCCGCCGCATTCATCGGTGACCGTGACCCACCCGCCGTCGGCGTCGCTCCCCCCGTCGACCCGGACCACCCCGTCGCTGGGCGTGTGCCGGATCGCGTTGAGGAGCAGGTTGGACAGCACCCGGCCGAGCTCCGGCTCGCTGCCGCGCACCAGTCCGTAGCCGGAGGGCTGGGCGTCCAGCCGGACCCGTTTGGCCCGGGCCACCGGAACGGCCGCCGCCACGGCATCGGAGACGACGTCGGCCAGCGGGACACTGTGCAGGGTTACGTGCAGCGCACCGGCATTGATCCGGGACAGCTCGAACAGATCGTCCACCAGCCCGGAGATCCGGTCGGTCTCGGCGCGCATCCGCCGGTGGTAGTGCGCCACGGTCGCCGGGTCGTCGACAACGCCGTCCTCCAGGGCTTCGGCCATGGCCCGCAGCCCGGCGAGTGGCGTGCGGAGGTCGTGTGAGACCCATGCGACGAGCTGCCGACGGCTGTCCTCCAGCCGCCGCTCCCGATCACGCGCCTCCGCCGCCCAGACACTCGCCCGGGCGAGCCGCTGGCCGGACCACAACGCCACGGCGAAACTGACCGCGCCGGCCGCGACCAGTACGACGAGCAGCACACCCAGGTCGTGCTCGGAGATGAACATGGCCTGGGCGACCGCGACCACGCCGGCCACCACGGCGAGTACCGTCGTGGCGAGCAGGACTACCACGTGCGCCGTCACTGACCGTCCATGCAGTCTGCGCAGAACCAACAGGCCGACGAGCCCGACCAGACCCGAGCCGGCCAGCGCCAACAGCAGCACCACGACGAGTTCGGGCATCACGCCTCCCTCGGTTCGTAGCGGTACCCGACGCCCCACACCGTCACGATCCGGCGGGGCTGCTGTGGGTTGTCCTCGACCTTCTCGCGCAGCCGCCGCACATGCACCGTCACCGTTGCCTGGTCGCCGAAGGTCCAGCCCCACACCTGTTGCAGCAGCTCGGCCCGGGTGAAGGCGCGGTTCGGGTGGCGCAGGAGATGGGCGAGCAGGTCGAACTCCCGCACCGTGAGGTTGAGCGGCCCGGAGTTGCGCTTGGCGGTTCGCGATACCAGGTCGAGCACCAGATCTCCGTCGACCAGGGGGCTCTCGTCAGACGGTTGGTCGGTCCGGCGGGCCCGGCGCAACACCGACTGGACTCGCAAGGCAAGCTCGCGCGGTGAGAACGGCTTGGTGACGTAGTCGTCGGCGCCGGTCTCGAAACCGACCACGCGATCGGCCTCCTCACCCAGCGCAGTCAGCATCACGATGGGGACGTCCGAGGTGCGCCGCAGCCGCCGGCACACCTCCATCCCGGACATGCTCGGCAACATGAGGTCGAGAACCACCAGATCGGGCGTACGGTCCGCGGCGAGCGCGAGCGCGGCCGGCCCGTCGCTCGCCTCGTCGACGACGAACCCGGCCCGCTCGAGGTATCGCCGCACCACGTCGCTGATCGTCGGGTCGTCGTCGACGACAAGTACCCGGCTCGGCGTCGCCGGCGGCGCCTCCATCCTCACCATCTCAGTCTCCATCCGGCGCCCATTCCCGCCACCGCAGCGCCCCTGGCGCATCGAAGGCGTCTCGTCGACTTCGGCGGGCACGCCCGTGTACACATCGACCGGCTGGCCATTGGACTTCGAGGCTATGCGCGGGTTGGTTCGGAGATCGGCCGCGTTCGCGGACTGTAAGGGATTTGATTCGGCTCGGCCGTTGCCCAGGTCGTGGATTGCTCGTGACGCTCACGGCACGCGCTGCGAAGCCGCTATGACATCACGGCCTACCTGGGACCGGTGGTTGCTGCTCCGTTTCGCCCTGGTTGATGACGAGGTTGTAGATGATCACACCGACGGCGGCCGCGATCGCGACAAGGACAGCAGTGATGATCACCCACTCCACGGGAGAGGCACCTCGATCGGACTCGTTCCGAATCCGGTCGAGTCGGGCCTGAAATTGCAGGAGCAGCCAACCGGACGGGGTGGACGGAGACAACTGCATTGCAGTGGACCTCCTCTGTTTCGGCTGCGTGGGGTTTACACCAGGCCGGGAAACCACAGGGCAATCTCGCGCGCCGCCGACTCAGCGGAGTCCGACCCGTGCACGAGGTTCTCCGACGTCGAGAGCGCGAGGTCGCCGCGGATCGAACCCGGCTCTGCTTTTCGGCCGTCGGTCGCGCCATTCATTACTCGGACGACGTCGATGGCGGAGTCGCCCGTGAGCACCAGCGCCACCACTGGCCCGCCGGTGATGAACTCCCGCAGCGCCGGGTAGAACGGCTTCTCGACGTGTTCTGCGTAATGCACGTCCGAAAGTGCGGGGTCGACCTGGCGCTGGTCCATCGCCTCGATCGTCAGGCCCTTTCGTTCGTAGCGGGCCAGTATCTCGCCGATCAGGCCGCGCCGAATGGCGTCCGGTTTGATGAGGACGAGCGTGCGCTCGGACACGGGCACTCCCATGTGACTGCTGCGCGGGTGATCGAGCGAACCCTACCGGGCGAGTTCAGGGCTGACCGCTTTTGCGTCGCGCGGCCTCTGCGGCCTCGACCTTGCCACCAAGAAACAGGGCAACGAACCAGAGAACCGCGAAGATGCCGCCCAGGACGAACATCGTCGGGACGATGGCGCCCAGCAGGATGGCCGCAAGCTGCAGCAGGGAGCCGGCGTAGTAGGCGAATGCCCCCCGGCGCAGTAACGCGGCGACGACCAGACATGCCACGGCAAGGCTCAGACCGATGGTGACGGCCACCGCGGTGTCCACGTCGGTGAGCCGGACAGCAGCCGGAATCGCGAGAGCGATCACGACCGCCTCGACACACAGCACCGTCGCCGCGATCCGGTTCACGACCGCGCTCGCAACAGCCGTCGCGCATCGCCCGCCGTCACCACTGAGCCGGTGATCAGTACGCCGGCACCGGCTGGGGTACCTTGCTCAGCCAACCGGACCGCGGTCTCGATCGCGTCCGGCATGGTCGCTGCCTCGTCGACTCGGTCAGCACCGAAGACCTCGCGGGCGGTTGCGGTCAACTCGACCAGCGGCAATGCCCGCGGCGACGAGTTCACCGTCAGGACGACGTAGTCCAGCACAGGCTCCAACTCCTCGAGGATCCCGGCCGCGTCCTTGTCCTGCAGCATTCCGACGATTCCGGTAAGTGCTGAAAAGTGGAACTCCTCCGCGATCGCTGCCGCAAGTGCATGGGCGCCGGCCGGGTTGTGTGCGGCGTCGATGATGATGGTCGGCCCACGCCTGAGTACCTCCAACCGACCAGGAGACTCGACCCGGCCGAGCGCCGCCCGGACCGCGTCCGGGTCCAGGGGCATTCGGCCGCCACCGACGAACCCCTCGACCGCGGCGACGGCCACTGCGGCGTTCTGCGCCTGGTGCATTCCGTGGAGTGGAACGAACACGTCCTCGTACGGCCCGGCGAGCCCGTCGATTGTCAGTAATTGCCCGCCGACTGCGATTTCGCGGGTCCGCACGCCGAAATCGACACCTTCCCGGCCAACCACCGCTCCGACCTCGATGGCTCGGTTCAGTAAGACCTCGGCCGCCAACGGCGGTTGCGCTGCGACAACCGTATATGCACGCGGTTTGATGATCCCCGCCTTCTCGACCGCGATATCGGCTTCGGTATCCCCCAGGTATTCGGCGTGGTCGACGGAGATCGGGGTAACTACCGCGACCTTGCCGTCAGCCACATTCGTGGCGTCCCATGAGCCGCCCATGCCAACCTCGACGATTGCCACGTCGACCGGGGCGTCGGCAAATGTCGTAAACGCCATCGCGGTTAGCACTTCGAAGAACGACAGCCTGGTGTCGTGACGTTCGTCGACCACGTCCAGGTACGGCGACAGCTCGTCGTAGGCGCGAGCGAAGCGCTCAGGGCTTACCGGCTGCCCGTCCAGGCTGATTCGCTCCGTCACCGACTCCACATGCGGGCTGGTGAAGCGACCTGTACGCAGGCCCAGCTCGCGGACCAGTTCGTCGATCATCCGCGCCGTCGATGTCTTGCCGTTGGTGCCGCCGACGTGGACGACGGGGTACGTGCGCTGTGGGTGGCCGAGGAAGGCAACCAGGTCGGTGATCCGTTCCAGCGACGGCTCGATCCTCGATTCGGGCCACCGGGTCGCGAGTGCCGCCTCGACCACGCGCAGAGCGTCGCTGCCCACATCGTGCTGGGACATCATCGGAGCGCGGCGAGGCGCGCCTCCAGTCGAGCGATTTCCGCCTCCGCAGCCGTTCGCCGCTCCCGAATCCGGATGACCACGGGCTCGGGTGCCTTGGCGAGGAACTGCTCGTTGTCCAGCTTCGCGGCGGCTTGAGCAAGCTCTGCGCGGGCGACGGCGAGGTCCTTGTCCACTCGCCGGCGTTCGGCGGCGAGGTCGATCGCCCCGGACACGTCGACTTCCACGCTCACGGCGCCCACCTGCAACGATGCTGTCGGTGCGAAGCTGCCCGACGGCGGGTCGAGCCAGGTCAGCGATCGGATCTCGGTCTCATGCGCCTCCGCCGGGCCACCGGCGTGCCCCACGAGTCGCGCCATCACCCGCTGACGGGGCTTGAGGCCCTGGTCGCTGCGGAATCGGCGAACCTCGGTGACCAGCCGCTGGACCTCCGCGACGGCAGCTTCGGCTGCAGCATCAGTCCGGGATTCGTCGGCGGTCGGCCAGCTCGCGATCACCAGCGACTCGTCGCCGGTCATCGTCGTCCAGAGCTGCTCGGTCACGAACGGGATCACCGGATGCAGCAGGCGTAGCAGCGTGTCCAGCACATTGCCGAGGACAAGCCGGGTCCGCTCCGCCGCCGCTCCCCCGGCCGCAAGTGGTGTCTTCGCGAGCTCGACGTACCAGTCACAGAACTCGTCCCAGGCGAAGTGGAACAGCGCTTCGGAAGCCTTGGCGAACTGGAAGTCCTCATAGAATGCATCGACCGCGGCTACCGTTCTGTTCAGCCGAGACACGATCCAGCGATCCGGGCCCGACAGCTCGGCCGGAGACGGCAAGGGGCCGAGGCGGGCGCCGTTGAGCAGCGCGAACCGGGTGGCATTCCACAGCTTGTTGCAGAAGTTCCGCGACGCCTGGACCCAGTCCTCGCCGATCGGCACATCGGCGCCGGGGTTCGCACCCCGGGCCATCGTGAACCGGACGCCATCCGCGCCGTACTTGTCCAGCCAGACGATCGGGTCGACCGCGTTGCCGGCCGATTTCGTCATCTTCTTGCCGAACTGGTCGCGGACTAGTCCGTGCAAAGCGACGACCCGGAACGGGACCGCCTCCTCGGCCGGCTTGTCCTGGTGTGCGTAGAGGCCGAACATCATCATCCGGGCTACCCAGAAGAACAGGATGTCGTAGCCGGTAACCAGCACCTGGTTCGGATAGAACTTCTCCCGCGCCGCGGTCTCGTCCGGCCAGCCGAGCGTCGAGAACGGCCATAGCGCCGAGGAGAACCATGTGTCGAGCACGTCCTCGTCGTGATACCAGCCGTCGCCGGTAGGAACTTCGTCGTCTGGCCCGACGCACACGACCTCGCCGGCCGGGCCGTACCAGACTGGGATGCGGTGACCCCACCACAGCTGTCGCGAGATGCACCAGTCGTGCATGTTGTCGACCCAGGCGAACCACCGGCCCTCCATCTCCTTGGGGTGGATGAGGACCCGGCCGTCCCGAACGGCGTCGCCGGCGGCCTTCGCCAGCGGACCGACCTTTACCCACCACTGCAGGGACAGCCGCGGCTCGATCACCGTGCGGCACCGGGAGCAGTGGCCGACGGCATGCAGGTAGGGTCGCTTCTCCGATACGATCCGCCCCTCCTCCCGAAGGGCCGCGACAACCGCCGGCCGAGCCTCGAACCGGTCCAGTCCCTGGAACGGGCCGTGCGCGGTGACTCTCCCCTGCTCGTCCAGCACCAGCAGGCTGGGCAGCCCGTGCCGCTGGCCGATCTCGAAGTCGTTGGGGTCGTGACCCGGCGTGACCTTGACCATGCCGGTGCCGAACGCCGGGTCGACCTGCGGATCGGCCACGACCGGTATCCGCCGGCCGGTCAGCGGGAGTTCAACCTCGGTGCCCACCAAGTGCCTATACCGATCGTCGTCCGCATGCACCGCCACCGCGGTGTCGCCGAGCATCGTTTCCGCACGGGTCGTCGCGACGACGACCTCGCTGGTCTGCGGGTCGCCATACCGGATGAAGACGAGCTCGCCCTCGTCCTCGGAGTGCTCCACCTCGATGTCGGACAGCGCGGTGTGGCATCGGACGCACCAGTTGATGATCCGTTCGGCCCGGTAGATCAGACCGTCGTCGTACAACCGCGTGAAGATCTCCTGTACCGCGCGCGACAGCCCGTCGTCCATGGTGAACCGCTCGCGGCTCCACGCCACGCCGTCGCCGAGCCGGCGCATTTGCTTGAGGATCAGTCCGCCGGACTCGGCCTTCCATTCCCAGACCTTCTCGACGAAGGCCTCGCGCCCGAGGTCGTGCCTGGACAGGCCCTCCTTGGCGAGCTGGCGCTCGACGACGTTCTGCGTGGCGATGCCGGCATGGTCCATGCCGGGCAGCCACACCGCCTCGTAGCCCTGCATCCGGCGCCGGCGCACCAGCGCGTCCATGAGCGTGTGCTCGAAGGCATGCCCGATGTGCAACGAGCCAGTGACGTTGGGCGGCGGGATGACGATACAGAACGGCGGCCGGTCGCTCTTCTCGTCGACCTCGAAGTAGCCGCGTTCGACCCACCGCTCGTACAGCGGTACCTCTACCTCTGCGGGCTCAAACGCTGGAGGCAGCGGGTCGGCGTCGGGACGGGTCGGCTCGGCCACCTGGCGAAGTCTACGGAGCGTTCAGGCGCTCTTCTCGCGACGCTCGCGTTTGCGGGTTGTGACCTCTCGCGGGACGAGCGTGGGGTTGACGTTCTCGAGCACGACGTCGCGGTTGATGACCACGCGGGCGACATCGTCGCGGCTGGGCACCTCGTACATGACATGGAGAAGAACCTCCTCCATGATCGCCCGCAGGCCGCGGGCGCCGGTGCCGCGAAGCAGAGCCTGGTCAGCGACTGCCTCGATGGCGTCGTCGGTGAACTCGAGCTCGACGCTGTCGATCTCGAACAACCGGTGGTACTGCTTGACCAGAGCGTTACGCGGCTCGGAAAGGATCCGGATCAGCGCATCACGGTCGAGCGGGCTCACCGTGGTGATGACCGGCAGTCGGCCGATGAACTCGGGGATCAGCCCGAACTTGAGCAGGTCTTCAGGCATGACCTCGCCGAACCGGTCCGCGCCGTCGCGTTCGGCCTTGCTGCGGATCTCGGCACCGAAACCGAGACCGCTGCGGCCGATGCGGTGCTCGATGATCTCTTCGAGCCCGGCGAAGGCGCCACCGACGAGGAACAGCACGTTCGTGGTATCGATCTGGATGAACTCCTGGTGTGGGTGTTTGCGCCCGCCCTGCGGCGGCACGCTCGCCGTCGTGCCCTCCAGGATCTTCAGTAACGCTTGCTGGACGCCTTCGCCGGAGACGTCGCGAGTGATCGACGGGTTCTCGCTCTTGCGGGCGATCTTGTCGACCTCATCGATGTAGATGATGCCCGTCTCAGCCTTCTTGACGTCGTAGTCGGCCGCTTGGATGAGCTTGAGCAGGATGTTCTCGACGTCCTCACCGACGTAGCCAGCCTCGGTGAGCGCGGTGGCGTCCGCGATGGCGAACGGCACATTGAGCAGTCTGGCGAGGGTCTGGGCGAGGTAGGTCTTGCCGCAGCCGGTGGGTCCGATGAGCAAGATGTTGGACTTGGCCAGCTCAACGGCTTCTTCCTTGGCCGCGCGCGGCCCTCCTGCCTGCCGGGCCTGGACCCGCTTGTAATGGTTGTAGACGGCTACCGACAGCGCCTTCTTGGCGGTCTCCTGGCCGATGACGTACTGCTCGAGGAACTCGTAGATCTCGCGTGGCTTCGGCAGGTCCGACAGGCCGACCTCAGGACTCTCACTGAGCTCTTCCTCGATGATCTCGTTGCACAGGTCGATGCACTCGTCGCAGATGTAAACGCCCGGGCCGGCGATCAGCTTCTTGACCTGTTTCTGGCTCTTGCCGCAGAACGAGCATTTGAGCAGGTCACCGCCGTCGCCGATGCGTGCCACGCGGATAGTCCTTCCCGTAAGCGTGTCCAACTGGCCGTGTGCCTCGACGGTACCCCTTCCCGCCGACGAGCGGGTCGAACGCGCGTCACGGCGCGCCCGGCGATCACCGCACGGGCCGTCGCTAGCTCACCAGACTGGCCTTGCGGGAGGTGGTGAAGGCGTCGATGAGGCCGTAGTCGATGGCCTCCTGGGTGGTGAATATCTTGTCCCGTTCAATGTCCTTGCGGACCTCGTCGACATCCTTGCCGGTGTGGCGGGCAATGATCTCCTCCAGCAACGCCCGCATCCGCAGGATCTCGTTGGCCTGGATCTCGATGTCGCTGGCCTGGCCGTATGCGCCTTCGGTGTAGGGCTGGTGGATGAGAACCCGGGCATTGGGAACAGCGAGCCGCTTGCCCGGGGCCCCGGCGGCGAGCAGAACGGCGGCCGCGGAGGCGGCCTGGCCCATGCAGACCGTGCGGATGTCGGGCTTGATGAACTGCATCGTGTCGTAGATGGTCGTCATCGCCGTGAACGAACCACCTGGCGAGTTGATGTAGATGTCGATGTCGCGGTCGGGGTCCATCGACTCCAGCGACATCAACTGAGCCATGACGGCGTTCGCGACGTCGTCGGAGATCGGCGTGCCGAGGATGATGATGCGCTCCTCGAACAGCTTCGCGTACGGGTCGATCCGCCGGAAGCCGTATGAGGTGCGCTCCTCCCACTGCGGGATGTAGTAGTTCATCGAAGGGACCTGCTGGTCAGTCATCAGGGTCTCCTGGGCTCGGTGAGATGGATCTCGAGGCGGGCTGGCATTCGGTTGCCGGCATGGCTCGCGCTAGGCCGTGCCGCCGCCCTCGGAGACCTGGGACGCGCTCTGGACGACGTGGTCGACGAAGCCGTACTCCAACGCTTCCTCGGCAGTGAACCACCGGTCGCGGTCGGAGTCGTTCTCGATCTCGGCAATGGTGCGACCCGTGTGCTTAGCGATCAGTTGGGCCATCTGGTGCTTGGTGTGGAGCATCTGCTCGGCCTGAATACGGATGTCACTCGCCGAACCACCCATGCCGCCCGAGGGCTGGTGCATCATGATCCGAGCGTGCGGCGTGGCGTACCGCTTGCCTTTGGCGCCGGCGGCCAGCAGGAACTGGCCCATCGAGGCAGCCAGTCCCATCGCCACCGTGACGACGTCGGGCTTGACGTACTGCATCGTGTCGTAGATCGCCATGCCGGCCGACACCGAGCCACCCGGCGAGTTGATGTAGAGGTGGATGTCCTTGCTGTCCTCAGCCGCAAGTAGGAGCAGCTGAGCGCATATCGCGTTCGCGTTCTCGTCCTTCACCTCGGTGCCGAGGAAGATGATCCGCTCCCGGAGGAGGCGGTTGTACACGTTGTCCTCGAGGCCCATCGCCGCGCCTGGGCTCACCTGCATCACGCTGCTCACAATCACGTCTCCTCGGGCAAATGTTCGCTTCTGCTGTTCTCCCGACACTAACCAACGTCGAGGAGGCGGCCATCCGGGACCGCACCGTGTTCGCTGACGGCGTGCTGACCCACGGGTTCGGCCTTGTTCACCTGATCGTCGATTCTGCACCTGATCACAGCGCTCATTGACGATCAGGTGCGCGACCGGGTCTTCCTGCCGGGCCGAGCATCATCTGATCAAGTCTCGGCTGGCGGACGCCCGACGATCAGGTGCGCGACCGGGTCTTCCTGCCGGGCCGAGCATCATCTGATCAAGTCTCGGCTGGCGGACGCCCGACGATCAGGTGCACAAGGCGGCGGATTCAAGCGCGTCAGCGCACCTGATCACGACCGATCTTCGTCCGACCTCTCCGCTGCTGCTGCCTCATCGTCCTCGTCGAAGTCGAATTCCTCCTCGCCCTCGACTTCCTCCTCGAAGTCGGCGAACGAGATGCTCGGTGTGGCCGAGCCAGGCGCGGCATCGCCCACCGTGCCGTCGTCGCGAAGCAGGTCGAGGGGGACCGGTCGTCCCGATGCGTCGATGACCTGCGCCTTCTCCACCACCAGCGCCAGCGCCTTACCCCGAGCCACTTCGGAGACGAGGGCCGGGATGGTGCCCGTCTCGACGTACTGCTGAATGAGCTGGTTGGGGTCGACGCCCGAGCGAGCCGCTCGCTGCACCAGGTAGGACGTCAGCTCCTCCTGCGAAACCTGCAGGTCTTGCGCCTTGACCAACTCGTCGAGGACGAACTGCGCCGTGAGGCTCTGCCGAAGGTCCTTCTCGAAGTCCGCGCGATGCTCGTCGTCGCCGTGGCCGTCGCTGAGGTGCTCCTGGACCGAGGTGGCGACGACGCCTTCCGGCAACGGAACGTCCCCAGCCCGCTCGAGCAGCTTCTCGAGCACCGCATCCCGCGCGGCGATCGCCTGTTCAACCCGCTTGACCCGCTGCGCCTGCTCCCGCAGGTCCGCCCGCAACTCGTCCAGTGAGTCGAACTCGCTGGCCATCTGCGCGAAGTCGTCGTCGAGCTCGGGAAGCTGCTGCTCCTTGACGGCGCTCACCGTGACCGTGCAGTCGACCTCTTCGCCGGCGTTTGTTCCGAGCAGCGTGGTGTGGAAGGTCGCCGACTCACCTGCGGACAAACCGGTGACCGCGTCGTCGATTCCCGGGACGAGCTGGCCGCTGCCGATCTGGTAGGAGACCCCAGTGGCCTGCCCGCCCTCGACCAGCTCGCCGTCCTTCCTCGCCTCGAGATCGACCATGACGAAATCGCCCTCGGCCGCCGCCCGGTCGACGCCGAGCAGCGTTCCGAACCGCGAGCGGAGCTGCTGCAACTGCTCGTCGACGTCGGCGTCGGTGACATCCGCGTCATCGATCTGCACCTCGAGCCCTTCCCACTCGGGCAGGGTCACCATCGGCCGGATGTCGACCTCGACGGTGAACTTCAGCTCCTGGCCGTCGGCGAAGTCGGTGACATCGACCTCGGGCTGGCCCAGTGGACGCAGTTCGTTGTCTTCGACCGCCTGCCCGTAGAGCCTCGGTAGCGCCTCTTGGACGGCTTCGTCGAGCACGGCTGGCCGACCGATGCGCTGGTCGATGACCACTGGCGGCACTTTGCCGCGGCGAAAGCCGGGCACATTGACCTGCGCCGCGATGCGTTGGTAGACGGACTTGATGCTCGGCTCGAGCTCCTCGAACGGGACCTCCACCGCAAGCCGGACCCGGGTCGGGTTGAGGGACTCGACGACGCTCTTCACGAGGAAGTTCTCCTGAGAGTTGTGGATCGACGCGCCGGATCGGCGCCGGCCCTCATCGTAGCTGTCGTGGAATGCGGCACCCAACGGCGTCGGGTCGGGGTACCCGGATTTGAACCGGGGGCCTTCCGCTCCCAAAGCGGACGCGCTGCCAAACTGCGCCATACCCCGGAGATCGTTAGCTCAGGTTACGCCACCGGCTGGCTAGAATGGCGCGTTCGATCAGGCGTCGGCTCGCGTGCGAGCCTTGCCCGCGGGTGTAGCTCAATGGCAGAGCTCCAGCCTTCCAAGCTGGTGGTGCGGGTTCGATTCCCGTCACCCGCTCCACCGTCACCCGCTCCACACGCCAGAACACCCCGCAGCTGAAGGGGACCGGGGCACCTCGGGCTGGCCGTGCGGCTACTCGTGGTGCAGGACGGCGGCCGTGATCCCGCGGACCCGTTCGGGATCGGCGATCGCGTCGATCTCGGCGATCTTGCCTTCGGCGACGGTGAAACCAATCACGGTGACTGGCCGTCCGCGCCCAATAACGATCACTCCCGCTGCTCCGTTCACCAGCGCGGGGCGCAGGTCCACAACCCGCAGCGGGGCCGCGAGCCCGGTGAGTGCCTGCCTGGCTACGGCCGACGCGCCATGGATCGCCATGGAGGCTGCGGGGCGCTTGACGCCCGCGTCGATTCGCAGTACGACGTCGGGATCGAGCACGGCGACGAGTGCATCGAAATCGCCTCCGCGTGCAGCCGAGAAGAACGCGTCGACCACCTCTCGCTGGCGAGCGAGATCGGGATCCGGCGCTGGTACCTCCGCGCCCTGCACGCGACGTCGCGCCCTGCTCGCGAGCTGCCTGGCCGCCGCTGGAGTGCGGCCGATCATGGGGGCGATCTCCTCGAACGGGAGTTCGAACATGTCATGCAGCACGAATGCCAGCCGCTCGGCCGGCGCGAGGTTGTCCAGCACCACCAGCAGAGCAAGGCCGACCGAGTCGGCCAGCAATGCCTCCTCCTCCGGCTGGATCGCCGCGTCTGCGCTGACGAGAGGGTCAGGTAGGTGCACCCCAAGGGACTCCGCTCGCCGACGGTTGCGCGAGCGCAGCATGTTCAAACACACGCGGGCAATGATCGTGGTCAGCCATCCGCGAAGGTTCTCGACCTCGCTCGCCCCTGCTCGGCTCAGGCGCAGCCAGGTGTCCTGAACGGCGTCGTCGGCGTCGGTGAGCGAACCCAGCATCCGGTATGCCACGGCCCGCAGGTGGGCACGGTGCTCCTCGAAGCGATCTGCCAGCCAGTCGTTCTCGTCCATCGGTCACATCCTCGGGTTGCCAGGTGTCATCTCAAGTGACCCTCCGAACACGGCGGGCGTGACAAGGAACACCCAGGGCCAACCCAACACCGAAACGGAGAACACGATGCGAGTCTTTGTTGCAGGGGCGAGTGGTGCGATCGGGATCCGCCTTGTTCCTCAGCTCATAGACCGAGGGCACGATGTGATCGGCACCTTCAACTCGCCTGGAAACGCCGAGCGTTTACGGGCGCTCGGGGCGAAGGCCATTGCACTCGATCTGCTCGACCGGCCCGCTGTGCGCAAAGCCGTCCTCGAAGCCAAGCCCGACGCGATCGTCCACCAGGCGACCGCTCTGGCGGGTGCCCGTTTCTCGAGGAGCCTCGACCGTACCTTCGCGCCGACCAACCGGCTTCGGACCGAGGGCACCGACGCGCTGCTGGCCGCCTCGCGCGAAGCCGGTGTTCACCGGTTCGTCGCCCAGAGCTTCGCCAGCTTCCGCTATGCACGCAACGGCGGCCCGGTCAAGACCGAGGACGATCCGCTCGACCCCACCCCACCGGCAGCAACCCGCGAGACCAACGCCGCAATGCGCAATCTCGACCAGGCGGTCACGGACGCCGGCGGGATCGTCCTTCGCTACGGCGGCTTCTACGGCGCTCCGGACGACGGGCTGATCAAGCCGGTCCGCAAGCGGCAGTTCCCCATCATCGGCGACGGTGGCGGCGTCTCCTCATTCATCCACCTCGACGACGCCGCTGCGGCGACAGTGCTAGCGCTCGAATACAACCGAGCCGGTATCTACAACATCGTCGACGACGAGCCCGCCCCAGTGCGTGAGTGGCTGCCAGTGCTCGCCGACGTGCTCGGCGCCAAGCCGCCCCGGCACGTCCCCCGCTGGCTTGCGTGGCTGTTCGCCGGCCAAGTTGCGGTCATTATGGGAACCGAGTCCCGCGGCGCCTCGAACACGAAGGCCAAACGCGAGCTTGGGTGGACGCTCCGCTACCCCAGCTGGCGACAGGGCTTCGTGGCCGCCTACACGTCGAGCACCCCGACGGACGGACGAACGGCTAAACCCGCCCCTCGAACCGGTCACTCGCTCATTTGACGCGGGCCACCGGCCATTCCGCGAGGGTAGATCCACCGCCCAGTCGGGCACGGTTGGTTATGGAACATCCGTGATCCGCTCGTGACCGACATGGGTGTCGACGACGTGCTCGGCGATGGCCAGAGACGACGTCGCGCCTGGAGATGGTGCGTTGCGGACGGCGGTGACCCGACCAAGCCTGCTGATTCGGAAGTCGTCGACCAGCGAGCCGTCGGCGTTGATCGCCTGTGCCCGAACACCAACGGGTCCAGGGAGGACATCGCGGACCGTCAGCTCCGGGACATAGCGGCACGCCTCGCGCACGAAGGCGCGTTTACTCATTGCGCCGACGACCTCGTGGACGCCGGTACGCCAGTACCGGCCCGCCATGCGCCGGAATCCAGCTGCCCACACGGTCCGGGCCAGGTGCAGGATGTCCACGTCGAGCCCGCGATATCCCTCGCGGGCCAGCGCGAGCACCGCGTTGGGCCCGACCAGGACCTCGCCGTCGAACCGGCGAGTCAAGTGAACTCCCAGGAACGGCAGGCTGGGATCAGGAACTGGATAGATCAGACCGCGTACGAGATGTCGGCGCTCGGACCGCAACAGCAGGTACATCCCACGAAACGGGACGATTCGGGGCGCGGCGCCGTCCCCGGCAAGCTGGGCTAGCCGGTCGGAGTGCAAGCCGGCGCAGAGAACGACGCTCGCGAAGTGCTGGTCGCCGTGATGAGTTCGCAGGACGACGTTCCGATCGTCCTGTTCGATGCCGAGGACTTCGTACCCAAGCTGAACAGTGCCGCCGAGCTTCTCGACATCGGCGCCGAGTTCTCGAGTGACGGCGCCGAAATCGACGATCGCGGTGTCGGGGGAATGTAGACCGGCAAGTCCGCGCACATGCGGCTCGATATCGGCCAGCTCGGCGGTGTGGAGCAGCCGCACACCTGGCACGCCGTTGGCGACGGCGCGTTCGTGCAACGCGTACAGCCGGGCCCGTTCGGCTTCGTCCAACGCAACGATGAGCTTGCCGCACCGATCGAACACGAGCCCGTGCTCATCGCAAAACGCCCGAAGCAGCCCGACTCCGCGACGGCAGAGCTTGGCCTTGAGCGAGCCTGGCACGTAGTAGATGCCCGCGTGCACGACGCCGCTGTTGTGGCTGGATTGATGAGCAGCGAGCCGGTCTTCCTTTTCCAGCAGGACTACCTCGGTGTCCGGTCGCACCTGCAGCAACCGACGCGCCACGGCAGTGCCGATGATCCCGCCCCCGACGACGGCCACCCGCTGGCTTCGAGCGCCGCTCATCACGTCCGGCATGAAATTGCTCCTCTCGATGACCACACGGCACTATCCGGACCTGATGGTAGGAAACGTCTGTGCGGCGCATCGCAATCGAGGAGCGGCGGGCCCGGCTGGCCGTTCGGCATCACCTTGCGCTGCCGGCGACTGACACCGTCCAGGCTGCCCGTGGTGTCGTGGCACTGCACGCAACCGACCCGGCGTCGGTCTTCCTCTCGACACACGCCCGGACCGCGCCGATCGAGGTCGACGCTATCGAGCATGCGCTCTACGGCGAGCGGTCCCTGATCCGGATGCTCGGCATGCGCCGGACCATGTTCGTGGTGCCGGTCGAACTGGCGGCTGTCATCCAGGCGGCATGCACCAGGGAGATCGCCGCCCGTCAGCGGCGCACCTACACGAAGCTGCTCGCCGAAGCTGGCGTCGGCGACGGTGCATGGCTGCGCGAGGTCGAGGACGCAACCGAGAAGGCACTGGTCGCCCGCGGCGAGGCAACCGGGGCGCAGCTGTCCGCCGACGAACCCCGCCTTCGCACGCAGCTGCTCATGGCCGAGGGCAAGGCGTACGCCTCGAGGCAGAACATCACGACCTGGGTGCTGTTCATGCTCGCCGCCGAGGGCCGCATCGTCCGCGGTCGCCCACGCGGATCCTGGACGAGCAGTCAGTACCACTGGTCGCCGGCGCAAACCTGGCTGCCCGAGGGAATGCCCGCGCTGGCAGTCGAGGGCTCCCGGGTGGAGCTCGTGCGGAGATGGCTCGAGGCGTTCGGGCCGGGCACGGTCGCCGACCTGAAATGGTGGACTGGATGGACCGCGGGACAGGTCAAACACGCACTGGCCGCGATTGGGCCGGTGGAGGTGGAGTTCGATGGTCAGGTCGGGCTGGTGCTGGCCGACGACGTCGACATGGCGGACCCGGCTGAGCACTGGGTGGCATTGCTTCCCGCGCTCGACCCCACGGCCATGGGCTGGTCCGAACGGTCGTGGTATCTCGGCCCGCATGGTCCTGCTCTGTTCGACCGGTCGGGCAACATCGGACCGACGATCTGGGCGGACGGGAGGATCGTCGGTGGCTGGGCACAACGCCCGACCGGCGAGATCGCATGCCGGCTGTTCGACGACGTCGGCCGCGATGTCACCGCCGAGGTCGAGAGCAGGGCCGCACAGCTTGCCGACTGGATCGGCGCTGTACGCGTGACGCCTCGCTTCCGTACCCCGCTCGAGCGTGAGCTGTCGGCGTGAGACAGCCCTATGTGTCCCGTCAGAAGATCGCGATCAGGGATCCGACGACGAAAACGAACACTGCGATGACGATGTACCCCAGCACCATGCCGCCGATCGCCATGCCCCGTCCGTCTCCGACACCACGCCGTACCCGGGATACCCCGACATGGCCGAAGATCACTGCGAGTATCGATGGGATGCCGAAAGTGATCCAGGACAGGAACAGCCCGATGATGCCGAGCACGAGTGCTGCCACTGCGAAGCCTGACGGCTTGGGGATCGGCCCGTACGGGATGAGATCGGAGTCCGGCATCGGTTCCGGCATCGTCGGCTCACCCGTTGTCACAACTCAACGGTAATCCCGGTTTGCCCTGACGCCGAGGTCACAACCACTGTACGGCGACGTGTCAGACTGCCCGGATGCGGCCGGGTCGGGTCACGCTGCAGCAGGTTGCGAAACGCGCAGGGGTGTCGCGAACCACGGCCTCGTTCGTCCTCACCGGACGCCACGCAGACATGCGGATCTCCGATGACGCTCGCGACCGGGTCGTGCGCGCGGCGAGGGAGCTCGAATACCGGCCGAACCGAATCTCGCGCGGGCTTCGCACGAGCGTTACGCACACCATCGGCTTGGTATCGGACACCATCGCGGCGGAGCCATTCGCGGGCCAGGCTATCCGCGGCGCCGTAACCGCGGCGCTCGCGAATGACCGCATGCTGTTCGTCGTCGAGACCGACGGCGATCCGCACGCGGAGGACCAGTTGATCCGGGACATGCTCGACCGCCAAGTCGACGGCTTCATTTACGCGGCGATGTTCACGCAGCAGGTCCAGATCCCGGCTCGGCTGTTTGGACAGCCGTTGGTGCTGCTCAACTGCACAGCCGTCGACTGGCCGGTACCGGCCGTAATTCCCGACGAGATCAACGCCGGCCGAGACGCTGCGCAGATACTCCTCGACGCAGGTCACCGCGATGGCATCTTCATCATTGGCGAACCCGCGCCGCATGTGTACGCGGGCCGAGAACGGCTCGCCGGTGTCAACGAGGCGCTCGCGACGGCTGGCGTCCAGCTCTCGGGCGTCGTGGCATGCCTGTGGGAGCCCGCGCCGGCACACGCAGCCGTTCGTGAATTCCTGACCACGGGAGCCCGGCCGGGCGCACTTATCTGTCTCAACGACCGAGTTTGCCCTCGGGGCCTTCGGGGCGCTGGCCGAAGCAGGACTGCAGATACCTGCCGACGTCTCCGTCGTCTCGTTCGACGATTCTTTCCTGGCGCCGTGGCTCAGACCGGCGCTCACCAGCCTCGCACTGCCGCACTATGACATGGGGAAACGGGCGGTGGAATTGCTGATCGAGAACGGCTCCGATGCAGCAGAACACCGGGTCCCCATGCCGGTACGGCATCGGGATTCCGTGGCCGCTCCTCGGAAGCGGCTGTCCCGACGACTGCCCTAAGGCGCCTACGTCCTGGCCCGGCAGCTGAGTTTGGCCGTCCTAGAGCGATTGCACGAACCGAACGACGTCGGACCTCGAGCCCATCCGGATGAAGGTCAGGTGTCCGTACTGGGGGTCGGCGGCTGCTGCCGCGTAACGATGCCGGTACGTGGCGTGCTGGGTCCACGCCCAAGCGATGATCGACTCGTCTGCATCGAACAGGTATCGCCATCGCTCGCGATTGGCGTTCCACAGCTCTTCACCGCTCGCCATCCGGCGCATTGTTCGGGCGACGACCTGCCGCATGACCGTGACGCGAGGGAGGTCGAGCCAAACGACGGTATCGGCCCGCTGCCAGACCAGATCGCGTACGGACGAGTAGTTGCCGTCCACCACCCATGCGTCGTCCGCAACGACCGCGGCCACTCGCTGCCGGAACTGGTCGGTCGGCAACGGGGTCCAGTTAGGCTGGTGAAAGATCGCGTCCAGCTCCACATGGGGTGCCTGGAGCCGAGCGGCGAGTTGTTTGGCGAGCCTGGTCTTGCCGGACCCGGTGTTGCCCACGACCGAGACGCGCCGCACGTACGACGACTGTACGGGCGGCTCAATCGCGCCAGATCAGCACCAGCGCGCGATCGTCCTGATCGGACTCGGCGACGGCATTGATGAGTGTGCGTGCGCCGTGCCGGAATCCTTGAGATACCAAGCGCTCTGCCTCGCCCTGGAGCTTGTCGATTCCGTCAGTCAGGTCTCGAGTGGGCGACTCGACCAGCCCGTCGGTGAAAAGCAGCAGCGCATCGCCAGGCAACAGGTGACCCTGCGCGGGTTGATACTCGTCCTTCTCGAACACGCCGAGCAGACCACCGGTCGCCTCCAGGGTGTCCCACCGGCCGGATCCAGCCTGGAAGTGCACGGCGGGCGGGTGGCCGGCGGAGCGCACCTCGAATGCGCCGGTGCCCAGGTCGACCACCAAGTGCACCGCCGTCGCGAAACCTTCGTCCCACTCCTGACGCAGCAAGTATGCGTTCGCGGCGGGCAGGAAGTCCTGCGGCGGCACGGAACCGATCAGGCCACCGAAGGCTCCTGACAGCAACAGCGCTCGCGTTCCAGCGTCCAGACCCTTCCCGGAGACGTCAACCAGCGCGACCTCGAGCACCAGCCCGTTGGCCGACCGAGCCGCGACCAGGAAATCGCCGGAGAAACTCGCCCGGCCGGCCGAGCGATGCACGACCTCCGTCTCCCAGCCGCGCGGCAGGCTCGGCATCTCGCCCTGGGCGATCAGCCGGTCGCGCAGGTCGACCAGCATCGAGCCTCCGACGACCGGCTGGACACCGAGGCGCGCTTGCGATCGAGCCGCCCCTAGGACGACCAGCGTCGCGAGGGTGATGACGACCAGAGCGCCGGCATAGAACTGGTCGAACCCGTGCCTCATCAGTTGCCCGACGAGCGCCACCACGATCACGCCGATGAGCACGGACAGCGTGGGCAGCGAAAGCACGTACCCGCCGAGCAAGATCGGGACGACGAACATGCTCAGTGGTACCGACTCGGGGTACTCGGACTGGGCGAGGTAGATCACGACGCACAACAGCACCAAGGCAGTCAGCGCAACCGGTTCGCCGCCCAACCATCGCCGAGCCCCGGCAGGCGTTCGACGGTCCTGCCCACCCCTCACGCAGCGACAGTAGCCTCAGGCCCTTTCTCGCTGAAGAGGGACGGTCCGAGTACCGTCTCGAGAATGACCAGCCGTGGCAAGGTGCCCGCGCGGCGGCTGGATCACGTCGACCGCCGGTCTCAAGTCGGCGTCTCGGGGGCACTGCGTGCCCGCGACGTGTCGAGACCCGACGACGTCATGGTGGCCGAGCTCAGCCAGCAGGATCGCCCGCGAGATGAGGAAGCTCCCCGGTCTCCTCGTACCGACTGAGCATGGCGATCCGCCGCGCATGCCGGTCGTCCCCTGAGAACGGGGTCGCGACGAAGATCTCGACGAACCGAACGATGTCTTCCATCGGATGCATTCGAACCCCCACCGAGATCACCCTCGCGTCGTTGTGCTGACGGGCGAGCCGCGCGGTGTCGTCGGTCCAGACCAGCGCAGCCCGGATTCCCCGCACCTTGTTCGCCGAGATCTGCTCGCCGTTGCCCGACCCGCCCAGGACGACACCGAGGCTTTCGTCGTCGTGCGCGACTGCATCCGCCGCGCGCAGGCAGAACACCGGGTAGTCGTCACCCTCGTCATAACGGAACGGCCCGTGGTCGACGACTTCGTGACCGGATCCACGCAGCTGCTGCGCCAACTGGATCTTGACCTCGAAGCCGGTGTGGTCAGACCCTAGGTGGATGCGCATCCGGTCATCCTGCCAGCCCGCTATCGGCCATACCGCGCCCTCGCCCTGCACCGTGGCGGGGGATTGCGGGGGCGGAGCCCCAAGAGATGGGGGGTATGCGGGGGGCGTAAGCCCAGGAGATGGGGGTATGCGGGGGGCGTAAGCCCCCCGCAGGTAGGTCTGCCAGGATCAAGCGCATGCCAGGAGCGAACCTGTCCCGCGACGAAGCGCGCGAGCGCGCCGGTCTGATCAACGTCGACTCGTACCAGATCGAACTCGACCTGATGGCCGGCGAGAAGACGTTCGGATCCACGACGACCGTCCGGTTCCGCTGCGCCGAGGAAGGGGCGGGCAGCTGGCTGGACTTCATCGCGCCGACGGTCGGCGAGGTCATCCTCAACGGCACGCCCCTGGATCCGGTAGCCGTCTACGACGGTTCCCGGATCCAGCTGGCCGGGCTCCAGTCGGAAAACGAGGTGCGCGTGGTCGCCGAGGCCGCCTACATGCACACCGGCGAGGGCTTGCACCGGTTCGTGGACCCGGTCGATGGCGAGGTCTACGTCTACACCCAGTTCGAGGTACCGGACGCTCGGCGAGTCTTTGCCTGCTTCGAGCAGCCTGACCTCAAGGCGACGTTTGCGCTGACCGTCATGGCGCCGGCGCACTGGCAGGTCGTGTCCAACTCCCCGACGCCTGAGCCGACGAAGGTCAAGGGCGACGATTCCGCAAGGCGGTGGGTGTTCAAACCAACGCCGCGCCTGTCCACGTACGTGACTGCTCTCGTCGCGGGCCCGTACCACGTCGTCCGCAGTGAGCACTCCGGCAAAGGGGCTACGGTCCCGCTTGGCCTGTTCTGCCGGGTCTCTCTCGCCGAGCATCTCGACTCCGACGAGCTCTTCGACGTGACCCGTCGGGGCTTCGGGTTCTTCGAAGAGGTCTTCGGGCTCGCCTACCCGTTCGCCAAGTACGACCAGCTCTTCGTGCCCGAGTTCAACGCCGGTGCCATGGAGAACGCCGGCTGCGTGACTCACCACGAGGATTACGTCTTCCGCAGCCGCGTAACCGACGCCGCATACGAGCGACGCGCAGAGACGATCCTGCACGAAATGGCACACATGTGGTTCGGAGACCTGGTGACGATGCGCTGGTGGGACGACCTATGGCTCAACGAGTCGTTCGCGACCTGGGCCAGCGTCCTGGCCGAGGCGGAGGCGACCCGGTGGACAGAGGCATGGACGACGTTCGCAGTCTCCGAGAAACTGTGGGCGCTACGGCAGGACCAGCTGCCGTCAACGCACCCGATCTCCGCGGACATCCGCAATCTCGATGACGTCGAGGTCAACTTCGACGGCATCACATATGCCAAGGGCGCCAGCGTGCTGAAGCAGCTGGTGGCCTGGGTCGGCCGCGACGAGTTCCTCGCCGGGGTGCGCGCGTACTTCGGCGAGCACGCGTGGGGCAACACCGAGCTCGCGGACCTGTTCGCTCATCTGGAGAAGACGAGTGGCCGGGATCTGTCTGCGTGGGAAGAGCAGTGGTTGCAAACAGCGGGCGTCAACACCCTTCGGCCCGAGGTCGAAATCGGGGACGGCAGGTTCGCGTCGGTGACGGTGCTCCAGGAAGCCGCCCCTGAACATCCGACCCTGCGTGACCACAGGATCGCAATCGGCCTCTACGACGCCTCACCCGACGGGCTCGTCCGGCGCCGTCGCATCGAGCTCGACGTCAGCGGAGAGAGCACCGAGGTGCCCGACCTGGTCGGCGAGCGACAACCCGACCTGATGCTGGTGAACGATGACGACCTCACGTTCGCCAAGATCCGGCTCGACGACCGCTCCCGCGAAACGGTGATCCGCAGCATCGGCGAGCTCTCCTCGTCACTCGCCCGAGCGCTGTGCTGGACGTCCACCACCGACATGCTCCGAGACGCCGAACTGCCGGCCCGTGACTACGTGGAGCTCGTGATCGGTGGCGTCCAGCGGGAGACCGACATCTCGGTCGTGCAGACGGTCCTGGCGGCTGGACGCACCGCCATCGACCTCTACGCCGACCCGCACGACCGGATGATGCTCACCGCACGCTGGGCCAGCGGGTTGCGCCGGCTGGCCGGTGTCGCGGAGCCGGGCAGCGACTATCAGCTCGCTTTCACCCGTGGCTGGGCGGCTGTCGCCGCCAGCCCGGAACATGTGGAGGAGCTGTGGTCGCTGCTGGACACCACCGACGGCGGGGAGATCCTGCCCGGCCTGCGAGTCGACACCGACCTGCGCTGGAACCTGCTGCACCGTCTCGTGATCCTGGGCGCTGCGGGCGACCCGCAGATCGAGGCCGAACTATCGCGGGACGACACTGCGACTGGCCGCCGGCACGCTGCCTACGCGTTCGCTGCGCGACCCACCGAGCAGGCCAAGGAGGATGCGTGGACTCAGACGGTGGAGTCCGACGAATTACCGAACGCCCTGCTGCGATCGACGGCGGATGGTTTCCACCAACCGGAGCAACGTGAACTGATCCGGCCTTTCGTCGGCCTCTACCTAGACGCGGTACCGAGACTTTGGGCCGAGCGAACCACCGACACGGCGAAGACCATCATTGTCCGGATGTTTCCGCGGCTGCTCGCGGACACGGAAATCGCTGAGACGATTCGCGGCTGGCTCGACGATGCCGACGTCCCGCCCGCACCACGGCGGCTTGTGGTGGAGGGTCTTGCCGACATGGAGCGCGCACTGCGAGCTCAGGCTCGCGACCGCACCGCCGGACAGGCGGCCCGCCGCCGCTGACGGACTCACCCCACGAGCTTCCGGGTGGTCGGGACCACCATCTCGGCAAACCGGCGACGCTGCTCCCGCTCGTCGCCTTCGCCAGCCCAGAAAACGAGCGTGCCCGCACGGTGGTCGACGACCAGACCGGCCAGCTCGTCGGCCCATTGGTCGGCGGGCCCCCGGAGAAAGCCGTCTGTCCGGCCGTCGGTGACGACGCCGCTCACGTTGAAGATGCGGCGCACCGCCGACGGCTCGCGGCCCGCTTCGGCAGCGCCCTCGTCGACGCGAGCGTTCATCTCCGGCAGCTTGTGAACGGCGTCGGGTCGCATCGACGAAACCCAACCGTCGGCTATTCGCCCGGTCTGCCGCAACGAACGCGGGCCGCCCGCGCCGATCCAGATGCTGATGTCATGCGCGGGCAACGGTCCTGAGTGAATACCGCGCAGGTGGTAGTAGTCGCCCTCGAACCGGAGGTTGCGGTCGCCGCTCCAGATCCGCCTGATCACCTCGACGCCTTCCGCCAGCTGATCTACCGCCTCACCCGGCGTCCGGCGGACACCGCCGTATCCCTCGATCGCGTCCCAGAATCCGCCCGCGCCGAGCCCGAGCTCGAACCGCCCCCCAGACAGCACATCGAGGGACGCCGCGGTTTTGGCCAGCACGGCTGGTTGGCGGAGAGGCAGGTTCGCGACATCGGGAAACACCCGCAATGACGATGTCGTCGCGAGGATGGCCGACATCAATGCGAACGTGTCGAGGAATCGCCGCTGGTACGGATGGTCCTGGATCGCGACGAAGTCCAGGCCGAGCCGCTCGACCTCACGGGCCGTCTCGAGCAGCGGATCGACGGCATTCGGGATGAGAAAGTAGCCGAACGTGAGCTCACCGACCTGGGACATCTGCTGCCTCCCGCAACGCCTCGCGCCACGGCCGAGCTTCTTCCAGTTGGGCCGATAACGCCAACAGGTTCTCCTCTGTTCCGTGGCGTCCACCGAGCATGACGCCGACAGGCAGCGTGACCCCGTCGATCTCGACTCGGTGCAGCGGCAGACTGATCGCCGGCCAGCCGGTGAGGTTCCAGACGCTGGTCCACGGCGTGTACTCCACCTGAGCGGCAAAGTCGGCCGCCGGGTCCTCGTCGTCGCGCAGTTCGCCGACAAACGCGGGAAGCCGGGCAAGCGTTGGGGAAACGATCACGTCGAACGCCGCCCATGCGCCCGCGGCGTCGCGGGTCGTCCGCTGCACACCGGAGACGGCCTCCGCGTACTGAACCCCCGAGAAGCCCCGGCCCGTAGCACGCAACCAGCGCGTGTACGGCATCAGCAGGTGCTCCTTCTCCGGCGCGATGGGTGCTGTCGCCGCCAGCACCGACCAGAGTGCCTCAAACGACTCCCACCGCTGCGCTGGAAAGGGAACCGGTGCCTCGTCCACGACATGGCCGAGGTCGGCGAGCAGCGACGCTGTCTCGCTGACCGCTTCCAGGCACGGCTGGTCCACCTGCGCTTGCTCGGCGATCACCGGGGTGGTGAGGATGCCGATCCTGAGCCGGCCTGGGTCGTGCTCGCAGGCATCGAGGAAGGTCGTTGACGGACCGGGCAGCACATGCAGATCGCCCGGCCAGCCCCGGGCCAGGACGTCGAGTAAGGCAGCGGTGTCGCGGACGTCCCGGGTGAGCACGCCAGAGACGGCGAGCCCCGCACCGTCGACCCCGTAGGGTCCCGGGCTCACCCGGCCGCGGGTGGGCTTCAGGCCCACCAGACCACAGGCACTTGCCGGAATCCGGATCGAGCCGCCGCCGTCAGACGCATGGGCAACCGGGACGATGTGAGCCGCAACCGCAGCGGCCGCTCCGCCGCTGGAGCCGCCGGCGGAGCGGGTGAGATCCCACGGCGAGCGGGCCGGCGGTGCGATTTCCGGCTCGGTGTAGCAGGGCAGCCCGAACTCCGGCGTGGTGGTCTTGCCGACCATGAGCGTTCCGGCGCCATGCAGCAGCGATACCACGCCGTCATCAACGGGCGCGACGGTTCCGGCGAGGGTCGCGCTTCCCGCGGTGAAGGGCACGCCGGCGACCATGGCGAGATCCTTGATAGGACAGGGCACGCCGGCCAGCGGCGGAACCTCGGTGCCGGCCAGCACGGCTTTTTCCATCCGCTGGGCCTGGTCTCGCGCGAGGTCCGGTGTGAGCGTGATGAATGCGCCCACTCGCTCGCTGAGCCGGTTCACCCGCTCGAACGTGTGGTCGAGCACCTCGGTTGGCGAGACCTCCTTCTCTCTGACCGCCCTGGCGAGCTGGAGCGCTGTCAGCTCATGGATCACAGTCACCACTCGACCGTAGGCCAGCCGAACCGTCAGGATGGTGTTGCCATGACGACACCAGCGGATCCGCCGGACCCCCGAGCACCCACCGTGCCTCCGATCGCACCCGGGGCTGCGCCGCCCACGTCATTGTTGGCCGCGGTGAAGCTCATGTACGTCGGTGCCGGGTTGTCCATGTTGGGCATGTTCTTTGCGCTCGCCACGCGGAGCCAGTTGCGGGATCAGTTGATCGAAGAGGACCCGGAACAGACCGCCGAAGAGCTCGACCGGGCCGTCAACATGGCCAGCGGTGTCAGTGTGGTCATCGGCGTGATCGCCGTCGGCCTCTGGCTGTGGATGGCGCAGGCCAATCACCGGGGCGACGCCTGGGCACGCATCGTCGCCACGGTGCTGTTCGGGCTGAATGTCGTGCTGACGGCCTACAACCTGGTCCAGACCACCGGATTCGGAGTCGTGATCAACATCACCTCGATCGCGTTGTCCGGCGCGATCCTGTGGCTGCTCTATCGCAAGGACTCCGATGCGTACTACGCATCGCGGTCCGGCGTCATCGGCAGGTGACCCGTTCCGCCACCCGTGGTGATCTTCCTCTATGGTGTGACGCCGGTGCAGCGATGGAAGGACCGTCAATCCCATGAGCACTACCCCTCCGTCGGATCCCTGGGGAACGCCTGCGGGCCGGCCGGACGAACCCGAGCCCGATCAACGGACCTCTGACCAGCCGGCGGGCGACCAGCCGGTCGCGGACCAGCCGGCGCCCGACCAGCCGGCGGCTCCCGGCCACCCGCCCACATCGGACGAGCCGCCGACAGAACCGGCTGCTGCCGGGGTCGACCGCCCTGCCGAGGACTTCAGGTCCAGCCAGCAACCCCCCGCATACCCGCCGGCGCCGCCGCAGGTGCCGTACGACGACCAGCGCTCGAAACCCACGCCGCCACCGTCGATCCTCACAGCCGTCAAACTCATGTACGCCGGCGCGGCTCTCGCGGCGATCAGCTTCGTGGTCAGCCTGTTGACTCAGGGGTCGGTCCGCGAAGCGGCGCTCGAGAGGGATCCAGACCTCACCGAGAGCCAGCTCGACACCATCGTCGCCTTCGGCATTGCTTTCGCAATTATCATCGGCCTGATCGGTGTCTTGCTGTGGGTGTGGATGGCGGAGGCGAACCGGCGCGGCAAGAGCTGGGCGCGGATCGTCGCCACCGTCCTCGGCGGCCTCAACATCCTGCTCACCCTGATCGGGCTGACAACGAGGCAGTATTCCGGCATCGTCCTGGTCTTCAGCGTGGTGTCCGCAGCATTGGCGGTCGTCATCTTGTACCTGCTCTACCGGCCGGACTCCAACGCCTATTTCGAGGCGGTGTCCGACCTCAGGCGCTGATCGGTTCGGGGCCGGGGTTCGAACGGGGCCGGAAAGACCGCGACCGTCGAGATCGTGGAGGGATCGTCGAGGAGCTGGGTGTTAGCCGCCGGTCGGCAACCCGTTGGCCACCCTGATCACCCGGACGATGCGGCCGATGATGTCGGTCAGGCCGACATCCTTGGGCGTAAACACGTCCGCAACGCCAAGCTCCCGCAGCGCCGCCGCATCGGCCGCCGGAATGATCCCGCCGACCACGACCGGGATGTCCGCCGCTCCTGCGGACCCCAGGCCGGCAATGATCTCGGGCACGAGCTCCAGATGTGACCCGGACAGGATCGACAAGCCAACACAATGGACGTCCTCTTCGATCGCGGCCGCCACGATCTCGGCGGGAGTCAGCCGGATGCCCTGGTAGACGACCTCGAACCCGCAGTCGCGCGCTCGCACAGCCACCTGCTCGGCGCCGTTGGAATGACCATCCAGGCCCGGCTTTCCGATCAGGAGCCGGAGCCGGGCGCCGATCTGCTCGCCTGTCGCCCGCACCGCCGCCCGCACCACCGCAATGTCAGGTCCCGCCGCGGCGGTGATCGCGGACCCGACTCCGGTCGGAGCCCGGTACTCACCGAATACCTCGCGCAGCGCTCCCGCCCACTCCCCCGTCGTGACGCCGGCCCGCGCGCAGTGCAGCGTCGCCGGTACCAGGTTGGCGCCGGACTTGGCGTCGGACTGCAGGGTTCCGAGAGCCTCCCCCACATGGGTCCGATCTCGCTCGGACCGCCAGATCTGGACCGCCTCGGCCGCGCGAGCCTCCGCCGCAGCGTCGACGGCCTGCACCGCGGTGCCCGGCTCGGCCATCAGCGGCGAGGGTTCGGTCTCGGTGAAGCAGTTGACGCCGACCACCATGTCCTCCCCGGACTCGATCCGCCGCAGGCGTTCCGCGTGGGCGGCAACCAGCTGCTGTTTCATGTATCCGGTTTCGACAGCTGCAACGGCGCCTCCCATCGCCTGGACGCGATCCAGCTCTGCTCGGGCCTCGCCAGCAATTCGAGAAACTTGCTCGTCCACCACGGCGGATCCGTCGAACAGGTCGTCGTACTCCAGCAGGTCGGTCTCGTGCGCGAGCACTTGCTGTAACCGCAGGCTCCACTGCTGATCCCAGGGCCGGGGCAGGCCCAGAGCCTCGTTCCACGCCGGCAACTGCACGGCCCGGGCTCGCGCGCGTTTGGACAGGGTGACCGCGAGCATCTCGATCATGATCCGCGCCACGTTGTTCTCTGGCTGCGCCTCGGTCAACCCGAGCGAGTTGACCTGCACGCCGTACCGAAACCGCCGAAGGTCGGGATCGGCGATCCCGTAGCGCTCGGCCAGCAGGTCGTCCCACAGCCGCGCGAACGCGCGCAGCTTGCACATCTCCTCGACGAAGCGGACGCCGGCGTTGACGAAGAACGAAATTCGTCCGGCCACGTCCGGGAACTGCCCGGAAGACACCTGGCCCGAGTCGCGCACAGCGTCCAAGATCGCGATCGCGGTGCACAGCGCGTACGCGACCTCTTGGATCGGCGTAGCCCCCGCTTCCTGCAGGTGATAACTGCATACGTTGACCGGATTCCAGCGCGGAACGTGGTCGACTGTGTACGTGATCAGGTCGGTCGTGAGCCGCAGCGAAGCTTCGGGGGGGAAGACGTAGGTCCCGCGGGACAAGTACTCCTTGATGATGTCGTTCTGGGTCGTGCCGGCCAGCCGGGACAGGTCGGCGCCCTGCTCTTCGGCGACGACGTGGTAGAGGGCAAACAGCCACATGGCGGTCGCGTTGATGGTCATGCTGGTGTTGCTCCGCTCCAGCGGAATGCCGTCGAAGAGCGCTCGCATGTCGCCCAGGTGCGAGACTGGCACGCCGACCCTGCCGACCTCACCGCCGGCACGTTCGTGGTCGGGGTCGTATCCGGTCTGGGTTGGCAGGTCGAAGGCCACCGACAGGCCGGTCTGCCCTTTGGCAAGGTTGCGACGGAACAGCGCGTTGCTCTCGGCCGCGGACGAATGTCCCGCGTATGTCCGCATCAGCCACGGCCGTTCGCGCATCGTCCCTCCCGAGGGACTGCGATGCCCGAACTCTACCCGCCGGTAACTTGCTCAGGCCCTCGGTGTGACCATCCTCACGAGTACGTGTAGAAGCCCTGGCCCGACTTCCTGCCCAGCTGCCCGGCCGCCACCATGCGGCTCAGCGTCTCGGGCGGGAAGAACTTCGGGTCACCCGTGTCCGCATATATGTTTGACGTCGCATACCGCAAGACGTCAATGCCGGTCAGATCGGCCGTGGCGAGCGGGCCCATCCGGTGCCCGAATCCGAGGCGGCATGCGGTGTCGATGTCTTCAGCAGACGCCACCCCCGACTCGTACAAACGCACAGCCTCCACCACGAACGCACTGATCAGTCGCGTGGTGACGAAGCCGGCAACATCACGGTTGACGACGACACACGTCTTGCCCAGCGACTCGGCGAACGCCCGGGCAGCTGCCAGGGTCGCGTCCGACGTGCGCAAGCCGCGGACCAGTTCGCACAACTCCATCACTGGGACTGGCGAGAAGAAATGCGTGCCGACGACCGACTCCGGGCGGTTCGTGACCGACGCGATCGTGGTGATCGGGATCGCGCTGGTGTTGGTGCCGAGCACCGCGTCGGCCCGGCAGATGTCGTCGAGCTCCCGGAACAGTTCTTGCTTCGCTTCGACCTGCTCGAATACGGCTTCGACCACGATGTCGGCGTTGGCGGCTGCGTCGAGGTCACGGGTCGTCGTAATGCGCGTCAGCGCGGCCGAACGGTCGTCGGCCGTCAGCCGATTCTTCTCGACCAGGCGAGCCGTGCTGCTCTCGATCCCGGCAATCCCTCGCGCCAGTGCATCGTCGGTGATGTCTCGCAGCACGACCTGCCAGCCCGCCAGTGCGGCGACCTGTGCAATACCAGACCCCATCAGGCCGGCGCCGACGACGGCGACTTGCTGCGACATGTGATGACCCCTTTCTTGACGTGGTCGGCAGGTGCCGGATCGGCTGCTGGTGGGCACACTGAGACCATGCCCGGCACCGGTGACGCGACGTATGTACTGGGGCCGCTGGTGGTAGCGGCCGTGCTGGGCACGCTACTGCTGATCGTCCGGTGGGCGTTCGCGCGCGGATCCTCCCTGGTCGGTCCCTCGAAGCCGGAGTACGGCCTGCTGCAACCCGTCGCCGCCAGCCGCACCGCCGCGGAGCTTGAGCCGGTCCGCGCGGCGCTGACGGCCGCCGGCATCCGGTTCACTGTCACGGTCGATCGGAATGGTCGTCAGATCATGGTCTGGCCCGACGACGCCGGTCGCGCCAGGGACGTCGTCCGGCGCGTGATCGACGGCAGTTGACCGCCAGGTCTGCCAGGCGACGGATACCAGCACGACGAGACCGACGTAGACCCAGCCGAGCAGCACGTCGATCACATAGTGCTCGCCGCCGTAGACGAGGGTCAACGCCATGGCGACCGGATAGGCCGCGAGCAGCAACTTCAGCACCCTGTTGCGTACCAGCACTAGCAACGTAACGCTGAAGAGCAGGGCGAACGCGGCATGCAGTGACGGCAGTGCAGCCACCTGGTTGGAACCGGCCTGCGCCTGGTCCAACCACGCGCCGGCGCTGCGCAGGCCCACAATCGACCAGCCGTCGGTAGACACCCGGTCGATCTTCTCTGCGACGAAGCCGTACCGCGATGCATACCACGGTGGCGCGGCCGGAATCAGAATGTACGTTGCGAGCCCTGCGTAGGAAAGCAGGATGACCCGCCGTACATAGGTCAACCACACCGGGCGGGATCGGACATAGAGCACAGCGGCCAACACCCAAGGCAGCACGAAATGCGTGATGTACACCACGGACGCCGTGGCATCCCACCAGTGCGGATCACCGAGGTCGTAGAAGTGCTCCTGTAGCCATGCGCTGGGCAGCACGCCGTTGAACAGAAGCCGCTCGAGGTCGGCGAGCTCGAGCACACGAACCGGGATCCCGAGCGCGTCGGCTATTCCACGGGTGTGGTCGTAAAGGATCAGGGCGGCGAGCAAGGGTAGCCAATCCAGGACGGCGCGCACATGATCGCGCAGCGGCCGGCCCAGACGAGCAGCGACGATTCCGATCAGGATCCAACCGGTCTGCCCGATCCGGTCGGTTGGGATCCCCACGTTGACGACATAGCCGCCCAAAATGACGAAGTACGCGGTCAGTCCGATCCGCGACAATGGCCAGGTCCACGGCCGAAGCAGGCCACCGAACCGCCTGCCCGGCGAGAGGACCTCTCCCCTAGCGTGGTCCCGGGTGTCGACGCTCATCAGTCCTCGTAGTAGTCGGGGTCAGGCTCCCGGATGACCCGAGCCCCGAGTGAGTTGAGCTCACCGGCGAAGTCCGGATACCCGCGGTCGATGTGATGCACGGCCGAGACCAGTGTCTCGCCTTCGGCCACCAGGCCCGCGAGCACCAGACCTGCTCCGGCCCTGATGTCCGGAGCCACGACCGGCGCCGCGGACAGCCGTGGCCGGCCGTGCGCGACAGCGTGATGCCCGTCGGTGCGGATGTCAGCCCCGAGGCGGGCAAGCTCGTTGACGAACATGAACCTGGCCTCGTACACGTTCTCCGTGACCATCGCCGTGCCCTGCGACACAGCGTTGAGTGCCACCACCATTGGCTGCAGGTCCGTCGGAAACCCCGGGTAGGGAAGGGTGACGACGTCGACCGACCGTGGCTGGCCGGACATGGCGACCCGCAGCCCTTCGTCCGCGCTGTCGATCGTGGCACCTGCGTAGGCGAGCTTGTCCAGCACGATCTCGAGATGGTCGGCCCGCCCGTTCCCGATCGTGACGTCACCACGGGTCATGACTGCCGCGATCGCCCAGGTCCCGGTCACGATGCGGTCGGGAACCGTGGTGTGTTCGGTGGGGCTCAGGGTCTCTACACCCTCGATCCGGAGTGTCGACGTGCCGATGCCGTCGATCTTGGCGCCCATCTGGGTCAACAGCCGGCAGATGTCGACGATCTCGGGCTCGCGTGCGGCGTTGTCGATGACCGTGGTACCCGCCGCCAGGGTGGCTGCGGTGAGCAGGTTTTCCGTGGCCCCGACGCTCGGGAAGTCCAGCCAGATGCTGGCGCCCCGTAGGCCACGCGGTGCTCGGGCGACGACGAAGCCGTGTTCAACGGCCACCGTCGCGCCCAACTTCTCCAGGCCGGCCAGGTGCATCCCCAGTCCACGAGACCCGATCGCGTCGCCGCCCGGCAGGGCGACATCGGCCGCGCGGCACCGGGCGAGCAACGGACCGAGGACGCAGATGGACGCTCGCAGCCGTCGGACCAAGTGGTATGGCGCTGCAAAGCTGACCTGAGCGGGCACGTCGACGATCACTGTGCCGTCGACATTACGAACGACGTCGGCGCCGAGACGGCGCAACAGATCGATCATGTAATCGACGTCGGTGATCGCCGGGACGGCCCGCAAGGTCGTCCGGCCTTCTGCGAGCAGCGCGCCCGCCATGAGTTTGAGCGCGCTGTTCTTCGCGCCCGCGACGCGGACTTCCCCTCGGAGGGGCGTTCCACCGGTCACCCGGAATCGGTCCATCGAGGCATCCTGCCATCCGGATCAGGCGGGCGGACGCGGGCCGCTGTCAGGAGACCAGGTGCTCTCCGGGCGGCGCCGCCTCCAGCCAGGCCAGGAACGCCATCGATGCGGCCACGCTCATGGACACCTCGATCGACTGCTCACCGACCTGGCAGACGAGCACGATGTGTCCGGCGGGCAACTCGTAGGCTTCCTCGGGATCGGGGGTTCGACGGTCGGCCACGGTGAGATCAAAGCGCCGCGACGACCACTTCGGCCGGGCGCCGTAGCTGAATGTCCGGAACCATTCCACGTCGTCGCCGCGATACCGGCCGACACCGAAGACCCAGCCGCCACCCCAAGTGTTGCCGCCGACGTGCAGGCACATGTCGAAGCCGCCTTCGCGCTGCAGGACGCGGCGGCGGAAGAACAGCCCGCCGAGGGCCAGCACGATCGCCGACGCGATCACGGCGACGACAACGGCGACCCACTCGAGCACCCCCATCGCCAACGCCCTCCCGTGCCGGCTTGATCAGCGGGCCCCAGCGGCGCGCAGCCGGGTTTCCGCTCTTCGGATGGCATCGGTGTCCTCGCCGGCCTGGGCCAAGGCCGCCTCCGCCCGCTTGACGTCGATCTCGTCGGAAATCTCGGCAACCTCGGCCAAGATGGAGACGACGTCGTCGGCAACCGAGAGGAACCCGCCGTGGACCGCGGCGATCACCTCTTCGCCGGTCGTGCTGCGGATCGTCACGGGGGCGGTCACGAGCAGCCCAAGCACCGGGGCGTGCCCGGGCAGGATCCCGATGTCACCCTCGGTAGTCCTGGTGATGACGATGGTCGCCTCGCCAGACCAGACCCTTCGGTCAGCCGCGACCAGTTCGACGCGCAGTACACCTGCCACAGGCACTCCTCGAGCGGACGCGTTCGTGGGTGCGCCAGAGAATACCGGCCCGCCGCTCCCCCTCGCGTTCCTCTTCCCATCAGTGAAATGACCACGGCCACCCCTGTTTATACGCCGCCAGGCTGGCAAGCCTGGCGGCGTACGTACACGCCTGGCTGTCGCTGTACACGTCTCGGCGGCATGCCTATCGACGTCGGTGGAACCCGGCCGCAGACTTTCGGTCGCAGCAAGTGGACTCACCGAGATCGGCAGGCCGGCAATGGTTCGGACACAGTTTGGCCGACTGGGGAGCCGTACAGGCTGTGTTTCCGTCTCATTGGAGCAGGGAGAGGAAGGTGATCCGGTGCGCCCCATCATCATCGGTCTCGGCCTCGCCGGCGTCGTGCTGTTCACCGGTTGCGGTTCCACCACCCAGGTCGGCGCGGACGATCCGGCGGCGTCGCCGTATGACGGGCCGATGAGCCTGCCACTCGACTCGGCGGACGACGCAACCGTCCTGGAGAGATCCGGGGCCGCGGGCCGAGCCGTGGAATGTGACGGGAGGCCGTACCAGGGCGGCGGGGGTTCATATGACACCGGGCTGGCGACAGTTCAGGGCACCGCCGAGCGGGCTCTCGACAACTACCTGAGCGAGGAGGGTCTCGTTCACATGCTCCCAGCCGAGGGGTACCGGGTCGAATGGGAGGACGACGGCAGAGTGCTGCTCTCTTACGACGTCGACGACCGGACCAAGGTTGCGTTCATCGTGGCCGGCAACGTCCGGGACTGGGAAGCCCACACCGGTTGGGGCGTCGAGTCGTGGGCCCAATGCGACCCGGCCGAGCTTCCCGACAGCGTGACCGAAGCCCTCGACATCGGGGTCTGGGAGGACGGCTCCGGAGCACGCGTGCCGGTGACGACGATCAAGTCGTTCCACGGCGCCGAACACTGCGGTTGGCAGGACATCACCTTTCTCCTCATGGGACCGGAAGAGAACCCGGACCAGTACGTCCGCGACACAAGTGCAGAGCTAGCCGAGCATTTGTGGGCAACTTTCGATGCCGATGCGGAGCTACCTGGCACGGCGACCGACACCGGGTTTCACCGGGACGGGCGGCAGTTATGGCTCGGCGACGATGGCAAGGCCGCATACCTGGTCAGCCTCCACGTTCCCGACGATGTCGAGCGGTGGCCGACTGCCAAGCAGCTGATCTGGTGCGCCTGAGCCCTGAGCACCACGCTCCTCGGCGCACGCTCTCCGGCGATCAGCCGCCCTCAGCGCGATGATCCGAGTGAAGTTTGCGGCGCTGCCGCGGTGATCGATGTGAGATGCGGGTTCTCGCACCGTGATCGATGTGAGATTTGGGGTGCTAGCACCGTGATCGTTGTGGGATCTGTGGCACTGCCGCAGTGATCGTTGTCCGGTTTAGGGCGTCCTGGCGCCCTAAATCGCACTCACACGTCGCGGCGCCGGCGGCTACCAGCAGGCTCGTACTGAACTCCCCAATCAAGCTTCTTCCCATGCGGCCGGGATGGCAGCTGCGCGAGTCGCCAGGGCTGGTGGCCGAGGGAGAGGCGGGGAGGTTTGATTCGCGAGGCTAGAGAACGAAGCCCGGGAACGCGGCGGGAGCGCCCGCGCTCGTGACAGCTTGGACTCGCCTCGCGAACCAATCCTCGCGGTCCCGACTACGGGCGTCAGATCGCGAGTGTCTTGGCCTTCTCCTGGGCCGACTCGATGTTGCCGACCATGTGGAAGGCCTGCTCGGGCAGGTCGTCGTACTCCCCCTTGCAGATCCCGTCGAAGGACTCCAGCGTCTCCGAGAGCGGGACGAACACACCTGGCGAGCCGGTGAACGCTTCGGCAGCGAACATGTTCTGGGACAGGAAGCGCTGGATGCGCCGGGCTCGGTTGACCGTGATCTTGTCCTCTTCGGACAGCTCGTCGATGCCGAGGATGGCGATGATGTCCTGCAGGTCCTTGTAGCGCTGCAGGATCTCCTTGACCCGCTGCGCCACCCGGTAGTGCTTCTCGCCGATGTAGAGCGCGTCGAGAATACGGCTGGACGAGTCCAGCGGGTCCACGGCCGGATAGATGCCCAGCGCGGAGATCGGGCGGGAGAGCACGGTCCGCGCGTCCAGGTGCGCGAAGGCCGTGTGTGGCGCCGGGTCGGTGATGTCGTCAGCCGGGACGTAGATCGCCTGCATCGACGTGATCGAGTGCCCACGGGTCGAAGTGATCCGCTCTTGCAGCTCGCCCATCTCATCGGCCAGGGTCGGCTGGTATCCGACGGCCGACGGCATCCGGCCGAGCAGCGTCGACACCTCCGAACCAGCCTGGGTGAACCGGAAGATGTTGTCGATGAACAGCAGCACGTCCTGCTTCTGCACGTCACGGAAGTACTCGGCCATGGTCAAAGCCGAGAGTGCCACTCGCATCCGGGTGCCCGGCGGCTCGTCCATCTGGCCGAACACCAGCGCGGTGTCCTTGAGGACGTTGGCCTCTTGCATCTCAACCCACAGGTCGTTGCCCTCGCGGGTCCGCTCGCCGACGCCGGCGAACACCGACGTGCCGCCGAAGTTCCGCGCCACCCGGGTGATCATCTCCTGGATGAGCACCGTCTTGCCGACGCCGGCGCCCCCGAACAGGCCGATCTTGCCACCCTGGATGTAGGGGGTTAGCAGGTCGATGACCTTGATCCCGGTCTCCATCATCTGGGTGCTGCCCTCGAGCTGGTCGAACGCGGGAGGCTTGCGGTGGATCGGCCACCGCTCGCCGAGGTCCAGCTCGGACTCGTCGACGTCGAGCGGCTTACCCAGAGCGTTGAAGACGTGGCCCTTGACGACGTCGCCGACCGGCACCGTGATCGGTCCGCCCGTGTCGCGAACAGACGCCCCCCGAACCAGCCCATCGGTCGGCTGCATGGAGATGCCCTTCACCACGTTGCCGCCGATGTGCTGCTCGACCTCGAAGGTGAGCAGCCGGTTCCCACCGGCCTCCTTAGGCAGCTGGACCTCTGTCTCGAGCGCGTTGTAGATCGCGGGCATCTGCTCGCCGGCGAACTCGACCTCGACGACCGGGCCGATCACCCGGGTCACATGTCCGACCCCGCCGTTGGTCGTCTCCGGTGCGGTGGTGGTGTCAGTGGTAGTCGTCATCATCCGCTCCCCGCGGCCGCCGTGGCGAGCGCGTCCGCGCCGCCGACGATCTCGCTGATCTCCTGGGTGATCTCGGCTTGGCGGGCCTGGTTGGCCAGCCGGGTGTAGTTCTGTTGCAGCTCCGTGGCGTTGTCGGTCGCCGACTTCATCGCCCGCCTGCGGGCCGCCCACTCGGACGCCGCCGCATCGAGCAACGCGGTGTAGATGAGGTTTCCGGCGTACTGCGGCAGCAGCGCGTCGAGCACCTCGTCCGGCGAGGGCTCGAACTCGTAGAGCGGCAACGTCTCGTCGGCACCGGCCGCCGGGGTTTCAGTTTGGCTGCTGCTCACGCCCTCGCTGGTCCGTACCGCACCCGCCTCAGCCCGGTGCAGCGGCTCGGGCACGTCTTCCACGACGATCGGCAACAGCCGCCGGGCGCGAACTTCCTGGGTCACCATGTTGACGAAGTGGGTCGACACCAGGTGGATCTCGTCGACGCCGCCGTCCTCGGTCGGGGTGTTGATGGCCGCGAGCACGTCGTCGGCAATCGTGCGCGCGTCGGAGTACGCGGGCGTACCGGTGAAGCCTGTGTACGCTCCCCCGACCTCGCGGCCGCGGAAGCGGAACCACGTGACGCCCTTCTGGCCGACGACGTAGGGCACGACCTGCTGGCCCTCCTCGATCAGCAGACCGGACAACGCCTCGCTCTGCCGGATGACGTTCGCCGAGTACGCGCCGGCAAATCCCCGGTCGCTGGTGACCACGAGCACCGCCGAGCGTTGCGGCGCCCCGATGCCTTCCAGCAACGGGTTGTCCAGCCTGGCCGTCGCCGCGGCGGCTTCGAGGGCACTCACCAGCGCCCGGGTGTACGGGCGCGCGGCCTCCGCGCGCTGCTGCGCCTTGATGATCCGGGAGGCGGCGATCAGCTCCTGGGCTCGGGTGATCTTCTTAGTGGACTCGACCGAGCGGATCCGCCGACGGAGTACCCGTAGCTCGGCTCCCATCGACTAGCGACCTCCCCTCGGTTCGACGATGCCGGTCAGTGCGATCATGCGGTCGGCGCGTCGGGAGCGGCGGCCTCCCGGACCTCCTCTGCGGTGCGGTGCCGCCGCCGGATCTTGGTGAGATCCTCCTCGCCCTCCCCCATCGCCGCCACCGGCTCGTCCTTGACCAGTGGCTGGCCGGACGCAGTGACGAACTGCTGCTTGAAGGTGTTAACGGCGTTTTCGAGTGCCATGGTGTCGTCGTCGGTTATCTGGCCCGTGGAGCCGATCGAGTCCAGCAGATTGCTGTGATCGCGGCTGACGTAGTCCTGGAACTCCGCCTCGAAGCGCCGGATGTCCTCGATCGGCACGTCGTCCAGCCGGCCGGTCGTGCCCGCCCAGATCGAGACGACCTGCTTGGCCACCGGCACCGGGGCGTTCTGGCCTTGTTTGAGCAGCTCGACCAGGCGGGCGCCGCGGTCGAGCTGGGCGCGGCTCGCTGCGTCGAGGTCGGAGGCGAACGCGGCGAACGCCTTCAGGTCGTCGTACTGCGCGAGGTCGAGCTTGAGCGACCCCGAGACCTTCTTCATGGCCTTGACCTGTGCCGCCCCGCCGACCCGGGACACCGAGATACCGACGTTGATCGCCGGCCGGACCCCCTGGTTGAACAGGTCCGCCTCGAGGAAGCACTGGCCGTCGGTGATCGAGATGACGTTCGTGGGGATGAACGCCGATACGTCGTTGCCTTTCGTTTCGATGATCGGCAAGCCGGTCATCGAGCCGGCGCCGAACTCGTCGGAGAGCTTGGCGCACCGTTCCAGCAGGCGGGAGTGCAGGTAGAAGACATCTCCCGGGTACGCCTCGCGTCCCGGCGGGCGGCGCAGCAGCAACGACACCGCCCGGTAGGCCTCGGCCTGCTTGGACAGGTCGTCGAACACGATGAGGACGTGGTAGCCCTGGTACATCCAGTGCTGGCCCAGCGCCGACCCGGTATACGGCGACAGGTACTTGAACCCCGCCGCGTCAGAGGCGGGAGAAGCCACGATCGTGGTGTACTCGAGCGCGCCGGCCTCCTCGAACAGCTGCCGGATGCTCGCGATCGTCGAGCCCTTCTGGCCAGTCGCGACATAGATGCACCGCACCTGCTTGGACTTGTCACCAGTCTTCCAGGCGTCGCGCTGGTTGAGGATCGTGTCGACGGCGATGGTGGTCTTGCCGGTCTGGCGGTCGCCGAGGATGAGCTGGCGTTGTCCTCGCCCGATCGGGGTCATGGCGTCGATCGCCTTGATCCCGGTCTGCAGCGGTTCACTGACGCCTTGGCGCTGGATGACGGACGGGGCCTGCAGCTCGAGGGCGCGTCGCTCATCGGCCGCGATCTCGCCCAAACCGTCCAACGGCTCACCGAGCGGGTCGACAACCCGGCCGAGAAAGGCATCGCCCACCGGGACAGAGAGCACCTCGCCGGTCCGCCGAACCGGCTGGCCCTCCTCGATTCCGGCGTAGTCGCCCAGGACGACTACGCCGATCTCGGTGACGTCCAGGTTCAGGGCGATGCCCAGCGTGCCGTCCTCGAACTCGAGCAGCTCGTTGGCCATCGCGGACGGCAGCCCCTCCACCCGGGCGATGCCGTCGCCGGCGACGGCGACCCGGCCGACCTCTTGGCGCGCAGCAGCCGCCGGCTCGTACGAGCGCACGAATTCGTCGAGCGCGTCGCGGATCTCCTCCGGGCGGATCGTCAGCTCCGTCATAGTCACTCCCCTGCGGGTCGGTCCGTCACGCTTATTCTCACTGCTCGGCCAGCCGACGCTCTAGCTCGGCGATGCGGTTCTGCACGGTGCCGTCAACGACTTCTTCGCCGATCTCGACCTTAACGCCGCCGACGAGGTCGGGGTCGACGACGACGTTGAGCCGAACCGGGCCGCCGGCCTGGGCCGCGAGCGCGTTCTCCAGCCGATCCCGGTGCTCCGGGCTCAGCGGCGACGCCACGCGGACGACGGCGACCCGGCGCCGGCGCCGCTCCGCGGCGAGTTCGATGATCCGGTCCACCGCGGGCTCGAGCCGTCGGTCGCGGCAGGTGAGCACGGCGTGCTCGAGCAGGCTGACGGTCTCGGGCGAGGCCTGGTCGGCAAGCAGCCGGCGGACCAGGTGGCGCCGGGCCTGTTCCGGCGCCGCCAGGTCGAGCAGCGCAGCGCGCAGGTCGGGAGTGGCATGCAGGACCTGGCCGAACCGGAACAGCTCGTCCTCCACGCTGTCCAACCGGCCGTTCGCGTCGGCGGCGGCGAGATGCGCCACGACCCCGAACTCGTCGATCGCCGAGACGAGATCGCGGGGACCGTCCCAGCGATCGCGAACCGCGGTGGTCACCAAATCAGCAGCGTCGGGCTCGATCCGGTCGGCGAACAACCGGCGGGCCAGCGCCGCGCGGTCGTCCGCTGATCGGCCCGGGTCGATCAGCGCACGGCGGACTGCCGGCTCGGCCCAGAGCAGGCCGGCGACGGTGAACAAGGCGTGGCCGATCGACGTGGCGCGCTGTGCCGCGTCGTCGCCGGTGCCGCTGAGCGTGTCATCGACTCGCGCGGCGAGTGCCTTGTGCGCCTCACGACTGGGTCCTTGCATCAGGCCTCCCGGTCGGCCGGTCCGGCGCCGTTGCCCGACGCCTCCAGCTCGGCCAGGAAGCGCTCGACCACGCGCTGCGAACGGGCGTCATCGTCGAGTGATTCGCCGACGACTCGGCTGGCGAGCTGGGTGGCGAGCGTGCCGACCTCTGCCCGCAGGGACCGCACGACCTGTTCGCGCTCAGCCGCGATCTGCGCGTGGGCACGCGTGGTGATCCGCTCGGACTCGGCCTGCGCGTTCTCGCGCATCTCCGCGAGGATGGCCGCGCCCTGCGCCCTGGCTTCGTCGCGGATCCGGGACGCCTCACCGCGCGCGTCGGCGAGCTGGCGGCGGTACTCCTCCAGCGCCTGCTGAGCTTCCGCCTGCGCTTCCTCCGCGCGTCTCATGCCGCCCTCGATCGCCGCCGTTCGCTCGGCGTATGTGCGCTCGAAGAGCGGAAAGACGAACCTGCTCAGGAAGAAGAACAACAAAGCGAATGCGACCAGCCCGACGATCAGCTCGGACAGGTGCGGCATCAGCGGGCTCGGCTCCTCCGCCGCAGCCTCCTGGGCCAGAAGAGCCGCCGATGTGATGAGCGCGGACATGGCTAGAGCGCGAACGCGAGGCCGATACCGATGATCGCCAGCGCTTCCGCAAGCGCGAAGCCCAGGATCGCGATGCCCTGCAGCACGCTGCGGGCCTCGGGCTGGCGAGCAACACCGCTGATGTAGGCGGCGAAGATCAGGCCGATGCCGACGCCGGGGCCGATGGCCGCGAGGCCGTACCCGACCATGTTCAGGGAGCCTTCCATCCTTCGTCCTTTCTGGTTCGGGTCCTGGGTGGTCCCGGGTGGCTGAGTGCTCAGTGATCGTGGGTCAGGGCGCCGCCGATGTAGATGGCGGAGAGCAGCACGAAGACATATGCCTGCAGGAGTTGCACGAAGCCCTCGAAGAACGTCATGACGATGCCGAACAAGATCGCGACGGCACCGGCCGAGTAGCCGATGAGACCGCCGACGTGCAGGAGCAGGAACTCCCCGCCGAGGATGCACAGCAGCAGCACCAGGTGGCCGGCGAACATGTTGAACGTGAGACGGAGAGTGAGCGTGACCGGCCGGAAGACGACGGTGGAGAGGAACTCGATCGGCGCCAGCAGCGGATAGATGACCGCGGGCACGCCGGGCGGGAACATCATGTTCTTGAAGTAGCCGCCGAAGCCCTGCCGCTTGATGCCGACGTAGTTGTAGATGATCCATGAGATCACCGCGAGGAACAGCGGGATGGCGATCCGCGCCGTTGCCGGGAACTGCGAGAACGGCACGATGCCCGCGATGTTCATGACGATCAGGAACGCGAAGACTGTGGCCAGGTAGGGCACGTACTTGATGCCCTCGCGGCCGATCGCGTCCGTGGCGATCGAGTTACGAACGAAGCCGTAGAAACTCTCCGCCGCGAACTGCAGTTTGCCCGGCACGATGCTGGCACGGCGGACAGCGAGGAAGAACACCAGCCCGACCAGAATGGTGCCCACGACGATGATCAGCATCGGCTTGGTGAACCCGGCGACGAACGGCGGGTACTCGAAGTCGGCCGGCCCGGGACTGTGGAACTCCTCCGACGACGGCAGGGCGATCATCCAGGCGCTCACGGGGTCCTTCTCTCGACGCGTTGCTTACAGCATGGCGGCGCGGTCGCGGTGGGCTTCGTGATCAGGGCTTACCGTAGCGGACCCAGACGAGATACAGCGCGCCAAAAGCGCCCAGGAGAATCCCGAACATCAGGAACAGGCGGTTACCCAGCCATTCGGCGAGCAGCCAACCCACGCCGCCCCAGAATGCCACCCCGGCGGCGATCAGGCTGAATGCGTCCCAGGCCTGGTTCTGGGCGCGCCGATTCTGCTCGGCCGCAGAGTCGGCGCCGGTATCCGGTTCCTCCGGAGGCTCGGCGCTCGGATCCGTGGGTCCAGATGTCATGACGGCGGAGTGCCTTCCCCTGCTCTTGTGATCGATGCACGCCGCGTTGCGGCGCCGAGATGCACCGCCGTCCACGTCAATGCACACGCGATGATCGTCACGCCGAGCGAACGACGGTCAACAACATCGGCTCGGCTGAGTAGCCGGAGGGCGAGGAGAACGACAGCCAGCCGAAGGGTGTAGGTGAGCAGCAGGGCAGCGAGGCCGGCCGCCGGGCCGAGTCGTGCGCCGTCGGTCAACACCAACGGAATCGTCCCGCTCCAGAAGAAGCCGACGACGATGAGTGTTCCGATTGCGGCGGAGGCCGCGCCGTCGGCGCCGACAGCGAACCACGCGACGACCGAGCACACCGTGCCGACGACGATCGTTGCCCAGCGTGACAGCACGTGCGGACGTCGAGCACGGCCCGCGGCTGCCGCGAAACCCGTCATCAGCGGCTGTTCCCGAGCAGCGCTCGAGGATGGCCGGTTGTCACGAGCACGGTAAGGACGACGGCCAGTCCGATCACCACCGGTGCCGTCCAGCCGCCGACCAGCGCCATCACGACCAGGCCGAAGGCGACCAGGGCGGCCCAGACCCACATCAGGAACACCGCCCGGCCGTGTGAATGCCCGATCTCTAGCAGCCGGTGGTGCAGGTGCTGCTTGTCTGGCGCGAACACCGAGCGGCCGGCTCGGGTACGCCGAAACACCGCCAACATGAGGTCGGTGAATGGCAGTGCGATGACAGCGAGCGGCAATAGCAAGGGCAGCAGCGCCAGCAGGAAGGTCGCACTCTCCGGCGTCGTCGGGAAGGACCCTGTCAGGCTGATCGACCCGGCCGCGAGCAGCAGCCCGATGAGCATCGAGCCTGAGTCACCCATGAAGATCCGGGCCGGATGTACGTTGTGCGGCAGGAACCCGGCGCACATGCCACAGAGCACCGCCGTGATCAGCGCCGATGTCGTGAGCCGCGAGAACCCCCCCTCGACGGCGAGCAGATAGGCATAGCTGAAGAACGCGGCGGCCCCGATGCCGACTACGCCGGCCGCGAGCCCGTCCAGACCGTCGACGAAGTTCACGGCGTTGGCGGTCGCCACCACCATCAGCACGGTAAGGACGGCGCCTTGGGTCTGGTCGAGCGCAAGAGTGCCACCCGACGGTGTGGGCAGCCAGAACAGTTGAACGCCCTGCACCACCAGCAGGCCGCCGGCGAGCAGCTGGCCCGCGAACTTGGCCAGCGCTGACAACCCCCAGATGTCGTCGACGACACCCACCAGGCAAATGACGACGGCAGCTGTCACAAGCGCCTGTGCGTCATTGGATTGCTCGAAGACGCGTTGGCTCATCCTGGGCAGGAAGCTTGCGACGAGCAAAGCGGCGAACAACCCGCCGAGCATGGCCAAGCCGCCCAGCCGGGGTACTGGCGCCCGGTGCACATCCCGATCTCGGGTCGGCGGGACCGCGCCGACCACATAGGCAAGCTTCCCGGTGAGCGCGGCCAGCAGATACGTGGCGCCAGCGGCGACCAACAGGGTGAGCAGGTATTCGCGCACGCCTAGCCGCGGGGGTACGCCGGGTGCTTGGCGACCAGCGCAGACACGGCCGCTCCGACCTCGGCGGTCGTCCTACCGTCGGCATCACGCACCGCGCGGGCGATCATCGACGCGACCTCCTTCATGTCGCCCTGCCTCATGCCCTGGGTGGTGACCGACGGCGTGCCGACTCGGATGCCCGACGCGGTCATGGGCGGCTGCGGGTCGAACGGGCGGCGTCGTCGGTCATGACAACTCCAGATCGCGGACGGGAGGCGGGCGGCGGGCCCACTCTACGGCGACGCCGCAGCCGCCGCGGTCTCCGGCACGACCTCCTGCAGCTGCTCGAGAGAGATGGCGCCGGTCCGCAGCACCCGTGGTGTGGCGCCGGTCACGTCGACGATGGTCGAGGGCACGTCGTCGTCGGTCGGATAGGAGTCGAGGTAGACGGCGACCGAGTCGCCGAGCTGCTCTCGCGCCTGCTCGCCGGAGCGTGCCGGCGGCTGGCCGGTCCGATTGGCGCTACTGACGGCCATCGGTCCGGTCTCACGCAGCACCTCGATCGCCACCGGGTGCAACGGCATCCGCACCGCGACATTGCCATGAGCGTCGCCGAGGTCCCAATCCAACGACGGTTGCTGGCGGCAGACCAGGGTCAGTCCACCGGGCCAGAACGCCTCGACCAGCTCGTTCACGACGCCGCCAGCCTGTGCCGAGATGCCCGATAGCGTTGCCGGGGACCCCACCAAGATCGGTACCGGCATGTCCCGGCCCCGGCCTTTGGCTTCCAGCAGGGCGGCCACCGCGTCGGGGCTGAAGGCGTCGCAGCCGATGCCGTACACCGTGTCGGTGGGCAGCACGACAAGCCGACCCCTGCGCACCGCCCGAACGGCCGCAAGGATGCCGCGGGCCCGCTCGGCGGGGTCGGTGCAGTCGTAACTGCGGCTCACGGCCGAAGAATCTAGCCCGCGAGATCCAGTCCCGGGGCATCTAGGCGTTGTGCACCCGGCGGGCTGTGAAATATCGCGGCCGGCCGGTGAGGTCGGTGTGGTCGGCGACATCGAGCCATCGGTTGGTCCCGGCGAACACGGCAGGGGCCGCGACCGCCTGTGTGTCTGCGTGTTCTGCGACCACCATGCCGCCGGGTCGGAGCAGCCTGGCCGCGTTGACCTCCAGGACCCGCATGGCGTCCAGGCCGTCCGGCCCAGACCACAGCGCCGCTGCTGGATCGTGTGCGGCGACCTCCGGATCGCGGATCTGGCTGCCCACGGGGATGTACGGCGGGTTCGCCACCACGAAGTCGACCATCCCGGAGAGTTCTGGGAGACAACCGTCGACGTCCGCGTGATGAACGGTGACTGCCGAGTCCGCTGCATTGCGCCGCAACCAGGCGATCGCCGCATCGTCTGACTCGACCGCGTGGATGTCCGCGCCGGGCACCTCGTCGGCCACCGCCAAGGCAATGGCGCCGGAGCCCGCGTACAGGTCCACCACGACCGGGTGATCGAGCCTCCGGGCGTGGTCAATCGCGGCGCCGGCCGTGATTTCGGTTTCGGGTCGGGGGACGAAGACACCGGGGCCGACGGCCAGCTCGATGTGCCGGAAGGCTGCCTTGCTGGTCAGATGTTGCAGCGGCTCGCGGGCGACGCGGCGGTCGACCAGTGCGTCATAGGCCGACCCGTCGACGGCGTTGTACTCGAAGATGTCCTTACGGTCGATGCCGAGGACGTGCGCGGCGAGGGCCTCCGCGTCGTGTCTAGCCGAGGGAACGCCCGCTCGGGCCAGTCGCTCCGTGGCAGCTGTGACGGCTGCGCATAGGTTGACGCCCGTCATGGACGTGCCGAGAGCTGCTCTGCGGCGTCGGCGTCGACCAGCGCCTGGATCACGGCGTCGAGCTCGCCGTCGAGGACAGCGTCGAGGTTGTAGGCCTTGAAGCCCACCCGGTGGTCGGAGATCCGGTTCTCCGGGAAGTTGTATGTGCGAACCCGTTCGGAACGGTCCACGGTCCGGACCTGGCTGCGCCGCTCGACCGACGCTGCGGCCTCGGCCTCCTCCTGCGCCGCCGCGAGCAGCCGGGCCCGAAGTATGCGCATTGCCTGCTCTTTGTTCTGCAGTTGGCTCTTCTCGTTCTGGCACGAGACGACGATGCCAGTTGGTAGATGCGTTATCCGCACGGCCGAGTCCGTGGTGTTGACACTCTGCCCACCGGGTCCCGACGAGCGGTACACGTCGATCCGCAGGTCGCTCGGGTCGATCTCGACTTCGGTTTCTTCCTCCACTTCAGGCAGCACCAGGACGCCGGCCGCCGAAGTGTGGATCCGGCCCTGGCTCTCCGTGACCGGAACGCGTTGGACGCGGTGCACTCCGCCTTCGTACTTCAGCCGGGCGTAGGGACCCGTGCCGGGCTCGGAGGCTCCTTTCGCTTTGATTGCGACCGAGACATCCTTGTAGCCACCGAGGTCGGACTCTTCTGTGTCGAGGATCTCGGTCCGCCAACCAGCCCGTTCGGCGAAGCGGAGGTACATCCGCAGCAAGTCGGCGGCAAACAACGCCGATTCCTCGCCCCCCTCGCCTGCCTTGATCTCCATGATCACGTCACGATCGTCGTTCGGATCACGCGGCAGCAGCAGGCTGCGCAGCCGCTCTTCCAGTTCGGTGGCCCGGGTGGCGAGCTGCTCCGCTTCGGCGGCGAAACCGTCGTCGTGTTGAGCGAGCTCGGTCGCCGCTTGCAGGTCGTCCTCCGCACGGCGCCACTCGTCGTAGGTGTGGACGACAGCGCTGAGTTCCGCATATCGCCGGCCGAGCCGCCGGGCGAGTGCCGGGTCGGCGTGCACGGACGGGTCGGCCAGCCGCCGTTCGAGCTCGGCGTGCTCGGTGATCAGGACCGCGACCCGCTCGAACACCGCCACTCCTCCAATCCTGTCAGCCACTGCCAAATTGACCACGGGGTCCATGCCTGCCTATACACCGCCAGGCTTGCATGCCTGGGGTGGATGCAGACAGGTGCACGTGCACCCCGTGGTCATTTCAGCAGGGAGCGCACGCACGGATGGAACGGCGTCGGCTGAAATGAAGCTGACAGCCGACGCGATTCGAGGGTGCTACTTGGGGGCGACCTTCTTCTTGCCGTACCGCGATTCGAACCGGGCGACTCGGCCGCCGGTATCCAGAATCTTCTGCTTGCCGGTATAGAACGGGTGGCAGTTCGAGCACACGTCGGCATGGATCACGCCGTTCTTCGCGGTGCTACGTGTGGTGAACGTGTTGCCACAGGTACAGGTGACCGTGGTCTCCACGTAGTCGGGGTGAATGCCTTGCTTCAACTGTTCTCCTCGGTCAAGTGGCGCCGGGTCGCCTGCGCGGCGGCAGCAGGCGTGAACCGGACCGACGTACGAGTGTGCCAGCAGGCTGGCCAATCCCTCAAACGCCGTCGCTGCTCCACACATTCCCGCCCTGCCCATGACCCTCTCATCGGGCCGCCGCTCTACGCTGCGCGCATGGCTGACGATCAGGCCACCGTCGAGTATTTCGAGCAGCACGCACACGACTACAGCGCCAGCCGCCTCCGCCCAGCCGTCGCCTTCGTCAAGAAGCACATGTCACAGGACGCGTCACTGATCGACATCGGGTGTGGCAGCGGCAACGTACTCGCGCACATCGCCCGGACCACGCGAATCAGCAACCTGGTCGGTCTCGATGTCAGCGAGCGGTGCGTCGAGCTCACCCGCCAGAAAGTCGCGGCGGAGGTCTACCGGGCATCGGTGCTCGACGTGGCGACGGTCGACCGCTTCCGCGGCAGGTTCGACTTCGCCGTACTGGCAGCTGTCCTGCACCACCTGGTCGGGCCGACTCGTCGGCGGTCACAGCACGCTGCGAGCCAGGCCGTGTCGAACGCGGTCCAGCTGGTGAAGCCAGGCGGCTACTTGATCGTCATGGAGCCGACGTTCACCCCGGCGGCGCCAGTCTTCGCCCTGTTCTGGGCCAAGACGATGCTGGCGAAGATCTTTCGCCGGCGGTTGCCAGTCGGCGACTATTGGAACAACATCGGGGCGCCCGTGGTGTCGTACTACAGCAGCAATCAGGTCCTGGCGATGCTCCGGAGTTCGGCCGTCGCCGAGGTCGTCCAGGTCGAGAACATTCCGCAGCAGTTGAGTACGCTCGCCGACCTGCTCCTCTCGAAATCCAACACGACGATCGTGGCGCGGCGGGCAACCAGCTGATCCGTCAGCCCGCTCAGTCCTCGTCGCGTGTCGTGGTGAGCAAGGTCGGCGTTGTCTTCTGCACCTGCATGAGAAACTCGATGTTGCTGCGGGTGGACTTGAGCTTGTCCAGCAGCAGCTCGATCGCCTGCTGCGGGTCCAGCGCCGAGAGCACTCGGCGCAGCTGCCACATGACCGCCAGTTCCTCCCGGGAGACCAAGATCTCCTCCCGGCGAGTGCCCGACGCGTCGACGTCGACGGCGGGGAAGATCCGCTTGTCGGCAAGGTCGCGACGCAGCCGTAGTTCCATGTTGCCGGTGCCCTTGAACTCCTCGAAGATCACCTCGTCCATCCGCGAGCCGGTCTCGACCAGCGCCGTGGAAATGATCGTCAGCGAGCCGCCGTGCTCGATGTTCCGTGCCGCGCCGAAGAAGCGCTTGGGCGGGTACAAGGCGCTGGAATCCACACCACCGGACAGGATCCGACCGCTGGCCGGCGCTGCCAGGTTGTAGGCCCGGCCGAGCCGGGTGATCGAGTCCAGCAGCACGACGACGTCTCCACCGAGCTCGACCAGCCGTTTGGCCCGCTCGATGGCCAGCTCGGCCACCGTGGTGTGGTCCTCGGCCGGCCGGTCGAAGGTCGAGGCGATCACCTCTCCCTTCACCGCGCGCTGCATGTCGGTGACCTCCTCGGGTCGCTCGTCGACGAGAACGACCATGAGGTGGGTCTCCGGGTTGTTCGTAGTGATCGCGTTGGCGATTGCCTGCAGGATCAGCGTCTTGCCGGCCTTCGACGGCGAGACGATCAGCCCGCGTTGGCCCTTGCCGATCGGCGCCACCAGGTCGATGACCCGGGTGGACGAGATGCCCGGTTCGGTCTCCAGCCGCAGCCGGTCCTGCGGGTACAGGGGGATCAGCTTGGCGAATTCGGGGCGATGCTGTGCGGTCTCCGGGTCGGCCCCGTTGACGGTGTCGACGCGGACGAGGGCGTTGAACTTCTGCTGCTTCTCGCCCTCTCGCGGCTGGCGGACAACACCGGTGACGGCGTCACCCTTACGGAGCCCGTTGCGACGGACCATCGCCAGAGACACGTACACGTCGTTGGGCCCGGGCAGATAGCCAGAGGTCCGTACGAACGCGTAGTTCTCCAGGATGTCGAGGATCCCAGCCACCGGTATGAGCACGTCGTCCTCGCTGATCTGCGGCTCATCGACCCGGTCGCGCCCGCCAGCACCCCGACGGTCACGGTCGCGGCTGCTGCCGCGGCGGTCGCGGCGGCGGCGGCGATTGCGGCGGTCATCGTCGTCGTCGTCGCGTTGGCCGGTCTGCTGGCCCGCAGGTCGCCTGTCGGGGCCCCGACTGTCCTGGTCCTCACGGCGCTCGCCCGAGCCGCCGACGCGCCGGTCCTGCTGGTCGACACGGCTCCGGTTGTCGACCTCGCCCCGATCGCCGTCGTCACGCGCTTCCGCCCGGTCGTCGGCTACGCCATCGGCGCGGACGACGGTTTCCGGATAAGCCTGGTCGATCCGCCCGTCCTCACGGTCATCGGATGGCGGTTCCGCCGGGAGTCGCCCGGTCGGCTCGGTATCGATGCGCGATGGCGCGGGCTCAGCAGCCACGGCGCCGAGCGGAACCGACTCCGAATGGGCGGATCCACCACCACCCTGGGCCGCGCGAATGGCCTCGACCAGCTGGCCCTTGCGCATGCGCCCGGTGCCGCCGATGCCAAGGCTGGCGGCCAATTGCTGCAGCTCCGCGAGCACCATCCCGTCGAGCCCGCCGGCTCGACGGCGTCGCGGACGGTCAGCGACGACGACGTCGTCGGAGGAGGTCTCGGGTTGGCCCGAGACTCCGGTCAGTTCGGTATCTGTCACTCAGGGTCCTTTCTGGACCGGCGCCGGCCAAGAAAACCGGCGCGTGGAACTCATCGGGGCAAGACCCCGGATGTGGTGGTGCACGCGGCGCTGGCGGGTTGTTGTCCCCCTCGGTACGGCCCGACCGTACGTGGTGAAGTGCGAGGTACACGGTGTCCTGCGGCGGGACGGACCCGCGTCAGGAGAGTGGCTACCAGCCCGGAGGGCATCGGTGCGTCACCGAGAATAACACGCCGCACGAGCGGCGTGTTATCAGAGGATGTCGACGACTGCACCCGCGTTGTCCACGGCAAGCCCGCGGACATCCCAACCACTGGCGTCGATTGCCTCCCGGATCGCGTCGGGCGAGTCCGCGGGGCCAGCCAGCACCAGCACCGACGGGCCGGCGCCGGACACTACTGCCGGGAGGCCGCGCGCCCGCAGGCTGGCCACCAGCGCGCTCGTCTCCGGCATCGCAGCAGCCCGATAGGACTGATGCAACAAGTCCTCGGTCGCGTCCAGCAGCAGGTCCGGCCGGCCGCGGAGCGCTGCCACCAACAGGGCGACCCGCGCGGCATTCCGCGAGGCGTCTGTATGCGGCACGACGTCCGGAAGTAGGCCGCGCGCGGCCTCCGTCAGCACCGCATGGTCCGGCACACACAGGATCGGTCGGATGTCCGGGTGGATCTCCAGTCGGATGGCTCTGGCACGCTCCCCCGGATTCCACGCGAGCGTCAGGCCGCCGAGCAGGCAGGGGGCGACGTTGTCAGGATGCCCCTCCAGACCGGCACACATCGCCAGGACGGTTTCGTCGTCTACCAGATCCAGGCCACCCTCGATCAGTGCCCGCGCGGCGAGTACACCGGCGACGATCGCGGCCGCCGACGAGCCCAGGCCCCGGCCGTGCGGGATCGCGTTGATGCACCGTAGGTCCAGACCTGGTGGCTCCTCCCGGTACATCCAGTGGTAGATCGCGTGGATGGCGCGGACGACCAGGTGCGACTCGTCCTGCGGGAGAGCGCCCGCGCCGACCCCTTCGACGGCAACCCGCACCGACCCGCCACTTTCGGCTGGGACGGTGTGCGCCTCTACGACGTCGTGCAGGTCCAGCGCCAGTCCCAATGCGTCGAATCCCGGCCCGAGATTCGCACTCGTGGCGGGAACTGTCACGCGGACGGCGCGATTCACGCGAATCCCAGCACGGACGCTGCAGCGGTGACATCGGCAGGCACCACGTCGGGTCGCACGTCGCCGTACGCCGCGCTAGCGGTGTCGACGTCCTTGAGGCCGTGACCGGTCACCGTCACGACGACGATCTGGCCCGGGTCGACGTTCCCGGAAGCGGTAGCCGCGACCAGGCCGGCCACTCCGGCCGCGGACGCCGGCTCGACGAATAGTCCCTCGCGGCCGGACAACTCCTGCTGGGCCACCAGGATCTGCTCGTCGGTCACTGCGTCGATAAGACCATCGGATTCGTCGCGAGCCGATACGGCAAGCTCCCAGGACGCGGGGTTGCCGATCCGGATCGCGCTGGCCACCGTCACAGGTTTCGCCACCGGCTCGCCGCGCACAATAGGCGCCGCTCCCGATGCCTGGAACCCCCACATGCGTGGACGCCGGGTGGCCGGACCATCGGCCGTGTACTCCTGGTAACCCATCCAGTACGCGGAAATATTCCCGGCGTTGCCTACCGGCAGCACATGGATATCCGGCGCGTCGCCGAGGTCGTCGACGATCTCGAAGGCGGCAGTCTTCTGGCCGGCCAGCCGATGCGGGTTGAGTGAGTTCACCAAGGCCACCGGATAGTCGGTGGCCAGCGCGCGGGCGAGCCGGAGGCAGTCGTCGAACGTCCCGTTCACGGCGACGATCCGCCCGCCGTGAACTACCGCTTGTGCCAGCTTCGGCCCGGCGATCTTACCGTCGGGGACCAAGACGATCGGCGTCATGCCGGCTCTTACCGCATACGCAGCCGCGGAGGCGCTGGTATTGCCCGTCGACGCGCAGACGACGGCCTTGGCGCCTTCCTCCAGCGCCTTGGAGATCGCCACCGTCATGCCGCGATCCTTGAAGGATCCCGTCGGGTTCGAGCCCTCGACCTTGAGGTAGACCGAACAGCCCGTCATGCCGGACAACCATGCGCTCGGGACGAGCGGTGTCCCGCCTTCGCGCAACGTGACCACGGGCGTTGCGTGGCTCACCGGCAGCCGAGCGCGGTACTCCTCGATGACGCCCCGCCACAACTGAGTCACGGCTACTCCCCCTCCACCCTCATCACCGACGGGACGTTGCGCACCGCCGGCAACCCGCGCAGTCCGGCCACTGTCGCAGCGAGCGCGTCGTCGGTGGAGTGGTGAGTCACGATCACGAGCTCCGCGTCCTCGGGCCCGTGCATCCGTTGCCGGACGGTCTCGATCGAAACCCCATGGTCGGCGAAGACGGCCGCGACGCCCGCCAGGACGCCTGGGCGGTCGTCCACGTCGAGGCTGATGTGATAGCGGGTCCTGGTTTCGCCCATCGCGCGGACCGGCCGGTCCGCGTACCAGGACGCGCCGGGGCCCACCGCGCCGGTCAGCCGGTTCCGGGCCACCGTCACGAGGTCGCCAAGCACCGCACTCGCCGTCGGTGCGCCGCCGGCGCCGGGGCCGTAGAACATCAGCCGCCCGGCGGCGTCGCTCTCGACGAACACCGCGTTGTAGGCGCCCCGCACACTCGCCAGCGGGTGCGAGCGCGGCAGCATCGCCGGGTGCACGCGTACCCCGACGGACCGCTCGTCTTCAGAGAGCTCGCAGATGGCGAGGTACTTCACCACAGCACCCATGTCCCGGGCGCTGGCGATGTCGGCTGATGTCACCTCCGCGATTCCCTCACGGTGAACATCGGCAGCGACGACCGGTGAATGGAAGGCGATCGCGGCCAGGATGGCGGCCTTGGCGGCCGCGTCGAAACCTTCGACGTCCGCCGTCGGGTCGGCTTCGGCGTAGCCCAGCGCCTGGGCTTCCTCCAGGGCCTCAGCGAATCCGGTTCCGGAGCTGTCCATCTTGTCCAAGATGAAGTTCGCCGTCCCGTTGACGATCCCGAGCACGCGGCGGATCCGGTCGCCGGAAAGCGACTCGCGTAGTGGTCTGAGCAGTGGAATGGCGCCGCCGACGGCTGCCTCATAGAAGAGGTCGATACCGTGCTTCTCGGCGGCGGCATGCAATGCCGCGCCGTCCTCCGCCAGCAGGGCCTTGTTGGCGCTGACGACAGCGGCGCCGGACTCCATTGCCGCGAGGATCAGCGAACGCGCCGGTTCGATACCGCCGATCAGCTCGACCACCACGTCGATGTCGTCACGAGTCACCAGCGCGCCGGCATCTGTGGTGAACAGCGCCGGGTCCAGCCCGCTGCCGCTCCGGTCACGGCCGATCCGCCGGACCGCGACACCGACCAGGTCGAGGTGGGCACCGACCCGGGCCGCCAAGTCCTCGGCATGATCCGTGAGCAGTCGCGCCACCTCGGAGCCGACGTTGCCGCACCCCAGCAACGCGACCCGCACCGTGCTCATTCGACGCCTCTTTCGCTTGTTTCCAGCTGCTGGCCAGTCTCGGCCACCGATTCCCATCCGCTGTCCATCGTCCATGATGCGAGACCCCGTGAGTCGTCAGGGTCGGCGCCTGCATCCACCCAGGTCGGCGACCTGTCCGGCCTGGCATGTCGGTCCAGCCGGCCGGTTCATCCGGTGGGGGCGACGTCGAGGCGGAGCAGGTCGTCCTCGGTCTCACGGCGGACGATCACGCGAGCTTGGCCGTCGCGTACCGCCACGACAGGCGGGCGCGGCACGTGGTTGTACGTGCTAGCCATGCTCCGGGCGTAGGCACCGGTGCCCGGTACGGCGAGCAGATCGCCGGGCCTGACGTCGGCCGGCAGGAACTCGTTCTTGACGACGATGTCACCGCTCTCGCAGTGCTTGCCGACGACCCGGGCCAGCACCGGCGGAGCGTCAGATCGCCGGCCGGCCAGCGTGCAGGAGTAGTCGGCACCGTAGAGGGCGGCCCGGATGTTGTCGCTCATCCCACCGTCCACGGCGACATAGGTCCTGGTCACGCCGCCGTCGAGCTCGACGGGCTTGACCGTGCCGACCTCGTAGAGGGTGAACGTGCTGGGCCCGGCGATCGCGCGCCCGGGCTCGACGCTGACCCGCGGCACCGCGAGACCCAGCGTCTGGCATTCCGTTCCGACGATGGCCGCCAGCTCCGCCGCCAGCTCATCCGCCGGCTGCGGATCGTCCTGAGTGGTGTACGCCATGCCGAACCCACCGCCGAGGTCGAGCTCGGGCAACTCGACGCCGTGCTCGTCGTGGATCCGTGCGTACAACCCGAGCGTCCGGCGCGCGGCAACCTCGAATGCTGCGGTGTCGAAGATCTGCGAACCGATGTGCGAGTGCAGCCCGATCAGCTCGAGGGCAGGCTCGGCGAGAACCGCGGAGACGGCGTCAGCGGCAGAGCCGTCCGCCAACGAGAACCCGAACTTCTGGTCGTGATGGGCGGTAGCGATGTACTCGTGCGTGTGCGCCTCGACGCCAACCGTGATGCGCAGCATCACCTGTCCTCGCACGTCGCGGTCACCGACCAGCCGGACGAGGCGCTCTACCTCCACGGCAGAGTCAACAATGATCCGGCCGACCCCTGCGTTCAGGGCACGGGCAAGCTCTGCCTCGGACTTGTTGTTGCCGTGCATCCCGATGCGCTCCGGGGGAAAGCCCGCCCGCAGTGCTACGCCGAGCTCCCCACCGGTGCATACGTCGAGACCCAGACCTTCCTCCGCGATCCACCGCACGATCGCCACATTCATGAATGCCTTGCCCGCGTAGAACACATCCGCACCGGCGCCCAGGGCGGTGAATGCCGTGTGAAACGCGAGCCTGAACTCCCGAGCGCGGGACCGGAAGTCGCTCTCGTCAACGACGTAGGCCGGCGTCCCGAATCGGTCGGCGATCGTGTCGACGCCAACTCCCGCCACATGCAGCATGCCATCGGGTGATCGCTGAACGGTGCGCGGCCACAGCCGCGGCACGAGCGCGTTGACGTCACTTGGTTCGCGAAGCCACAGCGGCCCTCGGAAGCCGGCGTCCGCGTGCTGGGATGCGGCCTCGTGCGAGGCCACCGTCACATCCGCTCCGGCGCCGACACACCAAGCAGACCGAGCCCATTCGCAACGACGACTCGCGTCGCTTCCACCAACCAGAGCCGGGCTCGATGCAGGCCGGTCGTCTCTTCATCACCGATCGGCAGCACGCGGCAGTCGTCGTAGAACTTGTGAAACGTCGCAGCGAGATCCTCGAGGTACCGCGCAACCCGGTGTGGCTCACGGAGCTCGGCAGCCGTTGCGACCACGCGGGGAAACTCGCCGAGAGCACCGAGGAGGGCCGACTCTCGTTCGTGATCGAGCAGCCCGGGAAGGAGGTCGCCGCGTTCGACGCCGAGCTCGTCGGCATTGCGCAGGATCGACGACAGCCGGGCGTGGGCGTACTGCACGTAATAGACCGGGTTGTCGTTGGTCTGGCGGGCCCACAGGTCCAGGTCGAGGTCGATCGTGGAGTCGGTTGAATACCGCGCGAGTGCGTACCGCGCGGCGTCGACACCGATGGCGTCCACAAGGTCCTCGAGCGTGATGATCGTGCCCGCGCGCTTGCTCATTCTCACTGGCTTACTCTCGCGCACGAGGTTCACCATCTGCCCGATGAGAATCTCCAGATTGCGCCCGGGTTCGTCGCCGAATGCCCGGCACATGGCCATCATCCGGCCGACATAGCCGTGGTGGTCCGCCCCTAGCATGATCACGATTCGGTCGAATCCGCGTTCGCGCTTGTTCAGGTAGTACGCAAGGTCGCCGGAGATATAGGCCGGCCGACCGTTGCTGCGGATGACCGGGCGGTCCTTGTCGTCGCCGAACGAGGTGGACCGCAGCCAGAGTGCGCCGTCCTTCTCGTATATGTGCCCGAGCTCACGCAGCCGGTCGACGGCGTGCTCCACGGCACCGGTCTGGTGTAGCGAGTCCTCGTGGAAGTAGACGTCGAAGTCGACTCCGAACTCGTGCAGAGACTTCCTGATCTCGGCGAACATCACCTCGACGCCCTCCCGCCGGAACACCTCCCGAGCTTCGGGTTCGGAAAGGCCCAGGACGTCTGGGTGCTGCTCGACGATCTGTGCGGCGATATCGCTGATGTACTCGCCGCCGTAACCGTCGTCAGGTGCCCGATCGCCCCGTGCGGCCGCGAGCAACGACCGGGCGTACTGGTCGATCTGCGCGCCGTGGTCGTTGAAGTAGTACTCCCGGGTGACGTCCGCCCCGCATGCGCTGAAGATCCGGCCCAGTGCGTCACCGACCGCCGCCCAGCGGGTGCCGCCCAGGTGAATAGGGCCGGTCGGGTTGGCCGAGACGAACTCCAGGTTGACCCGCTCACCGGTCATCAGGTCCCCGTGCCCAAATCGGTTCCCGGTATCGACGATGGTGCGGGCCAGCTCGCCCTGGGCGGCGGCGGAGACCGTCATGTTGAGAAACCCCGGCCCGGCAACATCGACGCTCTCGACGCCGTCGGCCTTACGCAGCCGGGCAGCGAGCAGCTCGGCGAGGGACCGGGAATCGGTTCCGGCCCTCTTGGCCAGTTGGAGCGCGACGTTCGTCGCGTAGTCGCCATGTTCGCGGTTGCGCGGCCGTTCGACAGTGACCTCCGCCGGCACGCCGTCGGGAAGCGTTATTTCGCCGACGTTGAGGGCGTCCGTGAGCACCTCGCGGACCGCGGCGGACAGTTCTTCAGGGGTCACCCGCCAAGCGTAGCCACGCGGCTCGGGCTCAGCGGCCGAGCTCCCCGCGGCCGGCCCGCTTGAGCCGACGCCGCTGCGACGGGTCGAGCATCAGGTAGGCCGCGACCGGCCCGCCGACGATCAGCAGCAGCGCGATCCAGTTGGGTAGCAGAATCCACGCAACGATTGCCAGGGCGGCGTATCCGAGCAGGTACTTTGTTCCAGACATCGTCATCACCTTCCGGCCGGGTCTTGGCCCGACCACTTCCATTGTCGGCTATTTGCGTCGCAATCAGCCTCGGGGTCATCCCTGATTGGACCCGGACATTCGAGGGTACGGCCAGCCGCGGCCCGGCTGGTATCGTCGTGCCCTGCCCCAGCCCCCGTAGCTCAGGGGATAGAGCACCGCCCTCCGGAGGCGGGAGCGCAGGTTCGAATCCTGCCGGGGGCGCTGGCGAGACCCTTAGCTTGCTCTTTCGAACCGACATCGACCGTGGACGCTGCTGGGCAGGAGCAGGCGCCTGGGTAAGCCCGCCAGGTCAGCACGACCGCCGATTTCCTCATCGCGGCAGATGCGTGCATCGTGACCCGTGGTCCGGTTTGCCTTCGGCTCGGGCACGGTCGCAGGAACACTCCTTGTCGGCACCGATCGTTGTGATGGGCCTGCTGCAGACGGGAACTGTCCTAGACGCCGCCTAGCGTGGTGGTCGGCGCCTCGCCCCCGCATGGTCGGCGCGGGGCAGGTCGCCCACCGCGGAAGGAGGCGATGATCATGAAGGTCGCATTGTTGGGGACAGGGTTTGGTCAGGCTCACGCCGCGGTCTACGCGCAACGTTGGACGAGGTGGTCGTGCTCAGCCGAACCCCGGAGAAGCTAACGAAGATCAGCGAGCAGTTCGGGTTCGCCACCAGCACCGACCTCGACGCACTGATCACCGACCGGTCGGTGGACCTGGTCGACATATGCCTACCCACCCAGCTACACGCCGACGTCGCGGTGCACGCCATGCAGGCCGGCCGAGACGTGCTCATCGAGCTGCCGCTGGCCAGCACCCTCGCCGACGCGCGCCGGGTCGTCGAGGTCCAGCACGCCACCGGCCGGCAGGCGTTCGTGGACATGTTCTCCCGGTTCACCCCCGCCCACCAGCACCTGCGCGACGCGGTAGCCGACCAGCGCTACGGGCCGCTGACGGTGTTCGAAAGCGAGGGCCGCACCGCGCTGCTCTGGCCCGGGTACGACCTCACCCTGGCCACCCTGGCGCTGGACATGATGCACGCCGACTGCGACCTGGTAACCAGCCTGCTCGGCCGACCCGAAACCGTCCAGGTCGCCGCCCTCGACGGGCCGGCCGGCCGCGGCTCGGCCGCCACGGTCCTGCTCGGCTACCCGGACGCGGTCGCCCAGATCAGCAGCAGCGCACTGATGCCCCAGCCCTACGGAATGCGCGGCGGCTGGCGCGCCACCTTCACCAGCGCAGTACTGGAATACGTCATCAGCGCCGGGTTCACCGGCCAAGGACCGGCCACCCTCACCGAGCACACCGCCGACGGCGAGCAGCCCATCGACCTAGCCGACACCAGCCCCTACCAGGCGATGATCGACCACGTGCTCGCCTGCCTGGCCGGGCACGCCGACAACCGCATCGAACCCGCCAGCGCCCTGCCAGCGCTCGAACTCACCCTGAACGTCCACCATCGGCTCGCCCAAACCGCCTCGGTCGGCTAGCCCTCAGGATCGGTCAGGGTCATCTAGCCAACTGCGAGGTACCCACATGACCGCGACACCCTGGCCGGCCGGCCTGCCCGCGACGGACACCGTGCCGCATAGCTGGCGCTGCTCCCGCCGACCGGTCGAGGATCACCTCGTCACCGACCAGGACGGTCGACAGCAGATCGTCAAGCGCTGCCCGGGTTGCAAGTTCGGTGCTGTCAATCCCTCCGTCGACGGCGGTCGGGAGGTCGCTGGGGGTGTCGGTCGCGGTGCTATTTAAATCGGCGGTACTGGCCTCGACTCCTCCGATGGCAAGGGCCATGAGGATGCCGAGCACCACTCCGGTGACCGCGCCTCCGCTCGACACCAGCACCTCGCGTGGGTCGATCCGTCTTGCTCAGAATTCCGTGATCATGTACCCAGGTCAATGATCAATGAATCATGGCGTACCGTCCAGCGGTGGTGCAGGTCAGCTCTTTGGAATGACAAATTCGTAGCCCGCTGCGCGCAGTGCCGTGATGATCCCGTCCAGTGCATCGACGGTTCCGTCGGTGGCCTCACCGCCATCGTCCTGTCCAGTGGAGCACGGGCGGCAGCGGCGTCGGGGGGTTAGAAGCGGGATCCCAGGGGCCGCGCTTTGGCCGATCCTGGGATCCCGCTGACGCGAACGTCCACCATCGGCTCGCCCAAACCGCCTCGGTCGGCTAGCCCTCAGGATCACTCGTCGCAGTCATGCGAGCGCGTTAGAACATCCGGACATCGGCAGAGCCGGCAGGCTGCATCTGCATCGAAGCGGAGCGGCGGACGCAGCCAGCGCGGCATCGATCGCGGCCACCGGGACAATGAGTGCGCATCCGCACATCGGCAGTTGCGCACTTTCACTGTCGGCGGCATGTCAGTAAACATCGGGTGGCCAAGATCGATGTATAGGTATGCGGTCCCGCACCGCTCGACGTAGCCGCTCACTGTCGACGCGCTCGGTCCTGTTATCGCCGGAAGTTCTGCTCAAGGCGCCCTCAAGCGGATCGCTCGCCGGGCGTCGCGTCGCGTTCGTTTCTTTCGGCGAGGTGCTGGGCTTGCCCGTTGTGCACATCGCTTACCCACTCCCAGCCGGGCTTGGCCGATGGGCCGATCCGCGGGTCGTCGGGACCACCGCCGTCACGCAGGGCTTCCACGTACGCGCGGTCCTGTTCGATCCGTGCGCGTACCTGATCAGCTCCGCCGACGGACCCGTGACCCGGGATGAGGACATCAACGTCGTCCGCCACGCCCTCCAGCAGCCGCAGCCCAATGAGGTAGTCCTCGATCGGGTCATTGGTGCTGTTGAAGTCGTCGAGCATCGGAATCAAGACATCAGAGAGCATGTCGCCGGCGACGAGAACCCCGCGTTCTTCGATGAACAACGCCGCATGGCCCGGTGCATGCGCCGGATGCTCGATAATCCGGACTTTAGGGCCATCCCAAGGAATCTGCGCGGTTTCGGCGGGCAGACCGGTGATGAGGCCGAACAGGTCCAGCGGTATCTCCTCGGCGATTTCTGGCGGTAACCCCTCGGCGACGCGGGCCTTCCAGTCGGCGTTCGACAGCAGATCTCGCATATAAGCTGCGCAGCGGGCTGTGCCGTAACGGGGCGCTTCCCCGAGCTCGGCGTGCCAGAGCACGTGATCCCAATCAGGATGCGTCGAGAAGCCTGCCATAACGGGCTGGCCCAACTCGCGAAGGTCGTTCGCGAGGCAGGCCATCTCGGAGCCTTGTATCCCGGGGTCGATGAGCAACACGCCGGCCCGGCCTTGTACGACAACGGCGTTGTTCTGGAGTAACTCGCTCTGGTGGACCAGCACACCTTCCGCGACCTGCGTCAGCATGGGGCACCCTCCGCTTGTGGTTAGTCGTGTCGTGTCTGTCATCTGGAACTCCTTTTCGTATGGCTACCGCGATGCTGCGAGAGTTCTAGGGTCTCTTTTGCTCGATTGACGGGGGCAAAGGTGCGCGAAGATGGGCGGGTGTTTCCCCGATCGCGCGCCTGATCAGCCCATGGCCACCAGTCCGACCGATGCGCCGCAGACCAGCAGTCCCAGGCCTTGGCTGAGCCGGAACGGCTCGCGCAGCACGGTTGCGGCGAGAAGCACGGTCACGGCCGGGTAGAGCGAGGCCAGGACGCCGGTCACGGCCAGATCGGCGCTGTGGCTGGCCAAGAGGAACGCTGCCGTGCCCGCCGTACCGAGCAGTCCGCCGACGGCACCCCAGCCGGCCGCGCGGCGCCCGGTCCGATCCCGGGGGACCCATGGCTGCCGCAACAGCCCGGCGGCCATCAGGGTGAACACCGCCCCCACGCCCTGGTTGGCGGCCAGTGGCAAGACGCCGGCCGACTCCGGCACCTGGGCGAGCGCCACGAACAACAGACCGAACCCGAGGCCGGCCAGCGCTCCGTCTGCGATCCCGCCCCACGACCGTCCGGTTCTGTCCGCGACCTCGCGCGAGACGAAGTAGATGCCGGGCAGCGCCACCAGGACGCCGACCCAGGTGAGCGTGCCGAGGCGTTCGCCCAGCGCGACGCCAACGAACACCGGCACCAGTGCGGCGCCAACGCCGGACACGGGGGCGACCACGCCCATCCGGCCCCGCGCAAGGCCGCGGTACAAGAAGACGGTGCCGACCGCGCTGCCCAGGCCGGCCATCAGCGCCCACGCGAAGTCGGCGGGACGGGCCTGGCCTGGCAGGGACAGGCCAACCGCCAGCATCGCGAGCCCTCCCGCGAGCTGACCAGCGAGGGCGACGGCCCACGGGGAGACGCGGCGCGCGGTGAGACCACCGACGAAGTCGGCTGCCCCGTAGCCGACCGCGGCCACCAGGGCCAAGACGATTCCGATGCTCATGGGTTCATCGTGGGCCGGACACGGTCCACCCTGAAGGTCCAATTCGGCCTCGCCACATCGGACCACTTCGGGTGGAGGGTCGGATGAGTGTCACCTGGTCGGGGGAGGGGCCGGCCCTGCTCCTCGCATTGGACCGGGCCGACGGAACGCCCCTCGGACACCAGCTCCAGGACCAGCTGCGCGTGGCGGTGCGCGGCGGCCGGCTGCGCGCGGGCGAGCGGCTGCCATCCTCGCGCCGACTCTCCGAGGAGCTGCGGGTCTCCCGGGGCATGGTGGTCGCCTGCTACGAGCAACTCATCGCCGAGGGCTACCTGGTCGGTTCGGCAGGCTCGGGCACGCGGGTGGCCGCCGGGGTGCCCGAGCCGGCCGCCCGGTCACGACCTGCGGGAACCACCAGCCCGTCCGCGACCACAAGGCACCGGGTCGAGATCGACTTCGAGTACGGCGTGCCCGACCTGAGGTCCGCGCCACTGCCCGACTGGCTGTGGGCCCTGCACGAGGCCGGACGCACCGCGCCGACCGCGGTGATGGGCGACGAAAGGGATGCCGGCGCCCTGAGACTGCGGCAGGTGGTGGCGGCCTACCACCGCCGCGTCCGCGCCGGCACCGCCGACGGGGAACACGCAGTGATCGTCAGCGGCTTCCGCCAAGGACTCGTGCTGGCCCTGGCCGCCCTCGCGCGCTCTGGCGTCGAGCGGGTCGGCCTCGAGGATCCCGGGCCCAGCGAGCACGACGAGTTGGTTCGGCGCGCGGGGATGCATCCGGTTGCCGTGCCCGTCGGCGGTGACGGCCTCGACGTCGACGCGCTCCATCGATCCGGCGCCCGAGCCGTCGTCGTCACCCCGGCGCACCAGTGCCCGACCGGGGTGGTGCTGGCACCCGAGCGGCGCCATGCCCTGGTCGCATGTGCAGCCGAAGTCGACGGAACCATCCTGGAGGACGACTACGACGCCGAGTTCCGCTATGACCGCCAACCCGTGGGCTCCCTGCAGGGACTCGCCCCCGACCGGGTCCTAGCCCTGGGCTCGCTGAGCAAGACCCTGACCCCCGGGATCCGCCTCGGCTGGCTGCTGGTGCCGCCGGCCCTGGTCGGTCCGGTGGTCCGGGAGAAACTCTTGACCAGCCGCGGAGCCCCCGCCATCGACCAACTGGCCCTCGCCACGTTGATGGAGTCGGGGCGCTACGACCGGCACGTACGGCGGATGCGGGAGGTCTACCGCCAGCGCCGCGACACCTTGACCAGCGCCGTGACCGAGCACACCCCGGGCCTGCGCCTCGTCGGTCTCGAGGCCGGATGCCACGCACTCCTCGAACTGCCGGAGGGCGTGGCGGAAGACGAGGTCGTGCACTCAGCACTGCGCCGCGCCGTCCGCGTATACGGCCTGTCGCGCTACCGGGTCGATGCCCCGAGGGCAGGCGAGGCGGACGTGCCTCCGGCCCTGGTTCTCGGTTTCGGGAACGTCAACGAGGAACGGATCCTGCGCGGCGTCGAGGTGCTCGGGGAGGTCTTGTCGGGCACGCTCCCCTAGGAGCGGAGCGGCGGGGATCGACGCGAGCCGGGCAGGGGGGACACGTCGCTTCCCCACAAGAGGAACCTGCTGCGGCACGTGATCCTGCCGTCCGCGACCAGCGTCGGATCCCGGTGGTCGGCCTCCCGTAACACCCGCCCGATGATGCTGTGTCGCACAGGTGCCTCTTGCGGGAAGGACAAAACGGCGTGCGTCGGACGGCGCTGTATGCCACCGACAACCGCCGTTTGCCTTCCGCCGCGCCCCACCGCGCGGCCCCTCGGCAACGTTCGCAACAACGAGAAGCGATGCACTCAACCGCATAGTTCCGCACCAAGTGATCTTCCGCTCATCGGCAGATGAGGGCATATGCACCCACCTCGGAGGGATCTCCGGTCGGAGACACCCGTGGGCATGGTTGTCATCGCGGTCGGGGCCTGCGATTGCGCCCGAAGTACCTCGCTTGAGACAACCACGCACTGTAGTGCTCCTGGTTCACGAATTTGCGTGGCGCCGCGACTGCCGCTGCACACCCGCAGGTGCAAGGACTCGGCTGACCTTCGTCAGACTTTTCCGGAGGCTGCGCAGGCACGGTAAGCCGTGCCAGGTTCTGTCCGAATTGCCGGTTCGAAAGCTGTCCGATCAGGGGCGCCATGACTGACCAGGGAAGACACTCGCGAATCCACGAGCAGCTTCTCAGCGTGGAAGGGTTCGTGGAATGAACGGCGGTACTCTCGCTGCGTGCCGCCTCGTCGGAGACGCGCTCGCGGCCACATCGAGCAGCTGCGCTCTGGCAGCTACCGGGCGGTCGTCTACTTCGGTATCGACCCACTGACCCGCAAGGAGCGCTACCTCAAGGAGACTGCGAACAGCTACGCGCAGGCCAAGGTCGCGCTGACCAGGCTCCAACGCGAGGTCGACGAGAAGGCACATCCAAAGACAAGGCTCACCGTTGGCCAGGCCATCCAGCAGTGGCTCGACGTGGCCGAGCTCGAGGACACCACTCGGGAGCGGTACAACGACTTGATCCGGCTCTACGTCATGCCAATCTTCGGTGATCTGCCCGCTGCCAAGCTCGACGCCGAGCTCCTCGAACGCACCTCGCCGCTCATGGTCCGGCCCAGGGCTGTCTCCCAGCACCGTGTAGCTGCGCCGGCTCGAACCGAATGAACATGACGCGACGTCACGCCCAGACCACTCGATCTGGTACGTCCAGGGAGTCGGTACTCCCGCCCTGGCCGTGCTCGACGTCGACTACGACGGGTGGCGGCTGGTCGCGTCCTACGTCCCCCGCGAGTGACGGGACGCTCACCGTCCCGGTCACCGGTCTAAACGAAGGCCTGCTCGCCGAGCAGGTCACGTCCACGCGGACCGGTCACATCAACGCCCTCGACCTCGACGTCTCGGGGCAGCTCGGACTCGAGGTCTCCGCGACCCTCGCCCGGGCCGACGGCAGGATCGCCCCGCGCGAGTTCCGGATCGGGGCACCAGCGAGCTAGCTGATCGAGCGCACGTGACAACCCGCTCGGCGGCGAGCGCCGCTCACCGGGTGCCTGTCCACCCGGCAAGACCCGCAGCCGGCCAGAGATCTAGCCGCCGCAGATGTATTCGACGCGGAGCGGATCCCCAGCAACCAATCGGGATGCTCAGACGGAAAGCAGATGGCGCCCGTTACGCCGGTTCACGCGACGTAGCGGTGACCGGCACTGGCACCTCGGGTCAGCGGGCCGGACGATAGGTAGTGAGCAGTACTCCGGTCGTGGTCGGTGTGGAGTCGACCAGCTCGAGCGTGCGGACCTGCTCGGCGTCGCGGAACAGCTTTTTGCCGCTGCCGAGCAGGATCGGGTGGATGGCGAGTGAGTACTCGTCGATCAGGTCGTGAGCCATCAGCGTCTGAGCGAGGTCGGCGCTGCCTAGCACCGAGATGGTGCCGCCGTCCCGCTCCTTGATCTCGCGCACCTGCTCGACCACGTCTCCGTTGAGCACGGTGGTGCCCTCCCAGGTGGCCTCGGTCATGTTGCGTGAGGCGACGTACTTCGTCACGTGGTTGAGGTGCTTGGCGAACGGGTCGTCATCGCCGATGGTCGGCCAGAACGCCGCCATCTTGTCGTAGGTCTTGCGCCCGAACAGCTGCGCGTCAGTTTCGGCCATCCCGGCTGCAGCCTGCCGCATGAAGACCTCGTCGAAGTACGGCCGCTGCCACCCGCCGTGGGTAAAGCCACCCTCGGGGTCCTCCTGAGGGTCGCCCGGCGCCTGCACGACGCCGTCCAGGGACATGAACTCGGTGACCACCAGCTTGCGCACGATGCTGCTCCTTTCCCGTCGTGTTCAGATTCTGCCCTTGGACCCGGCGCGCAACCAGAACCCCTCGGTCCTGGCGTGTTCCGACCCGTGCGGACGAGCGTATGGCCGATGGTCGATGTCCCGGGACAACGCCCGCCCTCCCCTAGGGAGCCTCCGCAAAGTGCGGCAGCTCCGGTGCTTGAGGTCGGGCGTCTGGACGCTGTCGCCTCCGTTCCCCCGAGAGGATCCACACCGCCCAGCCGATCACGAGCATGCTGGTGACCGTCCCCGCGACCGCGCCGGTGGCCTCGGTGGCGGACGTCAGGGTCGCCGCGGTATGCCACGCGGCGACGAGCAGCACGCTTCGGTGGCCCTGCCGGTAGATCCATGCCAGCACCACGGAGCCTGCGACCAGTCCAACGGCCCACCCTGCTGCTAGTGGCCCCATCCCGCGGAAGCCGGAGACCATCCAGAAGAACGGTAGATGCCAACCGCCCCAGGCCACCGCCACGACGAGCGAGGTCCGTGTGAACGAATGGTCGCGCAGCAAGCGGTCGACGGCGAAGCCACGCCAACCGGTCTCCTCGCCGAGCCCGTTGACGACGAACGCGACTACGACTACACCGACGAGACCGATCGACCCAATCCCACTGTAGGTAAAGAACTCGGCCAGTGGTGGTACGTCGCCGCCGGTCAGCACTGGAACGATCACGCCGACCAGCACCAGGCTCAGGGTGCCCGCCACCACCGCCCACCACCGCCATCCGACCCGCCACCGAGTCACCCGTGCCCACAGGTCACGTAGTCCGGAGCGACCATCGACCAGCGCGGTCACCATGACCGCCGCGAGCGCTGCTCCTGCCAGCCCGGGCAGCTGAGTGGGCCAGCCGACGCCCATGCGCACCACATCACCGCGCACCGCCAGCAGCACGTACCAGGACCATCCGAGCGCGTAGGCCAAGACGACGTAACTGAGGACCGGGCGCCGCCGACCAGCTCTCGGGTTTGCACGATCATCCGCACGTCGGGCTCTATTTCCAACCAGGCTGGCCCAACTTCAGGCTCCTGCCGGGTCAAAATCCCCGCCAGGACCGAAAGGCCTTGGGAGCAGTCGGATGGCACTCCATCGACGGACCGGCACACGACTGCCCATTGCTCGACAGACCCAGATCCTCACCGACGAGCCCCTCCTAGACGATGACCACATCCATGTGGTCTTTGACGGCGAGCGACGCTGCGGCAGTCGCCGTCTACGTGAACATCCGGAAAAATAGCCGCTGACCCGCGTGCTCATGCTGGTTATGCTGGCGCACAATTGCCCTGGAAGTGATCGGAGGAGCCCCCTGTGCCATAGCGTCCGAGCCCGATACCGCGCCTGGCCGGCTCGGCAGCCGAACCGCCTGTTCGCGTCACCGTCGATGGCGAAGTGTTCGACGTTACGACGCAACCGGATCATCCGGCCGCTACGCTACGCATGGATCTCTGGACCAAATCCCGGCTACGGATTTTCCTCCGCGTCATCGGACCGACCGCCGTCCAGCATGGTCGACCACGAGAGGCGATCCGGAACTTCCTGTCGCAGGTGGACCCTGAGACCGGATACATCGAATAGGACGCACTCTTATACCGCTGTGCGCGATATCAGGCCGTACTCAGTGCGGTCTGGATGAGACGGGGTCTAGCCTCATGCGGAAATAGCCGGCCGCGAGAAGGGGGCACCCTCACGGCGTTTTAACGACGAGGAAATCGCCTAACAGCGGTCGCAGCCAATCGCGCCGACTGGCGACAGTGGGTGCCGGCGAGCAGCCGAATGTGGTTCCTCTGGCGATTCGAGTTCGACGGGGACCGAATCGTGGTAGGCGGTTTCTGGTAGCAGCGTCCTCGACCCGCGAGTTTCGGAACGTCAGGCCGGACATCACAGGTGGCCCTTGTCATCGGCGACCTGGTGTCGCTCGATCCGTTCATCGCACGCCCGATCCCGGGCGCGGCCACTGCCTCCTCAGCCGAAGTCGCTCGCCAGGAAGGCTTCTGCCTCATCCGGCGCGTCGGCCACCTTACGGCGCACTCAGGCGGTAGTCCGACCGTGCCGCCGCATGAATAGTCATGTCCATGGCGGTCACTGCCCACGTAGCCGGCCAACCAGTCTGGCTCGATGCAGTGATACTCGAGACCAGGCTGCCTGCTGGACCGCGAGCGTTGCCCAGCCAGCCAGCGCCATCCCTGAAAGGTTCACCAGCAGCTGAAGACTGCTGCCCCGTATCTCATCACCGACACCGAAGGCAAGCCCCATGGCAACGTTTCCAGCCGCCGGAACGGTTGTCACCGAGATGAATACGCCGGACAGACCTCCGATGCGGGCAGACGTGAGTGACAGAACGCCTGCCGCCGCGGCGATGATGGCGACGATGAACGACCACTTGTCCGGTGTGTAGATGAACGCAGTTCCTGGCCTTGGTCCGGTCACGTCGTCAATCGTCACCCAACCAAGTGCCCGACCGACCAGCGTTGCGAGCGTCGTCACCATAATTGCGACCGCAAACCCCATGACCAGGGTCCGGCCGGCGAACAGTAGAAGGTGCAGTCGTCGCCTAACCAGGGCTACGCCAAGCGCCGCTACCGGCCCGAACTCCGGACCGAGTACCATGGCGCCGATAATCAGAATTTGTGAGTCCAAGATAATTGCGATGCCGGCGATGAGCGTGGCCAAACTCATGAAACTCACGTACGTCCAATTGAACTCTGAGTCTCCATAGGCTTGTTGCGTGACATCCGCCCACACCACCGAATCCGCACTACTGCCCGGCGCCAAACGTTCCGCCTCGAAGCCGCGCTGAGACAACCAAGTCCGCACTGGCTCGATGTGAAGGCTGCCCTTCCTATGAAGGTCTAGTCCACGCAAGCGGTCGACAATGTCATTCGCGGCCTCCCTAGCGATATCAGCAAACATGACGTCACCAACGGGTCGAACGGATGCCCCGCGCAATACAGCCAGACCGCTGACAGCAGGGTCCTTTGACAGAACTTCGATCACGGCCTCGGTCATCTCGATAGGCGACGAGATCCTTAAGTGCAGCATCTGCACAGTCTGCAACAGCTCTTCAGAAAGCAGGCCACGCAACGCCTCCACGGCGTAGGCGTGGTCAGGTACCCGCGATGTCCCCGGTGCGAACCAATCCCGACTCGTACCTGACTTGGGCCACGTTTCTGCGTTAGGGGGTGCCGCGAGGCGCTGACCTGAGGGTTTGCCCGTTGCCTGGCGCGTAGTTGTGCACTAAGTGGGGTCGTGGGGTGGGCTGGTGTCTCCGTACGTGCGGACGGTGCAGACGGCGTCAGGGGCGAGGGCGGTGCAGATCGTGTACTCCTCCCGGCGGGGGTCGCGGGATATCGAGCACATCGGTTCGGCGCACGACGAGGCGCAGCTGGAGTTGTTGAAGGCGGCCGCACGGCAGCGGCTGGCGGCGGGTCAGCGCGAACTCGACCTCGGCCTGGACAGCGGTGAACACGCCGCTGCGGGTGGTCCGCTGCCGATCATGTCGTCGCGGATGGGGCAACTGTGGGACGCGCTGTGCCATGCCTACCGGTGCTGGGGTTCGAGCACGCCGGCGGCGGGGACGTTGTCTTCCGGCAGCTGGTGCTGGCGCGGATCATCGAGCCGACCAGCAGCAAGCTGGACAGTCTGCGGGTGCTGGCCGAGGCGGGGATCGAACCGCGGTCGTATCGCACGCTGCGGCGCCGCCTGCCGATCTTCGCCGATCCGATGTGGCGGCAGCAGCTGGCCGCGGCGTACGCCGCGCACGCGGCTGTGGGCCCTGCCAGCATTGTCCTCTACGACGTGTCCACCTTGTATTTCGAGGCCGACGCCGGGGACGGGTTCCGGGAGCCGGGGTTCTCCAAGGAACGCCGCCTGGACCCGCAGATCACCATCGGGCTGCTCACCGACGCGACCGGGTTCCCGTTGATGGTCAACGCCTTCGCGGGGAACAAGGCCGAGACGGCCACGATGCTCCCGGTCATCGAGGCGTTCATGGAAGCTCACCAGCTCGCCGACGTGACGGTGGTGGCGGACGCGGGGATGGTGTCCGCGGCGAACCAGCAGGACATCGAGGCCGCCGGGTTGTCGTTCATCCTTGGGGTCCGGATCCCCGACCTGCCCTACCTGGTGAACACGTGGCGCAAGGCCCACCCGAGCGGCGAGGAGATTCCGGACCGGCACGTGTTCACTCAGCCGTGGCCGGCCGGGCCCACCGACAAGCGCCGCTACCAAGTCATCTACTACCAGTACCGGGCGGACCGGGCGCGGCGGACCCTGCGCGGGATCGACGAGCAGGTCGCCAAGGCCGAGAAGGCCGTCGCCGGGAAGACCCGGTCAAGCGGAACCGGTTCATCCAACTGTCCGGCGGCACCTGGACGGTCAACCTGGCCCTGGAAGCCAAGGCCCGGGCCTGGCCGGGCTCAAGGGATACCTCACCACCCTCGCCGCCTACCCCGACGGGACACTGTCCGTCGAAGCAGCTCACGGTTGGCGGCGCGGACGCCCGGTTGTGACGTTCGGTCGATGTGGTACGCGCGGAACGTGGCCGCGCGGTCGCCCCGCTGGGCCCGAACGCGTTCGGGATTCGTGGCCATCTTCACGTCGGCCATCGCCGCCCCGACGAAGACTGATCCGAGAATGCACCGACCCATGCGCACCATCAATACCATCCCCCAACCGGCGCAGATGAGTTTGCCGCGTGGGCACTCCGGGGATGAGGCCGAACGGCTAGGACCTTCACACTAAGAACAAACCAATGTCATCAGGCGGCTATTGGCCACTCGATGACGGCGGGCCTCGCATTCGCTTCGCGGCACGCAACAACAAGCCCGGCAGACCATCCGGGTGCACGGCCGCCCACAGGTGGAGCCACGGCGCCGACCGCATGTCCACTGCCGACGAGCAGCCAGGAGATCAGGGAGTTCGAATTCCACATCTCTCCGGCATCCAGTTCGTCGCGTCCCCAGGTAACGCTCGGGAAGACGGGGACCAGCTCCAGCACTTGCTGCGCCTGCACTCTGTTGGTGCTAAGGCGCTGCGGGCTCGTTACCGCCTCGGACACGTCCGGGATCACACCGTCGCGCCAGCGCCGGACCTCGTACCGGAAGAACCGGGAGCGACCAAGCAACGGGTGGCCGACGGCGCCCTCACACACGACACCCCGATCAGCTTCCTTGTTGCCCCACACCGGCGCCATCTCGATGACGAAGCGGTCACCGTCGAGGTGTATCTCCAGCGCGGAGTGGTAAAGGTCGCACCGCTCGCGATGTTCATAGCCGGCCGCGAATGCCTCGAAGATGCGGCCGTTCCAGCGCACGCAATGAGAGGTGTCGCCAGCTCCCAACGGCAGCCAAAACAAGTCGACGCTGGTGCCATCCGCTCGTCCCGCGTTGATAGTCATGGCTTCTCACCTCGCCATTTAGGCAACACGACCAGGGACCTCTGCGGTAGGGGCTAACGTCCCGAACCAGCGCCATTGTTCGTTGCAGGATGGGCGCCAGGTGGGATGCAACCGGCCCGGCGAGCATCTCAACACCGGATGTTCCGCCGAGGGGCCTTCCATGGGTGCTGATTGGGCCTTCTGGCCAGAACCCTGCTCACTCGCTCGGCCCCCGCCTCGACTCCCATGACCACCGACATTTCGCTCGCCTCCCGTCCCCCGACGACCAACCCGCGAACTACGGTCGACCGTCACGACAAGATCACTACATCCGTCGGCTTCCGTGGTTCGAGGAGTTGGGTGTCGAAGCCCGAGCGCACCCCCCGGGCCAGAATCGGCAGGTCGCTGATCGACTCGTCGGCCAGCAGCGCCACCGACAGCGTGCCGTCGTAGGACAACGCCGTCACGCTTAGTCGAACGCCCGCCACCAGCGGCGCCAGCGGGACCACGTCACGGAGCCGGCCGCCGGCGAGAAATAGCGGGCCGGCGGGTCCCGGCACATTCGTGACATACAGGTTGATGTGACTGGCTGCGGATCGCCGAGCCCACAGGACGCCGAGCCGGGCCAGGCTCGCCGGCATGGAGACAATGCCCGCCACACCTTCGTCGGGGCGCTGCTTCCGGCGGGCAGTCTCTGTGGCGATGAACCGGAGCCGCTCGGCGGCGTCAGCGGTGCCGACCGGCAGCGGGACGACCATCATGCCGCCTTGGCGACCGGCACCCCCACCGACCGGCGCCGACGCTCGCAGGACCAACCCGTCGGGACACTGACCACGCGCAACGAGCATGTCCCGCAGGCCATGGCTGACAGCGGCTAGCAGCAGGTCGTTGATCGTGCATCCGCGGGCGTGCGCCGCCGCGCGCAACTCGTCCACCGATCGCCGGACTACGGCCATGCGTCGGCCCTCGCCGATCGGCCCTCCGAGCACGGTCGCCGGAGCGTGTCGGGCTCTTTCCCGTCCTACGTCGCCCACCACACGCAGCCCACGCCCAATCACACCCGGCCGGAACCGCCGAAGCGCCGCGATCCGGTTCCGCACGTTGTCCACGACCAGCTCGGCGGCTGTCGGCTGCGGCTCCGGCTGGTATTGCAGTTCGGGTCCGACGACCTCGTCGGCGGCCTGGTCGAGCAAACCGCCGATCATCTCCACCCCGCGCAATCCGTCGGCTACGACGTGGTGGACGGCGATGACGACCCCGATCCGCCCGCCGGGGAGCCCGGGAACCACGTCCATCCGCCACAGCGGGCGAGCGCGGTCGAGCGGGATGGTCGACCGGCGTGCGGACCATGCCAGGAACTCGTCTTCGTCCACGAAGGCGCGCTCGGGGCGTACTAGCACGACGTGGTCCTGGATCCGGAACCGCTGGGCATCGATCCATACCGGGCGACCCTGTCCCAGCCGGGTCTGCCGTAATACCCGACGAAGCATCGGAGCACGATCCAGATGGCTGGCGATGGCGGCACGGATGGCCTCCAGCCGCACCTGGCCGGCGACTTCGATCAACGAGGCACTGTCGAAGGTTCCGATCAAGGCGATGTTCATCGGGGCGGTCCTGGTCTCCGCCCACAGGGCACACAGGTCCGGAATGGGGACTCTGGTAATCGTGGCCTGCGCCATTGCTTCGGTCCCCGCCTACCGGCTTGATTCCATGATCGTCTTGATCCTTCGCAGGTCCCGCTCCCAGCTCCGGCGCATCACCTGTCCGAGAACCGGGGCAAGGAGGCACAAGAGGCCGCGTGGCTGCAATTCGGTGCGGACCGACAGTCGACAACCCGGTGCGGTCTCGACAACGGAGCCCTCGGCGCGCACGTCGAGCCGCCGCGATCTGCTCACTGCCGACCAATAGCGCGGCCGGTCGAATGCGGTGTTCTCGATGGTGGCCATTCCGACGCCGCGACCGAAGCGGACTCGGTACGTGGTTCCCACACCGATGGGACCATGGGTGAGCTTCCGGACATCGCGCATCTGCGGATTCCATGACGGCTCGCGGCGCAGGTCGGTGACGTAGTCGAAAACTGCCTCTGTCGGGGCAGCGATGTCGATGCCCTTCTCCACGACTGTGCCCGCGCGGCGTGCAGCGGCTGTGTTCGTCGGTCCATCCATTCTCACCACGTCCTTCAACGGACCAGACCGCGGCAGTTCCTCCGGTATCCAGGCTTGCCCTGGCCAGCAGCGATCGGCAGAGCCGAAGGTCCCGTTGACATCGAGATCTGGTCCCAGAGTTCTGCTGGTCGAAAGCCCCGCACCGCAGCGATTCGCTCGCGACCGCGGTGAATCGAGATGGCGACAAACACCAGCCCCAGCAAGGGCAGCCCCGGCTGTCGCGATCGCCGAGTAGAAGTCTCGCCACTCCAGCAGGGCCGGACAGACTCATCGCCACGCGCTTACCCCGACTCACGGGAATCGCACCCATCACCTCTACATCGTCGGGTAGCACCTCTCATTATGCGTGAAGGCTCGTGCGCACCTCATTTTGCCGTTCGACTTGCTGGCGCTGCGGTCCTCGGATGATCATAAAGACAACTGCACCGAGCAGCACGACCTGAAATGCCTTGATGAGTACGCCCCACAATTCCACTGGAGGATCCCGGATCTCGGCGACTGCGAAGTACATGACGATCACGGCTGCGTCGAGCAGCGCAATCAGGATCAGCAGCACTCGGCGCGGCACTAGCAGTAGAAGAAACGCAACTACTGCGAAGGTTGCGCCAGCCGTAACACCGAACCCGAGCAGGTCCTCGCTAGTCCCGTCGGCGCCAGTGCCAATGTCAAGCACAGCGAACCCGATCAAGAAGTACAGAATCGCAGCCGCTGCGGCTGCAGGGGCAGCGACATACTGGACGCGTCGCATGAGGCCCGGCGGATCGGTGCCCGCGGAAACATCACCTTTCCCGGCAAGGTGAGCGAGGAAGCGACGGGTTTCCTCGAGCGGCTTCGACGCCGCCCGCTGGCACGACGTCGACTTTGCTGCCGAGCGAGCGCAGCGTTGCACCAATCGCTTCCGCCACCTCTTTCGTCGAGCCATGCTTGCTGGCGTACGTTACGAGGACCGCCTGAACCATGGCCGCCTCCTCTCCGACTCCTCCAGCCTCATCGTCAATCGCCGAGTTCATTGTCGGCCAGAGCCGAAAGTCCTCGGCGGACCGAGCCTCTAGTCCGGCTTTGGACATCCGCAATTGGAGGAGATCACTGGCCGCTGATCTGAAGGGACGGGAAGGTGCGCGCTGTCGGTGGTCGAGGACGTCAGTCGGTTATCCATTCCTTTACCCAACGCCGTTCGAGGAGATCCTCCCGGACGAATGGGTCATGGGCCACGAGTTGGTTGGCCTCTGTGACCGAGCCGGCCTCGAACGTGATCAGTCCTCCCGACCGGTCCGCGAAGGGTCCGCCGAGATAGTCGCGTTGCCCGAGCTTTCGCCAGTAGGCAGCATGTTCTGGCGCCACCATCCGCACCCGATCGGGCGCTGCTCGCATGAGGTAGAAGTACAAGAATCGCATTTATTCCCTTCCGGGCACGGCTAATCCGGCGTTGCGGTGAAGCGAGTTCAATGGGATTCCACTCGTGCTCCTGGGTGTCAGCCACTCGAGCTGGACTGGGAATCGATCAGCACCGAATCCGCGACAGCGTCCAGTGAACGACGCATGCCTTCGGCGAAGATCTCCAGATCCGGGCAGATCTCCCTGTCGGCGACGGCGGTGACGTTGAACTGCCCCGCGTAGGACAGGGCACCCACACCGATGGACACGTTGCCCAGGATGGGCACCACCGGGAACAACTCGAGCACTGCGGCGCGCGCGAAGTACAGCGGCACCGGTGGCCCGGGAACGTTGGCTGCGTAGGTGTTCATGATGCGCTGACGAGGGGCAAGGCGCAGCGCCACACGTTGGATCGGGATGCTACCGAACAAGGTGCCGCCTGACGGCCGATGCTTCTTCCTCCGGTTCGCGGTCTCGCCGGCAATCAGCCGCAACCGGCGTACATCGTCCGGCTCGCCGATCGGTAACGGCACGACCATCGCCCCGTCCAGGTTGCCCTGTGCCTTGCCCGGTTGCTCGGTGTGCAGGGATACAGGGACGAACGCCCGGAGGACCTGCCCATCCACGTGCTCACCCCGGCCCAGCAGCAGGCCGCGCAACCCACCGGCGAGAGCGACCATCAAGACATCGTTGACGGTCGCGTCGTGCGCGCGGGCGATCCGTCTGACGAGCGCAAGGTTGCCACGAACAAGTGCGAACCTGCGGTGCCAGCCAATGCGCCGGTTCAGGCTTGTCCGCGGCGCCCGCCCCTCGATGAAAGCCTCATGCACTGCTGGCCAGGCCTGCTGGGCCCGATGGACGGTTTCCACCGGATGGGCGACTTTGCTGAACGTCCTCATGGCTCCGTGGAGGCGCCGGCGGATGTTGTCCTCGAATAGCTCGCGAGTCAACGGCCTGGCCCTCGGCGACCACGGTGGTTCAATCGTCACGCGGGTATCAGGAACGGTATCGAAGAACGCGCCGAGTGCCGCGATCCCGGCGACTCCGTCAGCAATCGAGTGGTGCACCTTGATGAACATGCCGACCCGACCACCCGGCAGGCCCGGCAGGAACCACATCTCCCAGAGAGGCCGCGACCGGTTCAGCCGTCGAGACCGCAACTCCTCACAGGCCAGCAATAGCCGCGCCTCGTCGAGGTGAGCGTCGACTGGAAAGACTCGGACGTGTTCCGCGACATCGAAGAACGGAGCGTCGATCCACAGGGGCCAGCCCAGCCCGAACGTGGGCTGGTAGAGGAGCTGACGAAATCGAGGAACCTGGTGAAGCCTTCGTCCGATCTCATCGCGGGCAGTTTCGATCCGGAACCGACCATCAGAATCACGCAGGCCACCACCGTCGAGGATGGCAAGCGCACCAATGTCCTGGGACCACCCCAGATCCTCGGGCCATATCGACATGAGGTCTTGCGCGGTCAAGCGGTCGATGAACGACTGCTCATCGCTTCGCCGCCCAGCATCCGCAAGCGTCATCGGTCATCCGTCCTCGCGAGGAAGGCCCGAAAACAGTGTTGCTCCGGCGGCATGGCCGAAAGCAGAGTCATTGGTCCCTCCGCCCACGGCACTTCGGCATGTCACCCCTCGATGGCTCGAGTCAATTTGGTACCGAGGGTCCCGACCTGCGGGGGCAGTCCGACCCTGCACCGAAGCTCGGGCCACCAGGAGCTTCGGATTCGGCGTTATCGGCCGCGGCTGATGAGCCATACCGAACGTGGCAAACCGCCCGAACTGACCAGAAGTTCACGGCTACGCCGAGGATCCCGAGACCTCCACCGATCGCCATTCCCTTGAACGAGCACACCGCTCACGGGACGTCGGCAACCTTGTCCGGCTGTTCAGTCAGCACGTCGTGGCCGCAGCGTTCGAACCGGACGAAATCCTTGGGGCGGGTACGGGGCAGGCCGACGTTGCCACAGTCCCGAGCCGCCACCTCGCCCTGACGGAGGTCTCGGCTGGTCGGCGACGACAGACCTCGTGCGTCTGCCCAGTGGCGCGCGCACATGTTGCAGCCGCCATCTCAGGCGTCGGATGAAATGAAACTACCTGATCGTCGACGACGACAGCCCGGTGCGACCAGCGAGTAGCCAGGGGTCCCGCTCCTCGATGATCCGCCGCGGAGTGGACCGATCCGGCCCGCGCGGCGCTCCGCCCCGGCCTCAGCCCCGAGACCGCCGCCGACATCATGTGGACCCTGATCGACCCCGCGTTGTACCACCGCCTGGTCCACCGGGCCGGCTGGACACCCGAACAGTTCCGCGACTGGCTCGCCTACACGATGAGAACGCAGATCCTCAAGCCGGAGCCGTCCGGCGGTTGAGTCGGTCCAAACCACCCAATCGCAACCGGCCCAACCCCCCAGACCCCAATCTCGATTGCCGCGGAAGCGTCCGCAAGGGAGAACCAGACTTCGACCAGGGAGCCGCCGCGTGTCGTAGGATCCAACGTCCGGATCCGACGGAATGGATCGACCATGGAGTCAACGGCAGCCGGCGCCACCGTTGCTCGCGAAGCCGCGCCATCGACCCTCGAACGCTGGGCACCGGCCGCTGGGTCGCTCTTCGCTGCGCTGTTCGTTGCCGCCGTCATCATCGGGGCCGGCCTTGACATCGGCTACGAACTGCCGGAGCTCACGCAGAACTTCGCGACCGAGGACTATCAGTCGACCGCGGGCTTCGTCTTCATCCTCATCCTGCTCAGCGCGTTGTGCTTCCTGTGGTTCCTCGCCGACCTCACCTCGACCATGCGTTCGCTCTCGCAGGGAATGTTCGCGTCGCTGGTGCCGACCGCTGGCGTCGTCTTCATCACGGCCCTCGTGGTCGCCACGACCACCCAGCTCGCGCCGCTGTTCAACATCGGTCACAGCGTGCTTGAGGGGGGCGACCCGAAGACGACTGCAACGGCGTATGCCCTCCTCACCGGCATCGCCCTCGGCCTCCTGGGGTTGGCGGGAATCGCGGGCGCGCTGCTGATGAGCGCGGCTGCGACGGTCGCATATCGCGGCGGGATGTAGCCGCGGTGGACCGTGGTCCTGGTCGTGGTCGGCGCGGTTATCGCGGCGATCGGAACGTGGATGTTCTTCTTTCCGATCCTGCTTGTCGTCCTGTGGGTGCTCGGCGCGTCGGTGAGGGGAACGATCCTCTATCGCCGCGGCGTCCTCAACCCGCCTCGCTAACCGGAGTCGAAGGCGCGGAAGGCCCACTCGCGCGCAACAAACACCCCCGGGTTGGGGTTCCCGGGGGCGTTCGTTGTCGCATCAGCGGGCCGCTGAACGCCCACTGTCGATGACCCGCAGACCACCGCGGCGCCGCTGCGGCCTGACCTTGGGCGACATGGCCTGGTCGATCGCGTCCACTCCTGTTGGATCGCTTCGGCGCCCTTCAAGGAGCCAGCGAATCCGCTCGCAGCGGTGACGGCTGAGTCTTCCTTTGACTGCTCGCAGCGGCCAGATTGCCGCTTTCGGAGTTGCCTGGCCGGGGGTAGCGTGAAAAGCGTCTTTGCAGGATCAACAGGAGGGGGCCTGACATGTCCTGGAAGAAGCGTGCGGCGGCGGTCGCGATCATGACACTCATGGTCGGCGCGGGTGCTGCCCCGGCGTTCGCGGACCCGCCGAATGGGAATTCCGGTCACGTGGGTGCCAATGCCAGTCAGTGCAAGAACGGCCAGGACCACTGCCCGCCGTTCGGTCCCTGAGACTCGCGGGTCCGGTATTAGTTGGCGTCGCAGCGCATTCGTCTGCGGCGTGTGCGTGATGTGACACCGGTGGCTCCTTCCGGGCTTGCGCATTGATCCCGAAAGGGTGCGAATAACCGCCGGGTTCCACCGTTGGGTTGAACCCCGGGTCCAGTCGCGGGGTGGCGGTCCACCGCTGCCCGTCCATGATTGGCGACTCTGCACTGGGGGAGGTGAGTTCGATGACGACACGTACGCGTCGCGCCGCCGCGGTGGCGCTGATCACCGCGGGAATTCTTTCCGCTTCGGCGACGGCCTTAGCAAACCCACCGCCGCCGACCAACGGCGGCAACGGTGGCGGCCACAGCGGCCAGTGCACCGGAAACCCTGACGGGCGTCCGGCATCCTGCGGCCCCTGACGTGGCCGCCGATCGGGCCGTGACACAGCTCTACCCACCTGACGTATCGCCGACCTGATCGCGGAGGCCTGCATCGAGGGGGTGACTCCCCGCCAAGTCCTCGCGGCGTGCGCCGGTGCTGGCCTAGTGGCGACGCTGGCATTCCTGGTGGGTCTCCAGGACTTGGCCCATCGGGCTGCCGTTCGGCGAGTTTGCCGCCTACGCGCCGATCGCGCTGCCGCGTCATCGGGTTCGTCAGCGGCGCAGCGAGTTGCGCGACCTATGGCCGGACGCCGTGGACAACCTCGCGTGGGCAGTCTGGGCCGGCATGTCGCCACCCGAGGCGTTGACCCAACTCGGCGTACGTGGTCCCGAGGCGCGACGGCGACCGTTCCTGCGCTTCGGCGAGGACTACCGGGCCATGGAAAGCCTACGCATGCTGCTGCTATTGCCCAGCCCATGAGTGCCGCCATTTACGCCCGGGAGTCGAAGGGCGCAGCAGCCAGCCGCGATCGGCGACGTGAAGACTGCCGTCGAAGACAAACGGAGTTCGAGGCGAGTGTCCCAGAAGGAGGTGGCTGATGCGCGTTGCGTACGTCTACCTGATGGGCGCCGAAGACGACAGAATCCGTGCTGTAGCGCCAGACCACGCTGGGTACTGGCGCGGCGTGAAGCTTTCCGGATATATGGCCGACCGTTCGGCGATTGGTCGGGCGGGCTCATCGTTGACCATGAGCGCGCCGTACGCACTCCGGGCTGATGCCAGGGCCGGCCCACCGAAACGTCCGCTGAGATGGCGCTGCGCCGCGCCGAGCAGCCACGCCGGCCCGGACACGAAGCGCATGCTTTCCAGAGCAGCGAACACGAACGTAGGCCAGTACTAGCCATCTCACAGCTGCTCCTCGACCACCAAGGGGTGTCTGGAGGCCCCAAAGACGGCGAGCGCGGCGATGCGTTCAGCCAACCGTAACTTGAGGCCTGATACGAGCACGAACAGCCACGGTCGGAGTCTCGCGGATATCGAAACGACAATGACGTAACGACCCTGCGACCTACATTGCTCGTTTTACGCGACACCGCCGCGCAGTGCACCACGCAGCGCAATAATCCATTCGTCCTACTTCTTCGTCTGCAGCGTCGAGGTGGGTCCACGCCAGGAGGCTTGCGATGGCCGACGACCCGGTCCCGTCGTGTGATGGTCTGGCCGCCCGCTGGCTGTGGTTGTTTCCTGTGACGTATGCCGTGCACATCGTCGAGGAAGGCTTAGCCGGGGAACGCTTCTATCGTTGGATTCATCGAGTCGTTGGACGAGAACTCAGCGGCCGCGTGTTTATCACGCTGAACCTGTTGTATCTATCGGCAATGATTGCTGCCGTTCAGCGCGTGCATGTACGCCGAAGCGAGTGGATCGTTCCTGCCCTTGGCTTCATCACCACGGCTAACGGCTTGGGTCATCTGGCCGGCAGCGTCGCCACACGCAGCTACTCGCCCGGTGTTGTGTCTGGTATGACGATATGGATGCCACTCGGAATTGTGGCTCTTCAGCGCTCTAGACGGCTTCTGCCTCGCAAAGTCTGGCGTCGCGGTGTCCTGGGCGGCGTCGCTGTCGCCGGCGCAGTCGCTGTCATCGCACTGCCGTTCACCCATCGGGTCGGGGAGAGCACTACCGGATGACCGGCCTTTCAACGGCTCCCTAAAACGGAGAGCCTACGTGCCGACTGCGTCGGCGGACGCTCGTTCATCGATCGACGTGGCCATAAAGGGAGCCGGGAACCAAGCGTGTTCGCCGCCAGTTCTATCGACGGCGGCTCGACCTCCTCCACGACGCAGCCGGCATCCTCCAGAGCCCTGGCCGCCGTCCGGACACCGTACTGCACCGGTTCCGCGGCGCCCTAGCCGCCAGGGTCGACTACCACGGCCACTCGAATCGGCTCAGTGGTTTGGGGACCCCGCAGGGGGGCCGGCACTGTCCATGGGTCTCGCCAGCTGGGCCCGGCCAGCACCTCCAAGGCGGCTCGCAGATCGGCGAACCGCGCCATCGGCCCCTCGACGGCCGTCAGCTGTACGCCGATCGGCGCATCCACTGGCTCGACGGTGTTCGAATGCGGGATGCGGCCAAGCGTGGCTTGAGCACGCTGATCCCGCACACGAGCGGGGCATGGTCTGAGCGGCCGCTCGCATGTTGTCGGGCGTTGATCGAGGGATTCACGGCCTCGATCCGCCGGAGGTGGGACTCGATGACTTCTTGACTGGACGCTTGCCTGGATCTGATCGCCGTGGCTAGGTCCGTGGCGCTCATCCGCCAGAGGTCGGTGGTCGTGGCGCTCATGCCTACCCTCCCTGGTATCGCCTGCTGCGCCGCCGAACCGCCCTCGCAGTAGTGGCCACCGCAAGCGCACCAAGCGCTCCGGTGAGCCAGGCGCGCGGCCGCCGCGTGGCGGGTCGCCTGACGAGCGACAACGGCTGTCCCCCGAGATCGGCGTGAGCTGTTGTCGTGCCGACGCCCGCGTCGCGGCTGAACACGATGCGGACCGTCGCCATCCCGAACCTCGAGAGGTCGAGCCGGAAGACGTGTGGGTCCTGCACGTCATCGGGGTGGAGCGGAAGGCCCCCGTAGAGCGCGGGCATGGGGGTGAGCACCCGGACCATGAGCTGGCCGCCGCGGAGAAAGACCTCAACACCGCCGCCCATCATCACCCGCCCCCGCAGATCCGATATTCGCCCCGGAAGCTGGTACCGACCGCAGATCTCGCCCCAGATCTCGGGATGTTGTGGGATATCGGTGCGCACCACCTCGTATGGAACGTCGATCAGGTGGTGCAGCAAGCGTCGGAGCTCGGTCGGCATCCACGCCATCGCTCCACTCGACCCATTCGTGAAGGCGATGACGCCGACACCGTCGTCGGGAGCCGCGAGGATCTCCGAGTTGAAGCCTGGCAGTATTCCTTCGTGCCCGACGACGCGGTGCCCGCCGGCGTCGCTGCGGAAGAACGCAAGGCCCATACCCGGCACACGTGGATCCGGCTGGTAGTGGGGTTCGAACATGGTCGCGAGCGTCGCCGGTTTGAGCATCGAGCCGTGCTCGTTGGCGCCACCACCGAGAAGAGCCGCGACGAACCGCGCCATGTCGCGGCTCGAGGAGTAGATTCCGCTGCCTCCCGTCCCCATCCATTCGCGGTCGGGGACGGCTTTCGCACCGCTGGGCCCAAGGACGTAGCCCGTCGCGAGGTGCGACGCGACCCGCTCGGATCGGACGAGGTCGGTGTCGGCCATGCCGAGGGGCTCGAAGATGTGCTCCCGAAAGTAGCGATCGAGAGGCTTCCCGCTGACGTCCTCGACGATCTGGCCGAGCGTGGCAAACCCGTGGTTGCTATACGCAAAGGCAGAACCGGGCTCGACCACGACCCGGAGACCGCCGCGGTAGTACGCCGCGAGCGACGGTATCGGTTCTCCGACCCTCACGCTGTGGACGGCTGGACGGGCACCGAACGGGCCCCAGTCCGGATGAAGCATGTCGGAGACGTGGACCACTTCGGGGATTCCGGCGTTGTGGGTGAGTAGATGTCGCACGGTCGCCGGCCGGAAGCTGGCCTTGGTGGGGATCAGCCGGTAGGCGCGCAGGTAGTCGTTGGCGGGGGCGTCGAGGTCGAGGTGGCCCTGCTCGCACAGCTGCATCACGGCGATCGCGGTGAAGGTCTTGGTGATGGAGGCGATCCGAAACACGGTGTCCTCGGTGATGAGTGTGTTCGAGGCGACGTCCGCCACACCGTGTCCATGGAAGAACTCGAGCCGTCCGTTGCGAACCACTGCCAGCGCCAACCCGACCGCGGGCCGGCGGTTGAGGATCTCGCCGACCCTGGCCTTGAATTCAAGCGCAGAGATCTCCGGCATGGCTCGCCTTTCACCCGGTTGGATGAAGCCCATTCCGGGCCACACGACGTCGGAGCCGGGTCGCGCGGCGCCGCCGAACGGCCGTCGCAGTGGCGGCCGCCGCAAGCGCACCAAGCGCGCCGGTGACCCAGGGCAGCGGAGCCTTGATGGCCGGTTGCCTCTGCAGGGACAGCGGGGCCAGGTCGAGGTGCACTCGCGTCCCCGCGCCTCCAGCATCGTGACTGAACACGATCCGCGCCGTGCCGATCCCGAACTCGGAGAGGTGGATCCGGAAGACGTAGGGATCGGCGACGTCGTCAGGGTGTAGGGGAAAGCCCCTGTACAGCGCGGGTATCGGGCTCAGGGCCCGGATCATGAGCAGCCCCCGCCTGACGAAGACCTCGACGCCGAAGCCGACCATACCCCGCGCCTGCATATCGGTCAGCTGGGCGGAAACCGGGTACCAACCGCAGATGTCGCCCCAAATCTCGTGGTGTTGCGGAACATCGATCCGGACGACCTCGTCGGGGACACCGACCAGGTCATGGAGCAGCCGCCCGGTTTCTACCGGCAGCCAGACCATCCCGTTCTTGGCCCCGTTGGTGAAGGCTATGAGACCGACTCCGTGATCGGGAGCCACCCAGATCTGGGAGTTGAAGCCGGGAAGTATCCCCTGGTGCTCGACGGCGATATTGCCGCCGATGTCGGTCCGGAAAAACGCCAGCCCGATACCCGGCACCCGCGGATCGGTCTGGTAGTGGGGCTCGAACATGCTCGCGAGCGTCGGCGGCTTGAGCACGGAGCCGTGACCGTTAGAACCGCCGCCGAGGAGCGCTGCGACGTAGCGGGCCATGTCCCTCGGGGTGGAGTAGATGTTGCTTGCTCCCGCCGTCACCCAGTTGCGGTCCGTCACGACCTTCGCGCCATCCGAGCGCAGGGTGTATCCCGTCGCGAGGCGCGAGTCGAGCTGCTCGGATCGAAGGAGGTCGGTGTCGCTCATGCCGAGCGGCTCGAAGATGTGCTCGCGGAAATAGCGGTCGAGCGGCTGGCCACTGACATCCTCGACGACCTGGCCGAGCGTTGCGAACCCGTGGTCGGCGTAGGTGAACCTGGTACCCGGCTCGGCCACCGATGAGAGACCGCCACCGTAATACTCTGCCAGGGTGGGCATGGGCTGCCCGAAGTCATAACTCTCGCCGCCCTCCGTCAACCACGAACCCGTGAATACGGTGGCGAGCGCGCGCGAGGGGAGCACCATCTGAGGAATCCCGGCCGTGTGGGTCAGCAGATCTCGTAGGGTCACCGGTCGGAAGCTGGCCTTCGCGGGGATCATCCGGTAGGCGCGCAAGTAGTCGTTGGCGGGCGCGTCGAGGTCGACCAACCCTTGCTCTGACAGCTGCATGATGGCGATCGCAGTGAAGGTCTTCGTGATGGACGCAATCCGGAAGACCGTGTCCTCGGTGACCGGCGTGTTCGACGCGATGTCGGCAAGTCCGTGGCCGTAGAAGAACTCCAGCCGTCCGTTGCGAACCACCCCCAGTGCAAAGCCAACGGCCGGCCGGCGGTTGAGGATCTCGGCGACCCTGGCCTTGAAATCGAGCTCAGAGATCTCCGGCATAGCTCCTCCACTCGCCCGGCCGGCCGTGCGGCCCGCTCAGGCTCCAGCCGGCCAGCGGGTCACAGAACCCACGTTCCTCCAATGCGACTGGAAAGAATGGGGGCCACTGGCCCGTACTGGTGGGTCGAACGTCCCTGGCCTGTGGCGGTAGCTGAGCCGATGATGGTGGCGAAGCCAGAGGTGGCGATGCCGATGGAACGGCTGACCGCGGAAGACCAGCTCATGCTGTGGCCGGATGAGATCTGGCCACAGGACATCGGCGCTCTGGCTGTGCTTGACGGCAGCAGCCTGCTCGACCCCGACGGTCGCTTCAGGATCGGGGACGTCAGGGACGCAATCGCCGGGCGGTTGGACCTCGTGCCTCGGTTCCGGCAGCTCCTTTACGTGCCGCCGCGACGGCTGGGGGGGCCGCTGTGGGTGGACGCTCCCGCCTTTGATCTCACTGACCACGTTGCGGTGCTTCCCCTTCCGGCGCCCGGCGACGAGGCCCAGCTCCTGCTCGTAGTCGAGCAGCTGCGCCGCCGACGCCTGGACCGGTCACGCCCGCTGTGGGAGATGTGGTTCCTTACTGGACTGCCGGAAAGACGCGTCGGGCTGTTTGTGAGGATGCACCACGCCATCGCCGACGGCATGGCAGGCGTAGCCACCATTGCGACGTTCCTCGACGCAACTCCGAACGCGGTTCCTGGCCCGCGGCGACAGTGGATACCGGCACTGGTGCCCACGGAGGGTGAACTCCTCGACGACCAGCAACGTCGGCGCCAACAGCAACTCCGCTGTCGATGCTCACGCACCCGGTGGCTATCGGGCGGCACGTGCTGGCCGCGTGGCCGGCGATGCGCGAGCTTCTCGCAAACCGGCCGCTCCCTGCCACCAGCCTCGACCGGCTCGTCGGCCCAGACCGCAACCTCGCGCTCATTCGAAGCAGTCTCGAGCTGGTCAAGGAGGTCGCGCACACCAACGACGCGACCGTAAACGACGTCCTCCTGACGGTGACCGCCGGCGGCGTGCGCGGACTCCTGAGCAGCCGCGGAGAACCCGTCGACGGCCTGTTGCGGATCTACGTACCCGTCTCGCTACACCAGGAGCCGGAGGCTCAGGCACGGGGAAATCTGATCGCGCAGATGGTCGTCCCACTCCCGATCGGCGTGCCGGATCCCATCTCGCGGCTACAGCTGATCGCCAACGAGACCGCCCAACGGAAAGCCAAGAGCCGACCCTCCCTCGGCATAATGCCGTACCGAGGAATCGCCGAGCGCGCCTTCCTGAAGCTCCTGGACCGGCAACGCGTCAACCTGGCCAGCGCCGACATCCCCGGCCCGGAGGTGTCGCTCTACTTTGCCGGCGCACAGTTGCTCGAGGTGTTCCCCATGGTGCAGCTGATCGGAAAAGTGTCCCTTGCCGTTGGGGCGATGTCGTATGCGGGACAGTTCAACCTCATGGCGATCGCTGACAAAGATGCCTACCCCGACATCGACGTCTTCGCCGCGAGCGCCGAAGACGAGCTGCGAGCAATTGCCGCATCTATGCGGGGTCAAGCCACGTCATCCCCGGCCTTGCCATCCGCATCTCCACCATGACGTAGTCACTCCGTCTTACTGCGGACGGCTGCAGACTCACCATCGACCACGTTCGCACTTCCGTGAACCCGCTGGGGCGAACCCGCCGGCGATCCACATTCGACCTGAGGCTGGGTTCGGCGCACCCGTACGCGCTCGTAGAAGTTCGCCACTACAGCAGCACATCGGACAAACTCATCGCCCCTTACGACGACGCGGGGCCACGAGAGCACCCTCACCTTCCGCCACTCTTGTCCCTTCCGCCACTCTTTGTCCGCTCACACGCAGACAACCAGGGCCGTTCGACCCCAGACGCCGGCCCTGAGGTCAGATGAACGAACCCGCGTAAGTGCCGAAAGATCAGTCCGGCTCGAGCTGGGGGCGAGGGGGCAGCCACGGTCGCCTGGCTGGTTTGGGCCGTACCTGGGCGGCGGCGTGGCGGACCGTCTCGTCGACAGAGGTCGTCGTGTCAACCTCCGACGCCTCAGGCCATGGATCCGCGTCGGCTCGCATGGCGGACGCGATCGACGGATCAGCATCGGAGATTCCGGACCGACTGCTCAGGCGCTCGGCGGCGACCTCCGGCGGAGCGACGCAGCGCAGCGCGACGAAGTCGGCGTGCACACGTTCGGCGACCTCTGTGGCGGCGTTCCGCCAGTGCTGGTCGGACCAGGATGCGTCGAGAACAACCGACTCGCCGAGAGCGAGCAGCCTCTCTGCACGAGTCAGCAGCTCCCCATATGTGCGCTCCGTCCAGGCCGGCGCGTAGAGCCCGCTGCGGTATCGGGCGGGTGCGTGACCTTCCGGGCTCAGACCGGCAAGTTCCTTCCGCAGTCGGTCCGATCGCAGCATCGTCATGCCGAGCTCGTCAGCGAGTGCGCCGGCGAGTGTTGACTTGCCGGTTCCGGGAAGCCCGCCGACGAGGACGAGCTTTACAGCGGCGGTTGCCAGGTGCCGGTGCGCTATATCGGCGTGCTCGCGCGCCTCGGCCACGGCCGCGGCGTCACCTTGTCCGGCGCGGAGGCAAGCGACCTTGGCCCGCACATACGCCCGGTATGCCAGGTAGTGGTGCAGGAGGGACGGTGGCGCCGGATCACCGGCGAACTCCACGTACCAGCCGAGGAACTTGGCGGCGAGTACAGGTGCCCCAAGGCGTTCCAGGTCCATGCCAAGGAATGCGGCGTCGTCGAGGCCGTCGAGGAAGCGCAACTGGTCGTCGAACTCCAGGCAATCGAGAATGCGTGGGCCGTCGGGCAGACAGAAGATGTCATCGGCCAGCAGATCTGCGTGGCCGTCGACGATGAAACCGCGTTCGATGCGCGATGCGAACAGTGGTTCGCGCCCCTCCAGGTACCGAAGGGTCAGCTGTTCCACGTCCACCGCCACCTCTGGCACCAAAACTCCGCCATGGAACGGTCGCAGCTGGTCGAAGGTCGCTACCCACCGACCTTGAAGCGCGTCGCGGCCGCCCTGTTCAGAGATCAGCGCGCTCCGCTCACTACGGGCATGGAAGGCCGCGACCAGGTGCGCAACCCGCCGGAGGTCGTCCTCGACAGCTGCGTGCTGTGAGACCAGGGTGGACAGTCGACGGTCATCCGGCATACGGCGCATGACCACGAGGTGGTCACAGACCCGACCGTTAGGATCGGTGACGTCGGCCACGCCGAGATACACATCGGGCGCAAGCCGCCGGTTGAGGTCAACCTCGCGGTGGCACACCGCCAACCGTGCCGACTCTGTGCGGAAGTCGAGGAAGCCCAAGTCGACGGGTTTCTTGATCTTGTAGGCCAGATCACCGATGAACAGAACGATCGCGCTGTGCGTCTCCCGGGCCGCGAAATAAAGCGGTCGACCTGTCACTGGCGTGCTGGTCACCATGGCGCCGTCCCTAGTGTGGACCGGCGGGCGCTGGTTGCACCCGTCATGGCGAACCGTCCTCATGCTGGTTCATGCCAAGCATCGCTCGTGCGGCGACTCAAGGCACGGGCCGATAGTCCCGCGCATGTAAAGCCGGCTGGACGGAGGAAAGAGCGACACCTCAACTCCACTTGGCCCTTCGTGATCAGCACGTTCGCTCGGGAGTCGGGGTCGGCCCTTGGGCAGAGGGCGTTTCGCCGACGACGTGCGGTCGGCCACTCACCGAGTATTCCGGCGGGCGTTCGCGGATTCGAAACCGACGTAGGGACCACCAAGAAGAAAGCTGCGCCTAATATCCGACACTGCTGGTTGCGGGCGGCGCCTGCCCATGGTAAGCCCGCATCGTCCCTCCGACCTGGCCGCTGATGCCGGCCCTCGTTCGTCTTCCGGGCCGCCTGTTCCGGCTCCGCGACTTCCTCCGTCTTACGGATGCCCATCCGAACGTGCCGGCCCGTTAAAGCGTCTGGGCGGCGGCTCGCGCATCAGTCGCGACCCCCACTGGGACACTCGCGTGGCGCAGGAGGGCCTGGCTGACGGAGCCGAGAAGCATTCCGGCCAACCACCCGTACCAGTGCGATCCAACGACGAGGAGGGTCGCGCGAGCGGACTCCTCCAGGAGCGCGGGCACCGGGCGCCGGGCAACGGGCCGAGAGACGACGTCGACCTCGGGGTATCTCTCGGTCCATCCGGCAAGGGTTTCGGCCAAAATACGGGCGGCAGCCCGGTCGTGCTCGACACCGTCTCGGGCGTCGATCATCCACGCGTCGGGCAGTTGGGTGTAGGCATGGACGGCGGTCAGCCCGCAGCCCCGCCGGGACGCCTCGTCGAACGCGAAAGCCACCGCCGTCGTGGAGGCCGCCGATCCGTCGACACCGACAACGACACGCCCGGCGCTCGGGCCGGTGTCGCTTCACCCTCTGCGGGCGTGCGGGCGACGATGACTGGGCACGGCGCATGCGTTGTCACGTGGGTGGCCACCGATCCAAGCCCGATCCGAGACGGGTCGAACCTCTGCCCGGAACCCAGGACCAGTACCCGTGCATCCATGGCCGCCTTGACCAGCTGCTCCGCGACCTGGCTCGGCCTTACCTCCTGGTGAACCTCGAGGCCCGGTACGGCCGCCCGCGCCTTTCCGGTCGCCTGCTCGCCGAGTTCCGAAGCCATCGCACCGGACCGGGCGCGCGCTAGCTCGGCCATATCATCGCTGATAATTTGCGGGAGAGTCTGAGGATTCACTACGTGCACGATACGCAAGGGCACTCGCATCGACGCCTCGCGCGCGGCCCAATCGATCGCGATGTCGTCGGCTGCCGACCCGTCCACGCCGACGGGAACGACCGGCCTGGCATGCTCACGCCGAGCCCTCCGGTTCACCGTCCGGCAGACGTGGTTCGTCTGCGCCCTGATCGAGCCGGAACGGCGGGTATACGTCGGTCATCAACGCCACGTACGCCGCGACCCTCAGCACCCAGCGGTTCATCCCCATGACGAAATCGAACAACCCGCGCGGGTAGCGGCTCGTGAACAGCACCGTGACTGCGGCGATGAGGACGCAGATGCTCAGTAGCCCAGGCATCTGTACATACCACCGCTCGCCGGAGGCCGTCACCCCGCCTACCACGTAGCTTCCGGTGCTGAACGCGCCGATGATCAACAACTGCGGGATCGCCAGAAGCCACCACTTGACCAGGACCAGACCACGGGACAGCTGGTCCGGGTACTGGATCTCCAACTGCGCCGGGTAAGTGGGATCGTCGGCCAGCGTGAACGGTGGATATCGGTCCGTGCCCAGAGCTCCGTACGCGTAATAGCCGACCCGCCACGTCCACCGCAGCACACCCACGTTGAAGTCGAATAGACCGCGGGGATACTGGCCAGTGAAGAGGATGGCGAAGAAGGCGACCACTGACACGGCCAAGAAGCCCAGCCACAGAAACGCCAGGACGATGGCGTGTGGAATCACCAGCAGCCACTTCACCAGCCACAGCCAGCCCGAGAGTGGCTCGTCGAGACGAGCCCGAACAATCACCGGATTGTCGGTCAACGTTGTGCTCCTTCGCGTCGTAGCAGCCGCCCATCAGCCCAGCATTACCGTCGACGGCCACTCACCTCCCGCGAGTCGTGTGGACACGATGATCGTCTGCGGTCGGCGCTCTGCTTCCAAGCGCCGTAAGGCCCGCACACGAACTGCCACTCGTCCCTGGCCGGTCGACCACCGCGGCGTGATCATCAAATCACGACGACGACTTGCTTCGGTGGTGCTCGGGGTTGCCGCGCCGAGAACTTGAACGGACGGTCCGATGATCGCTGGAGAAAGCCGACTGGATTGTCGTCAAGTTGGCACAACCCCGGACGTGCACATCGTACGTCGCGCGCCGCATTCCATCGAGGTGATGCGGCCATGATCGCCGCCCGGATGACACGCGAGCCCTTTATCTACCTGTCGGGGTGAGCAAGTCCGACCCATCCGGCTTTAGTCCAGAGATTTGGCCGATCGATGCAGCGCCCTCGCTGGCGCTCGACCCTGGTGCTGCTCAATCGGGACCTCTGCCCCTGGTCTCGGGCGCGCATTAAAGTTCGGGTCATGGGTACCGGATCGGAGGATCTGACGGTGGAGCTGGATGAGTCGGCGTGTTGGGCGTTGCTGCGTTCTGCCGCGGTGGGTCGGCTGGCGATTGTGGTGAGCCATCGGCCGGAGGTCTTCCCGATCAACTTTGTGGTGGATCACGCCACCGTGGTGTTCCGCACCGCCGAGGGGACGAAGCTGGATTGGTCGGCGGGCCGGGATGTGGCG
>JBKPAG010000004.1:0-124363 GCA_046726315.1 Actinomycetota bacterium | reverse complement strand
GCACAGCGGGCCGGGCACCGTCGTCTGACGATGCCCGACCCTCCCCGTGCACACGGGGTCATGGGGCGAAGGGGTACGAGGAGTTATGCGGGGCCGTTTCTCGTCGGGTGGCGGTCGATGCCCGGCCAACCCGACGCAACTGAACCTGTGCGTACCCTAACAGGGATCTATAGGGTTGTCAACTGGCTTCTATATGTCCGCTGTGTGGCACCTGTGCTAGCGTCCGTCTCATGGCGCGCCCCTATGGAGACCCCGTGGAGATCATCACTGCACCCATCCCCGCGCAGTCCCCGTTCATCCCCACAGACGCGAAGATCGTGGTGGGGGCGGTCGCCCCGGCATCCCCCGATCCGATCCCAATCGTGCTGCTACCGGGGTTCGAGTACCGAATGCGCGAGTGGCGGCACCCGAACACCCACGAGATCCACTGGCGGCTTGAGCGGAGAAAGTCCGCCCAGCACGGCGAAGACGACGGGTAGCCTCACCGAACGCCAAGCCGTGGCTCTTTCACCGACCCGGCGCCCGGAGCGCCACCCGAGCCGCCCTGACCGCCGTCCGGTCGCGGGCTCCTCGCCGCGGTCGGAACGTGCCGGCTCGGCTGCCAGCGACGCTCCATACAGCCATCGTCGGTCGGCGGTCTGACAACTGCGTCCCCATTTTCCGGCTCGGAAATGGGAAAGTGTCTACTGCCATTTGCTCGCGAGAGAGTCTCCGTGCCCGGAGATTTGGCGCGACGTCGCGCCTTTTCGGCACTCGAACGCATGTGCTAAAGTTGCCATGACGCACCAGTCAGTGCGCCCCGCCACAGAGCCGACAGAACGTGCAAGTCGCGGCGGGCACCACCCTTACCGGAGGTAGCCCAGCCATGTCCCGCACCCCTGCCACACGTAAGTCCGCTCTGCGTGCTCCTACTCGGGAGCTTGTCTCCCTCGAAGTCTTCGCCCGGCGCGCCAGTGTCTCGGTGGCGACTGTTCGCAGGTGGGCTCGTACCGGCTAGTTGCCGGTCTACCGAACCGCTGCCACTGGCAAGAAGGCCGTGTCGGCATGTTGCGGGTCGATCTTCGTGATCTTGACCTGGTCGTGACGCGTGAACGCCCAGAGCGGGTGGGGGCCGTCGTGATGACCGGCCCGGATGAGCCGCTGCCCCCGTACGAGCCGGCGCTGACAAGGGAAGCGGCCCAGGAGCTCACTGACAGAATCCGGGAAGGGCTGACCGCCACCCTTGAGGAACTCCGGGCGGCATGGTTGGCCGCGCTGATCGGGTGTTCGGTTATCGAAGTTGGGATGCGTACTGCAATGGTGAGTTCGGCCGGGCCTTCCTGGTGTGGCGTGATAGAGACATGCGCAGGGAGCTCGGAGGCGACCTCCGCAACCTCGGGATGAGTTCCCGAGCGATCGGGTCCGTACTTGGTGTTCATGGACCCGGCGCAGCGTCCGGACCGTTCAGGAGCACTTGCGGGAGGCAGTCGCGCACAATTTTCTGACCCGCGAGGGGCGTGGTCAGAAGGGAGTACACGCGGTGTATCGGGCCGCGATCCCGACTGTCGTCAGCGAGCGGTTCAGCGCGCAGACATGGTTGCCCGCTGAAAGTGGCGTTCAGCGCGCTAGAAACCTGCCCGCTGAAACTGCGTTCAGCGGGCAGACATGGCTGCCCACATCTATGGAGACCAAGCAGGCTTACCAACTGCTGTACCGGAGCGAACCGTTGGCTGACCGGCGAACCCTCGGCTCTCTCCTCAGTGCCGCTTTTCTCCCGGCTACCGACCGACAGTGGCGAGTATCGAGCAAGTGCCGCGTTGCTGAGCCGGATGAGTACCTCAGGAGAACAAGATCATAAATTTTGCGCGCGCTGCGTTGGCCGCTGGATTCTGTCGGCCACGAGGTCAACTGCGAGGCGTCGTGAAGTTACAAGCGTCCGGCAGTCTCGACCCAAGAACCCCGACGACCTCCACTCGAGGTGACCGCCGATGCCGCTGCAGGTGACGAACTACTGGAAGGACGTCGAGAAGAAGCGGGAGAAGCGCATACGCGCTGAAGCGGCATTGCACCCTAGGTGCCCCAAAGCTGAGCACGAGTGGCGCAGGGGCGACACGGTTCACGACCTGGCAGTGCCAGGTGTGTCTGAAGACCACGTTCGCGTACAGCGACAGAGACGACTACGAGCGGTGACCAAGAGCGCAGTTCTGCGCTTTGAACGAGCTTGATCTTTGTAATTTTGGCCGGAACCTCGCCAGGAAGTGATCTTGAAAAACCCCAAAGAAAGCGGCCGTTGCGTGCATACTGGGCGCACACTGGATGCACGACACGATGAGCTGTGAGTGGCCGATTAGGGATCTGACCTGCGGAAACATTCAGGGCGAGCTTCGTTAGGTACTGGAAAGAATGTGTCGGCGTGAGAGATTACGCCGAATTTGCCGCTGGCCGCCGCACCGCAGAAGTGTTCAGGATGTTGTGCGCTCAGAGCGGTCTGAGTGTTCGCGAGCTGGGCGACCTCGTCGAGAGCCATGGACTCGCGACCGCGATCCGGCTCGCCGCCGGACGAGCGGAATTGCGCAGCCGCGGCCAGCGGATGGTCGCCGCGCGGGCGATGGTTGCCCGCCGCATGGGCGAACGCTACGAAACGCCATGACGTCGGAGGCCCGATGCGTCAAAACCCACCCTGGCTAGCGGTGGACATGCCGCCGCTGGCGCCCGCGGGAGGCATGGCCGGTGAGGGGTACCCCTTTCGCTCACTGTGACCCGGCCAGCGCGCCCAGGCCCTCAGATGCGCCCCGCCCGTCCGAAGCAGCGACACCTCGCGGCGGGCGGGCGCACAACCCGCGAGCGCGGCTTGACGTCGCTTGCGTCTAGCCAGACAACGTTGAACTGGTAACGCAAATCTGGCAGCTTCACACACACCTCGCGTCTGGTCTTCGCAACCGCGACCGTATGAATGTGCTCTTCGTCGTCCCACTCCCACACGATGCGGGCGACGACAGGCACGGGCGGATCGAGCTCGCGTTTGCGCTCATAGACGCCAGTTCTGTTGAGAACATGCTGCCCGAACAGGTGGTCAGGCCACTTTGCTCGGGCCGTTTCTCGCATGAGAGCAGGGCACGGGTAGAACACGCCGCAGACACCGCAAAGCAGACCTATCGGGCCAAGTGGGCCTGGACCGGTAGACACGGGAACGTGCCGCGCATGGGCTCTTTGAAGGCGATCGCCATCCATAACTGGAGTATCACTCGCGCCGTCTGACGTCCGCGGCGTCCAGCCACACCGCGCTGCGGTTGTACCGCCGATCAGGCATCCGCACGTACACGTTGCGGCCGGTCCAGCCGAGCGCTTCTGTCTCGAGATGCTCCTCACCGTCGTCGGCCCACATGATGCGGGCGACGATTGGCACCGGTTGGTTGAAGGTGCGGTCCGGCACGCGGGCGCCGGTCGAGTTCACGATCGCCTGTATCCCGGCCGCCCACGGCGGCTCCTGACGTGCCGACGGATCCACCCACCCAGTGTCGAACACATGTTCGCATGATGGAAGGCCGTTCGGGGAGTATCGTGCCGGGCCGCGGGATCGACCGGCAGGACCGACGACTTCTGCGCGGCGGTCGTCCCGGTGCTCGTCGGCTGACCCTGCGACGGGGTGCGTGACGTCGGCCGTTCGGCCGACGCCGTGCTCAACCCAAACTCACTCGTCGTCGATGATGCCGTCGTACACGGCCGATCGGCCTTGGTGCTCGACGGGTCCACGGTGAACGCCATTCCGGACGAACCATGCCCCCAATTCGCCAGGACGTGACTCAAGTCGTGCTCACGCGGCCCGGCCAGCAGCTGCTGCACCGGCCGTAGGGCTTTATCCGGAACTTCCTGTCGCAGGTGGAATCTGAGACCGGATACATCGAATAGGACGCACTCATCAGCCGCCGATGGTGCGTGGTTGCCGGGTGCCAGTGTTCGGGCTCAAGCCTGTGGGATGTCTTTTCCAGTCGGTCGGTACTCCACGAGGAGCACCCGGTGATCTAGTGCTCGGTGATCGACCAGTTCAACGGCGGCGGGCGCCATGTTCGCGATGACCGGATCGCGCCCTGAGTGCCCGGCGATCAGGGGGAAGGTCATCAGCCGCAGCCGGTCAACCAGGCCGGCATCGGTGAGCTGTCGAGCCAGGGAAAGGCTTCCCGTGGTGTGCAAGGGAACGTCGCTGTCGGCCTGTATTTCGGCAGGTCACAGCCTTGGGCGGTTGGCCGGGCCAAGGCTACGGGCCCGACCACATCGCGACAGTTGGCCGATGCGCGAGTCCGTCGAGCTCGGTAACCCGCCCGCCCGCCACGGTGAAGGCGGATGCGTCTGGTGATACCCGATTCCCCCAGGGCACGTAGGTGCCCGCTGGCAGGACGGGGAAGACAGCGGCGCAGATGACCTCGTCGCCGACCTGCCTGGCCCGGACCACGTTGTGAACCGGATGCCCGGGCGGGGTAGCCGCCCGGACGATCTCGATCTCGACACCGACCAGCTCTTTCGGCGCGTACACGATCAGCGCACCGAAGTCACCGCCGATGTCGACAACCAGCGCGTCGGTCGTCACGACGCAGCCGCTGTTGGGATGTCGAAGCCGCTGAACGGCGTACCCAGGTACGGGAACACGTTGAGGAACGGCATGCCGACGTCGTCGGCTTTCACCCCGTCGTCGACCACAGTCGCAGCTCCGTCTGGTGTGAACGACGGGTTCACCAGCGGGTACGTGGCACCGGCAACGGCACGCAGCTCGATCGCTACGACGTCGTCGATCACCCGACGCCCGTTGGGGAAGCCGGCCACATCGCCGCCTAGCAGTCCGAACGCGTTCGGTGAGCTCGACGGCGGAATCGCCACGTTGAGCCTGAGCAGATCGGCCTGCGTCTCGCCGGTGAAGTTCTGAAAACCCGGGATGAGTCCAGCCGGGATCCCAGTGAGCAGTATCGCGACCAGATCCGGCCGGTCTGCGTCGAGAGCGGCCAGGTTCGGGAAAACGCCGGGGTAGAGCACAGGTAGCAGCGCCGCCAGCTCGGGACGCTTGACGAACATGGCGAAATTGCCGTCGTCGGCGGGACGCGTCGAGTTCCACTCGTCCTTGCGGCCCATCGGCACGATGACCTCGTTGAACAGCGGGTTCCCCAGGCGAGAGACCTGGACGAACGGTCCGATGCCGGTGTCGTCGTCAATCTCCCGGACGAGGACCTTCTGCCGGCTAGCCGACGTATACACGCCGATCGTTGCCTTCGAATCCGCAGGGTCGGTGGGTCGGCGGCCGTTCTTGGTGAGGTCGGTGATCGGAACCTGCAGCGCGATCGTGTGCACGTTCAGCTGGGCGGTCGCATTGACTCCGGGTGCGGGCGGCAACGGCAGCAGGTGGAGGTTCTGGAACGGCCGCAGTGCGCCGAGGTCGAAGATCGAACCGAGGTCCACGTAGAAACCTTCGGCCCGCTGCCCAGCGAAGACCTTCTCGCCGGTCGGGAGCGTGCGGATGGCCATGGTGGCAAGGTCGACGTAGTTCGGCGTCGACCGCGGGCCGATGTTGCACGGCGGGCACGGAACCCTGGAGGCGAGCACCTTCGGCGACTGGCCCCGTACCAGCTTGGTCACGGAATAGGTCTGTCGTCGGTTCCAGTCCGGGTCATCCAGGCTGTCGATCGGGCCGGTGTTGTAAAGGAACGTCCGCTGGTTCCGGACCCTGGTGGTGAACCGAAACTGGTACTTAACGTCGGGATTGGCGTCACCGTCGTTGTCGATGTGGATCTCGTAGAGGACGTCGTCACCGAACTCGTAGAAGTTGGGTCCGCCGGCCGGTCCCTGGAGCGGGATGTAGTTGGCGATCAGCGTGACAGTGTCCGGCTGATCGGGGCTGACGAATGCGTAGACGTCGGTGCTGTCGGCAACTGGATCCTTCGAGATCTCCGGTGCCTCGCGGTGGGAGGACATGTGGTTGGCTCCTTGGTGTCGTGAAATCAGCGGGCCGCAGCGCGCGCCAGCCGGCGAGCCAGGATCCGGTCGCTGTGGGTGATCTCCTCGGTGCCGACGTACAGCGCGATCTCACCGGTACGCAGATCGCGGACGCGCGCGACGATCGGCTCGGACAACTCGTGCGCGGCCTCGTCGGGGGAGTCGTCGGGGGCCGCCGCGGCCACACCGGGAACGGCGGCTGCAGTGACGGCGACGGCACCGGCAGCGGCGGCGCCGCCGATGAACCTCCGCCTGGAGAGTCCGGACATGTGGAGCTTCCCTTCCTCGCGCCCTGTAGGGCGGTTGCCGGCTGCCGGTATGGCGGCCGGAACGGCTCCAGGCAGGGGTCGGGACCCTGGGTCGCTCGTCATGGGTTCGTGTGTCCGTGCCGTGCGGATTGGTGGCCACTGGTGGCGGCGGGGCTCCATAAACGGGAGCGCATCGCGATCGACGGCGTGGGTACCATCGGCGGCATCCGTCGAGTAGCCGTTCGGCCAGGTCAGGAGCAGTCGTGTCCGATCAGATCCGCATCGTCGTCGCCGGTATCGAACGATCGGTCGATGCGGGCACGACCGCTGCCGACCTGTTCGTCGTCGACGCCCACGTGATCGCGGCCCGGGTCGACGGTCAGCTGGTGGATCTCGCGCACACGCTGGCTGAGGGCGACCAGGTGGAACCGGTTGCGATCGACTCGCCGGAAGGCCGCTCGATCCTGCGGCATTCCACGGCCCACGTGCTCGCCCAGGCCGTCCAGAGCCTGTTCCCTGAGGCGAAGCTGGGCATCGGGCCGCCGATCGAGAACGGTTTCTACTACGACTTCGATGTCCCCGAGCCGTTCCATCCTGACGATTTGAAGAGCATCGAGAAGCGGATGCACCAGATCGTCAGGGAGCGCCAGTCGTTCGTTCGGCGGACCGTTACCGATGAACAGGCCCGGGCGGAGTTGGCGGCGGAGCCGTTCAAGCTCGAGCTCGTCGGGCTCAAGGGAACCGACGCGGCGAGTTCCGCGGACGGAGCCGACGCTGAGGTCGGCGGTACCGAGCTGACCATTTACGACAACGTTCGTCGCGATGGCCATCTGGCCTGGAAGGATTTGTGCCGAGGGCCGCACCTGCCGACGACTGGGCACCTTCCCGCGTTCAAGCTCACCCGGATCGCCGCCGCCTACTGGCGGGGATCCGAACGTAACCCGCAGCTCCAGCGCATCTATGGCACCGCCTGGGAGAGCAAGGACGCCCTTACCGCTCACCTTGACCACCTCGCCGAGGCGGAGAAGCGAGATCACCGCCGCCTCGGCGCGGAGCTAGACCTGTTCTCGTTCCCCGAGGAGATCGGGTCCGGGCTGGCGGTGTTCCATCCCAAGGGCGGTGTCGTCCGCCGGGTGATGGAGGGCTACTCACGCGAACGGCACCTCGAGGCCGGGTACGAGTTCGTCAACAGCCCGCACATCACGAAGGCCATGCTCTTCGAGATCTCAGGCCACCTGGAGTGGTTCGCCGAGAACATGTTCCCGCCCATGCACGTCGACGCCGATGTCGACCCTCAGACCGGGCAGATGCGCAGGCCGGGTCAGGACTACTACCTGAAGCCGATGAACTGCCCGTTTCACAACCTGATCTTCCGGGCGCGCGGGCGGTCCTACCGGGAGTTGCCTCTTCGGCTGTTCGAATTCGGAACGGTATATCGGTACGAAAAGTCCGGAGTCGTGCATGGGCTAACCCGGGTGCGTGGGCTGACCATGGACGACGCGCACATCTATTGCACCCGGGAACAGATGGGTGAGGAGCTGAAATCGCTGATCACTTTCGTCCTCGACTTGCTGCGTGACTACGGCCTGGAGGACTTCTACCTGGAGCTGTCGACGAGGGACCCGGACAAGTTCGTCGGTGCCGCGAAGACCTGGGACGAGGCGACCGAGATCCTGCGCCAGGCGGCCGAGGAGTCCGGGCTCGATCTGGTTCCGGACCCGGGAGGAGCCGCGTTCTACGGTCCGAAGATCTCGGTCCAGGCCAAAGACGCGATCGGCAGGACCTGGCAGATGTCGACCATCCAGCTGGACTTCAACCTGCCCGAGCGCTTCGACCTCGAGTACACCGCCGCCGACGGATCGCGGCAGCGGCCAGTGATGATTCATCGAGCGTTGTTCGGCTCGATCGAGCGGTTCCTCGGCGTGCTGACCGAGCATTACGCCGGCGCGTTCCCGCCGTGGCTGGCGCCTGTGCAGGTGGTCGGCATTCCTATCGCCGACCACCATGTGGCATACCTGGACAAGGTCGCCGCGTCACTACGCGAGCGCGGAGTCCGGGTCGAGGTCGACGCCTCCGATGACCGCATGCAGAAGAAGATCCGCACCGCACAGAAGCAGAAGGTCCCGTACATGCTGCTCGCCGGAGACGACGACGTCGCGAAGGGCGCGGTCTCGTTCCGGTATCGCGACGGGACGCAGAAGAACGGTGTACCCATCGTCGACGCGGTGGCTGAGATCGTCGATGCCGTCGAGCGACGGATCCAGGTGTGACGGACCACGACACAGGTCCGTCGGACCTGGAAGTCGACTGGCTGCAGCGGCTGTGGACGCCGTACCGGATGGCCTACATCAAGGCGGAGTCCATTGCAGATCGGGACGCGGACGCCGGCTGCCCGTTGTGCAGCATCCCGACGCTGGACGACGAGAGCGGCCTGATCGTGGCACGTGGCGAGCAGGTGTATGCCGTGCTCAACCTGCATCCGTACAACCCGGGTCATCAGATGGTGGTCCCGTACCGGCACGTCAGCGAACTGGAGGATCTCACCGACGCCGAGGCCGCGGAGATGTCGACGATGACGCGCGACGCCGTCGTGGCCGTGAAGGCCGCGTCGCGCCCGCATGGGTTCAATGTCGGGATCAACCTTGGCCGCGTGGCCGGTGGATCTCTCTCCGAGCACGTTCACCAGCACGTGGTGCCGCGCTGGAGCGGCGATGCCAACTTCGTCACCGTGCTGGGCCAGACCAAGATCATGCCGCAGCTGCTTGCCGACACCCGCGATCTGCTCCGAGAGCACTGGCCGCGTTAGCGGCGTCGGCTCGTTACTTTTCGCTCTCCTTGGCCATGGCTTTGGCGGCGAGGTGCTGGGGCATCGGCTCGTACCGGGCGAAGGTGCGGGTGAAGGTGCCGGTGCCCTGGCTCATCGCCCGCAGGTCGATCGCGTACCGGATGATCTCGGTCTGTGGTACGTCGGCGCGGACCAGCGTCCGCCCCTCGCCGACCGGCTCGGTGCCGAGCACCCGTCCTCTGCGGCTGGACAGGTCGCCCATGACGCTGCCGACGTACTCGTCCGGCACCAGGACTCCCACCTCGTCGACCGGCTCGAGCAGGTTCACTCCGGCAGCGGCGGCCGCCTCGCGCAGCGCCAACCCACCCGCCGTCTGGAAGGCCATGTCTGAGGAGTCGACGCTGTGGGCCTTGCCGTCGAACAAGGTGACCTTGAGGTCGACCATCGGGTAGCCGGCGGGCGTCGTGCCCCTCTCCATCTGCGCGCGAACGCCCTTCTCGACCGACGGGATGAACTGCCGCGGAACCGACCCGCCGACGACCTTGTCGACGAACTCGAAGCCGGTGCCTTCCGGTAGCGGCTCGACCTCGACGTCGCACACGGCGTACTGGCCGTGACCGCCGGACTGCTTGACGTGCCGGCCATGTCCTCGAGCCGAGCCGGCCACTGTCTCGCGCAGCGGCACCCGCAGGTCCACCTGGTCGACCGCCACGCCGTAGCGGCTGCGGAGCCGATCGAGGAGCACGTCGGCATGGGCTTCACCGATCGTCCACAGCACGAGTTGGTGGGTTTCGGGATTGTTCTCGATCCGAAGCGTTGGATCCTCCGCAGCCAGCCGTTGCATGCCTTGGGAGAGCTTGTCCTCGTCGGCCTTGGCATGGGCGACGATCGCGATCGGGAGCAACGGCTCGGGCATCTCCCATGGCCGCATGAGCAGCGGGTTCTCCTTCGCAGAGAGCGTGTCGCCCGTGGCGGCGTGCGACAGCTTGGCGATCGCGCAGATGTCCCCGGCGGCGCAGAAGGACACCGGGCGCTGGGTCTTGCCCAGAGGAGACGTGACCGCGCCGATGCGCTCGTCTTCGTCGTGCTCCTCATGCCCTCGGTCGGCCAGGAAGTGCCCGGAGACGTGGACGGTCTGATCGGGACGGAGGGTTCCGGAGAAGACCCGGACCAGGCTGATCCGGCCGACATACGCGTCGGTGGTCGTCTTGACGATCTCGGCTACCAGTGGCCCGGCGGGGTCCGCGGTGAGGCCTTCGCGCGGCTTGCCGTCCAGCGTGGTGACCTCTGGCAGCAGGTGTTCGATCGGCGACGGGAACGCGCTGGTCACGATCTCCAGCAGTTCGGCCGTGCCCAAGCCGGTCGCGGCGCAGACCGGAATCACCGGGTAGAAGGAAGCCTTGGCGACCGCATGTTCGAGATCGTCGATGAGCACCTTCTGGTCGATTTCCTCGCCGCTGAGGTATCGGTCCATGAGGCCCTCGTCCTCGGACTCCTCGATAATGCCCTCGATGAGCTCATTGCGAGCCGCGCCGAGCCGGTCCGAATCCTCCGGTGCCGGTTCCGATTCGGTCCATGTGCCACTGCCGTAGTCGAACAACGAGCCGCTGAGCAGGCCGATGAGCCCGGTCGCGGCGGCGTCAGCGCCGCCGACGGGAAGGTAGAGCGGAAGCACCTTGTCGCCGAACGCGTCCTGGCAGGCCCGGAGCGTGGCCGAATAGTCCGACCGAGGGTGGTCGAGTTTGGTGAGCACGACCGCTCGAGGCAACCCGACGGAGGCGCATTCTGCCCAGAGCATGCGGGTGGAGCCATCGATGGGCTCGGCTGTCGATACGACGAACAGCGCGCAGTCGGCCGCCCGCAGCCCGGCGCGCAGATCGCCCACGAAATCGGCGTAGCCGGGCGTGTCGATCAGGTTCACCTTTACGCGTTGATGCGTCAACGGAGCCGACGCAAGGCTTACCGATCGCTGCTGGCGCAGCTCGGCCTCGTCGTGATCGCTGACTGTGGTCCCGTCCTCGACCCGGCCGGCCCGATGAATGGCCCCGGTGGCGACCAGCAAGGCCTCCACCAGGGTGGTCTTGCCTGATCCGGTGTGGCCGACCAGCACGACGTTGCGAACGTTCTGCGCGTCGCGGGCCTGGTCGGCCCCCAGCGCTGTGCCGGCTGCCGTCCCCGGGGTTTTGTCTGCCATCGCTATTGCCTCCAGCTTTCGTGCCCGGAGGCCCGGCGATGCCGGTACCGCTCCGGCCTGATCGACATTCCTGTGCGGCCACCCTGGCCCGAGATTCCCGCGTGACACAAGGGTAGGTGGCCGAGGATCACGCAGAGACCTCGGCCACGTCCTCGAGGCGACATCGCTTGGTTGCGCTGCCGAGCTGGGTGATCAGACGCAGTTAGCATGGCGATGCCTGCCAACCGAACGGAGTGAACAGCCCCGGATGCTCAACAGATTCGCCCGCACGTCCATCACGCGGCTGTTCACTCCCGTCGCCCGCGGCCTCCTGCGGCTGGGTATCAGCGCTGACGCCGTGACGATCCTCGGGACGCTCGGTGTGTGCGTCGGCGCGCTGGCGTTCTACCCGCGCGGAGAGTTCCTCGTCGGCACACTGGTGATCACCGCCTTCGTGTTCTCCGACAACGTCGACGGGATCATGGCCCGGCTGTCGGGTCACCAGAGCTCCTGGGGTGCGTTCCTCGATTCAGTGCTGGACCGGGTTGGCGACGCAGCGATCTTCGCCGGGCTGGCGCTGTGGTTCGCAGGCACGGGCGACTCACTGCGGCTCACGGCACTCTGTCTCGCCTGCCTGGCACTGGGCGCGGTTGTCTCCTATGCGAAGGCCCGGGCCGAAGGACTCGGTTACACCGCCGATGTCGGCATCGCCGAGCGAGCGGACCGGTTGGTCGCGGTCCTCGTCACTACCGGTCTGGTGGGGTGGTTCGACCTACCGGTCGTCGTGCTCGAGGCCGTTCTGTGGCTGCTGGCGGTGGCCAGCCTGTGGACTGTCGTGCAGCGCGTTGGCACCGTGCGACAGCAAACGACGGCAGGGCGGGTATGAAGGCACATCTGACCGATCGGCTGACGCTGCTGGGCTACATGCGCGGCTGGTCGGCTGTTCGACACCTGCCCGATCAGGCCGCATACGCCATCTTCCGCAGCTTCGCCGACCTGGCTTGGCGGCGCCGTGGACCCAGCGTGCGCCGCTTGGAGGCGAACCTGGCCCGGGCCCTTGGGACCGCCGACGCCGCCGTTCTGCGCCAAGCGTCGCGGCAGGGCATGCGGTCCTATCTGCGCTATTGGTGCGACGCTTTTCGGTTACCAGACTGGACGAAGGATCGCATCGTCTCCCGGGTACGCGTGATGGGCGAGGACAACATGCGGGCGCCGCTGGCCGAAGGACGCGGGGTCGTCGTCGCGCTGCCGCACATGGCCAACTGGGATCACGCCGGCGCGTGGGCGTGCCTCACCGGTGCCCCGGTATCGACGGTGGTCGAACGCCTCCGGCCGGAGCAGCTGTACGAGCGGTTCCTGGCCTTTCGCGAAGGACTGGGCATGGAGATCCTTCCGCTGACCGGGGGACAGAACGACGTGTTCACGACGCTGGCTGCTCGGCTGCGGGAACCACGGCTGGTGCCACTGCTGGCAGACCGTGACCTGTCCCGGCGGGGCGTCGACGTGCGGCTGTTCGGCGATGCGACCAGGATGCCGGCCGGACCGGCAGTCCTCGCGTTGCGGACCGGCGCGGCGTTGGTGCCGACCAGTTTGTGGTACGAGGGCGTGGAGCCGGAGCATCGAATCGTCATCCGGTTCCACGACGAGGTCACGCCTCCGGACAAGATGCGCGGAGCTGACCGCGTGGCCGCCTTGACGCAGGCCGTTGCGGATGAACTCGGGCCCGCGATTGCCGATCATCCACAGGATTGGCACATGCTGCAGCCGTTGTTCCTGACGGACCTGACTCCGGATGAGGATCGGCCCGGAGTGCGCTCGGCGGCCAGCCGGTGAACATCGGCGTCGTGTGCCCGTACTCCTGGGACATGCCCGGAGGAGTCCAGGTGCACATCAGCGACCTGGCCGAGGAGCTGCAACGCCGCGGCCACTCGGTGTCGGTGTTGGCCCCCGCCGACGAAGACACACCCATTCCGCCGTATGTCTCGTCTGCCGGCCGGGCGGTGCCGGTTCACTACAACGGCTCGGTGGCCCGGTTGACCTTCGGCCCCCTGACGGCGTCGCGGGTACGGCGTTGGCTGGCCGACGGTCGGTTCGATGTGCTGCACGTGCACGAGCCGGCGTCGCCGAGTCTTGGCCTGTTGGCGGTCTGGTGGGCCGACATGCCCGTTGTCGCGACGTTCCACCAGGCAACTCCTCGCTCCCGGGCGATGAGCGCGGCATTCGGCATCCTGCAGTCCGCGATCGAGAAGATCTCGGCTCGCATTGCCGTGTCCGAGGAGGCTCGTACTGTCGTCGTACAGCACCTCGGCGGCGACCCCGTCGTCATTCCGAACGGCCTCTATGTCAACCGCTTCGCAGCCGGCACGCCGCGGCAGCAGTGGCAGGGTGAGTCCGGAACGTTGTCCTTCCTCGGCCGCCTGGACGAGCCGCGAAAGGGATTGCCGGTTCTGCTCGACGCGTGGCCGACGATCTGCCGTGAGCGGCCGGGAGTCCGGCTGCTTGTCGCAGGGCGCGGAGACGTGGACGAGATCCGTAGGACCATCCCGGCCGACTGCCGTGATGCAGTGACCTTCCTCGGCGGTGTGAGCGACGCAGACAAGATCGCCATGTTCGCCTCGAGCGACCTGTACGTCGCGCCGCACACCGGCAACGAGTCGTTCGGGATCGTGCTAGCCGAGGCCATGGCCGCCGGAACGCCGGTCCTTGCCAGCGAGCTGGTTGCTTTCCGAGCGCTCGTCGACGACGGTCGCCTGGGCGCGTTGGTTCCGGTCGGGGACGCACCGGCGTTGGCCAAGGCAGCGCTGGAGCTGCTCGCCGACCCCGCTCGTCGGGCGGAACTGAGCCAGCGGGCGCGGATCGCAGTGCGTCGCTACGACTGGTCGACCGTTGCCGACGAGTTGCTTGGCGTCTACGAGATGGCTGTAGCCGCCGGGACTGGGCACGGGCATGGGCGCTACCGCGTGACCGGGAGGCGGTAGCCGACCGTGGAGTGGATCGTCCCGGTCCTGGTCATCATCATGCTGCTCGGGATCTATCTGTCCTGGACCGCCCGGCGCATCGACCGGCTGCATTGGCGGGTCGAGGCGTCGCGGGCCGTGCTCGATGCTCAGCTGTTGCGGCGATCCGGAGCGGCCCTGGACCTGGCTGGAGGCGGGCTGCTCGACCCGGCCAGCGCAGTGCTGATAGCGGATGCTGCGTCGCGGGCGCGGATCGTCGAGGAGTCCGGGCGGGAACAGGCTGAGAGCGAGCTCACCGAGGCGCTGGGCGCTGCTCTCGCCGACCCCGAACATACCGGCTCTATGCGTTCACACTCCGGCGCCGACGCCGCCCTGGACGAGCTGAGCGCGGCCTGTCGGCGGGTCGGTCACGCACGGCGCTTTCACAACGACACCGTCCGTGCCACCCGACGGCTTCGGCGCAAGGCGCTCGTCCGCTGGCTGGGGCTGGCAGGGCGCGCTCTATGGCCTGAGACAGTCGAGTTCGACGACGAAATACCCCGCGGTTTGGCCACGTGATCCCGCTGCAGCCGATCGCCAGAGATCAGCGCGAGGGCAGCCGATTCCGCGGTGTCGGGCCCTCGGCGCGAAATCGTGTGCTCGCCTGAGCCAGGCCTACCATGGAGGCGTACCCACCCGGCGCTCCTGTCAAGAGGTTCAGCGTGTCCGACCAGGCATCGACCCCGCGGACCGGCACCGCGCGCGTCAAGCGCGGGATGGCCGAGATGCTCAAGGGCGGCGTGATCATGGACGTCGTCACCCCCGACCAGGCGAAGATCGCCGAGGACGCCGGCGCTGTCGCCGTCATGGCCCTTGAGCGGGTACCGGCCGACATCCGCGCCGAGGGTGGGGTGTCCCGGATGAGCGACCCGGAGATCATCGACGGGATCATCAACGCGGTATCGATCCCGGTGATGGCCAAGGCCCGGATCGGGCATTTCGTCGAAGCTCAGGTGCTCCAGAGCCTTGGTGTGGACTATATCGACGAGTCCGAGGTGCTAACGCCTGCTGACTACGCGAATCACATCGACAAGTGGCAGTTCACCGTGCCGTTCGTGTGCGGCGCCACCAACCTGGGTGAAGCGCTGCGGCGCATCACCGAGGGTGCGGCGATGATTCGCTCCAAGGGCGAGGCCGGCACCGGAGACGTGTCGAACGCAACGACGCACATGCGGGCGATCCGCGCCGAGATCCGTCGGCTCGGCTCGCTGCCGGACGACGAGCTCTACGTCGCCGCGAAAGATTGGCAAGCGCCGTACGAGCTGGTCCGGGAGGTGGCTGCCGCCGGCAAGCTGCCCGTCGTGTTGTTCACGGCAGGCGGCATTGCGACACCGGCAGACGCCGCCATGATGATGCAGCTCGGCGCCGAGGGCGTCTTCGTCGGATCCGGCATCTTCAAGTCTGGCGACCCTGCCAAGCGGGCCGAGGCCATCGTCAAGGCCACCACCTTCTACGACGATCCGGATGTGATCGCGAAGGTGTCTCGGGGACTAGGCGAGGCGATGGTCGGCATCAACGTCGCCGAGATCCCGGCTCCGCACCGCCTCGCGGACCGCGGCTGGTGACGATCAGCCACCCCGCCACAAATGACCGCGTGGACCATGCCTGCCCGTACATCACCACGCGGGTAGCCCTGGTGATGTACAAACATGCCTGGTGACGGAACGGGACACGGGACGTGAGCGAGCCGGTTGTCGGGGTGCTTGCCCTGCAGGGTGACGTCCGCGAGCACGTCGCCGTTCTCCAAACCTGTGGCGCGGCCTCGTCCCCCGTGCGCCGCCCGACCGAGCTCGACCGGGTCGATGCGCTCATCCTTCCGGGCGGCGAGTCAACGACCATGGACAAGCTGGTGCGCGCCTTCGACCTCTACGAGCCGCTCAGGGAGCGGATCAAATGCGGCATGCCGGTGCTCGGATCGTGCGCGGGCATGATCCTGTTGGCCGACCGCATCGTGGATGCACCAGCGGACCAGCAGACTCTTGGCGGCCTGGATGTCACCGTCCGGCGCAACGCTTTCGGCCGCCAGGTCGAGTCATTCGAGGCCGACCTAGACTTCACCGGCCTCGCCGACGGCAAGCCGCTGCACGCAGTGTTCATCCGGGCCCCTTGGGTCGAGGACGTCGGGCCCCGAGTGCAGATTCTTGCCACGGTAACCGGGGGCGCGGCCGCCGGTAGGATCGTCGCCGTCCAGCAGGGTGTGTTGCTCGCGACGTCGTTCCATCCCGAACTCACCGGCGATACTCGTGTGCACCGGTTGTTTCTCGACCTCGTCAAGGAGAACTAGCCCGATGTCCGGCCATTCCAAATGGGCCACCACGAAGCACAAGAAGGCCGTGGTCGACGCGAGGCGGGGCAAGCTATTCGCGAAACTGATCAAGAATGTCGAGGTCGCCGCACGGACTGGGGGCCCAGATCCGGCCGGTAATCCGACGTTGTACGACGCCATCCAGAAGGCCAAGAAGTCCTCGGTTCCCAACGACAACATCGATCGGGCCGTCAAACGGGGGTCCGGTGCCGAAGCCGGCGGCGCTGTCTACCAGGCAGTCACCTATGAGGGTTACGGACCCGGCGGTGTGGCCGTCCTCGTCGAATGCCTCACCGACAACCGCAACCGGGCTGCGTCCGAGGTCCGCATAGCCATGACCCGTAACGGCGGCTCGATGGCTGACCCTGGATCGGTGTCCTACATGTTCAGCCGCAAGGGCGTCGTTGTCGTGCCGCGCGACCAGAACGGCCGCGAGGTCACCGAGGACGACGTGCTCGAGGCTGTGCTCGACGCTGGCGCAGAGGAGATCGAGGACCTCGGCGAGGTCTTCGAGGTCCGATGCGACGCGGGCGACTTGATCGCCGTGCGCACTGCGGTCCAGGAAGCCGGGCTGGACTACGAGTCAGCAGAGTCCTCCTGGGTCCCGTCGGTGACCGTTCCTCTCGATGAAGGCGGTGCGCGCCGGATCTTTCGGCTGGTGGAGGCCTTGGAGGACAGCGACGACGTGCAGGACGTGTATGCGAATTACGAAGTGTCCGACGAGGTCATGGAGGCCGTCGGTTGAGCGGCTGAGCTGAGCACTCCGGCGCGTCGTGCCGCGCCAACCCGATGACCGCCGGTAGCGTGTCGGGCGAACAGGTGTTCGCTCCGAAGGACGGCTCATGCGAGTGCTGGGAGTTGACCCCGGCTTGACCCGGTGTGGCCTGGGTGTGATCGACGGAACCTCAGGCGGCCGACTGGAGTTGGTTGCCGTCGAGGTCGTGCACACTCCGGCCGGGGCACCACTGGGGGAGCGGCTGCTGACGGTCGAATCGGCCGTCAATCGCTGGGCCGACGAGTTCCGACCCGACACAGTCGCCGTCGAGCGCGTGTTCAGCCAGCACAACGTGCGAACGGTCATGGGAACGGCGCAGGCGAGCGGAGTGGCGATCGTCGCCGCGGTCCGGCGTGGGCTTCCGCTGTCCACCTACACCCCGAGCGAGATCAAGGCGGCGGTCACCGGCAACGGCCGGGCCGGCAAGGCACAGGTCGCAGCCATGGTGACCCGCCTGCTACACCTCGCCGCGCGTCCGCACCCAGCCGATGCCAGTGACGCCCTGGCGCTGGCCATCTGTGAAATCTGGCGTGGCTCGGCACAGGCCCGGTTGCAGGCCGGCGTAACGGCAGGAGGACGGCGATGATCGCGTTCGTGCGCGGGCGAGTGGCGGCGTCGCAGCCGGGCGAGGTGGTGGTCGACGTCGGTGGCATCGGCCTCATACTGCAGTGCACGCCGTCAACGGCTGCGGCTCTACGGGTGGGTGACGACGCGCAACTGCCAGCGAGCTTGATCGTCCGCGAGGAGTCACTCACCCTCTTCGGTTTCGCCGACGAAGACGAGCGGCACGTGTTCGAGCTGCTTCAGACGGCCAGCGGAATCGGACCGCGGCTGGCCCAGGCCATGCTGGCTGTCCACGCCCCCGACGAGCTGCGGCGGGCCGTGGCCACCGAGGATTTGGTCGCCCTCACCCGGGTACCTGGGATCGGAAAGAAGGGCGCTCAGCGCATCGTCGTCGAGCTTGCCGACAAGCTCGGTCCGCCCACCGGCCAACCCCACGGCACACCATCCGGGGCGCATCATCCGCGCGCTGACGGCTGGCAGGGCCAGGTGCATGCCGCGCTGATGGGCCTCGGCTGGACCGGCCGGGAAGCGGATTCAGCGATTGAGCACGTCTCCCCGCTGGTGGGCGACGGTGTTGACGCCGCGGACATCTCTCTCCTGCTCAAAGCGGCCCTTCGAACACTGGCCCGGTCATGAGCGCCGACTCGGCGGGTGTCAACAAGGAGGTGGGCGACGGGGTGGCTCGCCTGGTTGCGCCGGACGCCGACGGCGACGAACGCACCATCGAGGCGGCGTTGCGCCCTCACACGCTGGCCGAGTTCATCGGCCAGGAGCGGCTGCGCGAGCAAGTGTCGCTCATGCTCGAAGCGGCCCGGGCCCGCCGGAGGGTCGCCGACCACGTACTGCTGTGCGGTCCGCCGGGCCTCGGGAAAACCACCATGGCGATGATCATCGCCGCCGAGATGGAAGCGCCGTTGCGGATCACCAGTGGGCCTGCCGTGCAGCATGCCGGGGATCTGGCGGCGATCCTGTCCTCAGTCTGCGAGGGCGATGTGCTGTTCTTCGACGAGATTCACCGCATGGCCCGCCCGGCCGAGGAGATGCTCTACACGGCGATGGAGGACTTCCGCGTCGACGTAATTGTCGGAAAGGGCCCGGGCGCGACCGCCATTCCGCTGGATCTGCCACCGTTCACGTTGGTCGGTGCCACCACCCGAACCGGGCTGCTGCCGGGTCCGCTGCGCGATCGGTTCGGCTTCACCGGGCAGCTGGAGCTTTACGAGCCCGCCGAACTCGAGCAGGTGCTGGTGCGCTCGGGCCGCCTGCTCGGGGTCAGCCTTCGCCGTGACGGTGTGCGCGAGATCGCGACGCGCTCGCGTGGGACTCCGCGCATCGCCAACCGGCTGCTCCGCCGGGTGCGCGACTTCGCCGAGGTCCGTGCCGACGGCGTCGTGACCGGCGCCGTGGCCAGGGCAGCCCTCGCGGTATACGAGGTCGACGAGCTCGGTCTTGACCGGCTGGACCGGGCGCTGCTCGAGGTGCTGTGCCGTCGGTTCAGCGGGGGTCCTGTGGGCGTTGGCACCCTGTCCATGGCGCTCGGCGAAGAGCGGGAGACGGTCGAGGAGGTTGCCGAGCCGTTCCTGGTCCGGGCCGGCTTGCTGGCCCGCACCCCCCGTGGCCGCGTGGCTACTCCAGGCGCATGGCGGCACATCGGTCTGGCGGTGCCGCCGCGGTCGCCATTCGCCCGTCCGGGCCCTGACGACGGGGAGCTTGACCTGTTCACAGGTACCGGGGACTAAACTGCCCAGACGGCCGCGTCGGCAGCCGTACCTCATTATGGCTGCCGAACCAGCACACCGGAAGGACGCACCGCACCTCATGGACCCCACGACATTGCTTCTGCCGATCCTGCTGGTCGCCGTTTTCTGGTTCATTCTGATTCGGCCACAACAGAAGCAACGTCGGGAGATCGCGCAGCTTCAGTCCGCCCTCGCTCCCGGCGCTCGAGTCATGACCGGGTCGGGACTCATTGGAACCATCGTCGCCGTCGAGGCCGACGAGATCGTGCTGGAGGTCGCACCCGGCGTGACCAACCGGTACGTCCGGCGGGCCATCGTGCGGGTGCTACCCGACGACACAGCAGCGCCGGCAGCACCGGTTACCGACGATTCGGTCCCGGAGCCGGTCGCCGAGACGGTGATCGACGACGCGCCGATTCGACCAACGACGGACCGCTCGAAAAGGGACGACAGTCCGGGCACTTCGCCCTGAGGCCAATCGTTCGAGAGCGGGGACTGACCCACCGCGTGCAGCGGCCGCAATCCAACGAGCAGGCGCCGCACCGTTGCGGTGACGAGAAGGAGACCAACCGACCGTGGTAGCCACCAACGCGCCACGCCCATGGCGTTCGCTGGGCGTGCTCGCGCTGTTGTTGGCCGTGATGTACGGCACCATGGCGCTGCTCGGTGAGTGGACCCCACGGCTCGGCCTCGACCTGCGGGGTGGCACCAGCGTGACGTTGTCGGCCACCACGCCCGACGGCAGCGACCCGACCCCGGAGAGCATGCGTCAGGCGCTGGACATCATCCGTTCCCGGGTCAACGGCAGCGGCGTCGCCGAGGCCGAGATCACCACCCAAGGGGCCACGAACATCGTGGTCCAGGTACCCGGGGTCGGCGAGGACGAGTTGGTCCGACTGGTCGGCCAGACCGCCGAACTGCGGTTCCGACCGGTGCGCGCCGTGATCCCCGGCGGCAGCCCGGCACCGGCTCCGACACCCAGCGACACCGCCACTCCGACACCGGGATCAACTGCGTCCGCTACGCCAGCGCCCACCAGCCCCGAACCGGCCACGAGCCCCGCCGCCGGCCGGGCGCTGACCGAGGGCCTGCTAGGTCAGCCGGCGGAGACGCCGAGCCCATCGCCGACTCCGTCGCCGTCAGCGACCGCGACCACGCCGGCCACACCGGAGCAACCACCAGCCGGCGAGGGCCCGCCCAGCGCGGAGGAACAGGCGCAGCTCGCGGCACTGGACTGCGCTGCGCTGGCGGAGGGTTCGCTCGACGATCCCGCCAAATCGCTGTACACCTGCGACGAAGACGGCGCCAACCGGTTCCTGCTCGGTCCCGCCGACGTCGTCGGAACCGATGTCGACAGTGCCACCGCGGGCATCCCGCAAGGCGACGTTGCGTTCGTCGTCAACCTCGATTTTACCGACGAGGGCGCGGACAAGTTCTTCAAGTCGACGCAGAAGCTGGCCGGCCAAACCTTCCCGAACAACGCCTTCGCGATTGTCCTCGACGGCAAGGTCGTCACCTACCCCACCGTCAACGAGCCGATCCCAGGCGGCCAGGCGCAGATCTCCGGCTCGTTCACCCAGGCCGAGGCTCAGGCGCTCGCCACCGTGCTGAACTACGGCGCACTGCCCTTGTCGTTCGAGACCAGCGACCTGTCCACGGTGACGCCAACTCTGGGCGAGACCCAGCTCAAGGCCGGCCTGCTTGCCGGGCTGATCGGGCTCGGTCTCGTGCTCATTTATTCGCTGTTCTACTACCGAGCCCTCGGGCTGGTGGTCTTCGCGAGCTTGGTTGTCGCCGGCCTCATCACCTATGCGGCCATCGTGCTGCTCGGCCAGGCGATCGGCTTCACGCTCACCATCGCCGGCATGGCGGGGATCATCGTCTCGATCGGTATTACGGCTGACTCGTTCGTCGTGTTCTTCGAGCGGGTCCGCGACGAGATTCGTGAGGGGCGCAGCGTCCGGATGTCCGTCGAAACCGGATGGGCGCGGGCGCGCCGCACGGTGCTGGCAAGCGATGCAGTGTCGCTATTCGCGGCCTTCTTCCTCTACGTGTTCTCGGTCGCCAACGTGCGCGGTTTCGCATTCGCTCTCGGCCTGACGACCATCGTCGACCTCGTCGTGGTCTTCCTGTTCACGAAACCAATCGTCACCATCCTGGCGCGCAGCCGGTTCTTCGGAGCCGGCCACCCGTGGTCCGGGCTCGATCCTGAGCGCCTCGGCGCGCCGTCCCGGACCGGCCGGCTCGCAGGGCGCCGGCCGGCTACTGCACCAGTCGCGAGGGAGGCCAGTCGATGACCGAGTCGACGCGCCGGAAATCCCTCGGCAGCCGCCTCTACAGCGGCGAGACGTCGCTGCCGATCGTTGCGCACGCAAAGTGGTGGTACACGGCGAGCGCCGTACTGCTGGTGGTGGCCATCGGCGCTCTGGTGTTCCGCGGGCTCCACCTCGGCATCGAGTTCACCGGCGGAGCCGAGTTGACTGCCCGGATCGAACAGACCACGGACTCCATGGTCGGCGATGTCCGCGACGCGGTCATCGCCACGGGGATCGGCGACGCGGCCGAGCCTCGGGTCGTCGTGGCGAACGACGAGAGTGTCCGCGTCCAGACCGGCAGCCTGACGCCGGAGGAGACGACAACAGTCCGCGATGCCGTCGCGGCGGAGCTCGACATACCGTCGGAGGAGATCACCGCCCAGGTGATCGGTCCCTCCTGGGGCGCCCAGATCACGCGCCAGGCGTTGATCGGGCTGGCGTTCTTCATCGTTGCCGTCGGCATCTTCCTGGCGATCGTCTACGAGTGGAAGATGGCCGCGGCCGCATTGGTCGCCTTGGTCCACGACATCGTCGCCACGGTCGGTATCTACGCGCTGATCGGTTTCGACGTCACACCCGCGACCGTCATCGGCTTCCTGACGATCCTGGGGTATTCGCTCTACGACACGGTCGTGATCTTCGACAAGGTGCGCGAGAACACCAAGGGCATCACGGCGCAGAACCAGTACACGTATGCGGAGGCGGCAAACCTCGGTCTCAACCAAACCCTGATGCGCTCGATCAACACGGTCATCATCGCGTTGCTGCCGATCGGCTCGATCCTGTTCGTCGGTGCCGGCCTGCTCGGCGCCGGCACCCTGAAGGACCTCGCGCTCGCGCTTTTCGTCGGTGTCGCGATCGGCACCTACTCGTCGATCTTCATCGCCACGCCATTGCTGGTCGACTTCAAGGGCCGGGAACCGACGTTGGCAGCGCTGGCCCGTCGGGTCGAGGCCAGGCGGGCCGCCAAGTCGCCGCATCAGGCTGAGGCTGTGGAGGGCGCCGTCACCACAGCAGCGGTTGCCGCGCCGGGTCGGCGCGTGCAGGTGTCCGAAAGCGGAGAGCGTCGGCAGCCGCAGCGACAGACGCGCTCGAAGCGCCGCAGCGGCAACGGGCGTCCGGCGCGATAACCTCCATCAGGTGACGGGCCTGGGCGACGGAGGCGTGCTCGCCGTCGCCGACCGCGAGCACCTGCTCACGCGCATCCGGGACATCCCGGACTGGCCCGAACCCGGCGTGGTTTTCAAGGACATCACGCCGTTGCTTCTCGACCACCACGCGTTTGCCATCGTGATTGCCGCGCTTGCCGCTACCGGCTTCGACGAGGCCGGCGCCCCGCGGGTCGACACAGTGGTGGGAATCGAGGCCCGCGGGTTCATATTGGCCGCACCCGTCGCGCACGTGCTGGGCGTAGGGCTGGTTCCGATTCGCAAGCAGGGAAAGCTGCCGTTCCGCACCCGTTCGGCCAGCTATGCCCTCGAGTACGGGCAGGCCACCATCGAGGTCCACGATGACGCGTTCACCGCTGGCGACCGGGTGCTCATCGTCGACGATGTTCTCGCCACCGGTGGCACAGTGGAAGCCGCCGTCGGGCTCGTCACCGGGGCCGGCGCGGAGGTCGTTGCCGTCACTGTGCTGATGGAGCTTGGCTTCCTGTCTGCTCGCGACCGGCTCGGTGGGCTGGACCTGCGGGCGTTGCTACGCGTCTGACCTCGGCGCCCGGCCCGTAGACTGACACGAGGGGGTCCGCCCCTGCGTACGCCCGTGGAATTGCTTGGCACGCCGCGAGGAGGCCCGTGGCAGAGGATGTTCTGCCCACCAGCGCGTCGACACCGGTCCGCGTGCGAGCGAGGCTTGCCCGGCTGACGGCCCAGCGCCACCAGATCGATGCGGCCCTGGAGCCGCTGTTCCGGATCGTTCACGCCACCCATCCCAAGGCCGACTTCGGCGTGATCGAGCGCGCCTACCAGGCCGCTGCCAGCGCGCACGCAGGTCAGACACGGAAAAGCGGCGACCCGTTCATCACCCACCCGCTCGCGGTCACGACCATCCTGGCCGAACTCGGCATGACTCCGCCCACCCTGGCGGCTGCGCTCCTGCACGACACCGTCGAGGACACCGACTACCAGCTCTCTGATGTCCGTGACGAGTTCGGTGCCGAGGTCGCCATGCTTGTCGACGGTGTGACCAAACTGGACAAGGTCAAATACGGCCAGGCGGCGCAGTCCGAGACGGTCCGCAAGATGGTCGTCGCGATGTCCAAGGACATCAGGGTCCTGGTGATCAAGCTCGCCGACCGGCTGCACAATGCTCGCACCTGGCGCTACGTCTCCAAGGAGTCGGCCAGACGCAAGGCCCGCGAAACCCTCGAGATCTACGCCCCGCTGGCACACCGGTTGGGTATGAACACCATCAAGTGGGAGCTCGAGGATTTGTCCTTCGGGACCCTGCACCCGAAGGTCTACGACGAAATCGTTCGGCTGGTCGCCGAGCGGGCGCCGTCGCGCGATGAATACCTGGCGTCGGTGATCGACCTGGTCCAGGGTGACCTGCGCGGCGGGAAGCTCAAGGCCTCGGTGACCGGCCGGCCGAAGCACTACTACTCGATCTACCAGAAGATGATCGTTCGCGGCCGCGACTTCGCCGACATCTACGACCTGGTCGGCATCCGGATTCTGGTGGAGTCGGTACGCGACTGTTACGCGGTGCTGGGGATCGTGCACGCCAGGTGGAACCCGGTTCCCGGGCGGTTCAAGGACTTCATCGCGATGCCGAAGTTCAACATGTACCAGTCCCTGCACACGACGGTGATCGGCCCGGCCGGTAAACCGGTCGAACTGCAGATTCGTACCTTCGCCATGCACCGCCGGGCTGAGTACGGCATCGCTGCACACTGGAAATACAAGGCCGACTCGAACTCCGGGGTCGACGTCGACCGTGGCCTGCTCACCGCGGGCGATCCGGACTCCCGCGGCCCAAGCGACATGGCCTGGCTGCGCCAGCTGCTGGACTGGCAGAAGGAGACCGAGGATCCCGGCGAATTCCTCGAATCGCTTCGCTTCGAGATCACCACGAACGAGGTCTACGTCTTCACCCCGCGCGGCGACGTCGTCGCCCTCCCGGCTCAGGCCACACCGGTGGACTTCGCATACGCGGTACACACCGAGGTCGGTCACCGCTGCATCGGCGCTCGGGTGAACGGCCGGCTGGTGCCGTTGGAGTCGACCCTCGACAACGGCGACGTCGTCGAGATCTTCACCTCCAAGGCGACCGGCGCCGGACCGAGCCGGGACTGGCTGACGTTCGTCACCAGCGCACGTGCCCGAAACAAGATCAAACAGTGGTTCTCGAAGGAGCGACGCGAAGAGGCGATCGAGAACGGCAAGGACAGCATCGCCAAGGCGATGCGCAAGCAAGACCTGCCCTTACAGCGCATGTTGTCCCAGGAAACGCTGACCGTCGTTGCCACCGAGCTGCGATACCCCGACATCACCGCTCTTTACGCTGCCGTCGGCGAGGGTCACCTGTCCGCCCAGGGCGTGGTGCAGAAGCTGGTGCAGACACTCGGCGGGGAGGCGGGCACCAGCGACGACGCCGCCGAGGCCGCGACCGCCACCAAACCGCGGCGGCGGACTCCAGGCGATCCCGGTGTCGTCGTCAAGGGCGAGAGCGACGTGTGGATCAAGCTGGCCCGTTGCTGCACGCCGGTACCGGGTGACGAAATCATCGGTTTCGTGACCCGCGGATCAGGCGTGTCCGTGCATCGAGGCGATTGCGTCAACGTTGCGTCACTGCAGCGCGAGCACGGCCGGATGATCGATGTCGAGTGGGCGCCGACGGCCAACAGCCTATTTCTGGTCGCGATCCAGGTCGAGGCCCTCGACCGCAACCGGCTGCTGTCCGACATCACCCGGGTGTTGTCCGACCAGCACGTCAACATCCTGTCCGCCACGGTCACGACCAACTCGGACCGCATCGCCAAGAGTCGGTTCACGTTCGAGATGGGCGACCCGAAGCACCTTGGCCACGTGCTCAAGGCGGTCCGCAGCGTCCAAGGCGTCTTCGATGCCTACCGCCTGACCAGCCCCCGCTCCACCCCCTAGCCACGGAACTCGTCGAGCGCGCGCTCGGCTTGTTCCAGCCATGACCTGCGAGCCACGAGCGCTTCCTCTGCCTGCTTTGCCTTCTCGGGGTCTGCCGTGGCGTGCTCGGCCAGCTGGCTCTCCAGGTCGGCAATGGAGGCGCGGAGCTGGGCGACGGTCAACTCCGCCCGGGCCCGAGCCTCCGGGTTGGTGCGCCGCCACTCTCGCTGCTCGGCGGCGCGGACCGCGTCCTCGACCCTGCGGAGCCGGCCTTCGATGGACCGCATGACCTCGCGCGGCACATGTCCCGCGGTTTCCCACCGTTCGTGGATGGAACGAAGGGTTGCCCGCGCTGCTTTCCAGTCGGTGACCGGCACCAGCGCCTCGGCCTCCGCGAGCAAGGCCTGTTTGGCCTCGAGGTTGGTCTGTTGTTCGGTGTCGCGCTTGCTGAGGTCACCCGACCGGGCGGCGAAGAACATGTCTTGCGCGGCCCGAAAGCGCCGCCACAGGGCGTCGTCGGCCGGTTTCGGGGCCGGACCGGCTTCCTTCCAGCGGGTCATCAGGTCCCGATATCGTCGCGCCGTCGGGCCCCAGTCCGTCGACGTGGCCAGCGACTCTGCCTCGACGACGATCTCCTCCTTGACCGCCCGGGCCTGGTCCCGCCGCTCGGCGACCTCGGCGAAGTGTGTTTTCCGCCGCCGCGTGTAGTGCGTACGAGCGCTGGAGAAGCGCCGCCACAGCAGATCGTCGGTCGCACGGTCGAGCCGAGGCAGGGTCTTCCACTCATCCAGCAGGGTTCGGAGCCGGTCGGCGCCGTGACGCCAATCGTCTCTCTCTGCGATCGCCTCCGCCTGGCCGGCGATGTCCTCCTTGCGGCGGCGGGCGACCTCGAGCGCTTGTGCGCGCTCAGCCCGGCGTTCGGCGCGCCGGAGCGCTACCTGTTCTTCGATCGCGTCCAGGCGTTGCGACAACAGAGCGAGGTCACCGATCGCGTGCGGATCGACGAGCGCTTCACGTAGCTTGCGGACCCCACCTTGCGTCTCGTCGGGCGCGGCTGCTCCCGATTCCAGCCGCTGCTCGAGCAGATCGACCTGGATGGCGAGGTCGTCATACTTCCGGCCGAAGAAGGCGAGGGCCTGGTCGGGCTCGCCCACCTGCCAGGACCCGATCTTCCGCTCCACGTCCCCGGTCCGCACGAACACGTCGCCGTGGTCATCGACCCGCCCCCAGGCGTTCTGGGCGACGGTCGGTCGCGGCTCCGGCTCGGTCGTCATGAGGCGGTTACGACCTCGTCGAGAGTCACCGGTGTCTTGGGAGCGCCGTCAGTGGAGCCGTCTGCCGTGCCAAGGTCCGCGATCTTCCTGATGACGTCGAGTCCCTCGGTCACCCGCCCGAACACCGTGTAGCCGGGCGTGGGCGGCAACTCGGAATCGCCATAGACGACGAAGAACTGGCTGCCGTTGGAGCCCGGATCATCGCCGCGGGCCATGGCGACGGTCCCCGCTGGGTAGGTGGCGCCCTCGGTGTTCTCGACGCCGAATTGATAGCCCGGGTCGCCGCTACCGGAGCCAGTCGGATCACCGCATTGCAAGACCTTGAGTGTCTCCGACGTGGTGAGCCGGTGGCACGTGGTGCCGTCGAAGTAGTCGTTGGCGGCAAGATGGGCGAACGAGCTCACCGTGCAGGGTGCTGCGTCGGACAGTAACTCGACGGACACCGGCTTGCCGCCGATCGTCAGCGTGGCAGTCGCGGCCGCCGTGGGTGTGGCCGGCGGCAGACCGACGACCGGCTTCTCGGTACCCGTCTCCGTGTATGTGCAGGTCCCTTCGGCAGCCGACGTGGGCGCAGGGGTTTCCTGCGCGGTCGTGGCATCGTCGCCCGCCCACGGCCACCAGACGACGGCCGCTGCCACACTCGCCCCGACGAGCGCGACCACGACGAGGACGGCCAGGCTCCGACGACGGCGGCGCGCCCGGGCGGCCGCGGCGGCGCGCCTGGCCTGTTGCTTCTCCCACCTCTGCCGCGCGAGCTGTCGCCGTCGCTGGCTCGTGCTCGCCACCTGATCTCCTTGCGTTGTCTCGTCGTCTGAATCTGCCCAGGCGCCGACCACGTCGGTGTGCCGGGGTTGGCACAGTCTAGGCAGCCACTGTGGCGGTGATCGTCACGAGTCCGCGTCGAATCGGACCCGGCCCGGACCTCCCGGTAACCTTCCGACGTGCTCGTCGTCACCGTGCCCGCGGCTGCCTTCGGGACGAACTGTTACGTGCTTGCGCCCGCTGCGGGGGAGGAGTGCCTGGTCGTCGACCCGGGCATCGGCGTGCTCGATGGGATCGACGACGCACTACGGCGACACCACGTGCGTCCTGCTGCCGTACTGCTCACCCACGGGCACGCGGACCACGTGTACTCCGTGACTCCGGTGTGCGGAGCTCGGGACCTGCCGGCGTACCTCCACAATGCCGATCGGTACCGACTGGTCGACCCGCTGGCCATGCTCGACCCGATGCTCATCGCGATGCTCGAGCAGCAATTCGGCCGAAAGGCAACATGGGAAGAGCCGACCGACGTCCGAGCCCTCACCGACGGCGCGGTACTCCCACTTGCGGGGTTGCAGGTGCGCGTCGACCACGCTCCCGGCCACACCGAGGGGTCGGTGCTCTTTCGGCTCCGGTCGACCGGTCCGAAGGTGCCGAGACCTGTGTGTCGGGCGATGTGCTGTTCGCCGGAAGCATCGGCCGCACCGATCTCCCGGGCGGCGACCACCGCGCCATGCTGCGCAGCCTCGCGACCAAGATCCTCACCCTGCGGGACGACACCGTCGTGTTGCCCGGCCACGGGCCGACCACAACGATCGGCGTCGAGCGCGTGAGCAACCCATACCTGCGTGGCCTCCGTTCCCATGATCATGAGCAGTTTGCACCCTCATGATCATGGGAGAAGTAGCACCATGAGCGACGAGTTCCGTGCTCCACGAGGCGCATTCGACCTCCTGCCACCGCGTGGCGAGGCGGTCTTGGCCATCCGTGATGCGCTGTCCGCGCCGGTCCGGCGAGCCGGCTACGGTTACGTCGAGACGCCGGTGTTCGAGGACACCGCGCTGTTCGTCCGGGGCGTTGGTGAGTCAACCGACATCGTCACCAAAGAGATGTATTCGTTCAGTACCCGCGGCGGCGACGAGCTGACGCTGCGACCGGAGGGTACGGCACCGGTGCTGCGGGCTGTGGTGGAGCACGGCCTCCACCGCAGGGGGCTGCCGGTCAAGTTGTGGTACGCCGGCTCGTACTTCCGGTACGAGCGGCCGCAGAAAGGGCGGTACCGGCACTTCTCCACGGTCGGTGCCGAGGTCATCGGGACCGAGGACCCCGAGGCGGACGCGGAGACCATCGTGCTTGCGATGGACGCCTATCATTCGCTGGGTCTGAGCGGTGTCCGCGTGTTGATCAACTCGCTCGGCTCGGACCAGTCCCGCCGCGCGTACCGGACCGCTCTACAGACGTACCTTCGGCGCCTCGATCTCGACGACGACACCCGCCGTCGGGTCGAGCTCAATCCGCTGCGCGTGCTCGACGACAAGCGCCCGGAGATCCAGCGGGCCCTACGCGAGGCGCCGGTGGTCACCGATTTCCTGTCCGCAGGCGACCAGGCCCACCATGACGCCGTTCGGTCGTTGCTCGCGGACGCGGGTCTGGCGTTCGCCGACGAGCCGCGGCTGGTTCGCGGCCTCGACTATTACACCCGCACGCTGTATGAGTTCGTGCACGACGGGCTGGGAGCGCAGTCGGCAGTCGGTGGCGGCGGCCGATACGACGGACTGGCCGAGTTGATCGGCGGACCCAGGCTGCCCGGCGTCGGCTGGGCACTCGGTGTGGAGCGAACCCTGCTCGCCATGGAGGCGGAGGGGCTGATATTGCCGACAGGGCCGCGGATCGAGGTATTCGGCGTTCCGATCGGTGCGCCCGCGACACGTCGGCTGTTCGCACTGATCACCGAACTGCGGCGGGCTGGTATAGCGGGAGACCTCGCGACGGGCCGCGGGTTGAAGGGGGGAATGAAGGCCGCGGATCGCAGCGGCGCCACGTATGCGCTCGTTCTCGGCGATCGGGACCTGGCAGCAGGCGTCGCCCAGATCAAGAATCTGCGGACCGGCGACCAGACCGCAGCGTCACTCGACGGACTGATCGCAGAGCTGACCGAACGGCTGAAACCCGACCCACCATGAGGCCCGGAGCTCGCACCACATGGGTCTGTCCTCGCCCGGCGACGAACTCGACATGCGAACTGCTCTTGCATCGGGCTCGAACATGTGTTCGAATAGGGCATGCGCTGGCAAGCACAGCAGTTGGGCGCGCAGGATACCACCGCACTCCCGGGTCTCACCCAAATACCTGGGCTGGTGCGCAGTGTGCGAACGCCGGAGTTCGCGGGTGTCACGTTCCACGAGGTACGAGCTCGCCGCGTGTTGAACGAGGTACCCGCGACCTCGGCGATGCCATTCCGGTGGACCGTCAACCCGTATCGAGGATGCACACACGCCTGTCGGTACTGCTTGGCCGGCGACACCCTGGTCCTTATGGGTTACGGGAGGGTCAAGCCGCTCGGTGAGGTGCGGGTCGGTGACCAGGTCTACGGAACCGAGTTGCGTAACGGCGTGCGGCACTTCGTCCGTACCGAGGTAACGGCTCATTGGCAAACCGTCCGGGCGGCATTCCGCATCGAACTCGACGATGGCACCGTGCTGGTCGCAAGCGGTGAGCACCGCCTCCTGACCGGCACCGGCTGGCGCTGTGCCGCCGGCAAGGGGCCCGACGGCGAAGCGTGGCCGCAACTGACGACCGGCAATTCGGTGATCGGGCCGGGACGCCGGCTCGGCCGGGCGGCCAAACTCGCCGGAATAGCGATGCCCGACGACGCGCGCATCCGGGTCGTGTCGGTCGAGCCGCTGCGCGTCGACCTGCCGATGTACGACATCACGACGGGCTCGGGCGATTTCATTGCCAACGGGGTGGTGAGCCACAACTGCTTTGCCCGGGGAAGCCATACCTGGCTCGAGCTCGATTCCGGCCACGGGTTCGATTCCGAGATCGTCGTGAAGGTCAACGCAGCCGAGGTGCTGGCCCGCGAGCTGGCGCGCCGGACCTGGACTCATGAGCACGTGGCACTCGGGACGAACACCGACCCATACCAGCGGGCTGAGGGCCGCTACCAGCTGATGCCCGGCCTCATCGACGCCTTCGCCGGCTCACGCACGCCGTTCTCCGTGCTGACGAAGGGAACCCTGCTCCGGCGGGATCTCCCGGCGCTGTCGCGCGCAGCGGAAACGGTCCCGGTACGCATCGGCGTGTCGATCGCGATTACCGATCAGAGCTTGCACGAAGCCATCGAGCCAGGTACGCCCTCGCCTCGAGCCCGGCTGGACCTGGTGCGCGCGATCCGCTCCGCAGGCTTCGATTGCGGCGTGATGCTCGCACCCGTGCTGCCGCTGCTCACCGACGGTACCGTGCAGCTCGACGCTGCTCTCGCGAGCATCGCGGCCGCTGGGGCGACGGGAGCCACGGTGGTGCCGCTGCACCTCCGCCCCGGCGCACGCGAGTGGTTCATGGCGTGGCTCGCAGCCGACCGGCCCGACCTGGTCCCCGCCTATGAACGCCTTTACGCACGGGGGGCATACGTGTCGGGCTCGTATCAGGACCGTCTCACCGACCGCGTACGCCCATTGCTTGCCCGCCACGGGCTCGACGGACGCACGAAGCTCCGCGGCCGGAGGCAGCCCACAGTAGTCGAGCCCGAGCACGCACCTACGCAGCTGACCCTGCTGTAATCCGATCGAAGCTGGAGCGGCCGGTTCCGTAGGATCGGACCGCCCGCCAACCCGCTCGGACGAAGGAACGACCCTCGTGCTGCGTACCCAGGCGGCCGGTGAGCTCCGCGCCGAACATGCCGGCCAGACCGTAACCCTCACCGGCTGGGTGGCTCGGCGGCGGGACCACGGCGGGGTGGCGTTCTTGGACCTGCGCGACGCGTCCGGCATCGTTCAGGTCGTCGTCCGGGACGAGGCCGCCGCTGCCGGGCTGCGCAGCGAGTTCTGCATCCTGGTCGAGGGCCGCGTCGAACGCCGTCCGGCCGGCAACGAGAACCCCAATTTGCCGACCGGCGATGTCGAGGTCGTGGCGGAGTCCGTCGGGGTGCTGAGCGAATCAGCGCCACTGCCGTTCCAGGTCGACGAGGTCTCCGGTGCGGCCGTCGGCGAGGAGACACGGTTGCGATATCGGTATCTCGACCTACGCCGGCCCGGTCCGGCAGCTGCGTTGCGGCTGAGGTCGAAAGTCAATCAGGCGGCCCGCGAGGTCCTGCTCGCCGAGGGCTTCGTCGAGATCGAGACGCCGACGTTGACTCGCTCGACGCCGGAGGGCGCTCGGGACTTCCTGGTCCCGGCCCGGCTGCGCCCTGGCTCGTGGTATGCCCTGCCTCAATCGCCGCAACTGTTCAAGCAGCTGCTCATGGTCGCGGGGTTCGAGCGCTACTTCCAGATCGCACGCTGCTACCGAGACGAGGACTTCCGGGCCGACCGTCAGCCCGAATTCACCCAGCTCGACATCGAGATGAGCTTCGTCGGCCAAGACGACGTCATGGCACTGTCCGAGCGCGTCGTTGCTGCCGTCTGGAAACTGGTGGGGCACGGCATCTCGGCGCCGATCCCTCGGATGACCTATCGGGAGGCGATGGACCGCTACGGCTCGGACAAGCCCGACCTCCGGTTGCGTTCCGAGCTGACCGAGCTCACCGACCATTTCGCCAACACGTCCTTCAGGGTCTTCCAGGCCCCCTACATCGGCGCGGTCGTCCAACCGGGGGGAGCGGCGCTGCCTCGGCGCGAATTCGACGGGTGGCAGGAGTGGGCCCGGTCGAGGGGGGCGCGGGGGCTCGCCTATGTGCTGGTCGACGCCGACGGCGGGCTGTCCGGGCCGGTCGCGAGAAACCTGTCCGACGCCGAGCAGTCGGGCCTGACCGACCTGGTCGGGGCCGGGCCGGGCGACGCGATCTTCTTCGCGGCGGGCGAACGAATCGCGTCCCAAGCCCTGCTCGGCGCCGCCCGCCTGGAGATCGGCCGGCGCACCGGTGTCATCGACGAGGATGCGTGGCAGTTTGTCTGGATCGTCGACTATCCGCTGTTCGAGCCGGTGTCGGTCACGACGGATGTCGCCGTCGGCTCGGGCCGCTGGACCGCCGTCCATCACGCGTTCACAGCCCCACACCCGGACTGGACGGACCGCTTCGAACAGGATCCCGAACGGGCGCTCTCCCAAGCGTACGACCTGGTGTGCAATGGCAACGAGATCGGCGGAGGCTCGATCCGTATCCACCGCGCCGACGTGCAGCAGCGGGTCTTCGACGTCATGGGTTTGTCTGCCGACGACGCGCGGGAGAAGTTCGGATTCCTACTCGACGCGTTTGCGTATGGTGCCCCGCCGCACGGCGGGATCGCGTTCGGCTGGGACCGGACCGTCGCGCTGCTGGCCGGTAGTGACTCGATCCGCGACGTCATCGCGTTTCCGAAGTCCGGCGGCGGCTATGACCCGCTCACCGGCGCTCCAGCTCCGATCAGCGAACAGCAGCGCAAAGAGGCCGGGGTCGACGCAATCCCGCCAGCTCGGTCGCACGGGGGACCGACTTCGTAGTCCAGCTTCGCGGCGCTGCCCAGTCACACCGGAACGGCGACAGCCTCGATGTCCAGGTCGAACCGGCGCGGCACCAAGTACGAAAGGCCGGGGATGCTCACTGGCGAGGTACTGACGATCGAGCCCGCTGCCGTGAGCACCACCTCGTCGTCGTCGCGGTAGCTGACGGCGAGTGACACCTGCTGGGCGGCACCGCCGAGCTCGAGATCGCCGTCGATCTCCGCCTGGCCCGGCTCGGTCCATCGGATCGACCGGCTGCGATACGTCGCCACGGGAAACGCCGCCGCCAACAGTGGGTCGGCTGCTCGCAGCACCTGGTCCCACGCACCTCTACCGGTGCTGAGACTGCCGACGTCGATGGTCACCTCGAGGCCCGAGTCGTCCGGATCGTCGCCGATGCGTACTTCACCAGCCGTCGCGGCAAACGACGCTCGCACCGTCGGCAGCAGCCGAGATGCGCGGCCGAAGCAGTTGACCCTGGTCCGGGCCGGGTCGACGAGCCACCGGCCCGGACCGGGAACCCCCGCCGGTCGACTTCTGGTCGTCAGCAGTTCTTGCACGGCGCCTCCTGTATCGGTTCATAGGAGTCGCCGAGGCCCAGGTCTGATACAGGGCAGGACCGTTGCGGCGACGATGAGTCAATACGCCCCGACGACGGCTAGCCTGGGTGGGCGTGACAGGCGACGGAGTGTTGTTCGAGGTCACTAGCCGTCCGCGGACGCCGCCGGGCGCGCTCGCGAGCGCCGATGTCGACTACGAGGGTGTGCCGCTCGCGGTCCGGATGCGCCCCCGCACCCTCGACGAGATCGTCGGACAGGAGCAACTGCTCGCCGAAGGGTCGCCCCTCCGCCAACTCGTCGAGCAGGACCAGCCGATGGCGCTGGTTCTCTGGGGGCCACCGGGTACCGGAAAGACGACCATCGCCTACGTGCTGAGCCGGGCGACTCAGCGGCATTTCGTGGAGCTCTCGGCGGTGACCGCTGGGGTGAAGGATGTCCGGGCAGTAATCGACCAGGCCCGCACCGAGCTGGTCCGCAGGGGCACCGGAACCGTCCTTTTCGTCGACGAGGTACACAGGTTTTCGAAAACCCAGCAAGACGCCTTGTTGCCCGGCGTCGAGAACCGATGGGTCTCACTCGTGGCCGCGACGACGGAGAACCCGTTCTTCGCCCTGATCAGCCCGTTGCTATCGCGTTCGCTCCTGTTGACCCTCGAGCCCCTCACCGACGAGCAGATCAGCCAGGTCATCGACCGGGCACTCACCGACACGCGGGGCCTGTCCGGCACCGTGACGCTGGCCGACGACGCCAAGGAGCATTTCGTCCGCCTCTCCGGTGGCGACGCCCGCCGCGCGCTGACATATCTCGAATCCGCCGTCGGGGCGCTTGCCGATGACGTCGCCGGCATCGACCTCCAGACCGCCGAGAAGGCCGTCGACCGGGCGGCGGTGCGCTACGACCGGGCCGGCGACCAGCACTACGACGTCACCAGCGCGCTCATCAAATCGATCCGCGGAAGCGACGTCGACGCCGCTCTGCACTACCTGGCCCGGATGGCCGAGGCGGGAGAGGACCCGCGGTTCCTGGCCAGGAGGCTGGTGATCCTGGCCAGTGAGGACATCGGTCTGGCCGACCCCAGCGCGCTGCAGACTGCCGTCGCCGCCGCACAGGCGGTGCAGATCGTCGGCTGGCCGGAAGCCAGCATCACGTTGGCGCACGCGGTCATCGCGCTGGCGCTCGCACCGAAGTCCAACAGCGTGGTCATGGCCATCGCCGCCGCCCTCGGAGACGTGCGGGCCGGCCTGGTCGGGCCGGTTCCGCCGCAGCTGCGGGATGCCCACTACAGCGGTGCCAAGACACTCGGTCACGGGTCGTCGTACGCCTATGCACACGACGACCCCCGTGGCGTCGTCGAGCAGCAATACGCCCCGGACGAGGTGGCCGACAAGTCCTACTACCAGCCCGGAACGCGAGGCGCGGAGCACGACTACGCCGAGCGCCACGCCAGGCTGCGAAAGATCATCCGCGGTAAGCCGTGAGCCGTGGGCCGCACGAATTACCGTGGTACGCGCATGCATGACCGGCGATAGGGTCGGGCCTTCCGACCCAACCAGTCGAAATGGGGTTCCCGACCATGTCCGCAGGCGAGATCGCGGGGCTGATCGCCGCCGTCGCCTTCGTGTTGCTCGTCGGTATCGTCGCTGTGCCGGTGCTCAAACTCGGGAAGACGGTCGACGAGCTCACCCTCACCGTCCGTGATGTGCGCCAAGAGCATGTGGCCAAGACCAGCGTCACGGTCGATGAGACCAATGTCCTGCTAGCGACCACGAACACCCAGCTACAGCGCGTCGACGCCATCACTTCGAACGCGCAGACGTTCACATCGAACGCGGCCGCACTGTCGTCTCTCGTCGCCGCCACCTTGGGTGGGCCGGCGATCCGTGCGGCCGCATTCAGCTACGGAGTGCGCCGCGCCCTCGCTGACAGACGTGATCGTCGTCGCCGGGGGCAGTCGTGAGACGTCTGTTCTGGGTCGCGGTCGGTGCCACCGCAGGTGTCCTCGTCGTCCGGCGGATCAACACGATCACCCGCCGGCTGACCTCTACCGGCGCCGACAATGGGACCGCTACGACGCTCGGCGGCCTCGCCCAAGCGGTTCGGGAGTTCGTTGACGACGTCAAAGCCGGGATGGCCGAACGCGACCTCGAGCTACGGCACGCGCTGGGTATCTCGACCGACGGGCAGCCCGCCCCCGATGGCGACCCCAAAGCGGTCGAGGCCATCCTGCATCAGGGTCGAATGAGGAGTCCGCTCTGATGCAGACCGCCGAGATTCGCCGCCGGTTCCTCGACTTCTTCGCCCAACGAGAACACACAGTGGTGCCCAGCGCGCCGTTGGTGTCGCCGAACCCGGATTTGCTCTTCACGGTCGCCGGAATGGTTCCTTTCATCCCGTACCTCACCGGCCAGGAGACACCGCCGTTCAAACGGGCCGTGAGCGTGCAGAAATGCCTGCGCACCAATGACATCGAGGAAGTCGGCAAGACCACCCGGCACGGCACGTTCTTCCAGATGAACGGCAACTTCTCCTTTGGCGACTACTTCAAGGAAGATGCGATCAGCTTCGCCTGGGACCTCGTCACGACCGGTCAGGACGCCGGCGGTTACGGGTTCGATCCGGACACGATCTGGGCAACGGTCTATCGCGACGACGACGAGGCCGCGCAGCTGTGGAAGCAGATCGCGAGTCTGCCCGACGATCGCATCCAACGCCGTGGCGTCAAGGACAACTACTGGCACACCGGCCAGCCGGGTCCGGCCGGGCCGTGCTCGGAGATCTACGTCGACCGTGGCCCCGAGCACGGGCCGGACGGCGGACCGGTAGCCGACGAGGACCGCTACCTGGAGATCTGGAACCTCGTGTTCATGCAGGAGGCGATCGACTCGGTCCGCAGCAAGGAGGAGTTCCGGATCATCGCAGACCTGCCGAGCCGCAACATCGACACCGGCATGGGCCTCGAACGTGTCGCGTACCTGTTGCAGGGCGTCGACAACCTCTATGAGATCGACGAGGTCTACCCGGTCCTCGAACAGGCTGCGATGATCTCCCGGCGACGTTACGGCGCTGGCAGCGACGACGATGTGCGGCTGCGGATCGTCGCCGACCACGTGCGTAGCGCCCTGATGCTCATCGGCGAGGGTGTGGCACCGTCGAACGAGGCTCGCGGCTATGTCGTACGGCGGCTGTTGCGGCGCAGCGTTCGGATGATGCGGTTGCTCGGCGTCGAGGACATGGTGCTGCCCGAGCTGTTGCCGGTGAGCATGGAGGCGATGCGCAGTTCGTATCCCGAGGTGGCGCGCGACTTCAGCCGGATCGCTGAGACCGCCTACGCCGAGGAGGAGGCGTTCCGGAGGACGCTTCGCACCGGCACCCAGATCTTCGACCTCGCGGCGACGGAGGCCAGGGAGGCCGGAGGCCACACTCTGGCCGGCGAGACGGCATTCCGGCTGCACGACACCTATGGGTTCCCCATCGACCTGACCCTCGAGATGGCCGCCGAACAGGGCCTGGCGGTCGACGAGGGCGAGTTCCGCCGGCTGATGACCGAGCAGCGCGAACGGGCCAAGGCCGACGCACGCGCCCGCAAGACCGGCAAGGTCGATCTGTCCGTCTACCGCGGTCTAGCCGACGACCTCGGTGCTCCGGTCGAGTTCACCGGCTACGACGGGGTCACCTCCGAGGGGACCGTGAGTGGCCTGGTCGTGGACGAGGAGCCGGCGGCGTCGGCCCAGGAGGGCGATGAGCTGGAAGTCGTTCTTGACCGCACCCCGTTCTACGCCGAGGGCGGCGGTCAGCTCGCCGACCAAGGGGTCATCGAGCTCACAGGAGGTGCGCGCATCGAGGTGCTCGACGTGCAGTCTCCGATCAGCGGCTTGATCGTGCACCGAGGCCGAGTCGTCGCCGGCGAGGTGAATCTCGGCACGGGCGGGCTCGGCATCGTCGATGTCGAGCGTCGTCGGGCAATCTCGCGGTCTCACACAGCGACGCACATGGTTCACAAGGCCTTCCGGGAGGCCTTGGGCGAGACGGCTACACAGGCGGGCTCGGAGAACGCGCCGGGACGGTTCCGGTTCGACTTCGCGGCAACCGGCGCAGTACCCCGAAGCGTGCTCGGTGATGTCGAGGCGCGGGTCAACGACCTGCTCGTCGCGGACCTCGAGGTGCACGCCGAGATCATGAGCCAGGACCAGGCGATGGCCGCCGGCGCGATGGCGCTGTTCGGCGAGAAGTACGGCGAACGGGTTCGGGTCGTCTCGGTCGGTGCATGGGCCCGGGAGCTGTGCGGTGGCACCCACGCCCGCCGGTCCGGCCAGCTCGGTTTGGTCAAGCTGCTCGGGGAGTCGTCGATCGGCAAGGGTGTCCGTCGGGTGGAGGCGCTGGTCGGGGTCGATGCCTTCCACTTTCTCGCGCGGGAGCACGTGCTCGTCGAGCAGCTGACCGAGGCGTTGAAGGTCCGGCCCGATCGGCTGCCCGAACGGGTTGGTGGGCTGCTCGAACAACTCCGCGAGGCGCAGAAGGAGCTCGACCGGCTACGGCAGGCGCGGTTGCTCACCGACGCGCCTGTCGTGGCCAAGTCCGCTCGGGACGTCTTCGGCGTTGCGTTTGTTGGGTACCACGCACCCGACGCTGCCGGGGCGGATGATCTGCGACAGCTGGCCCTGCAGATTCGGGCGGAGCTCGCGGCGGACCGTCCCAGCGTCGTTGCCGTCGCCGGAGTGGCCGGCGAGCGCCCAGGTGTGGTCATCGCCGTGAACGACCGTGCTCGGGAGTGGAACCTGCGCGCAGGCGATCTCGTCCGCGCTGCCGCAGAGGTCCTGGGCGGCGGAGGTGGCGGCAAGGACGACGTCGCACAAGGCGGCGGGACGGATCCGGGCCGGGTCGACGACGCGCTGATCCGGGTCGAACACGCGGTCGGCGAGGCAGTGACGGGTGGCTCCTGAGCGTGCGCGAGGGGGTCCGGGTCGGCGTCGACGTGGGCAGCGTCCGGGTCGGCGTCGCGTCATGCGACCCTGACGGGGTGCTGGCCACGCCCGTGGAGACCGTCCGCCGTGGACCTGGGGATCTGGACCGATTGGCAGCGATCGTTGCCGAGCAGCGTCCGGTCGAGGTCGTCGTGGGGCTTCCCCTGACCCTGTCCGGGCAAGCGGGCCGGGCGGCTGCGGAGGCACGCGGCTTCGCCCGCGCCCTGGCACAGCGTGTGGCACCATTACCGGTGCGGCTGGTCGACGAGCGTCTGTCGACCGTCGCAGCAACGAGAGGCATGCGCGAACGCGGAGTATCGGCCCGCCAGGGCCGGGCGGTGGTGGACCAAGCCGCGGCGGTCGTGATTCTGCAGGCCGCGCTCGATGCCGAGCGCGGCAGTGCGAAGCCTCCTGGCGAGATCATGCAGGTGGGTGGATGAGTCACATCGGGCTCACGATGGATGACGGCCCACGAACGAGCCGAACCCAGCGACGCCGCAGACACCGCCGCCGACGTCGCAGCCGGTTCCGCTCGATCGTGGCGGTGGTGCTTTCGGTTGCCGTCGTGGCCGGTTTGATTGCCGTGATCTTCTTCGGTGGTCGCGCCCTGTTCGGTGACAGGTTTGCCGACACGTTCGCACCTCCGGACGACTACCCGGGCCCGGGATCAGGTGAAGTCGTGGTCACGATCGAGTCGGGGGCCTCGCTGCGATCGATCGGCACCACGCTGGCAGCGGCCAACGTCGTTGCAAGCCAGGAGGCGTTCATCGCGGCGGCAGAGGAGAACCCCGGCGCATCAGGAATCCAGTCGGGTGAGTACACCCTGCGCGAGGAGATGAAGGCGTCGGACGCGGTCCAGGCCATGATCGAGGCAACGACGGTGATCGCACGGGTGACGATCCCCGAGGGATTCCGAATCAGCCAGGTCGTCACACGAATTGGCCAGGAGACCGATTTCTCGGCCGACGAAGTACAGGCGGCGATCGAGGACAGCGATGCCTTGCCGGAGTACGCGGACGGCGATGCGGAGGGGTTCCTGTTCCCGGCCACGTACGACATCAAGCCGGACACGACAGCCAACTCGCTGGTCCGGATGATGTTCGAGCGTTTCGACACCGCGGCCGCGGCCGTCGATCTCGACGCCGCTGCAGCTGGACATGACCTCACCCCACGCGAAGTCGTGACCGTCGCAAGCATCGTCCAGCGCGAGGTTCGTCGGGACGAGGACATGCCGCGGGTCGCGCAGGTCATCTACAACCGGCTCAGCGGTGCCTGCCGGTCGTACGGCATCCCGGTCGGGCTGCTGCAAATGGACGCGACCATCCACTACGCGATCAATGACGACACCGATAGCGTGTTTACGACCAAGGCCCAGCGCAGGGTGGACTCCGCCTACAACACCTACACCCACACCGGCATCCCGCCCGGGCCGATCGCCTCGCCCGGTGAGGCGGCGCTACGCGCTGCGCTGGAGCCCGCCGGGGGGCGGGAATGCTACTTCTCGGCAGTGAATCTCGAGACCGGTGAGACCAAGTTCGCGGTGACACGCGAGGACCACGCCGCCCACGTCGCCGAGTTGCAGGCGTTCTGCCGCAAGAGCGACCTGTGCTGACCTGACAGGGGAGTCCCGCGTGGTGGTCCTGGTCGGGGCCGGGCTCGGCCTGGTCGTCGGAGCCTTGCTGCCGGCGGTGATCGCTGTACTACCGGACCGCGAACCGGAGCCGACCGACCGCGCTCGCACTCCATACGCGGTTCTCGCGACCGCTCGGCGGTTGCGACCCGTGCTCGCAGTCGTGACAGCGGCTGCCTGGGCGGCGCTGGTAGCGGCCCTGGGCTGGAACGCGTACTTGCCTGCCTACCTGGTCGTGGGGGCGTTGGGGGTTGCGTTGGCGTACGTCGACCTGCGTGAGCACCGGCTACCCGATCCGCTGATTGCCGCCGCGCTGGCTGCCGGGGGCGTGCTGCTGGCCGGTGCCGCAGCTGTGACCGGCGACTGGGCCGCCTACGGGCGCGGCTGGCTGCTGGCTACCGTGATGTTTCTGGCCTTCGTGGGGCTCGCCATCGTGCGGCCAGCCGATCTCGGTATGGGCGATGTCAAGCTGGCCGGCGTCATCGGCCTGATGCTCGGCTGGCTGGGCTGGCCGGCCGCCGTGCTGGGTGCGTTCCTGGGATTCCTGTTCGGTGGGCTGGCCGGCGTGGCTCTACTGCTGGCCGGTCGAGCAGGCCGCCGCACTCCCATCCCGTTCGGGCCGTTCATGCTCCTCGGTGCCCTAGTGGCGATCGCCGCGGGAGGTGTAGGTTCCCATAGCCCGTGACATATTCTCATCCGCGCTGGCATACGGGTGGCACATATGCCATTGGCGTGAGAACGGACGGCGTGTCGCCGGGCATGACGACATCGATCTTGGTCGAATCGTGCTATGGCCGCACGGAAGGTCGTTGCGCCGACTGGACCAGACACGTTGTCGGCGACCGTGAGCGCGCGCAACGCAGACGGAGTGGCAGTCGAGGACTGCCTGTGGGATGACGTCGATGTTGGAGTGCTCGCCGCGGCGACCCCATGGCGGACTTTTCGCTGGTATGCCGGGGCAGAAACACTACTCGGGTGTGTTCTGGTCGAGGACGCAACGGGATCATGTGATCTATGAGTCCCGCCTGGAGCTGGCGGTGCTGCTGTTAGCAGACTTCGACCAAGCGGTGCGCGGCATCGTTGCTCAACCATTTCTGCTGAAGGCCGCGTTCGACGGGCGTCTACATCGACACGTGCCGGACTTCCTGCTGCTCACCGATACAGGGCGGGTCGTCGTGGACGTCAAGCCGCAGCATCTCGTGGCCGGGGAAAAGATCGCTGCGACACTGGCGTGGACCAATTTGGTGGTGCAACAACGGGGTTGGCGCTACGAGGTTCGTAGCGAACCGCCGCCGCGGCGGCAGGAGAATGTGCGGTTCCTGGCCGGTTACCGCCGGGACTGGCTGTTCGACGCGGTGCTGCTTGTCGAACTGCGGGCCGTGGACTTGGTCGGTGCGACGCTGGATGATGCGTTCTCCTGCCTGCCCAGTCGGGCCCAGGTGTCGGTGCGCGCGGCGGTCCTGCATCTGCTGTGGGCCGGGCACCTCACCACGGATCTGGATCGCCCGCTGAGCAGGTCGCACGTGTTACGAGCCGCGCAATGAGCGGCGTTGGTGTGCGGGTCGGGTTGGGAACGCGGTTTCGCTACGACGGCGAGACGGTCGAGGTAGTCGAGGTGACTGCCAGCCCATCCGGTATGGAGGTCGTGCTCGTCGATGGGCGGCATAGGTTGCTGCGGCTGTCGGTTCGGGAGTTGCTGCTGTCCGACCGTGCCCAGGTTCTTCCCGACGGGCACGGGCCGCAGGCCACTGACGACGAAGCGGCCGCGGCGATCGTGTTGGGTCAGCTGACCGAGCCGCAGCGACAGCAGGTGCTGGCGCGGGGCGGAGCCCGTGCGGGAGGTGCTGACCGGCTACCGGTCAGGTAACGCGGCGCTGGTTCGTCCGGGCGAGCCGCGCAATGCGTTCGATCCGGGGTTGCCGCTGGAGGTCCGGTATGCGGCGAAGGCCCAAGAACTCGGCATGGGAGTGCGCACGCTCAAGCGGTGGGCAGCACGGTACCGGCAGGGCGGTGAGGCTGGCTTGGCTCCCATCGCCTTGGGAGCTGCGGTGTCGCCGTGGGGTCGGGTGGACGAGCGGTGGGTGCAGACGGCGTTGGAGGTGATGGTCGAGCACACCGGCCAGTCCACGCCCTCGCGGAAGATGGTCATCGAACGCACCCACGCCCGGCTGGTCGCCCGCTTCGGCGTCGGTGTTGTGACGCTACCCAGCCGGGCAACGGCCTACCGCCTGCTGGAGGAGTTGGAGCGTCGCCATCCGACGTTCCGGTTGAGCAGCAAGCGCAATCAGGACATCGCTGGCCGCCCGGGGGGTGTGTACGGCAAGTTGCGCCCGACGCGGCCGGGTGAGTACGTGCTGATGGACACCACCCGGCTGGACGTGTTCGCGTTGGATCCGGTGACGCTGCGGTGGGTGCAGGCCGAGTTGAGCGTGGCGATGGACTGGTACTCCCGCTGCGTGGTCGGGTTGCGCGTGACGCCGGTGTCGACGAAGGCCGTGGACGCCGCGGCGGTGCTGTATTAGGCGTTTCGGCCCCGGCCCGCGTCGCCGCAGTGGCCGGCGTACGCGGTCTGGCCGGAGCACGGCATACCCCGTTCGGTGTTACTGGACCCGGCGGCGATCGAGGGTCCGATGGTCGGGGTGGCGTCGCCAGCGGTGGCGCCGGAGACGATTGTGGTGGACCACGGCAAGATCTATGTTGGAGAGCATCTGACCAGTGTGTGCCGGCGGATGGGCATCTCGATCCAGCCGGTTCGACTCCGGACGGGGCGGGACAAGGGGCCGATCGAACGCTTCTTCCGTACGCTCGGCGAAGACCTGCTCCAGGCCCTGCCGGGCTACAAGGGTCCGGACGTGTACTCCCGCGGCGTGGACCCGCAAGAGGACGCGTTCTTCTTCCTGCACGAGTTGGAGGCGATCTGCCGGGAGTGGTGCGCGGCGGTGTACCACCACCGGCCCCATGACGGTCTGGTCGGCCCGCATGTGCCGGGGTTGCGGCTGTCGCCGGCGGCGATGTTCGAGCATGGCCTGGCCCGGGCCGGCTATATCGAGGTGCCCCGCGATCCGGACCTGGCGTATGAGTTCCTCGACGTGCGGTGGCGCACGATCCAGCACTATGGCGTGGAGATGGACGGCGCCGCTACAACGGGGCCGGCTTGGACCCGTACCGCAACGTCCGCAGCGCATACGCCGGTCCCAACGCGGGGAAATGGCCGATCCACGTGGATCCGGACGACGCGACCCGGGCGTACTTTCGCGACCCAGACACGCGCCGTTGGTCCACGCTGTGGTGGGAACACGCCCCCGCGGCGGCGACGCCGCTCAGTGACGAGGCGTTGCAGTTCGCCCGCAAGCTGGCTGTGGCCAAGTACCGCTACCCGGACGACCGGCTGGCCGTGGCGGATCTGTTGCAGCGGTGGAACCTTGGTTTGGGTACGACCCTCGCGGAGCGGCGGATGGCGCTGAGGATCTCTCGTGAGCAGGCCGCCCTCGATCTGCCCGCCGACGCCGACCCGGTGGCGTCGTTGCCCAGCGTCCGCCGCGTCCTGGAGGCGCCCGAGTCCAGCGGAGCAGTTGCGCAGGAGGTGGGCGATGACGATGCGGCCGACGACCTCGCGGACGGCAGGGACGATTTCTACGCCGAGGCGCTGGAGGACGTGTGAACGGCGGCGGAGGGCGAGATGCTGGCGACGACGGGTGCGGTTTGGACAACCTGACCCTGGCCCGCAAGGAGGGCTGGCGCCGCATGGTCCAGGCGCCGCTGCGAACGCAACCCGAGACGCTGTCGATGAAGCGGCTCCGCGCCTTGGACGCGGCGGAGTTGGCGGTCTACAACCGTCGGCGGCGGGAGTGGCACGCCAACCTCGGGCCGCTCCGCACCCGCAGTTGGCCGAGTTGCATGAGGACCTGTGGGACATCGTGGACAGCAACCTGCAAGACGGCGATAAAGCCAAGGGTGCGGTCGCGGTGGACGCCTTCCCGGGGCTGGGGAAGACGACGTCGGTGTTGGCGTTCGCCAAGCAGTTCCACCTGCGGGAGATCGCCGAGCACGGCGAGTACACCGCGGACGGGCATGAGCGGTGGCCGGTGTGTCGGGTCGGGTTGACCGGCAACACCGGGATGAAGGACTTCAACCGGGCGATGCTGGAGTTCTTCGGTCACCCGGGCGCGGTGCGTGGCACTACGGCCCAGTTCGCCCACCGGGCCTTGGACTGTGTGCTGTCGTGCCAGGTGAGGCTGCTGGTGGTCGATGACCTGCACCTTCCTGCGGTGGAAGGACAAGAACGGGGTGGAGGTGTCCAACCATCTCAAGTACATCGCCAACGAGTTCCCGGTCACCCTGGTGTTCATCGGTGTCGGGTTGGCGGCCAAGGGCTTGTTCAGCGAGGGCAGCGACTACGGCAACGCGATTCTGGCCCAGACCGGGCGGCGTACCACCCCGTTGGGCATGGCCCCGTTTCTGATCGATACCGACAGCGGGCGGCAGGATTGGCGGCGGCTGCTCCTGGCCATTGAGCAGCGGCTGGTGCTGTCCCGTAAGCAGCCGGGGATGCTCGCGGAGGGCCTGGGTGACTACCTGTTCGCCCGCAGCACCGGCCATATCGGATCGCTGATGACCCTGATCAACCGAGGCTGCCAACGGGCGATCCGCATCGGTGAGGAACGGTTGACCGCGACCTGCTGGACCAAGTCAAGATCGACGCGGCGGCCGAGAAGGGCCGCCGCGAACTGGAGACCGCCCTCGCGGCGGGCCGGCTACGCAGTACACCGGCACCGAAGCCGGCCCGGCGGGCATAGTGAGCGGGAGCTGGCCGCGGGTGCTGCCGCTCCGGGTACCACCGCGGCCTGGTCAGGCCCTCGACTCGTGGTTCGATGCGCTCGCGCACCGGCTTCAGGTTGCCGTAGCGGACCTGCTGCCCGCCATCGGTCTGGCTCGCGGCGCCCGCCGCCACGCCGACCGGGCGCTGGACGTTCCGGCCGACTGCAACATCCTGCTGCGACCGGCCGAGGCCGACGCCATCGCCCACGCCACCGGTACGCCGGCCGACAAGATCCGCGCGATGACGCTGGCCCAGTACGACCAGCGGGCCGTGGTCATCGACCACGCGGCTCGGCGGGTCAACATCCGTACCCTGTGGCGCCGCGCCGTCGGCTCCCGCTACTGCCCGCAGTGCCTGACCGAATCGGGTGGGCGCTGGCTGTTGCGGTGGCGGCTGAACTGGACCTTCGCCTGCCTGACGCATCGACGGCTGCTGGCCGACTGGTGCCCTCACTGCCGGCGCGACCAACGCACCCGAGCCTCCGGCGAACACGAGCCACCCCGCCCCGGCTTCTGCGCGCACCCGGTGGATCCGCGCACCCACCGGCCGCTGCGTGGCCGCACCGGGGCACACGTGCGCTGCCACGGCGACCTGCGCCAAGCCGAAACCATCACCCTGCCTGCCGACCATCCCGCCCTGCACGCCCAACAGACGCTGGCGGCGATGTTCGCTTCAGGCACGGCCGAGTTCGGCGTCTACGCCCGCCAACCGCAGCCGGCCCTCGCCGCGTTGGCGGACATCCGGTCGATCGCCGGCCGGGTCGCCGCCCACATCCTGAATCCCGAAGGCGGCAACGGGCCGCAGCTGGAGCTGGCCGGGATGCTGCCCGACGACCCGGTCACCACGCACCTCGTCGCGCTGGCCCGCGACGAGCACCAGCGCAATCCGACCCGGGCCCAGAAGCGACCCGGCACGGTCGCCCCCGCCAGCGCCGCCGGCGTCGCCGCGGGTGTCATCGCCGCCAGCACGGTCCTCGGTCGCGCCGACCCCCGCGACGCCGCCTGGGTCGTGCAGCCACTGGTCACCGTGCCGCGCGGGCGCCGCGCCATCGTCATCACGCCGTCCAATGTCGACGACTGGGTACCACCACCACGAGCGTGCTCCGTGGGGTGCAACTGACCGCCCTGGGCGAGCGGCTCCGCCCCACCGACCAGCCGCGCTACCGCACCGCGTCCCCCTTGCCCCGACAGCCCGACCTTGACGAGACAGATCTGCGACGTCGTCTCGGGGCGATCCCGAGCCTGTTCTGGCCGGAATGGACCGTCCGGATCAGCCCACCCCAAGGCGCCCACATCCGGGTCCTGCGGCCTGTCCTATCTGCCGCGCTGTTACTGCCTGGTAGCCGCTTGAATCTCACCGAGATCGCGCAGCAGTTGGGATCGGTCACCCGCTGCTTTGAGATCTCAACCGTCGTGCAGATGCTGCACGCCAACGTGCACTGGCCGCAGATCGCCGCAGCGATGCTGCGGCTGGTCGACCACCTCGACAACCACACGGTTCCGATCGGCTACCAGCGGCGCCGCCGCCGGCTGGATTACCGCCGCCTCCTCCCACAGGCCGAGTGGAGCCGGATCTGCCGCGCCGCCGGCACCAGAGCAGGGCAACCCATCCGGTGGCACGTGGCCCGCGCCGTGCTGTTCGAACGGATCAGCGGCATGCCGGCGCCCCTGGCCCCGTTCGGCACCGGCCCGGCCACGGCAGCGTTTCGCGCCAAGATGAACGCATTCCCCACCACGCTCACCCCGCTGCTGGCCGACGGGCTGCACGCCGCAGCGGCACGATTCCTGGCGCGGCAGGGTGCGGGCGGCGAGCCAGTCACCTGGTGCCCGCCGCTGGACCTGCTGGACGGACTGGACCTACCCGGAGCAGACATCCGCCAGATCGACCTGGACCTACTGCACCACCTCGTCCACGGCGATCGGGCCGGAACCGCCACCGCCGGCCGCCGCCTGGGCGTCAGCAGCTACACCGTCCACACCCTGCTCCTGCACCACCCCGCCCCACGCCCGACCTACGACCCGGCCGCCCGAGCGCCCATCCGCGAGATCCTTCCCCCGGACCTACTGGCCCGCTACCACCGCGGCGAGCAGCTCTCCCTGGCGCAGATCGACCACCGCGTCGGCCTGGTCCGCGGCACCGCAGCCCGGCTCGCCGCCGAATACCGCATCCCGGTCCGCGGCGGTAACAACGACCCCCACCGATCGCACCCTGCCCTGCCCCGCGACTGGATGCTCGACCAGTACCTCAACCACCAGCGCAGCCTCGCCGACCTGGCTCGCGAGAAGGGCATGGCCAAGTCCACCCTGCACCACTGGGCCAAGATCTACCAAATACCTATCCAACGCCACCGCGCCGCCCGCATGAACGTGCCCGCCGCCGCAGCCGCGGCTCCACCCCTGCTCCGCCCAGCGATCACCGGACCGAACGCGTGGCAACGCCTCCACCGCTTCGCCGACGCCACCCTGCACCCCACCTTCGGCAAGGCCGCCACCGCCCTCGGCATCCACATCGCCACCCTCATCGACCACATCAACCGCCTCGAACACGAATACGGCCAACCGCTCCTGGAACGCCTCGACAACCGACGCACCATGCAACCCACCAAACTGGGACAGGAGGTCATCGCCGCGGTCCGCGCCGCCAAGCGCCGCGCCCGGGTACCTCCCACCCTGAGCCGCGCAGCTCCGTCCGGCCAAGTAGCGCGAGATCAACCTGCCGGGCAACGGTGACCCCCGCTGATCCACGTTGCCGCAGGATCACCGCACCGACACTCGGGCGGGCCCGGCCCTGACACATCCGGTTCCATGCGCCAGGATCCCGGTACGCCCCTCACGACGGTGGCGCGCCTCCCGACGCGCCGCCCCGGCCCGTCGTCGACTGCCGGATCAACGGCCCGCGCATGCGCGGGAGTGTCGCTCAGGCCGCCGGCCGGCCACCCCGCCGGACCCCTTCGGCCGCGCGCTACTTGCCAGCATCGACAGCGGCGTCGCTCTCGCCGCACGCGTTCGCCCCAGCCCCTGGGAACCGATCACCAAACTGGCCCCGGCACGGCAGGCAGCCTGCGATCCGTCCAGCTGGCCTGACCTGGATGGATGTCATTTCCGGCACCGACGTGGGAGCGCCATCGTTGCGGTCCTGGCGGGCCATATTGAACCGCGCGACGTACCGGATGTCGGCACGCACTGACTTTGTGGCGCAGCGGCTAGCGATCCTGCCCGCCGGTCACGGCACCACGACGAGTCTGCTGCCCCGGAGATCGGTGCGTTGCCAAGCGGTCTCGATATCGCTCAGTGGGACCTTCACCACGTCGAACGTCAGCTCGCCGGACTGCGCCCACGTCACGACCTGGCCATACACCTCATGCATGGTCTCTTGGCCGAGCCCTTTGGCCGCACCGTAAATCTCGACCCCGGAGGTGCGCAGGCTCTCCGCAGCGAGAACGAGCCCGGCGCCGGCCGACTCGCCGATCTGGATCAGCCGGGTCGGCTTGGGGAACGCGAATGACTGCGGGACCAGCGATCGCAACAGGATCTCGGTGGGTCGGCCCCAGAGGTAGTCCAGCACGACGTCGTAGCCATCCCCCTTGGCATCGAGGTACGCCTGCGCCAGCGCTTCGTCCGGTACGGCGGTGTTGATCACCGTATCGGCGCCAAGGGTTTGTACCTCACGCAGTTGGTCGTCGTCGCGGCCGGTCGCGATGATCCGTCCGGCGCCAAGTAGCCGCGCCACCTTCACCGCGAGTCGCCCCGCGACCCCGGTGGCGCCCTGCACGAGCACGGTCTCGCCCGGCACGAAGCCAGCGGCGGTCTTGATGGACATGCCGGTGATCGCCGTGCCCAGCACGGTCGCGATCGCCGGATCGATACCCTCCGCGATCGGCACGTATGCGCCCTTGGGCACCACGGTCTTCTCGGCGAGCGCGCCATAGGGCTGACGTGGGTTGCCGAACCCGACGACTGTGCCGTCCGGCAGTGCGCCGATGCCGTCGAAGGCGGGAATCGCCGGCAACTGGGCGATGTACTGCTGGCTCGCGTAGTGCGTGCCGGCCGCGATGCGCTTGTCGACGTTCTCGACCTCGACCGCCTTCACGTCAATGACCACCTCGTCGTCGCCGGCCACGGGATCTGGGAAGTTCTCGTAGCGAGGGATGCCACCGATCTCGTGCAACACCGCCGCCTTCATCACAGCTCCTGACCGAAGAGCGCCGCGATCCGGCGCTGCCAGGCCCGCATGAACCGGGGAGGGCGGGCGGGCGAGTGGTTCCACCTGTGGTTCGGCGAAGAGTGAGGCGCGACGCCGCGGCGACGCGCGCAGCCGTGGACCGCCGTGCCCTGGTGTCCGGACGGCCGCTCGGCATGCGCGGGGACTCCGGGAATGCGATGTGTCGCCCAGTGCAGCAGGCCGCGGAACGAGCGCTCGTTTGTCATCTTCATCCTTCTCTCTATCAGTGATAGGGGAACTCTATCACTGATAGAGTGCTGACGGGAGGTACCGAATTTGACGTTGGACCGACAGCGGATCGTCGCCGAGGCCGTCGCCCTGCTGGACGCCGAGGGTCTCGACGGCGTGACGACGCGCAAACTCGCCGCACGGCTAGGCGTGCAATCGCCGACCCTCTACTGGCATCTGCCCAACAAGGCGGCCCTGGTCACCGCGATTGCCGACGCAATCCTCGACCAGCAGTTCGGCGACATGTCACCGCCCGAGCCGGATCAACACTGGCAGGACTGGCTAAGCGGCCTCGCCGAGCGGCTGCGCCGAGCGCTGCTCGCCCATCCGGACGGCGCCCGGGTCATCTCGGCCTCCCAGCTCTCCCTCACCATGGCAGCAATCTCCGAACTGGCAATGAGTACCCTGGTGGCGCGCGGCATCCCGTTGCGACAGGCCCGCGTGATCGTCCTGACCGTCCAGCGCTTCACGGTCGGCCACGTCCTCGAAGAACAGGCCCCCCGCCCGGACGCGGCAGCGCTGAAGAACTTCGACATGGCCACATTCGCCCAGCAGCACCCGACCGTGGTGGCCGCGGTCACCGAATACTTCCGACCCGGCCGCACCGTGGACGATCTGTTCCGCGAGTGTCTGGAGGTAGTCATCGAGGGCGCCGCGGCCAAAGCCGGGGCCACGTCCTGACCGATCATCCGCTCTGCAGGCGGTTCCTCTGGTCAGGACCTCGACACGCCGAACCCGACCCGCGTGAAGCGCATGAGGTGCAGCACGACATGACGCGGCAGGTCACCTGCCCGCAGGGCAAGACCAGCGCGTCCTGGAGCCCCGCCCGCCACCGCGGCCTCGGAAGATCCACGATGGCAACTTGAGGACGCAGGCCGGTGCGACTGCTGTCCAAGGAAATGCCACCACTTTGGGACTCGCCCCGATGACACCCACTGAGACAAGAACGAAAACCGCAAGGTCCCCAGCCGGCCCGGATGACATGAGCGCCGAGACCCTACAGGAGGACAATTGCTGGACGCGTACCTGGGCCGCTGAACCCAAGCGGGCACTTCGGTGTAAGGATGCGGCCATGTTGCGCTGGCTCACCGCAGGGGAGTCGCATGGGCCCGCCCTGTGCGCGATCCTGGAGGGGCTTCCGGCGGGTGTCCGGGTAACGACCGACGATCTCGCGACAGCCCTGGCCCGACGCCGGCTCGGCTATGGACGCGGTGCCCGGATGAGCTTCGAACGGGACGAGGTGAGCTTCCTCGGGGGCGTCCGCCACGGTGTGACGATCGGGGCACCGGTTGCCGTCCGGGTCGGCAACTCCGAGTGGCCAAAATGGCAACAGGTCATGGCAGCCGACCCGGTTGCGCGGGAGGTCCTCGACGGCCTTGCGCGCAATGCCCCGCTCACCCGCCCACGGCCGGGGCACGCGGATCTGGCGGGAATGCAGAAGTACGGCTTCGACGAAGCTCGGCCGGTACTCGAGCGGGCGAGCGCCCGCGAAACCGCGGCGCGCGTGGCCCTGGGAGCCATCGGTGCGCGGTTTTTGGAGCAGGCGTACGGGGTTCGCCTGGTGAGCCACACGGTTGCCGTCGGCACGGTGGTCGCTCCCGACGGCATCGTGCCGGACCCGGACGACGTCCGACGTCTCGACGAAGATCCGCTGCGCTGCTTCGACTCGGCGACGGGCGCCCGGATGGTGGCCGAGGTCGACGCTGCCCACTCCGAGGGCGACACCCTCGGTGGTGTGGTGGAGGTGCTGGCGTACGGGTTGCCGCCCGGGCTCGGCAGCTACGTTCACTGGGACCGGCGATTGGACGCGCGGCTGGCCGGCGCCCTGATGGGTATTCAGGCGATCAAGGCAGTCGAGGTTGGCGACGGCTTGGCGTCCGCGAGAGCACGGGGCTCGGCGGCGCACGACGAGATCATCGCGACCCCGGATGGCGTGCGGCGGTCGTCGGGCCATTCGGGTGGCACCGAAGGTGGGATGTCGACCGGCGAGCCGCTGCGCGTGCGAGCTGCCATGAAGCCGATTTCGACTGTCCCCCGTGCGCTGCGCACAATCGACACCGCCACCGGGGAGGCTGCGGCCGCCCACCATCAACGGTCCGACGTATGCGCCGTTCCTGCCGCTGGTGTCATCGCCGAGGCGATGGTGGCGCTGGTGCTGGCTGACGCCGCCCTGGAGAAGTTCGGCGGGGACTCGGTGACCGAGACTGCTCGTAACTACCGTGCCTATCTCGACGCCGTGCCGGGCGTCGTCGCCGCGTGGTGACCCCGCGGGTCGTGCTGGTCGGGGTCCCCGGGTCGGGCAAGACCACGGTGGGTCGGCTGTTGGCCAAGCGCCTGGGCGTGATCTTTCGGGACGTCGACCTTGACATCGAGGTGATTGCCGGCAAACCGATCGGAGACATCTTCGTCGACGACGGCGAGCGGGCCTTTCGGGACCTCGAACGTGCTGCCGTGGCGGCCGCGTTGACAGGGCACGACGGCGTGCTGGCAGTTGGCGGCGGCGCCGTCCTCGATGACGGCACCCGTCGGCTGCTCGTCGGACACAACGTCGTGTTCCTCGACGCCGGACTCGCGGACGCGGCCGCGCGGATCGGGTTGAGCCGGGACCGCCCGGTCCTGTTCGGGAATCCCCGCGCAGAGCTCAAGCGCATGATCGACGAACGCCGCCCGATATACAGCGCCGTGGCAACGTCGACGGTGGATACTGCGGGGCGAACCCCCGACGAGGTCGTCGAGGCGGTGCTCGCGGTTGTCGGATGATCCGAGCAGGATCCGGGTGGAAGGAGAGACACCCTACGACGTCGTCGTCGGCCATGGCTTACTCGGGGAGTTGCCGGGCCTGCTGGGGACGGGGGTCGAAACAGTGGCCGTGATCCATCCCCGAGCGCTGCGAACCACTGGTGCGGCCGTGCGCGATGATCTCGTCGCGCAGGGTTTCGCAGCGCACGCCGTGGAGATTCCCGACGCCGAGGAGGCCAAGACCGCGGAGGTCGCAGCATTCTGCTGGTCGGTTCTTGGCCGGATCGGGCTCGGCCGCTCCGACGCGGTGGTAGGCGTGGGCGGCGGTGCGGCAACCGATCTGGCCGGCTTCGTGGCCGCGACCTGGTTGCGCGGTGTGCGCACTGTATTCGTCCCCACAACCATGCTTGGCATGGTCGATGCCGCCGTCGGCGGCAAGACCGGCATCAACACCGCTGAGGGCAAGAACCTCGTGGGCGCGTTCCACCCGCCGGCCGGTGTGCTCTGCGACCTCGAGGCGCTGCGAACGCTCCCACCGAACGAGTTCGTGGCGGGGCTGGCGGAGGTCGTCAAGTGCGGTTTCATCGCCGACCCGGAAATCCTGAAGGTTGTCGAGCGGGATCCGGGGGCGGCCGCGCGGCCGGACGGCACAGACGTCCGGGAGTTGGTCGAGCGCTCGGTTCGGGTCAAGGCGGGCGTGGTGTCTCGCGATCTGCGGGAGGCCGGTCCTAGGGAGGTGCTGAACTACGGGCATACCCTCGGGCACGCCATCGAGCGCGTCGAGCACTACCGGTGGCGGCACGGGGCGGCGATCTCCATTGGCATGGTCTTTGCGGCCGAACTGGGCCGGCTGGCCGGACGCTTGGACGATGCGACCGCCGATCGCCACCACCTGGTGCTCGAGTCGCTCGGCCTGCCGACCACGTACGCCGCCGACGCGTGGCTGAAGCTGTTCGAAGCGATGAAGGTCGACAAGAAGTCTCGTGGCAGTCGGCTGCGATTCGTGGTGCTCGACGCGCTCGCCCGGCCGGGCATTCTCGAAGCCCCGGACCCCCAGCTGCTCGCCGCTGCCTACAGCGAGATCGCCCGCTGACCATCCCGCTTGTGTCCGTCTACCCCAGGAGAATGACCACGTTCACCACCCCTGCCCGTACATCACCGGGCATGCATGCCTGGTGATGTACCGATTCGCCTGGTGGTGGCGTTGACAGGCCGCTCGAGTGAACCGCCCGAGCCTTCAGTAAAGTCAAGCCGTGCCTGCTGAGCACGTTCTGCGCCGGGCGCGGCTGGCCGGTTCTGTTGCCGAGGCGGGCGCTGACGCCGCGTTGATCACGCGGCTGGTCAACGTGCGGTATCTCACCGGCCTGGCAAGCAGCAATGCCGCTCTTTTGCTGCGGGCCGAAGGCGACGCCGTGCTTGCGACCGATGGTCGGTACACCACTGCGGCCAAGGCGGTGGCACCCGACCTCGAGGTTCTCCGGGAGCGCAGCGTCGCGTCGGCCTTGGCGACTCGCGCAGCTGGGGAAGACGTGCTCCGGCTCGGTGTCGAGGAACACGATGTGACGCTCGAGGTTGCCGAGAAGATCCAGAAGGCGGCTGAGCGCACCGAGCTCGTGCACTTGGGCGAGCGGTCGAAGCGCTCCGTGCGGTCAAGGACGAGGACGAACTCTCGCTCCTTCGCGAGGCGTGCGCAATTTCCTGCAGCGCCCTGGATGATCTCTGGGAGACCGGTGGCCTGGTCGGGCGTACCGAGAAAGAGGTTGCGCGCGATCTCGAGAACCGCATGTACGAGCATGGTGCCGACGGCCTCGCCTTCGAGACCATCGTCGCGTCCGGACCCAACAGCGCCGTGCCGCATCATCAGCCAACCGAGCGGGCCATCGCCACGGCGGACCTCCTCAAGATCGACTTCGGTGCCTTGTACCGCGGGTACCACGCCGACTGCACTCGCACGGTCGTCGTCGGCACTGAGCCGGCTGAATGGCAACGCGAGATCCATGCTCTGGTCGCTGACGCCCAGCGAGCGGGGCGGGAGGCACTGAGCGTCGGGACCGAATGCATCGCTGTCGACAGGGCCGCACGCGAGGTGATCGAAGCAGCCGGCTACGCCGAGCAGTTCAGCCACGGCACCGGGCATGGCGTTGGTCTGGAGATCCACGAAGCGCCGACGCTCGGGTATTCGTCGACCGGTACACTGGCCGACCGCATGCCCGTGACCGTCGAGCCCGGCGTCTACCTACCTGGACGGGGTGGCGTCCGGATAGAGGACACCCTCGTTGTCCGCGACGCCGGCGGCCCAGAGCTGCTCACGACCACGACCAAAGATCTGCTCGTCCTCGACGCCTAGCTGCGCCGCGGACCGGCCCGAACGCGAAGGCAACACCGGTGGCGACGACCAACGACCTGAAGAACGGCCTGGTGCTCAACCTCGACGGCCAGCTGTGGACCGTCGTGGAATTCCAGCACGTCAAACCCGGCAAAGGCGGCGCGTTCGTGCGCACCAAGCTGAAGAACGTGCTGTCCGGCAAGGTCGTCGAGAAGACCTTCAACGCTGGGGTCAAGGTCGAGACAGCGAATGTGGACCGCCGCGAGATGCAGTACCTCTACCGGGACGGCGGCGACTTGGTCTTCATGGACACCTCATCGTACGAGCAAATCCACGTGCCGGCCGCGGTGGTCGGCGAAGCGGCGCATTTCCTGTTGGAGAACCAGAACGCGATCGTCGGCCTGCACGACAGTGTTCCGCTGTTCGTCGAACTCCCGGCGTCGGTTGTGCTGGCCGTCGACTACACCGAGCCTGGGCTCCAGGGCGACCGGTCCACTGGCGGAACGAAGCCCGCCCGGCTCGAGACCGGTTACGAGATCTCCGTCCCGTTGTTCATCACAACCGGCGAGAAAGTCAAGGTCGACACCCGCGACGGCTCGTACCTTGGCCGAGCCTGACGTCTCGTATTCGACGGAGCTGACGTGGCTGCACGCACCAAGGCACGCAAGCGGGCGTTGGACGTCCTGTTCGAGTCCGAGATGCAGGGTCTCGCTCCCGGGGCGACGCTGGCCAGCCGGGTCGCCTACGCGTCTCCTCCGCTGTCGGAGTACGCGATCTCGCTGGTCGAGGGTGTCGTGGCGCACCGCGAGCGCATCGACGAGCTGCTGTCCACTTATGCAGTCGGCTGGACGCTGGAGCGGATGCCGGCCGTCGACCGGAACCTCCTGCGCATCGGTACGTACGAGATCCTCTATCGCGACGACGTCCCCGACGCCGTCGCAATCAGCGAAGCGGTTTCGCTCGCCCGCGAGCTGTCTACCGACGACTCGCCGGCCTTCGTCAACGGCCTGCTCGGCCGCATCCTCGAACTCAAGCCGACCCTCGCCCGGTAGCGGACGCACCCTGGCAATATTGCGACATCCGTGGCGGTCGGACGGGCACACCTATCTCATGACAGGCATGCTGCCGGTTGAGGAAGGCTTCGGACTACGGTCAAGCTTCGACGAAGCGGGTTGCTGTGAAGTCGGCGACGTCATTGAGGGCGCTCGGTCAGGTTGTAGGCGCCCAGATCCATGTTGTCGGCGACCAGCTGGTCGTGACACTCGCGTACGGCCTCGACGCCACAATGGTCGCCTGGGGCTGTGTGACCGAGGGCAGTGCCGACGCGGCGGAGGTGTTCGCCGACTTCGAGCAGATGCTCGCCGGGGTGCGATTTCGGTGATATCGAGCACTCGGGATCAGGTGAAGAACTCGAGGCGACCAGCGCCATTCGTGCACCTGATCGTTCCGCGTCCAAATCTCGAGACGGGATCAGGTGCTCAATCCACCATTGCAAGGGCGTGATGCTCACCTCATCGTCGACTCGCGGCCGATCAGATGCAGATTTGGCGATCAGGTGAGCTAGGCTGCCCGGCGACCGACGTCCTTTAAGTCCCGTCCGGTGAGGCGGGGAAGGAGGTCCGCAGGACATGACCACGCCCGTCCGCGATCCTGATCACCCGGCTCGCGATCCCGCCGATCATCGCCACATCCTCGACGAACAAGACATCGCCCGGGCGCTGACCCGGATCGCGCACGAGATCGTCGAGCGCAACAAGGGTGCCGACGACCTCGTAGTACTCGGCATTCCGAAACGCGGCGTGCCGCTCGCCCATCGGCTCGCGGCCCGGATCTCACAGGCCGAGGACACCGATGTCGCCGTCGGCGCGCTCGACGTCACGATGTACCGCGACGACCTCCGGCTGCGGCCAGCCAGGGCTTTGGAGCACACCGACATCCCAGCCGGGGGAGTCGACGGCAAGGTCGTCGTGCTGGTGGACGATGTGCTCTTCTCCGGGCGCACCATGCGGGCCGCTCTCACCGCACTCGATGACGTCGGCAGGCCCCGGGCGGTCCGGCTGGCGGTGCTGGTCGACCGCGGACATCGCGAGCTGCCGATCCGTGCTGACCACGTCGGCAAGAACCTGCCCACCTCGTTGGACCAGAGCGTCCAGGTGCTGCTCGACGAGGTCGATGGGCGCGACGCCGTGCTGGTCGTGAGCGCAGCGGAGGACCGGCCGTGAACAGCCACCTACTCTCCGCAGCCGATCTCGACCGCGACGAGGCGACGCTTGTTCTGGACACCGCCGCCGAGATGGCTCGGCTCACCGAGGGACGGTCGGTGAAGAAGCTGCCGACGTTGCGCGGCCGCACCGTCGTCAACCTGTTCTTCGAAGATTCCACCAGAACCCGGACTTCGTTCGAGTTGGCAGCGAAGCGGCTGTCTGCCGACGTCGTCAACTTCTCGGCCAAGGGCTCCAGCGTGTCGAAGGGCGAGAGTCTCAAGGACACCGCGCTGACTCTGGAAGCGATGGGGGCCGACGGCGTCGTCGTACGGCACTGGGCCAGCGGGGCGCCGCACCGGCTGGCGCATTCGGGCTGGATCCGCTCCAGCGTCATCAATGCCGGCGACGGAACCCACGAGCACCCGACCCAGGCGCTGCTCGATGCTTACACATTGCGCCGGCACCTGGGCTCGTTGGAAGGCCGCCGCATCACGATCGTGGGCGATGTCCTGCACAGCCGGGTGGCGCGCAGCAATGTGCTGTTGCTGGCCACGCTGGGCTCCGACGTGACGATGGTCGGGCCGCCGACACTGCTCCCCGTCGGCGTCGAGAATTGGCCGGGTCAGACCAGTTACGACCTCGACCTTGCGCTCGCGAAAGCCGACGCCGTCATGATGCTAAGGGTCCAGCGCGAGCGGATGAGCGCCGCGTTCTTCCCGTCGGCCCGCGAATACAGCCGTCGCTACGGTCTCGACGCGCGCCGCTTCGCGTTGCTGCCCGAAGACGCTGTGATCCTCCATCCCGGCCCAATGAACAGGGGGATGGAGATCACCGCGGAAGTCGCCGACAGTGACCGGTCGGTGATCGTCGAACAGGTGACGAACGGGGTGTACGTGCGAATGGCCGTGCTGTACCTGCTTCTCGCCGGAGGCCCGCAATGACCTGGCTCGTACGCGGCGCTCGGCTGCTGGGCGGGGAGCCGACCCATCTGGTGCTCCGCAACGGTCGCTTCGACGAAATCGGGCCCGGCTTGACCGCAACGAACGCATCCGTGCTCGATGCCGACGGCCTGGTCGCGCTGCCCGGCCTAGTGGATCTGCACACGCATCTGCGCGAGCCCGGGCGGGAGGACGCCGAGACCGTCGAGACGGGGACCCAGGCCGCCGCGCTGGGTGGCTTCACTGCGGTCCATGCCATGGCCAACACCGAGCCCGTGGCGGACACCGCCGGCGTCGTGGAGCAGGTCTGGCGGCTCGGCCGCGAGGCCGGCCATGCCGACGTACGTCCCGTTGGGGCGGTGACTGCCGGCCTTGGCGGCGAGCGGCTGGCCGAGCTCGGCGCGATGGCCGACTCCGCGGCCCGGGTCCGGGTCTTCTCCGACGACGGCATGTGCGTCTCCGACACCCTGCTCATGCGTCGCGCCCTGGAGTACGTCAAGGCGTTCGACGGCGTCATCGCCCAGCACGCGCAGGAGCCGCGGCTCACCGATGGCGCGCAGATGAACGAGGGCGAGCTCGCCGGGTTGCTGGGGTTACGGGGCTGGCCCAGCGTTGCCGAAGAGGCCGTCATCGCCCGTGACATCCTGCTCGCCGCCCACGTCGGGTCGCATGTGCATGTCTGCCATGTGTCCACTCGGGGCGCTGTCGAGATCGTCCGACTGGCGAAGGCCCGTGGCATGCCGGTGACAGCAGAGGTGACGCCGCATCACCTATTGTTGACTGAAGAACTGGCCTCGACCTATGACCCGCGTTACAAGGTCAACCCGCCACTGCGTACTGCCGACGACGTGGCGGCCCTCCAGGCGGGCCTCGCCGATGGCACGATCGATGCCGTCGCGACGGACCACGCTCCGCACCCGGTCGAGGACAAGGACTGTGAATGGGACGCCGCGGCGTTCGGGATGCTCGGTCTGGAGACGGCGCTCTCGGTTGTGCAGGCGACGATGGTCGACCCCGGGTTGCTGGACTGGGCCGGTGTCGCACAGCGGATGTCCACGACGCCGGCGCGGATCGGGCGATGCGACGACGGCGACAGCGCCCAAGGGCGCCCACTCGCCGTCGGGGAGCCCGCGAACGTCGTATTGGTCGATTCGGCGGCGACGCGAATCGTGGATGCTCGTGAGTCGGCCTCCCTGTCCCGCAACACGCCATACGAGGGCATGACCTTGCCGGGCCGAGTGGTCGCGACCTTCCTGCGTGGCCGGCCGACCGTGCTGGACGGGAAACTCGCATGAGCCGCGGCTGGGCCGTGGCGTTGCTCGCGCTCGTGCTGGCCGGGGCCTATCTCGGGATGTGGCGTGGATGGCGACGCCGGGCCGCGAGCCAAGCTGACCTGCCGGCGCTGCCGGCCGCCCTGCCTGCTGAACACGCGCTGGTCGGTCCGGTTGAGGCCGTATATCTGGGCACGACCTCGGCCGGCGACTGGCTCGACCGGGTGGTCGCCCGGACCCTGGGGCGACGCAGCCCGGCATTGGTGACAGTCGTCAGGGCAGGTGTCATCGTCGACCGGACGCCAGAGCCCCGCCTGGACATTCCGGCGTCCGCCCTGCGGGGAGTGCGCGCTGATCGGGCCGGGGCACTCCGCGCCGCCCGGACCGAGCAACTGCTGGTGCTCACCTGGAGCCACGGCGGCCGGATGCTGGAGACCGTCCTGCGCACCCGTCATCACAGTGACCTCGAAGCCGTCACGGCTGCGGTGCGTCCGCTAGTCACCGACGAGGCCGCGGCATGATTGCGCGACCATCGGCCGTACTGGTGTTGGAGGACGGCCGGGCCTTCCGTGGGCTGTCGTACGGGGCTGCTGGGGAGACGTTCGGCGAGGCCGTCTTCTCGACCGGCATGACGGGATACCAGGAGACACTGACCGACCCGTCCTATCACCGGCAGGTCGTCGTCCAGACCGCTCCGCACATCGGCAACACCGGGGTGAACGCCGACGACCCCGAATCGGACCGGATCTGGGTGGCCGGCTACGTGGTCCGCGATCCGGCGCGGATGCCCTCGTCCTGGCGAGCCCGAAGCAGCCTCGAAGACGAGCTGGCCAGGCAGGGCATCGTGGGAATCAGCGGGATCGACACCCGGGCGTTGACCCGGCACTTGCGCGAGCGCGGCGCCATGCGGGTGGGGATCTCCACCGTGGAACCGTCGGTCGAGGCGTTGCGGGAGCGCGTTCTCGCGGTGCCTGCGATGGCGGGCAGCGATCTCAGCGGCGACGTCAGCACACCGCAGCCGTACATCGTGCCGGCCATCGGCGAGCGGCGCTACACGGTCGCGGCTGTGGATCTCGGGATCAAAGCGATGACTCCGCGGCTGATGGCGGACAGAGGGATTGAAACCCACGTCTTGCCCGCGATGTCGACGATCGCCGACATCGACGCCCTCGAGCCGGACGGGCTGTTCCTCTCGAACGGGCCGGGCGACCCGGCGACCGCGGATCATGCGGTAAATGTCGTCGAGGACGCGTTGCGCCGGCGGCGGCCCGTTTTCGGCATCTGCTTCGGCAACCAGATTCTTGGTCGTGCACTCGGCTTCGGCACCTACAAGTTGCGCTATGGCCACCACGGAATCAACCAGCCGGTGCAGGACCTGGCGACGGGCAAGGTCGAGGTGACTGCTCACAACCACGGCTTCGCCGTCGACGCACCACTGGGTCGGCCGACCTCGACACCGTACGGAGCCGTCGAGGTCAGCCATGTCTGCCTCAACGACGACGTCGTGGAAGGGCTACGGCTGCATGACGAGAATGGAATGCCGAGAGCGTTTTCGGTCCAGTACCACCCGGAAGCGGCGGCCGGCCCGCACGACGCCGGCTACCTGTTCGACCGCTTCGTCGAGCTGATGCAGGTGGGCGGCTGATGCCCCGCCGGGCCGATATCCACTCGGTGCTCGTCATCGGGTCGGGCCCGATCGTCATCGGACAAGCCTGTGAGTTCGACTACTCGGGCACGCAGGCGTGCCGCGTGTTGCGCGAAGAGGGCGTCCGGATCGTCTTGGTGAACAGCAACCCGGCGACGATCATGACCGACCCGGAGCTCTCCGACGCTACCTATGTGGAGCCAATTACCCCGGAGTTCGTCCAGCGCGTGATCGAGATCGAGCGCCCGGATGCCCTGCTCGCCACCCTCGGCGGCCAGACCGCTCTCAACACCGCTACCGCACTGCACGAACGCGGCGTCCTCGACAAGTACGGCGTCGAATTGATCGGCGCATCGGTCGAGGCCATCGAACGCGGTGAGAACCGCGAGTCGTTCAAGCGGGTCGTCGCCTCGATCGGGGGCCAGGTCGCGCGCTCGGTGATCTGCCACACCATCGGTGAGTGCCTCGCCGCCGTCGAACGGTTGAAGTTCCCAGTCGTGGTGCGCCCGTCGTTCACGATGGGCGGCGCCGGCTCGGGAATGGCATTCGACGCGGCGGACCTGCACCGGATCGCTGCTGCCGGCCTCGACGCCTCGCCCACCACCGAGGTGCTGCTCGAGGAGTCCGTGCTCGGCTGGAAGGAGTACGAACTCGAGGTCATGCGGGACCGCGCGGACAACGTCGTCGTGGTGTGCTCCATCGAGAACGTCGACCCGATGGGCGTGCATACCGGAGACTCCGTAACCGTTGCCCCTGCACTGACCCTCACCGACCGCGAGTACCAGCACATGCGGGACCAGGCCATCGCCATCATCCGAGCGGTCGGTGTCGACACCGGCGGATGCAACATCCAGTTCGCAGTGAATCCTCGGGACGGCCGGCTGATCGTCATCGAGATGAACCCCCGCGTGTCTCGGTCGTCGGCCCTGGCGAGCAAGGCGACCGGGTTCCCCATCGCGAAGATAGCGACCAAGCTCGCTCTCGGTTACACGCTCGACGAGATTCCCAACGACATCACGGCGGAGACGCCGGCGTCATTCGAGCCGACCCTCGACTATGTCGTGGTCAAGGCACCTCGGTTCGCCTTCGAGAAGTTCCCGCACGCCGATCAGACCCTCACCACGCAGATGAAGAGCGTCGGTGAGGCGATGGCGATCGGACGAAGTTTCACCGAGGCGCTGCAAAAGGTATTGCGGTCGGTGGAGCAGCGCGACGCTGCACTGGACTTCTCCTCACCGCCTGGTGACGCCGCCGAACTGGTCGAACGGGTACGCCGTCCTTACGACGGCCGACTACGCGACGTCGTGCAGGCGTTGCGGGCCGGTGCGAGCATCGACGCGTTGTACGAGTCGACGGGCATCGACCCCTGGTTCCTCGATCAGTTGCTGCTGCTGACCGAGATCGCCGATGAGATCCGCAGCGCCGATCGCCTTACGCCGGAGAACCTGCAGCTGGCCAAGCGGCACGGTTTTTCCGACCGCCAGCTCGCCGAGCTGTCCGGAATGTCAGAGCAGGTTGTACGAGGAGTCCGGCAGGCCCTCGGAGTCCGGCCGGTCTTCAAGACCGTCGACACCTGTGCCGCCGAATTCGCTGCGCGCACGCCGTACCACTACTCCTCGTACGACGAGGAGAGCGAGGTGGTCGCTCGTGAACGGCCTGCGGTGATCATCCTGGGCAGTGGTCCGAACCGGATCGGGCAGGGGATCGAGTTCGACTACTCCTGTGTGCACGCGGTGATGGCGCTGCGGGCCGCGGGCTACGAGACCGTGATGGTCAACTGCAACCCGGAGACCGTCTCGACCGACTACGACGCCTCCGACCGGCTCTATTTCGAGCCGCTGACTCTCGAGGACGTGCTGGAGGTCGTCGAGGCAGAGCGGCGGGCCGGCCCGGTCGCCGGCGTGGTGGTGCAGCTCGGCGGGCAGACGCCGCTGGGCCTCGCGCAGGCGCTCGCCGATGCCGGAGTCCCTGTTGTCGGGACGCCGCCGGAGGCGATCCATCTCGCGGAGGACCGAGGGTCGTTCGGCCGGGTATTGGCCGCGGCGGAGCTACCCGCGCCCAGGCACGGCACGGCAACGTCGTTCGTCGATGCGCAACGGATCGCCGCCGAGATCGGTTACCCGGTGCTGGTCCGGCCGTCGTACGTCCTGGGCGGGCGCGGCATGGAGATCGTCTACGACGAGCAGTCATTGCGCGAGTACATCGACCGGGCCACCCAGGCCAGCCCCGAGCATCCCGTGCTGGTCGACAAGTTCCTCGACGACGCCGTCGAGATCGACGTGGACGCGCTCTTCGACGGGACGGAGCTCTACCTCGGCGGAATCATGGAACACATCGAGGAGGCCGGGATACACTCCGGCGACTCGGCTTGTGCCCTCCCGCCGATCACGCTCGGTCGCGAGGAGCTCACCCGGATCCGCTCATCCACCGAGGCGATTGCTCGCGGCGTTGGCGTCCGGGGCCTGCTGAATGTGCAGTACGCGCTCGCCGCGGACCTGCTCTACGTCCTCGAGGCCAATCCGCGAGCTTCCCGGACGGTGCCGTTTGTGTCCAAAGCGACGGGCGTAGCGCTGGCCAAGGCCGCGGCACGGATCATGCTAGGCGCGACGATCGCCGAGCTTCGGGCGGAAGGGCTGTTGCCGCGGGTCGGCGACTGTGTCGACTTGCCGGCGACAACCCCCGTCGCGGTGAAGGAGGCGGTCATGCCCTTCAACCGGTTCCGGCTCCCGGACGGCAATTCAGTCGACACCGTGCTCGGCCCGGAGATGCGTTCGACGGGTGAAGTGATGGGAATCGACACCCTGTTCGGCCCGGCATTCGCGAAGTCGCAGACCGCGGCCTACGGGGGCCTGCCGACCGGAGGCCGGGTCTTCGTCTCGCTGGCCAACCGCGACAAGCGGCACATGGTATTTCCGGTAAAACGGCTGGCCGACCTTGGCTTTGCAATCGTTGCCACGGCCGGTACGGCCGAAGTGTTGCGCCGCATCGGCGTGCTGGCGGAGGTCGTGGACAAGCTGTCCGCGGCCCCTGCTGCCGGCACCAATGCCGGCACCAATGCCAGCACAGGTGCCAGCACAGATGCCGGCACAGATGCCAGCACAGACGCCGCCGGCCGGCCGTCTATCGTGCGGCGGATCCTGGACGGCGATATCGACCTGATCATCAACACGCCGAGCGGAACGACGCCGGGTGGCAGTCCGCGGGCCGACGGGTACGAGATCCGAACCGCTGCCGTGCAGGCGAACATCCCCTGCATCACGACCGTTCAGGGTCTCGCCGCCGCAGTTCACGGCATCGAAGCCACCCGCACCGGAAGCATCGGGGTCCGCTCGTTGCAGTCCTGGGCCGAGATCATCCGCGAGCCGACCGGCACAGCCACCCCTTCCCGTGTTGATCATGGCGATGTGGCTGGACAAACGGCCCGCGACGCCACCACTCCGCCGTGATCAACGGAGACGTCAGGGGAGGTTGGCCATACCGGGCGATCTTCGCAGCGGCGCGGCGGCTGGACGCCGAGCGGGCACACCAGTGGGGGGTGGCTGCGCTCCGGCTGTCTGCGCGCGTGCCCGGTGGTGCACAACTGCTGCGTCGGACGTGCGTGGTGGACGACCCGGCCCTGCGGGTACGGGCATTCGGCTGCGACTTCCCGAGCCCGCTCGGGCTGGCCGCCGGCTTCGACAAGGACGCGCGCGCAACGACCGCTCTCGCTGCGCTCGGTTTCGGGTTCGTCGAAGTCGGGACCGTCACTGCGGTACCGCAAGCGGGTAACCCGCGACCCCGTCTGTACCGGCTGGTCGGGGACCGGGCGATCGTCAACCGAATGGGCTTCAACAACGACGGCGCAGCCGCCGTCGCTGAGCGATTGAAGCGGCTGCGGGAGAGACCGTCGAGACCGGTTGTCGGAGTCAACATCGGCAAGAGCCAGGTGGTGCCGGGCGAGCACGCGGTCGTCGATTACGTGGCGAGCGCTCGACGACTCGGGCCCCATGCCGACTACCTGGTCGTCAACGTCAGCTCGCCCAACACGCCCGGACTTCGCGATCTGCACGCCGTCGCGAGGCTCCGCCCGTTGCTGATTGCCGTCCGGGAGGCAAGTGAGAGTGCTGCCGGCCGACGCGTACCACTGTTGGTGAAGATCGCGCCAGACCTGGCCGACACCGACATCCTGGCCGTCGCCGACCTGGCGGGTGAGTTGCGCCTCGACGGGATAATCGCCACGAACACCACCACGGCTCGTGGTGGCCTGCTGTCTTCGCCGGTCGAGATCGCGGCGGCCGGCGACGGCGGACTGTCCGGCGAGCCGCTGCGCGACCGGTCGATGGACGTGCTGAGGCTGTTGCGGAGCCGCGCGGGGGAGAATCTCGCGCTGATCTCCGTGGGCGGCATCGCCACTGCGGACGAAGCCTGGAAACGACTCCAGACCGGTGCCACGCTGGTGCAGGCCTACACGGCGTTCGTGTACGGAGGCCCACGATGGCCGCACCGGGTGGCAGCCGGGCTGTCCCGGCTCGCCCACCGGACCAAGCAGGCCGAGTCATGACCAGTGACGTCTCAGGTGCCGTGCCGACAAGGCCGGAGCCAGCCGACGTGTCCGCCCTGACGAGTCAGCCGAGTTTCGGGACGCGACTGCATGCCGCCGTTGTCCGCCACGGTTCGTTCTGCGTCGGCATCGACCCGCATCCCTCGTTATTGCGGGACTGGGGGCTGGCCGATGACATCCAGGGGCTCGAACGGTTCGGCCGTACCACGGTGGAGGCACTGGCCCAACGGGTGGCGGTGTTGAAGCCACAATCGGCCTTCTTCGAGCGGCACGGCTCGGCCGGAGTGGCCGTCCTGGAACGGGTCGTCGCCGATATCCGCGCCGCCGGCGGCCTGGTTCTGATGGATGCGAAACGAGGCGACATCGGTTCCACCGTCCAGGCGTACGCCGACGCGTATGTCGATCCGTCGTCCCCCCTGTGCTCAGATGCTGTGACCGCCTCGCCCTACCTCGGATTCGAATCATTGCGACCGCTGCTGGAAACTGCTTACCGCCACGGCAACGGAGTCTTCGTCCTCGCGTTGACTTCGAATCCGGAAGGCGCGCAGATCCAACGGGCCCGAACCGCCGAGGGACCGACCGTGGCCGGCGCCGTGCTCGCTGGCGTCCGCGGCGAGAACGCGGGCCAGACTGCGTGGGGAAGCGTGGGCGCCGTGGTCGGGGCGACGATCGCAGCGACCGACGAGAACCTCGACGTCAACGGGCCGGTGTTGGCTCCAGGCTTCGGCGCCCAAGGTGGAACGGCTGATGACCTTCGGCGCATCTTCGGCGCAGCACTTCGCAGCGTCGTACCATCGTCGTCCCGAACGATCCTTCGTGCTGGTCCGGATTCACGCCGCTTGCAGGCAGCGGCTGCGCGCGCGGTTGACGCAATCCGAAACGTGCTTCCCGGCTGACCGAACAAGCACGTCCGAGAAGGGGGGATTCGGAGGTATTCAGGGGGTATGCGGCGGAGCGGCGCCCTGCCGCAGGTGGGCGGAGCCCCCGCAGGTGTGGGTATGCATTGCTGAGCGGTCCCCGGACTCGCTAGGTTCCGGGTGTCCACATGTTTCAGCACGACCATCCGAGGTGACATCTCTTGCCGCTCCCACCCCTGACTCCCGAACAGCGCGCGGCCGCACTCGCGAAGGCCGCCGAGGCCCGCCGGGAGCGCGCCGAGGTCAAGAACCGCCTCAAGCACTCCGGCGCCTCGCTAGCTGACGTCCTCAAGGAAGGCGAGTCCAACGAGATCGTGGGCAAGATGAAGGTCTCGGCCCTGCTCGAATCCCTGCCCGGTGTCGGCAAAGTCCGCGCGCGCCAGATCATGGAGCGCATCGGCATTGCCGAGACGCGTCGCGTCCGGGGTCTCGGCACGAACCAGGTGGCCGCGCTGGAGCGCGAGTTCGGCGGCCGCGGCTGACAACACCGAGCGGTCTCGCGGACGTCGCCGGACGGCTGGTCGTCCTCTCCGGACCATCAGGTGTCGGAAAGTCCACGGTGGTGCGAAGGCTGCGAACCCACCACCCGGAGGTGTGGATCTCGGTCTCGGCGACCACCCGATTTCCGCGCCCGGGCGAAGTCGACGGCGTGCACTATCACTTCATCGGCCGGGCCGAGTTCGAGCGTCGGATCGCTGCCGGGGAGTTCCTCGAATGGGCCGAGTTCGACGACAACCTGTACGGCACTCCGCTAGCGCCGGTCGTTGCGCGCCTCACATTCGGCGAGAGTGTGCTCCTCGAGATCGATCTGCAAGGCGCCCGCCAGGTTCGCCGCCGCGTGCCCGCTGCGCGGCTGGTGTTCCTACGGCCACCGTCGTGGGACGAGCTGGTCCGGCGGCTCACCGAGCGGCGCACGGAACCGCCCGAGGTTGTCGAGCGCCGCCTTGCCGTGGCCAAGGAGGAGCTCGCCGCCGAGGCCGAGTTCGACCATGCAGTGGTGAACTCCGACGTCGAGCAGGTGTGTGAGGAGTTGGTAGCCTTGTTGGGTTCCCCACATCGAACCCCCAGCCCGGAGGCATGAACGTGTCCGGTACCCACGGCGTGGCCGAGGGCATCACCTCTCCCCCCATCGACGAGCTTCTCGCCAAGACCGACTCCAAGTACGCGCTGGTCATTTACGCGGCCAAGCGCGCTCGCCAGATCAACGCCTACTACTCGCAGCTCGGCGAGGGGCTGCTCGAGTACGTCGGCCCGCTGGTCGAGACCCACGTCCAGGAGAAGCCGCTGTCGATCGCGCTACGCGAGATCAACCAGGGGCTGCTCACGGCCGAACTGGCCGAGCCGGCCGAGCCGGAGTAGAGCCGTGGTACGACCCCGGGTGGTCCTCGGGGTCAGCGGCGGGATCGCCGCGTACAAGGCGTGCGAGGTGCTGCGCGGGCTCACTGAGACCGGCCATGACGTCCGAGTGGTTCCTACTCGCTCGGCGCTGCGCTTTGTCGGAGCGGCCACCTGGGCGGCGCTTTCCGGCAACCCGGTGTCGACCGAGGTATGGGACGACGTCCATGAGGTGCCGCATGTGCGCCTCGGCCAGCAGGCCGAGCTGGTCGTCGTCGTCCCGGCGACGGCCGACCTGCTCGCCAGAGCTGCGCACGGCCTAGCCGATGATCTACTGACGTCGACGCTGCTCACCGCGCGGTGCCCGGTCCTGTACGTGCCAGCGATGCACACGGAGATGTGGGAGCACCCGGCGACAGCGGACAACGTGGCGGTGCTGCGATCCCGTGGCGCCGTCGTCGTGGAACCAGCTGTCGGGAGGCTCACCGGTGCCGACACCGGCAAGGGTCGCCTGCCTGATCCTGACGAGATCGTCGGGATCGCGCGCGACCTGCTGGCCGGCGTTTCGAGCATCGCTGACCTGACCGGCCGCCATGTCGTGGTGTCCGCCGGCGGCACCCGTGAGCACCTCGACCCCGTCCGGTTCCTCGGTAATCGTTCGTCCGGCCGGCAGGGCTACGCGCTCGTCCGGGCTGCGGTCAGCCGCGGCGCGAAGGTTACCCTCGTGGCCGCCAATGTGTCCCTGCCGGATCCTGCTGGCGCCGACATCGTGCGCGTCGGCTCGGCAGCGGAACTGCGCTCGGCTGTTCTCGACGCGGCGGCGACGGCCGACGCGGTGGTCATGGCAGCGGCGGTGGCCGATTTCCGGCCGACGTCGTACGCCAACAAGAAGATCAAGAAGGCGTCCGACGGCGGCGTGCCTCACATCGAACTCGAACGTACCGACGACATCCTGGCTGAGCTGGCTGTCCGACGACCGCGGGCCGGGCAGGTCGTGGTGGGTTTCGCTGCCGAGACTGGCGACGCAACCGGCTCGGTGCTCGAGCATGGTCGGGCCAAGCTCGCCGCGAAGGGCTGCGACCTGCTCGTGGTCAACGAGGTCGGCGTCGACCGTGGGTTCGAGTCCGACGACAACGAAGCCGTCGTGCTGGGCTCCGACGGCTCGTCCACACCTGTTCCCCGCGGCCCGAAGGCCGCCCTGGCGCACGTCGTATGGGATTTGGTCAGAGACCGATGGACGGACGCCTGACCGATTCACGGCCCACGATCCCCTACAGTGTCGCCCAGCATTCGCCCGTCAGCTGAAGGAGCACATCCGTGGCACGTCGCCTGTTCACGTCCGAGTCCGTCACCGAGGGCCATCCGGACAAGATCTGCGACCAGATCAGCGACGCGATCCTCGACAGCCTGCTGAAGGAAGATCCAGCCAGCCGGGTCGCAGTGGAGACCATGGTGACCACGGGTCAGGTCCACGTGGCCGGTGAGGTCACGACCAGTGGGTACGCCGACATCCCCGACATCGTGCGCGACACCATTCTCGAGATCGGGTACGACTCGTCGACCAAGGGGTTCGACGGACAGTCCTGTGGCGTGTCGGTGTCCATCGGTTCTCAGTCACCGGACATCGCGCAGGGGGTCGACGAAGCCTGGGAGCAGCGCTCCGCTGACCATTCCGAGGATCCGTTGGACCGGCAGGGTGCGGGTGACCAGGGCCTGATGTTTGGTTACGCCTGTGAGGACACCCCGGAGCTGATGCCGTTGCCGATCATGGTGGCGCATCGGCTGGCTCAGCAGCTGGCCCGGGTCCGCAAGTCCGGCCAGGTGCCCTACCTGCGCCCGGACGGCAAGACGCAGGTGACGATCGAGTACGACGGTGACCGTGCTGTTCGGCTCGAGACCGTTGTCGTGTCCACCCAGCACGCTCGCGACATCGACCTGGACACCCTGCTCACCCCGGACATCCGGGCGGCCGTGATCGATCCGGTGGTCGCTTCCTTCGACATTCCCGCCGACGGCTACCGGTTGTTGGTCAACCCGACCGGCAGGTTCGAGATCGGTGGCCCGATGGGCGACGCGGGGCTCACCGGGCGCAAGATCATCATCGACACGTACGGCGGCATGGCCCGGCACGGCGGCGGGGCGTTCAGCGGCAAGGACCCGTCGAAAGTCGACCGGTCGGGCGCATATGCCATGCGGTGGGTCGCGAAGAACGTCGTTGCGGCGCAGCTCGCTACGCGCTGCGAGGTGCAGGTGGCGTACGCGATCGGCAAGGCGCACCCGGTCGGACTCTTCGTCGAATGCTTCGGTACCGAGACCGTGCCGGTGCACCGGATCCAGGACGCGGTGACGCAGGTCTTTGACCTACGGCCGGCGGCCATCATCCGCGACCTCGATCTGCTTCGGCCGATCTACTCGCAGACCGCGGCGTACGGCCATTTCGGCCGCGAGCTGCCGGACTTCACCTGGGAGCGCACCGACCGCGTGGACACGTTGCAGCACGCGGTCGGTTGACCGGACCCTCGGGTGCGGATGCTGGCCCCGGGCGGTCACGGGCGTCGTGCTGGTGAGATAGAACCGCGGCCGTGACCAGTCGCGATCCGCCCGACCAACTCGCCCTGGTCCGTCCGCCGTCGACCCGCCGGCGGAACCGAACGTCGGACCCGGTGACCGACGACCTGCCGGTCGCCCGGGTGCTCGTGGACATTCCGCTGGCCCATCTGGACCGGCCCTTCGACTACCTCGTGCCCGCGTCAATGGCGGGGACTGCCGCGCCGGGCGCTCGGGTAGCGGTCCGGTTCGCCGGCCAGGATGTCGACGGTTTCCTCCTCGAACGCGCGGCCGAGAGCTCACATGACGGGCGGCTCGCGCGGCTGCGCAAGGTGATCTCACCCGAGCCCGTGCTGTCGCCACCCATCGCTACGCTGGCTCGAGCGGTGGCGGACCGTTACGCGGGAACGGTCGCCGACGTGCTCCGGTTGGCGATCCCGCCCCGCCATGCCGCCGTCGAACGCGAGGACGCACCCGCCATGCGCCGAAGCTCACCGGCGGTTCCCAAGGCCGGCGGATGGGCCGAACACATCGACGGCGCGGCGCTGCTCACTGCCCTGTCTTCGGGTGGTTCCCCGCGTGCGGTGTGGAATCCAGGGCCGGCAGCCAATTGGCCAGGCTTGCTCGCTCGGCTGGTGACGGCGACACTGGCCGGCCGTCGCGGCGCACTCGTGGTGCTGCCCGACGCGCACGATGTCGCTCTCGCCGATCAGGCCCTCGTGCCGCACCTCGGCCATGACCGTCACGTAGTGCTCACCGCGGATCTGGGCCCGGCCGAGCGATACCGACGGTGGCTGGCCGTCCGCCGTGGCAGCGTCGGGGCAGTGCTGGGAACGCGCGCAGCGATGTTTGCGCCGGTGCGTGATCTCGGGCTGGTGGTCGTATGGGACGACGGCGACGACCTGCATGCCGAACCACGGGCGCCCTACCCGCACGTGCGAGAAGTGCTGTTGCTCCGCGCTCTGCACGAGCGAACAGGCGCTGTGATCGGCGGGTTCGCGCGGACAGCCGAGGCCCAGCAGCTGGTCGACACCGGATGGGCCCGCTCCGTTGTACCGGACCGACGTTCGGTTCGCCGGCTCGCCCCCCGGATCATCGCTGCCGGCGCCGACCACGAATTGGCCCGCGACGAAGCAGCGAGGACGGCACGACTGCCGTCTGTGGCATGGCGAGCGGCTCACGCCGGTCTGAAACTCGGCCCAGTCCTGGTCCAGGTGCCACGAACCGGCTACATCCCGGCGTTGGTGTGTTCCCGGTGCCGACACGCAGCACGGTGCGGTGTCTGCCACGGACCGCTCGGCTTCGCGCCCGGTGGTGCCGAACCCAGCTGCGGCTGGTGCGCCAGGCCAGCGGTTGCCTGGACGTGCAGCCGCTGTGGTGCCACAACCGTCCGCGCTGCGATCGTCGGTGCAGGTCGTACGGCCGATGAGCTCGGCCGGGCGTTCCCCGGCGTGCTCGTGCGGACGTCCGGTAGGGGCGCCGTAGTGCCCGACGTGCCGGACGAGCCGGCGCTCGTCGTCGCGACGCCTGGCGCCGAGCCGACGACTCCCACGGGGTACGCAGCGGCATTGCTCCTGGACGGAGATGCACTGTTGGCCCGGCCGGGCCTGCGGGCCGCCGAAGAGGCTTTCCGACGGTGGCTGCGGGCGGCTGCGCTGGTCCGGTCCGGGCCGGACGGGGGAAGGGTGGTCGTTGTTGCCGAAGCTGCCGTGCCTGCTGTGCAGGCTCTGGTGCGGTGGGATCCGGTTGGCCACGCAAGCCGCGAGCTTGCCGACCGAACGGCCCTGGGCTTCCCGCCGGTCGCCCGCGCGATCGAACTCACAGGGTCGGCGGACGACCTCGCGGAGCTGCTGCGCCTCGCCGACCTGCCGGAGGAGGCGCAAACGCTCGGTCCCGTGGCAGCCCGAACCGAGGGACACCATCAGGTGGTGCTGCGAGCGCCTCGATCCACAGCATCGAGACTGACCGCGGCCGTCAAGGCCGCCCAAGGAATCCGGGCAGCGCGGAGATCGGGCGGCCCGGTGCGGGTCCGGGTGGACCCTGTCGATCTGGGCTAAGACGTGTCCACAGCACCGGCGACGGGACACAGCCGCGAACGGAGGACCCAATGACTGAAGATACGGTCGCCGCCCTGGTTGTCATCGTCGCAGTCGCGGTGATCGCTCCATTTGTCGCAGACCGCCTGCATGCGTGGCTGGCAGTACCCGCGGTCGTGGCGGAGATCCTGCTCGGAATCCTCGTCGGCCCGGACGTCCTCGGTCTGGTCGAGGTTGCGGACGGCGACGTCGTCTCGGCGCTGTCGGATCTCGGGCTCGCGTTCCTGATGTTCCTCGCTGGATACGAGATCGATTTCGCGCGGATCAGGGGCCGCCCGCTGCGACTGTCGGTGCTGGGCTGGCTGGTTTCTCTGGTCCTCGCCATGGCGACCGGGCTGCTGCTCGCGAGGACCGACGAAGCCGGCTTGGTCCTGGGGTTGGCCCTGACGACGACGGCGCTGGGCACCATCCTGCCGATCCTGCGCGACAGCGGCCAGGCAGCCACCCCGTTCGGTGTGCGTGTTCTCGCTATCGGGGCCGTGGGTGAGTTCCTGCCGATCCTCGCCATCGCCTTTGCCTTCAGCGGCGAGCGGCCTGCGCACACGACCGTCGTGCTGGTGCTGTTCGCGATCGCGGGGGTGCTCGCCGCCTGGCTCGCGCGACGTCCACGTCATCCGCGAATCGCTCGGCTGGTCACGGCGACACTGGGCACCAGCGCGCAACTCGGCGTCCGGATCAGCGTGTTCGTGGTCATCGGGATGTTCGCCCTCGCCGAGTTTCTCGGGCTGGACCCGATCCTCGGCGCATTCGCCGCCGGCATCGTTGTGCACCTGTTTCTTGCGGCAGGTTCCGAACACGAGGCCGAGGCGGTGTTTTCCCGGCTGGAAGGTATCGGGTTCGGCTTCTTCATCCCGTTGTTCTTCGTGGTCAGCGGCGTGCAGTTCGATCTCGACGCCCTGCTTTCCGACGGAAGGGCGCTGCTCCTTCTTCCGGTGTTCCTGGTGCTGTTCCTGGTGATGCGCGGTGTGCCGACCTGGCTGCTGCACCGAAGAGAGCTTCCCGAACGGGAGCCGGTCGCTCTCGGCTTGTTCGCCGCGACGGCGCTTCCGCTCGTCGTCGTGATCACATCGATCGGCGTCGACGAAGGTGCCGTGTTGCCGGCGACTGCTGCCTCGCTGGTCGGTGCGGGGATGATCTCGGTGTTGCTGTTCCCGATGCTCGGGCTGCGACTGCTCGCCCTACCGGCGGCCGTCGCAGCGGAGGAGGCGGCGGAGCACGCGGAGCGTCCTGCCGGGAGGGAAGACTTCTTGGGCTATTGATCCGGCCGCGCGTTCAGGGAGTGCGACTGGTCGTCGAGTCCACGAGCGGCCAGCGCCTCGCCCAAGGCGTCGGCGTGCCGCAGGCTGCGGACGACGAACGGCACCACGAACGCTCGCGGACTCGCGGCGACACCACGAGCCTGCTGGGCGTCGCGAACCGCGCCGGCGAGCCCAGCGACGACGGGGACCGCCCGGATCGCGAGGGCAAGCATCAGCGCTCCCCGCTCGGCGTCGACGCCGATGCGTCGCATCGGCCGGAGCACCCGTTCGAAGACGTCGAGCAGATCGACGACCCGAGTCGTGAGCGTGACCAGACCGGCGAGTATGACCGCAACGACCAGTCGCCCAGTCACGACCACAGCCGCCGCCCAGCCGGCCGTCAGCGCTTGCAGTGCGAGCAAGCCAAGGACGAGCCACCGCATCGGCCGCACCTGTGCTGGAACGGCCCGGGTCAGGCCGGCGGTCGCATATAACAGCACTGTTGCGAAGGCCGCGAGGGCGACGGCCAGCGGCGAGCTGAGCGTGAGCGTCGCGGCGAGCAGGATCAGTAGGCCGATCAGCTTGACTGCAGCCGGTGCGCGATGCAGCCATGAGGTACCGGCGATATAGGTGTTCATCCGGCCAACGCTCGGTAGTGGTCGACGGCGAGTCGGGGACGGCCATCGGCGACCAGCCGGCCGTCGTCGAACACCAGGACGCGGTCGTAGTCGGCCACGGACTCCAGATCATGGGTGACCAGAATCACCTGCTGGTGGAGACGGTCGAGGATCTCCAGGACCTGTCGGGTGTTCCGCCGATCCAGCAATGTTGTGGGCTCGTCACAGACCAGCACGCGTGGCTCGGTGACCAACACCGAGCACAGCGCCAGGAGCTGTTTCTGGCCACTGGAGAGCAGGTGCGCGGGGTGGTCCCCGAAGATCTCCAGCCCGACGTTGGACAGCGCGGCGAATACCCGGCGGCGGGTTTCGTCGTTGTCGAGCTTGTGTCGGCGCAACCCGAACGCGACGTCCTCCGCCACAGTGGGCATGACGATCTGAGCGTCTGGATCGGTGAAGACGAACCCGACGGTGCGGCGCACCGCAGCCCCGTCGGACCGGGTCGACAGGCCATGCACGATCACCTCGCCACGCTGCGGGACGACGAGTCCGTTCAACAGCCGGGCGAAGGTCGACTTGCCTGAGCCGTTGGCGCCGATGACGGCCACCCGGCGCTCGGTCAGGGTCACCGACACCGACCGCAGGACCAGGCGGTCGCCGTAGGAGTGCGTGACGTTGCGGACCTCGATCACGTGCGGCTGGAAGCTGCCTCGGTTGCGTCGTCGCGGACCAGGCCGGGGTACGCGCGGTGCACGCCGACCGCTATCAGGGCCGCCAGCCCGGCTTTGATGAGGTCTCCTGGCAGGAAGATCACGCCCCCGAGGCGGACCGCTGTCCAGAGGTCGAGATCCGTACGCCAGGCCAGGACGGGGATGCCGATCGCATACACGACCACGATGCCGCCGACCACGGCCGCGACGAAGGCCAGCGCCGGCCGGAACCGGCCGCCTCGGAAGGCGATCAGCCCGGTCACGAACGCGCCAAGCGGGAAGGCGAGCAGGTACCCGCCGCTGGCTCCGGCAAACGGAGCGAGTCCGGCAGCACCACCGGCGAACACCGGCACACCGATCGCGCCGATTGCCAGATAGACCAGCACCGCCAGCGCGCCGAGTCGGGCTCCCAGCACCAGCCCGGCGAGCATGACGCCGAGCGTTTGCAGGGTGACGGGTATGGCGCTCCCGAACAGGTAGAACTGGGCCGGTAGGGCCAGCGCCGCGATGATGCCGGCGAAAACGGCCACGCGGGCGAGGTCGGCTGCCGGGAGCCGGCTGGATCGCTTCACGGGCCTACACGGTAGGGGTGACCGCCGGGTAACGGGGTTGTCGGACGCGCACAATGCCCGTGCCGCTCACGTGTTGAGATCCGACCGGGCACGGCGGGCAAGCCGGCGAGCCTCCCGCAGCGGTGCAGGAGTTCGGTACTTACCTGCGCAGCGCCGGACGACCTCGATTGACGTAGCTGCGTCGACGCGCCACCCGGCATGGACGACCAGCGGCCGCGCGCCGGCACGGGTCCGCAGCCAATAAGCCACCACCTCATCGTCGATCGTCAACGGGCTGCTCAGGTTCGATTCGCCTGCCGTCTGGGACCCGGCGGCGGCGAGAGCTCGATCGGTCACCCCGACCGTGGGAACGTCGAGCACTGCACCCAGGTGCAACGCAAGGCCGGCGCGACGAGGGTGGTCACGCCCGGTGGCATTGACCACGACGACGTCTGGCGTCATGGCTAGCTGCACGAATGCCGCCTGCAGCAGGGCGCCCTCGCGCAACGCCAGTAGCCCCTTCTCGTACGGCGCCCCTGCGGCTCCCGTTACGACAGATCGGGCCACAACCTCGTCCTCCTGCATGACGACGGCCGCGGCCCACGCCGCGTCGCCTCTGGCGCCGGCGCCTGCGCTGTGCCGGGGAAAGCAGACGAAGCACCCGCCGACGGTGAAGTGTCGCCCGGGCGGCTGCCACGGCGGTGGTCGCTGGCCCGCCAGCTCTCGCTGGGCCGCCACCAGTTCCTCCCTGGTCTTTGGCCACTGAGCTGCCGCTGGCGGCTCAGCCGAAATGACCATTTCAGGAGGCAGGGTCAGAGCTGGTTTGTCGAGAACGTGTTGCAGGTACCCAGGTCGCCGCTCTGGTAGCCGGTGGCGAACCACCGCTGCCGCTGCTCGCTCGAGCCGTGCGTCCATGACTCCGGGCTTACCGTGCCCTGGAAACGTTCCTGGATGTAGTCGTCACCGACGATGGCCGCGGCGTTGAGACCTTCTTGCAGGTCCTCTTCGGTGATCTCGGTGATCAGTGGTTCGCCCTCGGCAGTGTCGGTGGTGGTGGCGTGGCGGGCCCAGACACCGGCGTAGCAGTCGGCCTGCAGCTCCAGCCGGACGGCATCTGAGCTCGGTCCCGACCCCGGCCGGACCTGCTGCAGCTGGCCGGTCAAGTTCTGGACGTGATGGCCGTATTCGTGCGCGAGGACGTATGCCTCGGCGAAGTCGCCCCCAGTGCCGCCGAACCGGGTTCGTATCTCCTCGAAGAAACCCAGATCGAGATACACAGTGTGATCCGCCGGACAGTAGAAAGGGCCGACCTGGGACGAGGCGCCGCCACAGCCGGTCTGGGTGGCGCTGGTGAAGAACGTGGTGTTTGCGGGCGAGTAGGTGGCGCCGCGACGGGCGAACTCGTCCTCCCAATAGTCCTGGATCGAGTTGACGTAGACGACGAAGCGGCAATCGGCATTCTGCTCGAGGTCGGCGCCGGTCTGGCACTGGGTCTCCATGGTGTCGATCTCACCCGGTTGCGCCTGTACCGCTGGTTCGGAGACCTGGATCAGGCTCGACGGGTCGCCACCCGTACAGAGCGCCAGCAGCAGGATGACGAGCGCGCCTATGCCTCCGCCAGCGGCTACCGTGCCACCACGACCCATTCCCCGACGGTCGGATATCTGTGAGGTGTCCAGGCGTGCCCGGCGGTTGAACTTCACGTCACCCTTCCGTTGCGTCGGCCGACGTCGCTGGCCAGGCGACCGTACCGGCCCACCTCGTAGAATGCTCCCATGATGCCCGCGGTGAACTGATCGTGTGATCAACGATCACGGAACGTCCACATCCGCCCGGAGCCTTCTCGACATGATCACGGCCACTGATTTGCAGGTGCGCGCGAGCGCGCAGCTGCTGCTAGAACACGCCAGTTTCCGAATCGCACCGGGCGACAAGGTAGGCCTCGTGGGCCGCAACGGGGCCGGCAAGACCACGCTGACCCGGGTACTCGCCGGCGAGGAGCAACCCGCCGGCGGAACAGTGACCAGAACCGGACCCGTCGGTTATCTACCGCAGGATCCGCGGACCGGCGACCCCGACGTGCTCGGCCGTGACCGGATCCTGTCGGCGCGCGGCCTCGATACGGTCGTCGCCGGCCTCCGGGCGGCGGAGCAACAGATCGCGGCGAACGAGCAGGATCAGCACGAGCTGGGAATGCGCCGGTACGCGCAGCTGGAGAACGAATTCGTCGCTCGCGGTGGCTACGCGGCGGAAAGCCAGGCAGCGACCATTGCCGCCAGCCTCGGCCTGCCCGACCGGGTTCTGGGACAGCGGCTGCGGACGCTGTCCGGCGGGCAGCGGCGGCGCGTGGAACTGTCCCGGATCCTGTTCTCCGAGGCCGAGACCATACTGCTCGACGAACCGACCAATCACCTCGACACCGACTCGATCGGGTGGCTGCGTGACTTCCTCCGCGGTTATGCCGGAGGCATCGTCGTCATCAGCCACGACGTTGCCGTGCTCGACCGAACGGTCACCAGGGTCTTCCACCTCGACGCCACGCGGGCCGCGCTTGATATCTACAACGTGGGCTGGGCGGCATATGTGCAGCAACGTGAGACCGACGAACGGCGCCGGCATCGAGAACGAGCGAGTGCGGAGAAGAAGGCCGAAGCCCTCAGGGCGCAGGCCGACCGGATGCGGTACAAGGCCACCAAGGCGACTGCTGCGCGCAACATGGACCGCCGGGCGGTGCGGCTACTGACCGGGCTGGAGGACAAGCGCCGCCCGGACAAGGTCGCCAAGCTCCGCCTCCCTGATCCGGCCCCGTGCGGTCGCACACCGTTGGCGGCCACCGGCCTGTCGAAGTCGTATGGGTCGCTCGAGGTCTTCACCGACATCGACCTGGCGATCGACCGAGGGAGCAGGGTGGTGGTGCTTGGTCTCAACGGGGCCGGCAAGACGACCTTGCTCCGGCTGCTGAGCAGCATCGAGGAACCGGACACCGGGGAGGTGACCACCGGGCATGGTCTCAAGCTCGGCTACTACGCGCAGGAACACGAGACCTTGGCCACGTCCCGGACCGTCCTCGAGAACCTTCGCTCAGCGGCTCCGGACCTGCCGGCGGCCGAGGCTCGTCGGGTACTCGGGTCCTTTCTGTTCTCCGGCGACGACGTCGCGAAGCCCGCCGGCGTGTTGTCCGGTGGCGAGAAGACGCGTCTCGCTTTGGCGACACTCGTGGTGTCCAGCGCCAACGTACTGCTGCTCGACGAACCGACAAACAACCTGGACCCTGCGTCGAGGGCGGAAGTCCTGTCTGCCCTGCGGTCGTTTGCCGGTGCCATCGTGCTGGTTACCCACGACGAGGGCGCAGTCGAGGCACTGGGACCGGAACGGGTGATCCTGCTTCCCGACGGCGTCGAAGACTTTTTGGAGCATCGACTACGCCGACCTGGTGGTACTCGCCTGAAAACGGATCTTGCGTTTTGCTGGCGTGAAGCGACGATGAGTCGGATCATGGTCGTCAGTCACCACAGACGATCTTCGCGGGAGGACGCGTGGCTGAGAAGCTGGCGAAGGGGGCGCGGATCAGCGGGGGCGTGCGCGACAAGCTCGCAACCGACCTGAAGAAGAAGTACGAGGGCGGCAAGAGCATCCGGGACCTTGCCGGCGAGACCGGCCGCTCCTATGGGTTCGTGCACCGGCTGCTGTCGGAGTCCGGTGTGGAGTTGCGCGGCCGGGGTGGAGCGACCCGGGGCCGGAGGAGGAAGGCCTGACCCATCGGCAGTTACTGCTGACCGGGTACCTGTGGCGGTGCCGACATCGTCGGTTCTGCTGTGCGGCTGACGCCGGAAGAAACGCACCGTCGTGCGCGTTTTGACAACAGCGTCGCCTGATTCCGTGGGCGAGCGTCGCCCATAGGAGGTCGCTACCGGTGTCGATGGGTCACATCGGCGGGTACATGGCATGGCGCTCGCTGTCACGCGATCGCAGCGTCCTCGGCAAGCGGCTGGCCAAGGGCACCGCCCGGCGGATACTGCGCTATGCACGCCCGTACCGGCGACACATCTCGATCTTCCTGTTGACGACTGTGATCGGCGCGGCCAGTGCCGCCGCGGTCCCGCTGCTGCTCAAGTACGTCATCGACTCCGGAGTCATCGCCGGACAACGCGATGTCGTCATCATCGGCGCCGTTGCAGTCGCGGCGCTCGCGGTCCTCGACGCGGTTTTGGGGCTGGCCGGTCGGTGGGCGTCGGCCCGGGTCGGCGAGGGGTTGATCTACGACCTGCGCACGGAGGTCTTCGACCACGTCCAGCGTCAGCCGGTGGCTTTCTTCACCAGGACCCAGACCGGGTCGCTGGTGTCCCGCCTCAACACCGACGTGATCGGCGCGCAACGGGCGTTCACGTCGACGTTGTCTCAGGTCGTCAGCAACGCCGTGACATTGGCTCTCGTGGCCGGCGCGATGTTCTTGCTCTCCTGGCAGATCACCCTGCTGGTGTTCGCACTGCTGCCGCTGTTCCTGTTGCCTGCGCGGTTCGTCGGCCGACGCCTGGCCGAGATCGCGCGGCAGTCCATGCAGCTGGATGCCGACATGAGCCAGACCATGACGGAACGATTCAACGTCGCCGGAGCGCTGCTGGTCAAGATCTTTGGGCGCTACGACCGGGAAACCGCCGGGTTCGCGGTGGCGGCCGGGAGGGTTCGTGACATCGGCGTCACCGAGGCCCTCTATGCGCGGTACTTCTTCACCGGCCTGGTGCTGTTGTCATCGCTGGCTACAGCGCTGGTGTACGGCGTCGGTGGAATGCTCGCCATCGATGGGGCACTGCAGGTCGGCACGCTGGTTGCCCTGGCAGCGCTCCTGGGCAGGTTGTATGGCCCACTGACGGCTCTGTCGAACGTGCAGGTCGATGTGATGACCGCGCTGGTGAGTTTCGAGCGGGTCTTCGAGGTGCTCGACCTCGAGCCCATGGTCCATGACCGGCCTGACGCTCGGCGGCTTCTGGCCGAAAGCGGCCCGATGAGCATCGAATTCGATGACGTGCGGTTTGCGTACCCATCGGCGGAGGACGTCTCGCTCGCGTCGCTGGAGGCCGTCGCCCGACCCGATACGGGTCAAAATGGCGAGGTCCTGCGCGGGGTGTCGTTCAAGGCCGAGCCGGGCGAGCTGGTTGCGTTGGTTGGCCCGTCGGGAGCGGGCAAGTCGACGATCACCCATCTGGTATCCCGGTTCTACGACCCGACCAGTGGTGTCGTCCGGCTGGGCGGACACGACGTGCGAACGTTGACCCTGGAGTCGCTGCACGAAGCCGTCGGAGTTGTCACCCAGGATGCCCACATGTTCCACGACACGATCGGCGCGAACCTCTTCTACGCTCGCCCCGACGCCACCGATGACGACATCTGGGCCGCCTTGCGTGCTGCCCAGATCGCGGCTCTGGTGACAATGCTCCCGGACGGCCTCGACACCGTTGTCGGTGACCGGGGCTACCGCCTCTCCGGCGGTGAGAAGCAGCGGCTTGCCATCGCCCGCCTGCTGCTCAAGGCGCCACGGGTCGTCGTCCTCGACGAAGCAACGGCGCACCTGGATTCTGAGTCGGAGGCCGCAGTCCAGCAGGCGCTCGAGACAGCGCTGGTCGGCCGCACCTCGCTGGTCATCGCGCACCGGCTCTCCACGATTCGCGGTGCCGACCGGATCCTGGTCGTCGACGGCGGGCGGATCGTCGAGGCGGGTGGTCACGAGTCCTTGTTGGCGGCAGGCGGCCTCTACGCCGAGCTCTATCGCACCCAGTTTGCCCCGCAAGCCGATGTCGTCGGCACGCCATCGACCCGGTAGAACCCCTCGCGGTCAGGGGGTGCGCAGGGCGCCGCCGTCCACTGCCACAACAGAGCCGGTGACATAAGACGCCGCCGGTGAGAGCAGGAACGCCGCAACATTGGCGAACTCCGACGGGCTTCCGTAGCGGTGCAGTGGGATACCGGCGACGCGCCGCGACCGCACGTCGTCGGGGTCGCCTTCGAGGGCGTCAAGCTCGCGAGCCCGGTCGGTCTCGATTCGGCCCGGCATCAGGCCGTTGACCCGCACACCATGCGGGCCGAGTTCGTCAGCGAGTTGTTTCGCGATCATGGCGAGCCCCGGGCGGAAGCCGTTCGAGATCGCGAGCCCCGGAATCGGTGTGCGTACCGAGATGGCCAGAACCAACACCAGGGAGCCACCATCGTCGAGCGCGACGCCGATCGTGCGGGCGAGCCGGATCCCACCGAGGAAGACGCTCTCGAAGGCGGCCCGCCAGTCCTCGTCGGGCGTGTCGACGACGCTGCCGGCCGACGGCCCTCCGACGCTGAGCACCGCGCCGTCGAGCCGGCCGAATTGTTCATGGGCCGCGATGATGAGCCGCTCGGCGGTCTCCGGGTCGGCGTTGTCAGCGGCGACACCAGCCGCGTCCCGCCCGAGCTCGGATGCGGTCCGCTGCACCTGATCGGCGCCCCGAGCCGACAGCACGACCCGAGCGCCATCGGCCAACAGGGCCTCAGCGACAGCGCGACCGAGCCCACGGCTTGCTCCTGTGACGATGTAGACACGTCCGGCCAACCCGAGATCCATCCGGTCATCCTGCCTTACCGGCTCGGCCGACCTCGCGCAACCCACGCGCTATCTGCCGCTCCGCACGCGAGGGGGAGCGGGAGCCGGAGCGGGCTGGGCGTCGCCGTCGTAGCCTCGTGGCATGCTCACGGACTCGGCAGAGCTCGAGCGGGTCGTGTCGATGATCGCCGCGGCGTCGAGGATCACGGTCTTGACCGGGGCCGGCGTTTCCACCGACTCCGGTATTCCCGACTTCCGTGGGCCCAACGGGATGTGGACAGTCAACCCACAGGCACAGCAACTCTCCAGGCTGGACCGCTATGTGGCCGACGCCGAGTTGCGCAAACAGGCGTGGCGCAACCGGCGCGCGCACGCCGCATGGACCGCTGAACCCAACGCCGGCCACCGAGCGATCGTCAGTTTGCAGCATGCCGGCAAGCTCCGGGCATTGGTCACGCAGAACGTCGACGGGCTGCACCAGCGGGCCGGATCCGATCCGGCGCGTGTCGTCGAGGTTCACGGCACGATCTGGCAGGCCGAATGCCTCGGCTGCGGCGACCGGGTGAGGATGCACAGTGTGCTCGCCCGGGTCGCGGCCGGCGAGGAAGACCCGCGCTGCCTGCGATGTGGCGGGCTGGTGAAGTCGGCGACGGTTTCGTTCGGACAGTCCCTGCAGCCACGGGTGTGGCACGCTGCGGTCGAGGCCGCCCGGGACTGCGACCTCTTCCTCGCGGTCGGCACGTCTCTGCAGGTCCAACCGGTTGCCGGCCTGTGCGATGTGGCACTTTCCGCGGGCGCATGGCTGGTGGTGATCAATGCCGAGCCGACGCCGTACGACACCCGTGCCGAGGCCGTGCTCCGCGATCCGATCTCGGTCGTGTTGCCGGTGCTCGTGCGTGAGCTGGCGGTGTGACGACCTCACTGCCGGCTAGGCGCGTCCGGTTGGCGGCTGAGGGGCGTCGGACAACAGCAGCGCCGCGGTGACCAGCGGGATATGGCTCAAGGCCTGCGGGAAGTTGCCGACCATGCGATTGATTCGCGGGTCGTATTCCTCGGCGAGCAGGCCCAGATCGTTGCGTAGGGAGAGCAGGTTCTCGAACCGATCCTTGGCATCGCCGCCCCGACCGATGAGGTGCAGCGCCTCCACCAGCCAGAAGCTGCATGCCAGGAACGCGCCTTCGTCGCCGGGCAAGCCGTCGACCTCGTGTTTGGTTCGATAACGGAGTATCAGGCCGGAATCGGTTGACAACTCGGCAATGACGGCGTCGACCGTTCCGACCACCCTGGGATCGTCCGGTGCGAGGAAACCGACGATCGGGATCTGCAGCAACGAGGCGTCGACGGCCCGGGCTCCATAAGACTGCAGGAACGTGTTGCGCTCGGGGTCGTACCCCTTTGCGCAGACCTCGGCGTGGATGGTCGCGCGCAAGGCGCGCGTCCGGTCGACGTCCGCGGGCCGCATGGCGTTCTCCGAACTGTCGCGGACCATTCGGTCGGTGGCCACCCAGGCCATCACCTTGGAATGCACGAAGTGCCGGCGCGGGCCGCGGATCTCCCAGATGCCTACGTCGGGTTCGCCCCACAGTGCTCCCAGATGACGCAGGAGGTGGCCTTGCAACGCCCGGGCATGACGTTTGAGCGGCAGGCCGTGACCGCGGGCCCGGCTCAGGGTGTCGATGACCTCGCCGTACACGTCGATCTGCATTTGCTCGGCCGCGGCATTGCCGATCCTGACCGGCCGAGACGCTTCATATCCAGACAACCACGGCAGCTCGGATTCGATCAAACGCCGTTCGCCGGAGACGCCGTACATGGTCTGAAGGTCTGCCGGGTTCCCTCCGATCGAGCGCAGCAGCCAGTCCCGCCACGCGCGGGCCTCGTCGACGAAGCCGCTACGGACCAAGGCGTCGAGGGTGAACGCGGAGTCGCGGAGCCAGCAGTAGCGGTAGTCCCAGTTGCGGACTCCGCCGAGCTGCTCCGGCAACGAGGTCGTGGGTGCCGCGACGATCCCGCCGGTGGGTTCGTAGGTCAGTGCCTTCAAGGTGAGCAGGGACCGCAGCACTGCCTCGCGGTACGGCCCGTCGTAGGTACAGCGGCCTGCCCAGTCGGACCAGAACCGCTCGGTCTCTGCCAGGGCTTTATAGGGATCCGCTGGGGCGGGAGGAGGGAGGTGGGAGGGGCTCCAGGTGAGGACGAACGCAGCCTGTTCGCCCTCCGATACGACAACATCGGCATGCGTCGTCAAGTGCCGTCCGTAGGTCGGCACCTCACTGCGAAGCGCGACGGCGTCGGGGCCGCAGACGCCGACGATCTGCCCGTCGACCTGATGCACCCAGGGGATCGACCGCCCGTAGTCAAAGCGCAGACGAAGCTCACCGTGCACGTGTACGCGGCCGGAGAGACCCTCGACGATGCGGATGAGGTCGTGGACGCCGTCGCTCGGCGGCATGAAATCGGTGACCCGGACACTGCCGTGTGGGGTATCCCACTCGTGCTCGAGAATCATGGTGTCGCCCCGGTAACGGCGACGGTCGGCGTTGTGTGCTCCCGCCGGCGCCACCCGCCAGAAGCCGTTCCGCTCGTCGCCGAGCAGGGCGGCGAAGCACGCGCCGGAGTCGAACCGAGGCAGGCACAGCCAGTCGATGGTGCCATCGCGGCAGACCAACGCTGCGGTGTGCAAGTCACCGAGCAGCCCGTGCTCCTCGATCAGTCCGGTCATACCCCTCCTTTGCCCGTCGCGCCTGTCAGGAGCCGCCGGACCCAGCCGCCTGCCGTTCACGATCCGCCGTGGCCTGCTCGTCCAGGTTGCGCAGTCGCGCTTCCGCTCGGGCGAGCAGGATGAGCCCGCCGATCCCGATGCAGGCGAACAAGAACCACTGCACCGCATACGACAGGTGTGGCCCGGCATCGAGCGTTGGCGCCGGAGGTCGCACTGGCGCAACCGCTGGGCGCGGCTGCTCGTCCATCACCTCGACCCATGCGCCGTAGACCGGATAGGGGAGCGTGGCCGCGATCTCGTCCACGTCGACGTAACGGATCACGCCGGTCGCCGGGTCTCCGCCTGTCCCCCGACCTTCCTCACTGGCCCTGACTCGTCCGATGATCTCGACCTCACCCGGCATGGGTTCCGGAATGGCGGGTGACGAGGTCGGCGAGCCGGCGTGTGCCACGAAGCCACGGTCGACCAACAGCGCGGCTCCACTTCCGGTGACCAGCGGCGTCAGCACGTGAACGCCCGGCCGGCCATCGAGAGGGCGCAAACGAATGATCAGCTGATGATCGACGTCGTAGCGACCCTTGGCCCGGACCGGCGTCCATAGCCGGTCCACGTCGACTGCGCTGTTCGAGGTCAGCAGATCCTCGACGGGCACCGGATCACGTTGGGAATTGGCCTCGATTACCGCGTTGCGCTCGGCGCGTTGCTCGTTGCGGTCCAGCTGCCAGATCCCTAGCCGGACGAACGCAACGACGAGCACGGCGCCGGCCAGGACGCGGAGCAGCCAGCGGCGAGAGACCAGCGCTCGAAGCACGTCTCGACCGTAGACCGGAACGGCGTCGGAGTCGGTCCTGGGGCTTAGGCTGGCGGCAGGAACTACGGTGTCGGAGGGAGCCGCCATGCTCGTCGACCGGTATGGCCGCGTCGCTACCGACCTCCGGGTATCGCTGACCGACCGGTGCAACCTGCGGTGCGCCTACTGCATGCCGGCCGAAGGGCTGGCCTGGCTTCCCACGCCCGAGGTACTGACTGACGACGAAGTGGTCCGGCTGGTCCGGATCGCGGTCGAACGGCTTGGTGTACGTCAAGTGCGGTTCACCGGCGGCGAGCCGTTGCTGCGCCATGGTCTGGTCGACATCGTCCGCCGGTGCGCGCAGTTGCTGCCGCGGCCGGAGCTCTCGCTCACAACCAACGGAGTCGGGCTCGCCCGGCGGGCTCGGGCGCTTGCAGACGCCGGGCTCGATCGGATCAACGGTTCGCTGGACACCCTCGATCCGCATCGGTTCGAAGCGATCAGCCGGCGGCGACGGCTGTCCGACGTGCTCGACGGCCTCGCGGCTGCCGCGGCCGCAGAACTGGTCCCGGTCAAGATCAACGCAGTCCTGATGCGCGGGATCAACGACGAGGAGGCGCCGCGCTTGTTGCGCTGGGCGGTCGACCGCGGGTACGAGATGCGGTTCATCGAGCAGATGCCGCTCGACGCTCAGCATGCGTGGGACCGAGCAGAGATGGTCACCGCCGCGGAGATCCTCGCATCCCTGAGCACCGAGTTCCAGCTGACGCCGGTAGGGGCGGATGAGCGAGGTAGCGCGCCGGCCGAGACCTGGCTCGTCGACGGTGGCCCGGCCCGAGTGGGAATCATCGGCTCGGTCACCCGGCCGTTTTGCGGTGCGTGCGACCGAACCCGGCTGACCGCCGACGGCCAGATCCGTACGTGCCTGTTCGCGCGCGAAGAGTCCGACCTGCGCGGGCCACTGCGCAACGGAGCGAGCGACGCGGAACTGGCCCGGCGCTGGCGGGTGGCCATGGCTGGAAAGCTGCCGGGTCATGGCATCGACGAGCCCGGGTTCCTGCAGCCGGCGCGTCCGATGTCGGCCATCGGCGGCTGACCCGCCGCGTCTACTTCGGCGAAAGCGACACACAAGACGACGCCAGGCAGCCACGGGGGAAGCTGCCCGGCGTCGCCGTCACGACGCGCACCGACGGGGGAATACGGAACGCGCGCGGACGGAGTATTGCACGGAATCCTTGACCCGTGAAGGGTCGATCAGCCGGTGTCGGGCGGGTGCCGCGCCGGATGTTGGGGCAGTGCCGGGCGGGGCTGTGGATCGACGGGTACCAGCATTCCTGGCTCACTTCGCCGGGCCGCATTTGCTACCACAACGGCGACGTATGGCAGCACCACGGCGCCCACGATGAACGCCCAGCGCAGCCAACCATCGACCATGATTGCCGGGGGAATGCAGGCGATCCGGATGGCCATGATGAGCAGGTATCGACGCTGCCGCGCGTCGATGTCGTCGCTGTGGCCCGGCCGCGCCGTGGTGACGGACTGAACCTGCTCGTCCCGGCGGTGCGCGGCATTGCTCACTCGTTCACCGTAGGTCGCCCAGCCGACTCCCGCCATACCGGGTAGGGCTCCACGCTGGGTTTGAATACAGGATCATGGGCCGCCGGTCATACGTGCTCGATCAATGGAGGGATCGGTATGAACCGTACCTACCGGGTCACTGAGATCGTTGGGACCTCGACCGACGGCGTCGACGCTGCGGTCGGAAACGGAATCGCTCGCGCGGGAGAGACCTTGCGTCACCTGGACTGGTTCGAAGTCACCGAGATTCGCGGCCAAATCGTCGACGGGGCCGTGCAGCACTGGCAGGTGGGCATGAAGATCGGATTCCGCCTCGAGGATGCCTGACCTGCGGGGGCTCCGCCCCCGCATACCCCCACCTGCTGCGGGGGCTCCGCCTCCGCATACCCCCACCTGCATGCGGGGGCTCCGCCCCGCACAGCCAACTGCAGGCGGTAGCGTCGGCGGGCACGCCGGCCGGCGAAGGGAGCACGAGTGGGCCGTTCCGTCTTGGTCACGGGGGGAAACCGCGGCATCGGGCTGGCTATCGCTCGGGCATTTGCCGAGGCAGGTGAGACGGTCACGATCACTCATCGCAGCGGTGAGCCACCCGCTGGGTTGGCTGGTGTCCGCTGCGACGTCACCGACCAGTCGTCGGTCACAGCGGCATTCTCGGTGGTGGAGGAAAGGCAGGGACCAGTCGAAGTGCTGGTCGCGAATGCCGGTGTCACGCGCGACACCCTGCTGCTCCGGATGAGCGATGACGATTTCGGTGCGGTCGTCGACACCAACCTGATCGGTGCGTTCCGAGTGGTCCGGCAGGCCGCCCGCGGCATGCTCCGGGCCCGCAAAGGGCGGATCGTGCTGATCGGAAGCGTCGTGGGGCTGCTCGGTTCGCCCGGCCAGGCGAATTATGCGGCGACGAAGGCAGGATTGGTCGGCATGGCCCGTTCGATCGCCCGGGAGCTCGGTAGCCGGGGGATCACCGTCAACGTAGTGGCGCCCGGTTTCGTGGAGTCGGACATGACGATGAAACTGTCCGACGAACGCCGTGCCGAGCTCCTCGGCAGCATCCCTCTCGGCCGCTACGCATCGGCCGACGAGGTGGCGAAGGTTGTGCGCTGGGTCGCCAGTGACGAGGCCGCCTACATCACCGGTGCGGTCATTCCCGTCGACGGCGGGCTGGGAATGGGGCACTGAATGGGCATCCTCGACGGCAAGCGGCTCCTGGTCACCGGTGTGCTCACCGACGCTTCCATCGCGTTCCACGTGGCCCGGCTGGCCCAGTCCGAAGGCGCCACGGTCGTGCTGACCGGCTTCGGCCGGCTGAGCCTGGTCGAGCGGGTCGCGAAGCGACTGCCCGAGCCACCGCCGGTGGTAGAGCTGGATGTGCAGGACGAGGAGCAGTTGGGCACGCTCGCTGACCGGGTCAGCGCCCACATGGACGGTCTCGACGGCGTCGTGCACTCCGTCGCCTTCGCGCCGCAGGCCGCCCTCGGCGGCAGTTTCCTCGACACCCCGTTCGGCGACGTGTCAACTGCGGTGCACGTGTCGGCGTACTCGTTGAAGTCGGTGACCATGGCGGCACTGACATTGATGCCGCACGGTGGATCCGTCGTGGGGCTCAACTTCGACGCGCAGGTCGCGTGGCCGGGCTACGACTGGATGGGGGTTGCCAAGGCAGCGTTGGAAGCGACGGCGCGGTACCTCGCCAAGTACCTCGGCGATCGGAATATCCGGGTCAACCTGGTGTCCGCCGGCCCGGTCAAGACCATGGCGGCCCGGTCAATCCCCGGCTTCGACCAGTTCGAGGGCGTGTGGGACCGGCGCGCTCCGTTGGGCTGGGATCTGTCCGACCCCGAACCCGCCGCCCGCGGGGTGATCGCCCTGCTCTCGGATTGGTTCCCGAAGACCACCGGGGAGATCGTGCATGTTGACGGTGGTGTGCATGCGGTCGGTGCCTGATTCGCGTTCTGCTCCCGCGCGAACCGCTTCCCCGACCCCTCCCGACCTGTCGACTTCTTGGAATCCCGATCACCACTGGACGGCGAGCTAAGCTGCGCAGCGTGCCGAAGACGTTGGTCCTGGTACGGCACGCCAAGTCGGCCTGGCCGGACGGCGTCCCCGACCATGACCGTCCGTTGGCGAAGCGTGGCCGGCGGGACGCACCCGCGGTCGGCCGCTGGCTGGCCGACAACAGCGTGATTCCGCAAGTCGCCGTCGTCTCGAGCGCTCGCCGTGCGGTTCAAACCGCAGAATTGATCACCTCGGATCTGGGCCTGGCCGTGCGTCAGCTCGTCACGCACGAGGCGTACGCGGCCAGCCCGGCAGAGCTGATTGAACTGGTGCGCACGCTGCCCGCCGAAACCGACGTGGCGATGCTGGTCGGTCACAACCCAGCGATCGAGACGCTCGCGGCACTATTGGCCGAGAGCGCCAACGGGTTGGGTGAGTTCCCGACAAGTGCGCTCGCCGTGCTGGAGTTCGATGCGGACTGGGAGTCGGTAGAGCCGGGCCGCGGGACGTTGATCGCCTTCGCCGTCCCCCGCGGATCGTGAAGATCGTCGTGATGAACACGCCGCAGAAACCAGCCGTAGAGCTCACGACGATCTTCTCAGCGGGGCTGAGGAAGGCTCCACTGGGGGAGTGGGGGTTGGGCGGCCGTCGGCGGCGTCAGCGGCCTCGACCTCTTCTCGGCTGATACCGAGCAGGTAGAGAACGGTGTCCAGGTATGGCACGTTGACGGCGGTGTCCGCGGCGTCGCGGACCAGCTGTTTGGCGTTGAACGCGACACCCAGGCCGGCGTTCGCGATCATGTCGAGGTCGTTCGCGCCGTCACCCACGGCGACGGTCTGCGCGAGCGGGACACCAGCCTGCGCGGCGAAGCGCGCCATCGCGTCCGCCTTGCCGGCCCGATCGAGGATCGGCTCGACCAACTCTCCGGTGAGCCGGCCGTTGCTGACTTCTACGGTGTTCGCCGCGGCATAATCGATACCCAACTCACGGACCAAATGGTCGGTGATCTGGGTAAAGCCACCGCTGACGATCGCCAACCGGTAGTCCAGCCGCTTGAGTGTGCGGACCAGGGTCCGCGCTCCAGCCGTGAGGGTGACCTCATGCCCCACTTCGCTCAACGCAGAAACCGGTAAACCGGCGAGCAGCCGAACTCGGCGCCGGAGCGCGTCGGCGAAATCGAGCTCGCCCCGCATCGCGGCTGATGTCACCTCCGCCACCTCGTCGCGGACGCCCGCACGCTCGGCGAGCGTCTCGATGACCTCGCCTTGGACCAACGTGGAGTCAACGTCCATCACAATCAGCCGCTTGGCCCGGCGGCTCAGGCCGGCCGGCTGGACGGCGAGGTCGATACCTTCAGCAACGGCCACGGCCGCCAACTCGGCCCGCAAGGATGCCGGATTTGTGCCGGACACCTCGAGCTCGACCGATGTGATCGGATACGCCGCCAGGCGGACGATACGGTCGATGTTTGCTCCGGTTTCAGCGATGCGATGCGCGATCGCGGACACCGGAGCCGGCCGCAGCGGGTGACCGATCACCGTGACGTGAGCCCGATCGACAGCGGGGCGCCGCTCGCCGCCTCCGGGCGTCAGCTCGATATCCAGGTGAAGTCGTGCTGCCAATTGCCGGAGGTCTTCGGCCAGGCTGGAGTCCTCCGCAACGGCCGTGACGAGCACACCGAGCACCAGCCGGCCGCGAACGACAACCTGCTCGATGTCCAGAACGTCGACGGTTTGGCGGGCGAGGACAGCGAACAGCTCTGAGGTGACACCCGGCCGGTCTCGACCGGTGACCGTGACGAGCACCGTCGCGGCATCGGCGAGTTGGGCGGCGGACATGGCGAGCACAGGCTATTGGGCGCGCACGTTGCAAGCGGCAACAAGAGCATGCCGGGCTGCGCGTTCGAGCGCCCCGAGCGCCTCGCGGCGGGCCTGGGCGGCCGCTGCGGTGAGCGCGCGGCCGTCGTCGTCAAGGGCGACAGCGACAACGGTGAGTACCCGAACCGCCCGAGCTGCAAGCGCCTGAGCGGCGGGAGGGAACGTTCGGGGAAGTGGTTGGGCCGCGGCGTTCGACCGGATGTCCTCCAGCACCCGGGTAATTTCGGGCCGCCAGGCTGCGAAATCGAGATCGGCCAGGGTAGTAGCGGCCGCGAGCAGCTTTTCGGACAACGTGCGCTCCGCGTCCTGAAACCCGGGGCCGGGAGGGGGCGGGACAGCGTTCCACCAGGCCCAGTTCACCAGATGGCCATAGTCTCCGGGCGAACCGAACGATCTGATCGCTGGTACGAGCGCAACGGGCGCCCCGACACACAGGACCGCCTCGCCAGCTGCGATCGCCTCGATTGTCAGCTCGGGCGGACCGGCCAGTCCCTGCGGGTCGCCCGGCCGAGGCAAGGCAACCTGCAAAGCTCGAGTGCCGCCGGCCCGAAGCGAACCGAGAACGGCGCTGAGCGTCTCGGGCCCGGTCGGCAATCCGGTGACCGTGTGCGGCTCATCGTCGCCTTGCACCCGTACGATCACCTCGTCGAGTGTGACCTGGCCCGCCAGCCAGCAGTCCGCCCACGCCGCGAGCCGCGCCGACCGGGGCAGTCCGAGCATGTCGGTGAGCCTACGGGGCGCCCCTGCCGTAGGGTCGTCAGCGTTCGTTCCGGCGCGCACCGTGCCGGCCAAGGGAGAGCCTGGCGCCTCATGACCGACGTCCTCGAGTTGGCCGACGTCTCGGTGGTGCGATCGGGACAGTACCTGCTCGACCAGGTCACCTGGGCGGTGGCCGAACAGGACCGGTGGGTGGTGCTCGGGCCCAACGGTGCCGGCAAGACTACGTTGCTACAGGTCGCCTCCGCGCAGGTCCATCCGACCAGCGGCTATGCGGCCGTTCTCGGCGAGATTCTCGGCACCGTGGACGTCTTCGAGCTCCGACCTCGCATCGGGCTGACGAGTGCTGCTTTGGCTGATCGCATTCCGCGCGCCGAAGCCGTACGGGATGTGGTCGTCACCGCCTCCTACGCCGTCGTCGGCCGGTGGCGCGAGCTCTATGAGGGCTACGACGTCGACCAGGCCGACGGGCTACTGGAGCGGCTCGGCGTGAGAGACCTCGCCGACCGGACGTTCGGCACGCTGTCCGAAGGGGAGCGCAAGCGGGTGCAGATCGCGCGGGCGCTGATGACCGACCCGGAGCTTCTCCTGCTCGACGAGCCTGCCGCTGGGCTGGATCTTGGCGGGCGGGAGGCGCTGGTCGCGGCGCTGGGCGACATCGCCGTGGATCCATCGTCGCCGGCCACCGTCTTGGTGACCCACCACGTCGAGGAGATTCCAACCGGCTTCACCCACGCGCTGCTGCTGCGCGCGGGCCGCGTGGTTGCCTCCGGACCAGTGGCCGAGACCATCACCGACGAAGCGTTGAGCGCCTGCTTCGGGCTGACCTTGACGGTGAGCCGCAACGGCGGCCGATGGACGGCCAGAGCCGGGTGAGAATCCACTCCACAGCCACCGTTCTGCCTGCGCTGATCGCCTACGCTTGAGGTGTGGGCGATTTGGCGGAGTGGCTTGGCGACAACGCCTGGGTGCTCTGGCTTGGCCTTGCCCTGGTCTTCGGCATCGTCGAGACGACCACTCTCGACCTGATGTTCCTCATGCTCGGCGGCGGCGCGCTGGCCGGCGGTGTCGCCGCCATGGTGGGCGCACCGTTCCTGGTCCAGGCGCTGGTCGCCATCGTTGCCAGCGGCGCGCTGATCGGAGTTGTCCGGCCCGTGGCGAAGCGGCACCTGCGCCAGCCGGTCAGCGCTCGGACTGGGGTCGCGGCCCTGGTCGGGCGCCGAGCGACGGTGATCGAGCGCGTCGATTCCCACGGCGGCCGGATCAAGCTCGCAGGCGAGGTCTGGTCGGCGCGCAGTTATGACCACGCGGTGATCGAGATCGGGGCATCAGTCGACGTCGTGGAGATACAAGGAGCGACGGCCCTCGTATACGAAGCGGAGGGTCCGTAACTTCGTCGTGCCGCCCACCGCGGGCTCCGCTCGGAGCCCGACGACATGTAGCGGAAGGTACTGATCGATGGACGTCGGTTCGACGGTCGTGCTGGTCGTCGTATTGCTGCTGTTCACCTTTGTGCTGGTCACACTCGCGAAGTCGGTGCGGATCGTGCCGCAGGCGCGGGCCGGCATCGTCGAGCGACTCGGTCGCTACAACCGCAAGCTCGACCCTGGGCTGACCGTGGTCGTGCCGTTCGTCGACCGGGTGCTGCCGCTGATCGACCTGCGTGAGCAGGTGGTCTCGTTCCCGCCCCAGCCGGTCATCACCCAGGACAACCTGGTCGTGTCGATCGACACGGTCATCTACTACCAGGTCACCGATCCAAAGGCAGCCACTTACGAGATCGCCAACTACATCCAAGGCATCGAGCAGCTCACCGTGACGACGCTGCGCAACGTCATCGGCGGGATGGACCTCGAACGCACGCTGACCAGCCGCGAGGAGATCAACAACGCGCTGCGTGGCGTGCTCGACGAGGCGACGGGCAAGTGGGGGATCCGGGTCAATCGGGTGGAGCTCAAGGCGATCGACCCGCCGCCCTCGATCAAAGACTCGATGGAGAAACAAATGCGCGCTGACCGCGACAAGCGCGCGGTGATCCTGAACGCCGAGGGTGTGCGGCAGTCCCAGATACTCACCGCCGAGGGCCAGAAGCAGGCCGCGATCCTCACGGCAGAGGGCCGGAAACAGGCCACCGTGCTGGACGCCGAGGCCGCGAAGCAGGCCCAGGTCCTCCGAGCCGACGGCGAGGCCAAGGCGATCCACGCTGTGTTCGACGCCATCCATCGCGGCAACCCGGACCAGAAGCTGCTGTCCTACCAGTACCTGCAGATGCTGCCGGAGATCGCGCGAGGGGACGCGAACAAGGTGTGGATCGTGCCCAGTGAGATCGGTGCTGCGCTGGAGGGGCTTGGGTCAGTGGTCGGGCGGCTGGGGACCCAGGTCACCGGAGACTCCGCTCGACGCGGCAGCGTTGACGCGACGGCGGTGTCGGCGGTGCCTGTCGGCGACGTCGACGCGGCGATCGAAGCGGCCAAACAGGAGACCGAAGCGGCGCTGTCGGAGGCGCACGCCGAGGTCCGGGAGGCCCTGGAGGCGGCCCAACAGGCTTCGGCGACTCCAGACAGTCGCTAGCGCGAGGAGTGACCACCAGCCGACGGCGCCGGCAGGAGCCACTCTCGAGCCTGTCCTCGAGCCGTTGGCGCACCTCGGTCGCCGGATGAGCGCCCTGGAAGCCGTCCTGGTGGGGCTCGCCGGGCTGGTCGCAGGCGCTATCAACGCGGTCGTCGGGTCAGGCACCTTGGTGACGTTCCCAACCCTGCTGGCCATCGGCCTGCCGCCCGTCGTCGCCAACGTGTCGAACACGGTTGGTTTGGTCCCGGGCGGGATCGCCGGAGCCTGGGGTTACCGCCGGGAGCTGACCGGCCAGCGACCGCGTGTGCTCCGGCTTGCCACGGCGACCGTGGTCGGCGCAAGCCTGGGCGCCGTCCTGCTTCTCGTTCTCCCGGAGTCGTCATTTGTCGCGGTCGTGCCGGCGCTGATCCTGGTCGGGTGCGTGCTCGTCGTGATCCAGCCCTGGCTGGTGCGCAGGCTGGGTGAGCGAACCAGGCCGCATCACGGGGGACCACTGGTCTGGCTGCTGGTCCTGGCGATCGGCACGTACGGCGGCTACCTGGGGGCCGGCCAGGGCGTGCTTCTGATCGCCGTCCTCGGGCTGGGTCTCGACGAAACCCTTCAGCGGGTGAACGCCGCGAAGAACGTCCTTGCGGTCCTGGCCAATCTGGTGGCGGGTCTAATCTTCGTCGCCGCTGCCGACGTCGAGTGGGCAGCAGCGGCGCTGATCGCGGCAGGTTCGACGCTCGGGGGCCTCGTCGGCGCGGGCGTCGCTCGTCGGCTGCCGGGGACGGTGCTACGTGGGACTGTCGTCGTCATTGGGTTGGTTGCCGTGGTGTCATTGCGTTGAGACCTGCGTGGCATCATGCCGGCCGTGGCCCGGATCGAGCACGTCGGCGATGCTGCCGATCCCCGGCTCGCCGACTACCTTTCGCTGCGCGACGTCGAGTTGCGGACGTCGCTGGAAGCGGAGCACGGGCTGTTCCTCGCCGAGGGCGAGAAGGTGGTCCGCCGGGCGGTCGAGGCAGGATTCCCAGTCCGATCGTTCCTCATGGCGTCCCGATGGGTCGCGGGTCTGGCCGATGTTCTCGAGCGGGCCGCCGAGGCGCCGTGTTACCTCGCACCGGCAGAGCTGATCGAGTCAGTCACGGGTTTCCACGTGCACCGAGGTGCTCTCGCCTCGTTGGGTCGCCTCCCACTGCCGGAGGTTGCTGACGTCCTGGCCGGTGCCAGGCGGGTCGTGGTTCTGGAGGACCTCGTCGACCACGCGAACGTGGGCGCCGTGTTCCGGGCTGGTGCCGCGTTGGGGATGGACGCAGTTCTGTTGAGCCCGCGTTGCGCCGATCCGCTCTACCGCCGCTCGGTCAAGGTGTCCATGGGCGCGGTGTTCTCCACCCCGTATACCAGGATGGCGAGGTGGTACGACGGGCTGGACGAGCTACGTCGAGCCGGCTTCCTGGTCCTCGCCCTGACCCCGGCTGCCGGTGCCGTCGCGCTGAACCAGGTCAGATGTCCAGAGCGATTCGCCGTGGTCGTGGGCAGCGAGGGCGAAGGGCTCTCGCAGCGCTGGCTCTCCGATGCCGACATCCGGGTGCGGATCCCCATGCGACCTGGCATCGACTCGCTCAATGTCGCTGCGGCTGCGGCGGTGGCGTTCTACGTATTGGGCAGTCAGGCGACGGCGGCGAACTCGGCGGCGTCGGGCAGGATCACATAGCCGACGAGCACGGCAGCGGCACAACCGGTGCAGGCACGCTCGGTCTCGTGTGCATCGGGAACAGTGTCGAAGTCCTCGTCGTCGGCGCAATCCCAACACCAGAGCCTGGTCATGACGGCCCCTTCCCGATCATCTCTAACGTTGCCAGATCCCCGAGTCGGGGCGGGGAGGCGCGCCGAACCGAGTCGGGCTGTGGTCAGGACCGTCCAGGTGAGAGATGATCGTGACGAAAATGCTCGGAAGGAGCGGTTGATGCAGACGGTGTGGAAGGGGTCGATCTCGTTCGGCCTGGTGTCGATCCCGGTCCGGCTGGTCGCCGCAACCGAGGAGAAGGACGTGAGCTTCCGCCAGGTCCACGCGGCCGACGGAGGGCGGATCCGGTACAAGCGCATCTGCGACGACGGCGGCCATGAGGTGGCCTACGCCGACATCGCCAAGGGATACGAGCTGCCCGGCGGAGACATGGTCGTCCTCACCGACGAGGACCTGACGGACCTGCCGATTTCCTCGAGCAAGGTGGTCGAGGTGCAGGCGTTCGTGCCGTTCGAGGAGATCGATCCGACCGCGCTGTCCCGGGCCTACTACGCCGAGCCCAGTGCCGACGCTAAGCCGTACGTTCTGTTCCGCGACGCGCTGGAGAAGGCCGGGCGCGTTGCGGTCGTCAAGGTCGCCCTGCGCAACCGGGAACGGCTTGCCGTCCTCCGCCCGCGCGAAGGCGTGCTCGTCGTGCAGACGATGCTCTGGCCCGACGAGGTCCGCCGGCCCGACTTCAAGTTCCTCGACGACGACATCGGCGTTCGCCCACAGGAGATGCGGATGGCCGAGTCGTACATCGACGCGATGGCCGAGGAGTTCGAGCCCACCGAGTATGTCGACGAATATCGGGAGGCCCTGCTCCAGGTCGTCGAGGCCAAGGTCGAAGGTGCTGAGATCACTCGCCCGCCGGAGGCTGCCCCGGACGAGGGCAAGGTCGTCGACCTGATGGAAGCCCTGCGGCGCAGTGTTGCCGAGGCGAAGAAGCAGCGCGGTGAGGCTGCGGAGGAGAAGCCCGCTGCCAAGAAGGCGGCTGGGGCGAAGAAGGCACCGGCCAAGAAGGCCACCGCCAAGAAGACAGCAGCCAAGCGGAAGTCCGCATAGGCCCAGGTCGAGCGCTGCGCCGGTCAGAGCAGATTGAGCAGCGTCGCCGGCCCGACGACGGCGGCCCCCAGATCCTGCACGTATGAGCGAAGAGCCCGGTCGGCAGTGACGGCGATCAGGTGGTCGTCTGGCCGTTCGCGCCTGGACTCCGCGACGATCTCCGCAATCAACGTGTCGCCGTCGCGATCGGCCGGGCGCACAGTCACACCGGCCACCGACTTGACCCCGCGAGCCTGACCCTCCACGACGAGACGGATATCGGGCCACCACAGCTCCGCCGGCAGGGCCAGCGCACCGGCTGTTATCCCGCGCCCGGCGAGCTCGGCCAATCCGTCACGCAGCCTGATGTTGGCGCTCATCCGGTCCCGCCACCAGCCATCGGGCCGCGAGCCGACCACATTCGCAGCGTCGACGACGACCACGAGCCGGCAGGTCGTGTGCTCGCGCAAGCGCGGCCACGCTGCCGCGAACGCGGGATGCAGCGGGTGTGAAGCCACGGCGTCGAGACGAACCCAGCGCAGTTCGACGCTTTCCGGGTCTGCGGCCCGTGCCTCGACCGGTACCTGCGTGTGGGCAACGACGGTCGTGTAGGACCACTGGCCGTGGTCGTCGACCCAGCTGACGGACGGCGTGACCGCGGCCGGGTCCACCGCTGCCTCCTCCGCGGCCTCGCGGGTCGCCGTCGCCAACGCGTTCTCGGTCGACGACCGGGCACCTCCAGGCAGCGCCCACGTGCCGCCCTCATGACTCCACGCAGCTCGGTGCTGCAGCAGGACATGGCCATCGGGCCGGACCAGCATCAGCCCTGCGGCGCCGTAGCGTCCCCAGTGCCGTCGGCCGCAGCTGCAGTCCACCCAGCCGTCGCCGTCAGTGCGGTGCAGCAATGCCACAGGCTGAGCTTCTCACTCCTCCCCGTTATTGCGGCTTCGTACGTACAACGGCAACGCGTACCAGAAGGCGACGTACCAGAGGAGGGCAACAGCGACCACGACTACAGCCGTGGGCCGGGAGAACGCCACGTCGAGCGCGAGGAAGAGGCTGCCTGCCATCGCAAGCATGAGCAGCAGGAGTCCGCCCGACGCCATACGGTTCGCGATCCTCACCATCTGATCACGTAGCCGCTGCCGAAATACGATTCGGTGGAAAGGGACTGGTCCGATCATTAGCGCTGTGGCAAGTGATGCCAAGATCAGAGTCACGGCATAGACAGCATGGGTGACGTCGTCGGACTCCCTGAAGGGCTGCGTGAATGCGATCGTGAGCAGGAACGCGAACAGGATCTGAGTGCCGGCTTGGGCGACCCGGAGCTCCTGGAGCAGCTCCTGCCAGTGCCGGTCGAGGCTCTCGGCCTTACTTTCGCCCTCGCGCGTGTAACTCTCTTCGGCCACGCTGGCGCCTCTCGTCGTGGTATGGCTGAGGACGCTACCCGCCGGGTCAGAATCGACACCTCGCCCACGGCCGCCGCGCTCGTGGTTGGCCGCTCAACATTGGCGGTTGGTACAGTTTCATGCGCCGCGACGCTTCCTGCGTCGGTGGCGCACGTCCGGGTGGCGGAATTGGCAGACGCGCTAGCTTGAGGTGCTAGTCCCCGCAAGGGGGTGGGGGTTCAAGTCCCCCCTCGGACACCACGTTTCTGCAGGTCAAGTGGCTATTCATGGTCGTCGCCACCCGCCTTTGCTAACGGGTGCTAACGCCCGTCCCGAAGATGATCCCGGCGACCCGAGAAGCGGCGTCGCTGTGCAGCCCCTCGGTGACGTGGCTGTACACGTCAAGCGTGACGGTGCGCCGGCCGTGGGCTGTCTTCGGGGACCCGAACCGCACCGCGTGGCTGATCGCGATCACGGTCTGCACAATCGACGCCCGCCCAGCGGTCAGGTCGACGTCAGACCAGCGCAGCCCGAGGCACTCGCCGCGGCGCATACCGGTCGTCGCCAGCACGACGAACGCGGCGCACAGCCGGTGATCCGCGGTGTGCTCAAGGAACGCCCGGACCTCCGCCGCTGCATCCGTGGTGTACCGACTGCGGCATGACAGGCACGCCAGGCAACCCGTTGACTGGTGACCATCTGCGGTGGCCGGCGCTCACCCTCGACGACATCGCCGTGGTGTCGTCGGTGCAACTCGCGGCGAGGAGCGAGGCGCAAACTCCGGGCAGACCTGCCCGCGGTTTCTGAGCAGGGCGCGGCCATGACCCGCATCCGAGCCGAAATCTGCGTTACACACCCGTGACGGGGGCGTCGGGGGCGTCGGTGGACGGACTCAGGTCGTAAGTGTTCATCCCACTAGGCCCCGTCCGCTGGCTCACCATTCCAGGATTTCCGCGGGCACCACCACTCGCAGCCAGGCAGCTGGGCCAAACGTGACCTTCGTGCCGTTGTCGTCGTTGACGGTCAGCACGCCGTTGGCATCGCCGACCTCGTATGTCGAGCTTCCGCGGAATCTGTCCTCGATTTCGCCTTCGCCTGTCTTATGAAACACCTTGAATTCCATCCCCGGAGGGTAGCGGTATGAGAGCAGGGCCCAAGTCGGAGATCACTGCCGGGCCGCTCGATCTATCCGCGCTTCCGCCGTCGGGAGCGCGCAGAGTCGACGCGTTCGCCCGCGATTACCTCCGGGTGACCCGAGGGAAGGGTGTGAAGGGGCCGTTTCGGCTGCGGCCGTGGCAGAAAACGATCGTCGGCCGCCTGCTCCCGACGAAGGGGCCGCGCCCGCGGCAGGCGTTGCTGTCGTTGCCTCCGTGGTAACGGGAAGACATCGCTTGCGGCTGTGCTCGGCGCCTACGGGCTGTACGCCGACGGTGTCGAGAGTGCCGAGGTGGTTGTTCTCGCCTCCGACGCCAGGCAAGCCGATATCACGTTGCGGCAGATCGCCCGCATGGTGGAGCTCGAACCGCGGCTCGCCGAGCAAACCATGTTCCAAGCCCGGCTGTACGTCCCGCACACCGACTCCACGTTGGTTGTGTTGCCGGCCGAGCCTGGCGCGTTGCAGGGCTGGAACCCGTCCCTGGCGATCGTGGATGAGCTGCACGTCGTCACCAGGCAGGTGTGGGACGCGGTGTCACTGGCGGCCGGGAAACGTGACCGGTCGCTGACGTTGGCGATCTCCACGCCCGGTCCGGCCCGCGAAGGTGTCATGAGCAGACTTCCGCCGCTACCGGCTCGGACAATGGACGCACCACACGGATGCGTGGCTGCCGCGGGAGGCGTGGCTAGCGTGCGCCGAGGCGAGGCCGATCCCCGACGACGTCGACGTCGTGATCGGGTTCGACGGCAGTTACTCCGGTGACGCAACTGCGATCGTCGCCGTGCAAGGCTGCAGAAATCTGCCACCTGGACGTAGTCCGCGTATGGGAACACACAGGCGTGCAGGTGCCGATCGTCGACGTCGAGGACGCCCTCCGCGAAGCCTGCAAACGGTGGCGGGTGCAGAAGATCGTCGCCGACCCATTCCGGTGGGCGCGGTCGCTGCAGCTCCTCGCCGACGAAGGCCTACCGGTCGAGGAGTTCCCGCAGAGCCAGCAACGCATGACACCCGCTACTCAGCGGTTCGGTGAGGCCGTGCTCAACCGAGCGCTCACACATAGCGGTGTCCCGGACTTAGCGCGGCACGTGGGTAACGCTGTGGTGAAGAACGACTCGCGTGGGCATCGGATTCATCCCCGCACAACGGGCGTGAACGATAGTCCCCGGTCGCCTCCAATGGCCCGACGGCTTCCGGGGGTGCGGGTCGCCGGCGCGGGTCGGCGCAAGACGAACGATGTTGGAGGCTTGATCAACGGCGACCGGGACCCGGCTGCGCTGGCGGAGCTGGCCAAGCGCCGGTTGCGGTCAAAGATCCCGGCCCTGACCGAGGCGCTGAACGGGCGGTTCACCGACCACCACGCGTTCCTGGCCCGGGTGCATCTGGACCTGATCGACCGGCCACCGCCGCCATCGACGCGCTGACAGCGCGGATCGAGATGGTGATCGAACCCTTTCCGGGCTTCCGAAACCTGATCCGCACCATCCCGGGATCAGCACGCTGACCGCGGACGTGATCAGCGCCGAGACCGGCGCCGACATGACCCGGTTCCCCACCGCCGGGCACCTGGCCTCCTGGGCCGGGACCACACCCGGAAGCAACGAGTCCGCCGGCAAGGTGAAGTCCACTCGGACCCGCCCAGGGAACCCCTACCTGCCAGGCGCGCTCGGCGCGGCAGCGATGGCGTGTGCGCAGAACCCGCACACCTACCTCGGTGCCCGCTACCGGCGGATCGCCTCCCAGCGGGGACCACAGAAGGCCAACGTCGCGATCCAGCACTCCATGCTCATCGCGATCTGGCACCTGGGCACCACCGGCACCCTCTACCACGACCCCGGCGCCGACCACTTCACCCGCCTGCATCCCGACCGAGTCAAAAGACGAGCCGTCCACCAGCTTGAAACCATGGGATACCGCGTCACCCTCGACCGCGCCAGCTGAACCGAGCAAGCCTGTCGCGTCAGGGGAATCTTCGCGTCAGAGGCCTAAACGCCAGACAGGGGGATACCCAGGGATACCGGTCTGGCGTGAGTTCAAGTCCCCCTCGGACACTCGAACGCAGGCCTCTGACCAAGAGCGATGCAGTCATGGGCCTGCTCGTTTGCCCGAAGTGTCCGATCTCCGCTCACAGCGTGCCCACAACTTGTCTACAGCCTGGTCGGACATGAGTTCGGTCCATCGCGTCGCCGACTGCGTCATCAACGGGATGACATGCGCATAGACGCCCAGCGTGATCGTCGGGGAGGCGTGGCGGAGGCGCTCCGAGACCTCCTTCACCGGCACTCCGGCAGCCAGCAGCAGCGACGCGTGTGTGTTGAGAGCTCGAAAGCCCGGCGCACCGTCAGCAGCGCTCACGCGGACGGAGGTCGTCCGGTGAGCAGCGCCGCGACCAGACTGGTCGAGATTGCCGAGGAGCTGTATGAGTTCGGCAGCATCAGCGAGCAGCGGGGCACACTGGCTCGAACCCGGGTGACGACTCGCACAGCGCCGAGTGGCGGCCATGGAGCCACGACCAGGAAGGCTCTATCCTGGCGAGGTGCCCGACAATACTGGGCCCATGCGCGACGATCTGACCGCGGCCGTCGGTGCGCGCCGGGAGCTCGGCCCGGACTACGAGGACGCGGTGCTCGACGGCTTCATGGCCCGGCTGGACCGGCAGATGCAGGAGCGGGTCGATGCGACGGTGGCCGAACGGTCCCGCCGCACGACGCTCGCCCGAGAAGAACGTGATCCGGGACTGACCCTCGGTATCGTTTCGGTGATCGCCGGCATCCCGGTCACGGCGATCACGATGGGCACAGAAGAGCTCGCGGGGCTGATCGTTGCGTGGGGCGGAATCGCCGCGGTGAACGTGGCTCACGCATGGGGTCGTCGTCGTCGTCACGCCGGTTGAAAACCCCGGGCCTCTGCTCCGGGACCTGGCCCCGCGGCACGGCGCTCGAGTCAGGCTCGCTGCCGGATCGGCGTCACAGTGCCAGTGGCTAGCTCGCTGAGCAGTACGGCGATCACCGCGTCTCTGTCGCTGGCAGCGGGAGAGTGGCGAGCGTTCCCAGAGAAAGTCTCGCTCGGTCTCGGGGTTGCCGACCTTGGTGTGGAACAACGCGATCATCGGCTTCCAGTACTCCGGCACCGACTGGATCAGCGTGATGAGGCTCGACGGCCCCACCATGTCCACTGCGCAGCGAAACACCTCGGGCGTGAATGCGGCTCCGACCAGCGCGGCATATCCGCCGTACGAACCGCCGTAGATGCCGACCCGGTCTGCGTCGATGCGGCCCTCGGCGACGAGGTGCGTTACCGCGTCGAGCAGGTCGGTATGCATCGCGCGCCCTCACTCCCGATCGCCTGCGTTGCCGAAGGCCTTGCCGTACCCGGTCGAGCCGCGGTAGTTGACCTGGACGCAGGCGTAGCCGCGGTTGGCCATCCAATGCGCTTCGGGGTCGAAGCCCCAGACGTCGCGATGCCACGGCCCCCGTGCACGTTTACAACGGCTGGCAATGCTGCCGGGTCGACACCGGGCGGGTAGGTCACGTAGCCATGAACGGTGAGGCCGTCGCCGACGATGGAGCCGTTCTCGTTCCAGGCGCCCGAGGTCGTAGTCGTTCAGCGCGGGCTTGTGTAAAAACAACAACGTCAGCGATGTGCGCGGTGCACTTCGGTGCACGGGACCGCTGGGACAGGCCGATAGCGTGGCCCGGTGTACGCCGAGCCCAAGGTCCCGGACCCAGAACGGGTTCGCACGCTGCTCAGCGCTGCGGTCGACGCACTGGGCGGTAGCGAGCGTCCCGGCCAGGTCGAGATGGCCGATGCCGTGGCGACGGCCTGGACGAGGATTGAGCATCTGTTGGTGCAGGCAGGAACCGGAACAGGCAAGTCACTCACGTATCTCGTGCCGGCCCTGCTCCACGCCGACGCTTCCGACAGACCGGCTATTGTCGCCACCGCGACGCTCGTTTTGCAGGCGCAGCTCGTCGATCGTGACCTGCCATTGCTGGCCGCTGCCGTGGAGCCAGAATTGGGGCGTCCGGTTGGTGGGACGCGGACCGGCGCCACCTTGCGGGTGGAGGCCTCCGACGCCGCGTCGGCGTTCCGCAAGCGACCGTGGCTGGTGATGGTCGACGAGCTCACATCGTGGCCGGACACGACGAACCACCGGCGGCTGTGGGCCGCCATTGCGTCCGCGATGCCGAAGCGGCCGGACTCGCGGTTGCCTGTGCTAAGCATGGCCGGCTCGCCTGTGCACTTCAGCCGGAGGATCTGGGCGACCGCGCAGGACCGGCCTGACTGGTACACCAGCCACGTGCCGGGACCGTGCCCAGGTAATCGCCGCGCTCGCCGGGGTGCTGCGGCGCGGAACTAAGCGCCACCGATCCAAACGAGCAGCGCGCCAGCGTGATCGGAGGGCTGGCGGAAAACGGCGAGCAGCGCACCACTAACGTCGGCGGACGTCCGCGGCGTCCAGCCACGTAGCGGAGAAGCGGTACCGTGGATCCGTCACGCGCACGTACACGTCGCGCCCGGCCCAGCCGAGCGCGGTCGTCTCGCATTGCTCCTCGCCATCGTCCTCCCAGACGATCCGCGCAACGATCGGAACCGGTGGCTCTAACCGGTGCTCGGGCACCCGAGCACCGGTCGAGTTGAGGATCTTTTGACCGGGTGACCAGCCGACCTGTATCGGCTCCACCTCTCATTGTGCGAACAAATGTTCGCACAATGGAAGGGTGTCGTCCTGGCCGTTCGGCGAGTATCGTGCCGGCTGCGTGGCAGGTCACCTGCTGCGGGGTTATGCGATGGCGCCGCTACCGCCCCCCTGTTGCGGCGCCATCGCGCGCGACGCCGGGCTGTCAAAGGATGTGTGGGCGCGGGCAGACTCCGGCCCGCACCGTCCACCTAATGCAGGCCGAAGATCACGTAGCAGCTCGGCACAACTGCAAGCCCTGTCCGACTGCCTGAAGAACCCCCCGGCAGTCAACCTGCCCGACCGGCGCGCGTGCGCGACGAGGATGCCAACCCAATGTGTCCCGTCGACGTCGAGCGACTGTCCAGTTCCTGACAGTCGGATGTACGTGCCCATCGCACAGAGACCCGCGTGGATTGTTCACTTGGGCCACAGACCCGGGGGTGGTCTGTTGTGGCGTCTCAGCGCCGCGTTGGTGGCGTCAGGAGGCCACTGCGGTGATGGCGTTCGTGGCGGCGTCGACGGTGCAGACGGGGCGCGCAGTTGTTCGTGTTCGACGAGGCGAGCTAACACTCCTTCCAAGTCGGAAGAAGTGTTGGACTCTGAAGGAGTGACCGACAATGCGTGGACGCACAAGCTCGACCCGATGGAGCGCCGTACTCGACTCCAAGGACGCTCAGGTGCTGGCCCACTTCTATCTGGACCTTCTGGGCTGGCGGGTCAGGTCCGAGGAACCGGGCTGGGTCACCATCGACCCCGGGGACGGGAGTGGGTATCTGGCCTTCCAGACCAACGAAGCGTATGTGCCTCCGGTCTGGCCCGCGGGCACGGGAGACCAGCAGATGCAGTTCCATCTCGACTTTGAGGTGCGTGATCTCGAGGCCGCTGTCGAGGACGCGCTGGAACTTGGGGCGCGTTTGGCCGATTTCCAACCTCAGGACGATGTGCGCGCACTCATCGACCCCGCTGGCCACGTGTTCGATCTATGGCTCAATCCGGCCGAGCCCGACTGACTCGACGACTCGCACTGTCATCGGAACGCTACGGCAGGCCCGACCGCCGTCGATCACCCGGAGGCCTCCCCGCCGTGGACGCTAGCCCGCGGCCTCATGGCCTCGTCGATCGCCGCCATCTCGCGCTTGACCGCCTCTAAACCCCCTGGAGGAGCCAGCGGATCCGGAGCAAGTCGCTCCAGCTATGGCGGGGTTCGGGTCAGGCGCTCGAGGCGAGAACGTCGCGCAACTTCCCGGCGAAGGCGTCTGGCTCGCCGGTCTGGCCGTACTCGCCGCCGAGGAACCCGCCATGGTTGCTTGGGAAGATCACCGGCTCGGTGCCGAGCCGCTCGGCGACGGCAAATGCGGCACGGCTCGTCATTTGGCCCTCCGACTCCGCTCCGGCGGCCATGACAATCCGGGTCGGTGCTACCTGCAGCGCGTCGAAGTTGGGCTCGTAGTGGGTGGAGGTAATCATGTGCTCGCCCAGCATCGGGTCCGTGCGCAAGCCGTCGTCCTCAGCGGGCAGGCCGAACATCGCCGGATCAGGCGCCGGCTGGCCGGCGATCTCCGCGGTGAACGGTCCCTGATGGCTGCTGACGGCGATGAAGTGCGCCATCCCAGCGCCCCAGCCACTGCGCTGGTAGGTCTCATGGACCGCGCGGGCGGCTGCTAGCGCGTGCTCGTGGTCGGGCAGGATCGAGGCGAGCGGCGGCTCGTGTGCCACGAGCGTCCGCACCTCTTCTGAGTGCTTCGCCACGAGCGCCAGCGCGTTGACCGCGCCACCGCTGCTGGCGAACAGGTCGACCGGGCCGCCACCGATCGCCTGGATGAGCCGATGCAGGTCGTCGGCGTGATCGTCGGGTGTGGACGGGCTCATCGGATCGGTCTTTTCGCTGCGCTCGGAGCCGCGGGGGTCGTACGTCACCACTGTGCGGTCGCTGAAGTGCCCGGCGAGCGTGCCGAATCCGGCTGCGCCCATCGGTGCGGCGATGAGGAACAGGATCGGCTCGGTGCTCGGGTCGTTGCGGCGGACGTCGTAGGCCAGCGTGGCACCCGGGACGTCCAGGGTCTGGGTCGTCGGCTTCGTCGTGGCGGTCACGGTGTCTCTCCTCGGAAGTTCGTGGATTTCTTGTTCAACGGTCCGGTCCGCAGAGTCCGATCTCAAGGGCTCTTGACGCATCAGGTCTGGGCGATGGGCTGGTACCGCAGCAGGCTCCCCGCAGCCCGACATCACCAGGTCGCCGTCGTGCCGGGCTTTAAGCTGCCGTACGCCCGCGATCGCATCGCCCTCGATTGCGGTGGCGTTCCACACGAGCGGACCGAGCCGTGAGCGCGAGGCGACGTATTTCGGAATCGCGTTCATCCGGTCCGCCCAGCGGCCCGACTGCGTCGGCCAGAAGCCCGCCAAGCCCTCGAAGGTCCTGCGACCCAGCAATATCGTTGCGTCGTCGGTGAACAGCGACAGGCTCGCCTCGTCGTGGGCGCCCTGGGCGACGAACCAGTCGCTCACGTTGACAACACCGTCGACCGTCATCGCGGTCGTGTTGATCAGCCGGCCCATGGCGCCTCCTTTGCGTTCGCTTCCTGTCAGATCCGTGCGACCGCGTCCCCGGCGAGGATCGCGTCGATCTGGCCGACGGCCTGCTTCAGACCTTCCTCCATGCCCACGGCGATCAGCTGCTCCATCGCCGCGGCGTCGGGGAAGATGCTTTGGATCGTCATCCGTGTCTGGTCGCGGAACTCGGCGATCGTCACCCGGGCCTCGTTGAGCGGCATGTCGGAGTTCGGTGTGGTACTCGACTCGGCCACCGGGGCCCAGGTCATGCGACGTTACCGTGGCCGGGTAGTTCGGCGGGCCCCACCAGTGCTCGAGCTGCCGCGGATCGGCCCACAGCTGCCACACCCGCTCGGGTGTTGCGTCGAACTCGGCGTCGAGGGTCATGGTCAGGGTGTCGGCGTCCTTGCGAACAGCGATTTCGGGTCTTGCATCCGGACGGCGATCTCGTCCGCAGTGACGTCCTCGACGTGCTGAACGACCCACCAAATGTTGCCCATCGGGTCGCGTACTCGACCTCCGCGGTCTCCCCAGGCAGCGTCATCGAGCGGTGTGACCACGCGAGCACCCGCTGCAACCGCGCGATCGAATGTCACGTCCACGTCATCAACGAATATGCGCAGCATGCTGGGGGTGTCCCGGCCAGTCGGGCTGGGCGTCGAAGGCGAGCAGTATCGAGTCACCGATTCGAATCTCGGCGTGCCCGATGCCACCGTCCTCGGTTCGTGACCGTCGAAAGCGGCGGAAATGAAGTCGAGCAAGCGTCCGGTGTCTCGGCTCACCAGCCACGGCTGAACCGTCGAGTAGCCCTCGGGCGCATTCGCGGTCATCGTGCTCTCCTCTGCTTGGCTGGCGTCAGGTTCGTCTTCACCGTCGCACCGGCCACCGACATTTCTGGTGGTGGCCACCTCCGGTGGTCTTGCCGCCCGGCAGGCTAGGGCTGGTCGCCACGGGCAGCCCGAAGACCGAGAATGCGTGCTCGGCCAACAATCGAGTGGCCGCGGCGAGCAGGCCTCGGCCACATCGACGGTCGACGACATGAACATTCCGTGGGACACCGGCCTGCGCCGCGTGGTGGACCAGGACAACAGCCAGACCATCTGATGGCGGCCCCACAGCTACTCGGGGGAGTAAGTTCACGTCCCGTTCGGACACCACGTCCGCCCTGTCCGGCAGCGAGGCCGGGTGGGACTTTGTCATTCGCCCGAAATGCCGGAGGGCGGGCTGGCGATGATCAGGGTAGAGGCGAGCATCGACATCGGCCGTTCCGCGAAGGACGTATTCGCGTACGTAGGCGATCAGACGAACGCTCCGCGCTGGCAGCGCGGGCTGGTGGACGTGCGCCGCACGACCGACGGCCCGATTGGTGTCGGGACCCGACACACCGCGGTGCGTACGCTCATGGGGCGCAGGCTGAAGTTGAGCAACAAATACACGCTGTACGAGCCGAACAAGCTGGTCGCTTTCGAGTGGTCCGGAACGATGCCCGGGGCAAGCGTCATACGTGATCGAACCTGCGGGCACGGACGCGCCAGGCTCACCTCCCGGATCGAAATGCGAGCGCCTGGCCTATTCCGCCTCGCGGAGCCGCTGATCGCGGCAATGCTGAAGAGCGACGTCGAGGCCAACCTCGGCAAGCTGAAGGACCTCCTCGAGGCCAAAGCGGATGGGGACTCGGTCCCCGGCGGATTTCCAGACTGAGCAACGCCGAGGGTCAACCACACGAGCGGCAGGCATGAGCAGGTGCGCGAATACCCATTAGCTCGATGTGCGCTCTTTTCCGGCGGCCTTGAGGCGACGGGAGGTCATGCCGCGAGGTCTTCGGCGAGGTATTCGGCGTTAATGGCGGCGATCAGTTGGTAGTCGGTGGCGGATTCGAGTTCGGCGTGTATTCGGTGGATGAGTGCTCGCTCGGCAGCCTCGGCTCGGGCGGTGCCGCGCTGTCTGGCTCGCCGGTTGCGGCGGGCGGTGCGGGTTCGGTCGCGGATGTGTTCGGCGATGGCCGGCCAGCGGTCCACGTGTTCCAGCGGGTCCGGTGGTGCGGTCTCGTCGTCGGCGGGATCCGGTGGCGGCTCGCCGGTGGGGAAGTAGATCGGGTCCGGCTCGGCCGGGTCGCGGGTGTGCCGGGCCGGTTGGGCGCGGCGGCCGGTGGCCGCTACTGGCGGGGTGGGCACGGTGGTGTAGCGCCGGCCGAGTGGGCTGGTCTGGGTGAGCGCCCCAGACTCGGGGTCGAGCACATGCACCCAGCCGGCGTGAGTTTTGCCGTTGTGGTCCGGCGGGCACTGCGGAACGAAGTTGCTCGCACTGGTCGGCCCGTCCGGGAACGGGATGACGTGATCCAACTGCAGGTCGTGCCGGACGCCGCAGCCGCGGGCCGAGCACACCCCTCCGGAGCGGGCGAGCACAAACCGGCGCATCGCCGCACTGGGCCGGTAGGTCTTGATCTGCTGGGTGACCAGGTGCCCGTCCACCGGGTCGGTGAGCAGCCGCCGCCACCCAGTGGCCTGGGCCATCAGATCGCGGGCCAGGCTGGCCGGGATCGGGCCCACCCCGGCCAGCTCACCGGGCGCGTCGTCGACCCCGATTAGGCTGGACAGCGGGATGGTGACCTGCCCGTAACCGACCCCACTGGCCGGCCGCTGGTCGTTGTCGGCGCCGGTGAGCAGCTGGCAGGCGGCGTCGAACCGAAGTTGGTCCAGGGGGCGGGCCCGGCCTTCGGCTTGCCATTGCCTGGCCAGGGCGTCGATGGCGACGTGGCAGGCGGCGGTCTGCTGGACCGGGCCGGTCAACCCCAGGGTGCCCTCGGCGTGGCTGGTCTCGGCGCTGTGCCACACCCGCCGCCCGGCCCGGGTGTCCACGGCGGCCTGCTCGGCCCGGCTCGGATCGGCGGCCAGCACCGCCCGGGCGGTGCGCAGCGTCCACTGCCGCATCGTCCACCCCGAGCCGGAGGCCTGGACCGCCGCGGCGTGACCGGCCAAAAGATCCTCCACTACCGCGGCGCGCAGCCCGCCGTTGAGCGGCGCTGTGTCCCGGGCCAGCAGCCGGGCTTGCTCTACCCGGATCACGCCGGCAGCCAGGGCGGACGCTGCGGCCGGGATCTGGCGCACGAACTCGGCGAAGCTCATCCGGGCCGAAGCCGCGTTGGTCGAGCAGCCGTATCCGGCGCGAACCTCGGCCAGCACCAGCCGGTCGGTGTCCAGGTGGTGCACGTCCTCACCCACCGCCGCGGGATCGATGGCCGGGTAGGTCCGCCGCAGGTGGGCCAGCCCAGCAGCTTCGGCGGCGGCCGCCCAGCCGGCCAGCCGGGCGGCTGCCAGCGCATACTCCAGAGCGCCGTCGGCGTCTAACAATGCGACGTCGACGGTGGCGAGTGCCGCCGCCAAATCGGCTCCGGACATGTTCTCGAACATGTGCCCAATCGTACACCTGTTCGAAGAAATCAGCTTTCATTTCGCCAGGCCATACATGCCGAAACCGAAACCCGAAATTCAGCGGATTCTACCCCGCGTCAATTTTCACGCCGCAAATGCATACACCGTTTGTTCTGTGACCGGACCGCAATGCTTTACAGCGTGCCGTATTCCGTCAGGCCGGCCTCGTACGCGTACACGACGGCCCGCCGCCCATCAAACCTGCTTGCGGTGCATTCGGTAGTGCAGGACGAGGAAGGGGAGCCCGAATACCGAGAATGCGTGCTCGGCCCGTAGCTCGCCCTTGTGCACATAGACGTCAAGCTGCTCGGCGAAGCCGTGCACCGCGAGCGCCGTGAGGTCGGTCGTCGCCGGATCGATATAGGTGAGGTAGTGGCCCGGGTGGTCCAACGCGCTGTGACTGGTCAACACGAGGCCACCGCCGGCACGAGCCCGAGGCAGCAGGGTGGCCGTAAAGCTGCCGTGGGGAAGTGGAAAGCCGACGCTGACATACCCGCGGCCACCATGCCGGTAGGTGGTGTAGATGCCGACGTAGATGGGCTCCTCGGTGTCCGCGAAGGACCTGATCCAGCCACGGACAGCAATCACGTCGGCCTGGTTCGGAGTGATTGTGTCGATACGACCTCGAACTCCGCGTAGCGCCTCGCGCTGGTTCATCGGAACGTTGGCCTGTCCGAGCGGGCGGGCAACGACCGTGCGGTAGAGCAGGTAACCCGGCCGAACCCACAGCCGCCGCTGGGGAACGATGTCCAGGGTGAATCGGGTGGTGTGTTCGTAGAACTCCCGGACCGGCGGGTCAACCCCTGCGGGGTCGAAGTCCGGTCCGGCGAGCTCGTCAAGTGAGGCGACGATGCCGACGTCTGGTACGTCGGCGACGTAGGTGCCACCGATCACCTCGGCCAGGTCCCGGACATAGTTGGTCCCGACGTAGCGAGTGCGGGACTCACGGGGCACGACGAAGGGAAGCTGATCGGCTGGGACCTGCTCGGCAAGCAAGCTCACCTGCGGGCTTCGAAACACCAAGGCCGACAGCATCCGGTAAGCGAGCATGGTGCTGCTGGCCACAACCGACGCTGGTGCTGGTTGCTCTCTCGCCGCAAACGCCCTGCCTGTCGCGGCGCCCACCAATGGCCCGAGTACGACCTTCTGCGGCCGTATCCCGAGGACGCCGGCCACAGCTCCGGTCGCTGTTCCCACCGCCAAAGGTCCCGCACCGGTGAGGCGCTCGGCAGCCCAGCCCACCGGTGCCACCAGCGCAGCGCTCATCGCGATGCGCTGCCACAGCGCCGGGATTTCGCCCGGGCGCTGGCGCGCTCTGGCCACTGCTTCCGAGACACCCAGCCCCACGCCCCCAGCGACGACACCGAGCCACGTCGCATTCCGGCCACGGTGGCCGGTGAGAGCCGCGCCGGCCAGGCCGCCGACGGCTGCGGCGAAGCCGACCGATCCACGTCGGCTGGGCCCGCCGTCACCGTTCCCTGTTCCGGTCGTGACCAGCTCAGTCGGCCACATGGAGACCCTCGCGAACGACTGTGGCGAGTGCGGAAGCGCGCTTCGATTGCATGACGTCCTCGAGCAACATCGGCTTGCTGTCGGAGTTGGTCAACGGCACCCGCCAGTTCGGGTATTCGTCGATCGTTCCCGGCTGGTTCTGGGTGCGCCGGTCGCCGACGGCGTCGCTGAGTGATACGCAGAGGAGGCGGGCCGGCGTCCAGGTGAGGAAACGGTGGAGGGCACGGACGGTCTCTTCGACGTCAGCGTCTGGTCGCAGCGCGCCACGCTCGCGCAGCTCGTCCAGCCACGCGCCGCGTTCCGCGTGGTCTGCGGCGAGTTCGTCCTCCAGCGATCGGATGAGCAGGCCGAGCGAGTTGCGCAGCCGAATGTGATCGCCGGCGAGGTAGCCCGCGGTGGGAGGGAGGTCGTGAGTCGTCACGGACGCGAGGCAATACTCCCGCCACCACTCTGGGCGAAGCGGAGCGCCGCTGCCGTCGTACTCGAACTCAAACCAAAGGACCGACGTGCCCAGGATCCCTCGCTGTCGCAGATAGTCACGGACCCAGGGCTCAACCGTGCCGAGATCCTCGCCGACGACGAGGGCGCCGGCCCGGTACGCCTCGAGCGCGAGGATGCCGATGAGTGCCTCATGGTCATAACGGACGTACGTTCCGGCCGTCGGCGGTTGACCCTCCGGAATCCACCAGAGCCGGAACAGGCCAATGACGTGATCGACCCTCAGACCGCCAGCGTGCCGGAGGATTGTCGACACGACATCGCGAAACGGGGCATAGGCGAGGTCCGCCAGTCGGTCCGGGCGCCACGGCGGCTGCTGCCAGTCCTGCCCGACCTGGTTGAACGGGTCCGGCGGGGCGCCGACGCTGATGCCCTGCGCCAAGACGTCCTGCAAGATCCACGAGTCGGCGCCATTGCGGTGCACGCCGACGGCAAGGTCGTGCACGATGCCAAGAACCATCCCCGCTCGCCGAGCCGCGCTTTGCGCCATGTCGAGTTGCTCGTCGAGCACCCACTGAAGCCAGCGGTGAAAGTCCACGGAATCGGCGTGAGCGGCACGGAAGTCCGCGACCGCGTCGGATCGGGGATGGCGAAGACCTTCGGGCCAGGTCCTCCAGTCGGCGCCATGCTGTTCGACCAGAGCACACCAGGTCGCGAAGTCGTCGAGTCCGGCACCCTCCCTGCGCAGGTACCCGCGAAAGGCCGCATCCCGGCCCGCACTACGCGGAGCGGCGTACAGCAGCTCCAGAGCCGCGCGTTTGGCTGTCCAGGCGGCGTCACGGTCGATGGTGTCGATCCCGTCGAGCTGTCGGATCAGGACTTCTCGCAGGCCCTCCACCTTCGTGCGCACGGCCGCGTCGACGTAGGCGAACTCGGGAATGTACTCCAAGCGCAGGTACAACGGGTTGGCGAAGCGTCGGGTGGTCGGCAGGTATGGCGACGGCTCGATGGGCGCCACCGGCTCGGCCGCGTGCAGCGGATTCACCAGCACGAACCCGGCGCCCAGCTCAGCGGCAGACCAAACCGCAAGGTCGGTCAGGTCACCCAGGTCGCCGATACCCCATGACCGTTGCGAGCGGACGCTGTAGAGCTGGGTGGACAAGCCCCATGCTCGGCTCGCGCCCATCCGCTCCGGGCAGCCGAGCCAGGCCGGCGCCACGATCAGTGTTGCCACCGCTTCGAGGTTGTCGGAGCGCGCGTGCAGGGTGTGATAGCCGAGCGGGAGATCTTCGGGAACCACGAAGGTCGCCTCTCCCACCAGCCTGTCGTCTAGCTCCTGCGGCGGTTCCCAGTTCTCTGCCTGGGCGAGGTCATGCCGGGTTCCTCCGGTCTCGAGCTCGATCCACACCTCCACCGGGCGGCCGTACGTGACGTGCACCCAGAACGGCAGCTGCCACCCCCGCCTGGTCACGACACACGGTGGAAGCATCCTGGTCCACCGGTATCGGCGCGCCGCCGCCAGCGACGAATCGACGGCCGGCGGGGTAGTTGCGTCGACGCCGAGGGCCACGAGAACTGCGACGACCGTTTCTGCTGACACCACGATGTGATTCCCACGCCAGTCCCAGTAGTCGGTCGCGACGCCACACATCTCGGCGAGTTGCTGGAGCTCTGGGCTGGCATCGGTCATCTCGTCGTCCCGGTGCGGCGGGCTGAGGATCTTCAGTATCCCGGCTCATATCCCGTCCTGTGGAGGGAAATCAACGTAACGGCGCCCGCCATGACGTTGAGAACCCTCCACAAGACGCGCACATTGGGGTCGCTGCCCTCAGGAGGCAGTGCTGTCCGGCGCGTTGTTAGGGGCGGGGAAGCGAAGCGTGACTCGCGTTCCGCCGATCGGGCTGGCGTCGATGGCGATCTCGCCGCCGTGGGCGGTCACGAGCTCGGCAGCTATGGCGAGGCCGAGCCCAGCACCGCCGGCGTCTCGGGCCCGGGCGTCGTCGAGGCGGATGAAGCGGTCCAAAACCCGCGCCCGGTCCTGGGCTGCGATCCCGGGTCCGTCGTCGTCGACATCGAGCACAACCTGCCCGTTGCGCTGCGCGAGGTGCAGCGCAACCGTGGCGTGGGCATGGCGGGCCGCGTTGTCGGTGAGGTTTCGCAGTAGTCGACGTATCGCAACAGGGTCGGCGTCGATGCGACCGCCGGACACGCCGGCGGTATCTACCTGCAGTCCTGTTGTGGACCGCAGGCGCTTCGCCTCGTCGAATACGACATCGTCGAGATCTAATGGACGACGGTCCAGGGCCAGGACGCCTTCGTCGGCTCTGGCGAGGAGTAGAAGGTCATCGACCAGCCGTTGGAGGCGGAGGCCTTCTGCCCGGACCGTCGTGGCGAGGTCGTCGGGCCGGATCCGCTCCGGGTGTGCGAGCGCAACCTCGGCATGCTGGCGGATGACGGCTATCGGCGACCGAAGCTCATGCGAGGCGTCGGAGACGAATCGACGTTGCTGGTCCTGCGCTCGCTGGAGCCGATCGAGCATCCGGTTCATCGTGGCCGCCAGCCGGGCGATCTCGTCCGCCCGGGCCGGCACCGGGACCCGGCGGTGCAGCTCGGCAGCCGAGATCTCATCCATTTCGCGGCGGACGGCCTCGACGGGGGCCAGGGCGCGGCCTACGATCCGCCAGGTCACCAAGCCGAGGATTAGCAGCACCAGCGGCAACCCGACGGCCAACAGGCCGGTGAGCGCACCGGTGGACTCACCCACTCGGTCGAGATTGCGAGCCGCGAGCACAACCAGCTCACCATCCGCCGTCTCTGCGTTGGTCGCGACGATGACGAAGGGGTCGTCGTCGATCGCGAAGGACGCCTGCGTAGTCTCACCCGGTTCGAGCACAGCGACGGCCGGCTGCCCGGCCACGATCTCGCTGGCGGCAACAACCCCGCCCCCAGCGTCGAGGATTTGGACGAAATTCTCTTCACTGCCCCGGCCGGCCGCCGTGTCCGCCGCGACACCGGACTCGAGCTGCGCAACGACTTGCTCGGCCTGTTGTTGAGCCGCTGCGCGCACTTCACGAATCAGGACCCCACGCAACGATGCGACCAGGGCGACCGCGCCCAGGAGCAGGACGATGGCCACGACTAACACGGCGGCGGCGGTAGTCCGCGCGCGGACGGTGCCGCTCCAGGCCTGCGCTCGGTGGAGGAATCCACCGACTCGGTCAGCCGCCATCAGCAGCCAGCCGGTATCCCGCGCCGCGAATCGTCTCGATCGCGGCCCGGCCGAATGGCCGGTCGAGTTTGCGCCGGAGGTGCCCGATGTACACCTCGACGATGTTCGGGTCGCCCTCGAAGTCGAAGTCCCACACGTGGGCCAGGATCTCGCGCTTGGAGACGACCTCGCCGCGCCGACGAAGCAGGAACTCCAGCAACGAGATCTCTCGTGCCGTGAGGGCGACCTCGGTTTCGCCACGCCAGGCCCGACGGGCAGCGGGATCCAGCGTCAAGTCTCCTGCGGTGAGGATCGTTGGCCGCTCGCGAGCGCCGCGGCGCAATAGTGCGCGCAGGCGGGCGACGAGCACCGCATTGGAGAAGGGCTTGGTCAAGTAGTCGTCCGCGCCGGTGTCCAGCGCCTCTACCTGGTCCCAGTTCCCGTCCTTGGCCGTCAGCATGAGGATTGGTGTCCAGATCCCGTCGTCGCGTAGTTGCCGGCAGATCCGATACCCATTGAGCCCAGGCAACATGATGTCCAGGACGATCGCGTCGTGCGGCTGCTCGCGGGCGAGCCACAGACCATCGACTCCATCGAGGGCAACGTCGACGGCGAAGCCCTCGGCCTCGAGGCCGGTCCGCAGGCCGGCGACCAGCCGCTCCTCGTCGTCGATCACCAGGATGCGCATCCAGCATTCACCGTCCTCACCGCACATCTTGACGCGGCCGAGCTGAATATGCGCTGAAGGGGGTTCAGGGATGCCAGTCCGACGGTCCGCCTGGACGTAATTCGGCCGCACGGCGGCCCCCCTGTCGCCGTGCGGCCGACCGCGGCAGCCCCCTGCAGACCGACGTCGTGTTCAATCCGGTTCCGCATGCCGCGGGATTGGGCTAGCCTGTCGCACCCAGCGGCTGTGGGTCGACTACACCGCTGCCTGAAAACCGCGCGGAAAGTTCAGCAGATTTGGGCCGTATCCTTTCGGCCGCCACGAGCGATAACTTTTGCAACCGACGGAGGCCCGGACTGGCGATCGGCGGCGGGTTTCCGGGCGTTCTGGACGCGGCGCACGTTGGCGCGCCGTGGGCGTTCGAGCGCCTCTACGCAGACCTCGCGCCCGTCGTCGGCGGGTATCTGCGGGTGCAGGGTGCGGCTGAACCAGACGATGTCACCAGTGAGGTCTTCCTCGGTGCATTCACCGGAATCGGCTCGTTCAACGGCACGGAGACGGAGTTCGCTTCTGGGTGTTCACGATCGCTCACCGCAAGTTGATCGACGAGCGACGACGGCTCGCGCGCCGCCGCTGGTCCCCGGCTGGTGATCTCGCCGCGTTCGACCAGACCGGCGGTGACGTCGAGGCCGACGCCCTCGATGTCCTCGGCGGTAAGCGGGTCGTCGAATGGTGCGCGGACTTGTCGGTCGACCAGCGCGATGTGCTCGTCCTCAGGGTCGTCGGCGACCTCACCGTCGAACAGGTTGCAGCCCTCGTCGGCAAGTCCACCGCGGCGGTGAAGGCTCTTCAGTGGAGAGCCCTGAGCTCGCTTCGCCAACAATTGGAGAAAGAAGGCGTACCCCTGTGAGCCACTCGGGCGATCACATAGGCGAGATGCCTACTCAACGCCTGCTCGACGACGCGTCGGTCGAGGCTGTTATCGAAGGACGCCTCGTTCCGTCGGACCTGCACGCACTGGCTAGCGTCGTCAGCGTGCTCCGGGAGACCGCCCGGCAACCGGTTCGGCCCAGCCATGAGCTGGCCGAGTTCATGGCCAGGGGAGGGTGCGGAGGTATTCGACGGCAGCCCTCGACACGCTGGCACGTGGCCGCATCGAGGCTGGCCGGCATGAGTCTGCGCATCAAGCTCGCCGCGGGAGTCGCCGCTGGCTTGACCGGCCTGAGCGGGGCAGCCGCCGCTGCCGGCGAGTTGCCCGATGCAGTGCAGGCGAGCGTCGAAACGGCCGTGGAGACCGCCGTACCGAGCGTCGATGTGGCTGTCGAGACCGCCGTGGACAGCGTTGAGGCCGCCGTGGAGTTCGTGACGCCAATCGAGTTCCCCGATGAGCGGGTGACCTCGAAGGGGAATGTGGATCAGGCGACGAAGGTGGACGACAACCTCATCGCGCCGGTCGGCGTCGTAAGCCCACCGCCATACCCCGTTGACGGAGCGCTGTCTGGGCTCATAGTCAGCCCGCTGCCCAGCGCATCTGCGATGCCCGAGCCGTCGCCCGATCCGGAGCCTGTCGTCGTACCCACCGATCCGCCGCCGCCGCCTCCACCGGACCCGTCGGCGACTCCTGCGCCGGAGCCAACCCCCACTCCGACCCCGTCGCCATCACCGGAGGAGACGCCAACGGAACCACCGCCGCCACCGGATCCCGTGCCGCCGGCCGATAGGCAGGCGGCCGCGGGCGGCGACACGGCGTCCGACCCGGTTCTGACAGACGATTCACAACTGGCTCCGAGCTCCGACCCCGTGATCACCGACCAGTAACGCTGGCACGCGCCGGTAACACCGGAAGGGAGGCATCCCGGCTCGGTTCGGCTCCCACATCGAATTCACCTGGCGGTACGGTTCGGGCTGAGATGACTACCTCCGAGCCGGCGGCTGCGCCACGACCCGCGCCCGTCGACAGACCGGTCATCGGCATTACCTGCGATTTCGAGCTTGCTCGGTGGGGCATGTGGGAACGGCGGGCGGTACTGGTGCCCGCGGTCTATGTGGACGCCGTCGACCGGGCGGACGGGCGACCGGTGCTCGTTCCGCCAATGACCGAGGGTGCCGAGGAGACTGTTGCGGCGCTCGACGGCCTGATTTTCTCCGGTGGCGCCGACATCGACGCCGAACGCTATGGCCGGCAGCAGCACCCTGAGACGCTGAGGACCAAGCCCGATCGGGACGCCGGTGAGCTCGCGCTGCTGGCCGAAGCCGAGAAGCAAGATCTGCCGGTTCTCGGGATCTGCCGCGGAGTCGAGCTGATCTGCGTCGCTCGGGGCGCCGTCTTGGACCAGCATTTGCCGGATGTGGACCCGAAAGCCGGTGGGGAAACCGTTCACCAGGGGGCGCCGGGCCAGTACGTTCAGCACGACATCACAGTCGTCGAGGGAAGCCAGTTGGCCTCGATCATCGGCGCTGTGCGGGCGGTCTCGTCGTATCACCATCAGGCCCCGGCCCACCCTGGCCGCGGTCTTGTCGCCGCAGCGCATGCCCCTGACGGCACTCTCGAGGCGGTGGAGGACCCGGATCGGGACTTCTACCTCGGTGTGCTGTGGCATCCCGAGTTCGACGGTCAGATCGAGCTGTTCGAGGCGTTGGTCTGGGCTGCCCGCACCTTCCGGAAGGGTCGAGCTTGATCGGCGATCATGCAACGAGGGCAGTATGAGCAACGTGACAGAGACGTCCGTCGGCCCCGACCATGAGGTCGTCGAACTGTGCCGGGACCTGATCCGGATCGACTCGGTCAACCACGGCGACGGGTCCGGACCAGGCGAGCGGAAGGCGGCCGAGTTCGTCGCCGAGAAGCTCGCCGAGGTAGGTCTCGAGCCGGAAATGTTCGAGTCCGAACCGGGTCGCACGACCGTCGTGACCAGGGTCGACGGCGCTGATCCGGACCGATCCGACGCGCTGCTGGTGCACGGCCATCTCGACGTCGTTCCAGCCGACGCTGCCGATTGGACCCATGATCCGTTCTCGGGCGAGATCGCCCAGGGCTGTCTCTGGGGCCGTGGGGCGATCGATATGAAGGACATGGACGCGATGATCCTGGCCGTCGTCCGAGACCGGTTGCGGACCGGCCGCCGCCCCCGCCGGCCGCTCGTGGTGTGCTTCCTGGCCGACGAGGAGGCCGGCGGGGTGCTGGGCAGCCACTGGGTTGCCGATCACCACCCGGAGCAGTTCGAAGGATGTACCGAGGGCATCAGCGAGGTCGGTGGCTTCAGCCTCACCGTTCGGGACGATCTGCGGTTGTACCCCATCGAGACGGCGGAGAAGGGCATCGAGTGGATGCGGTTGACCGTCGAGGGCACTGCCGGACACGGGTCGATGATCAACAATGATAATGCCGTGTCCGAGCTGGCCGAGGCCGTAGCCCGGCTCGGTCGATACGAATGGCCGGTGCGTCTCACCGCGACAGTCCGGACGTTTCTCGACGCCGCTTCCGACGCGTATGGGGTCGACCTGGACCCGGCCGATCCTGCGCAGCTGTTCCGGATCCTTGGGCCGATCGCGAAGATCACCGTGGCTACGATGCGCAATACCGCCAATCCGACGATGTTGCGCGCCGGATACAAGCACAATGTTGTCCCCGGCCGCGCAGAGGCGTATGTCGACGGGCGCTTTCTGCCGGGCTACCGGGAGGAGTTCCTGGCGACCCTCGACGACGTGCTCGGCCCGCGGGTACTCCGCGACAGTATGGTTTCCGACATCGCGCTGGAAACCGAATTCTCCGGCGGCCTCGTCGATGCGATGAGCGCCGCCCTGCGTGCTGAGGATCCATCCGCCCGCCTGGTTCCGTACTGCATGTCCGGCGGGACCGACGCGAAGGCGTTCAGCGGTCTGGGCATCCGCGGCTTCGGCTTCTCGCCGCTTCGTCTTCCGGCGGAGCTCGATTTCGCCGGCATGTTCCACGGGGTGGACGAGAGGGTCCCCATCGACGGCCTTCGATTCGGCGCCCGGGTGCTCGACCGCTTCCTCGACCTCGCCTGACCCGACCGCGCGGTCCACATAACCTGGGTCAAGCGGGCAGAAGGCCCGCAGACCGGTCATCGCGCTGATTTCGGAGACCATCAGGTTGCGCTAGCGTGCAAACGAATACGCGCCGTAGCGAAATAGCGGCAGACCGGCAAGTGCAAGCCGGTTCTCCCGACGGTTGTCAGCTTGTGGCTGCTCATTCGTCTCGTGGTACGCGCCGTCGTATTCAAGCCCAACGACCGAGTACCCGACCATGATGACCAGGTCGGGGTAACCACACAGAATCATCGGTTGCCTGTGTATACCGGCGCGTTGACGCCGTTCGGGTCTGCCGGACTCCTGGCCAGCAGCGGTGAGCATCAGGCTGCTGTTACGCCGGCAACGACAGCGCCGGGCCGCAAGACAAGCGAGAACGCCTACGCGCGGACCAGGCCCGTTTGCTCGAAGGTTGCGATGCACGGAGACGTTTCGCACCAGCCGAATCCAGGCAGCCGACTGAAGCTGTCGAGCGGTAAGAAGCCCTGCAGCAACCCCAAGATCAGGTAGCCCCCTGTGGACAACCAGGGTCAGCGAGTGCGGGCAATGCGCAGGATCCGGCGGCGAAGGGTCACCTTTCTGGTTCCGTCGGGAAACATGCGCAAGCGGGCTAGCTCCCAACGGCCGTACTCAGCGTGATCGGTGAGCACTCGGCGGGCGGCGCCGCGCGAGAGTCCACGTGGCAGCACCAGGTCGTGGAACTCGTACTCGCGAGTGCGCTTCACCACCGGCGCTGACAACACCCGCACATCGTGCCATGGCACCGATCAGCCGTGACGTTCCGGATACCCGAGTGGGGGCGCGGAAACTTCGTCCAGCGCGATGCGGATCTCGTCGGGCAAGCTGAGATCCTCCGCGGCCAAAACGCCACGAAGCTGCGCCGCTGTCCGCGCTCCAACGATCGCTGCCGTGACGGCGGGAGCGTCACGAACCCAGGCGAGCGCGACCTCCAGCGGCTGGACCCGCAGGCCTTCGGCCGCGGTCGACACTGCCTCGACTACCCGTCGGGACCGCTGGTCAAGGTAGGTCTCGACGAACGCGGCCAGGTGCGGCGATGCGGCCCGGGAATCCGCGGGCGTTCCGCTCCGGTACTTGCCGGTCAGGACCCCACGTCCCAATGGGGACCAGGCCAACACACCGAGGCCCAGTGCGGCCGCAGCGGGCAGGACCTCACGCTCCACCCCTCGCTGTACGAGCGAGTACTCCACCTGAGTGGAGACCACCGGTGCGCGCGAAGCGGCGGTGCTCTGGTACGCCACGGCGTATCCCGTCTGCCAGCCGCCGAAGTTGGATACCCCGGCGTACCGCGTCCGGCCAGTCGAGACGGCGTAATCCAACGCCCCGAGGGTCTCTTCCACGGGAACCTCGTCGCTCCAGGTGTGGATTTGCCAGAGGTCGACGTACTCGCTGTCCAGCCGATCGAGGGATGCGTCGAGCTGATCGAGCAGAGCCTTGCGCGACACGTCCACAACTCGCCGGCCGGTCACCCGGGAGACGCCGGCTTTGGTAGCGATGACGAGATCGGCCCGCGGCACGACCTTCTCGAGCAGGTCACCAAGAACCCGCTCGGCCTGGCCGTCACCGTACGACGCCGCGGTGTCCACCAAGGTGCCGCCAGCTTCGGCGAACGCCTCGAGTTGGTCACGGGCCTCGTGTTGGTCGGTGTCGCGGCCCCACGTCTTGGTGCCCAGGCCGAGCCGGGATACCTTGAGCCCGCTGCGGCCGAGCCGTCGCTGCTGCACGACGGGAGAGTAGCGACGACGGCGACGTCGCGGGCAACGACCGGCCGCTGGATCGAAGCAGGCCCGCCGGTAGGCTCGCGCGCCGACACCACGGGAGGCGGCGATGCGGCTCGGGCTCAACTTGGGCTACTGGAGCGCGGGCGCCGGCCGCGACACCATGGCATTGGTAAAAGCGGCCGACCGGCTGGGGTTTTCCGTCGTCTGGGCCGCTGAGGCCTACGGGTCCGACGCGCCAACCGTGCTGTCGTGGGTCGCCGCCCACACCGAGCACATCGACGTGGGCAGCGCCGTCATGCAGATCCCGGCCCGAACGCCAGCCTGTACGGCGATGACGGCGGCGACCTTGGACGCGCTATCAGGTGGACGGTTCCGGCTCGGCCTCGGGGTGTCCGGACCCCAGGTGTCAGAAGGCTGGCACGGCGTCCGTTTTGGCCGGCCGCTGGGCCGAACCCGCGAGTACGTGGAAATCGTGCGCCTCGCGCTTGACCGGAAGAGTGTGACCTATCAAGGCGACCACTGGACGTTGCCGCTGCCGCACGGGGCTGGCAAGGCGTTGCGGCTCACTGTGCACCCAGTTCGCCAACAGATACCGGTCTACCTCGCCGCCGTCGGGCCCCAGAACCTTCAGCTCACCGGCGAGATCGCCGACGGGTGGCTAGCGATCTTCTTCGCCCCCGAACATGCCGCGGAATCGCTCGATCACGTGCGCCGCGGGCGGTCGTCGACGAACCGGTCGATGGCCGGATTCGACGTGGTGCCGAGTGTTCCCCTGGTGATAGGCACCGACCTCGAGACCTGCGCCGAGCCGGTGCGCGCGTATGCGGCGCTCTATCTGGGCGGGATGGGTAGTCGCACCCAGAACTTCTACAACCAGCTGGCCGTCCGTATGGGCTTCGGCGACGCGGCGGCTCGAGTGCAAGACCTGTTCCTGGACCACAAACCGCGAGAAGCTGCCGCGGCAGTGCCCTTTGAGTTCGTCGACAAGACGGCCTTGATCGGTCCGGTCGAGCGGATCCGGGACCGTCTGCACGCCTATGCCGAAGCCGGAACAACCACTCTGTCGGTCACCGTCGCATCGGGCAACCTCGACCAGAAGCTCGAGAGCCTGCGGCACCTCACTGCCGCGGTCGAGGCTGCTGGCCTGGCCGGGAATGCGCCGTGAACGACTGGCTGCAGGCCGTTGTTCTTGGGGTCCTGCAGGGTATGACCGAGTTCCTGCCGATCTCGTCCAGCGCCCACCTGCGGATCTTCCCGGAGCTGGTCGGCTGGGACGATCCAGGCGCAGCCTTCACGGCGGTGATTCAGATCGGTACCGAGACGGCGGTGATCCTGTACTTCGCGTCGGACATCTGGCGGATCGTTCGGGCATGGGTTCTGTCGCTGATCGGAGGGCGCAGAGTTCGAGCCATCCCGACGGGCGCATCCGCCGACGTCGATGCCCCGAATACCACGGCCCGCGCCCACACCGCCGCGGTACACCGACGGCGCTACTGGGACCCACACGACGCTCGGATGGGGTGGTATGTCATCGCCGGCTCGCTACCGATCATCGCCGGTGGAATCGCCCTGAAGGGCGTCATCGAGGGCAGCTTCCGATCACTGTGGATCGTCGGCACCACCCTGGTCCTGATGGGAATAGTCCTCGGTATCGCTGACCGGGTCGGGGCGAAGAACCGGCCGATCGAGGCGCTGACGCTTCGGCACGCGTTCGCGTTCGGGGCGGCTCAGGCGCTGGCGCTGGTGCCCGGTGTCTCTCGCTCGGGCGCCGCGATCAGCATGGGCCTGTTCCTCGGTTACGAGCGCGCCGCGTGCGCGCGCTTTGCTTTCCTGTTGGCAATCCCGGCGGTGCTCGGTGCGGGGATTTTCGAATGGCCGTCGGCTCTTGCGGAAGGCAGCGAGTACGGCATCGGCCCGTTGCTGATCGCAACGGTTGTGGCGTTCGTCGTCGGGTACGCAGTGATCGCCTGGCTGATGCGGTGGCTGGTACGTGGCTCGTATCTGCCGTTCGTGATCTACCGCGTCGTGCTCGGCCTGCTGGTCCTCGGGCTGCTCGGCGGCGGCCGAATCAGCGGCTAGGAGACTGCTGAATAAGGGCGTTTGTGGGGCCGCTGGACAGGGCCGCGGAGGCGTGGGGGGTGATGCTCGGCAGGTGGGTGGGTGTCGGCGTCGTGTTTGGGCCCGGTGATCCTTTGACGGTGTTGGGTGTTCGGCCT
>JBKPAG010000003.1:0-40558 GCA_046726315.1 Actinomycetota bacterium | reverse complement strand
GCCGCCACCCGGCCCGTCGGTGCCGCCGGCGTCCCGGGCGGGAAGCCATGCGGACACGCTCTCGGCGCTGCAATATCTGCTCGAAACTGGCGTGATCACCACCGGGGAATATGAGGAATTGCGGGCACGGGTGGTGGCGTGATGGGACCGGTGCAGGTGTTGGTCGTCGGTTTCGACCGACCAACGTTCTCCGGCGAGGTGCTCGCAGAGCTGACGCGGCTCCGCGAGGCCGGCATCGTCAGGCTCGTTGACTTGCTCCTCCTCTCGCGCGCCGAGGACGGCACATTCGAGACCCTGGCCCCACCGGACGGCGTGAACGCGGATATCGGCGACCTGGCGGCCGCCGTTCTCGGCTGGCCGGAGAGTGAGGCGAACGCCGACTCCGTGGTTCACCCCGACTCCGAAGAGGACGTCCCGGCGTGGTCGCTGGCTGATGCGGTACCACCGGGCTCCGCGGTAGCCGTCGCCCTCATCGAGCACATCTGGGCGAAGCCCTTGACCGAAGCTATCCAGCAAGCCGGTGGCAAGCCCCTCGAGGAGACGTGGCTGGCACCCGGCGACCTCGAGGTGCTCGAAGCTTTGATCGTCCAGCGCCACCGGTGAGAGAGAAGGACGGCGGGAAGCGGCAGAAGGGCACGAGGGCGCCCGACGCATCGCGTCACCCGTTCGGATTCGCCGCCCCTAGGACCGCCTCGAGCTCCGCAGCAACCGCATCCAAGTCCCTGGGTAACGTTTCGGCGTCACCGGATCCGACCAGTTCCTGCATACGGGCCCGAGACGCACGCACGGCGTCTCGCAGGCCCCGCGCGCGAGTTCGACCGGCGTCATCCGGAGCGGAAGCCTCGAGCGCGGTCAGCCCATCCTCGACGGTGGAGACCCGGCTCGACCCGACAGCCCAACCACCAGCGACCTGGTCAAAGGAGCCCGCCTGCCGCAGCTCGGGGATGAGTACGCGGGCGAACCAGGCAACCTCTTCCTCGGTAGCCGCGAGGTCGGCCAGCCATGCCCGGCGCCGACGAGCCCTCACCAGAAGCGGAACTGCCACGGCGACTGCGAGTGCGACGGCTGCAAGGAGCCACCACAACCAAGAAGGGGCACCGGTCGTGGTAGCAGACGAGCCCGCTGCCGACGACAAGGTCGTCGGCGACGGTGACGGGGTCGGAGTCGGCGACGGGCTCGGCGACTCCGTCAAAGTCGGAGTCGACACGTCGGTCGCCGTCGGGGTCAGGGTCGGCGTCTCCGAGTGTATTGGTGACCGGGTGGGGCTGGGGATCGTCGCCGTCGGGGTCCCCGGGAGTACGGGTGACTGCGTGGGGCTCGGGATCGTCGCCGTCGGGGTCGGTAATGAGCTCGCTGAGCGCGATGGTGTCACCGATGGCAGGTCAGGGGAGCCATTCCCTCCGCACGAGACGAGCAACAGCGCAGCCATCGCCAGACCAACCGCTCGAATCACGAGCGGCAGCGAGGCGGCAGTGTCGAATCCGGCTCTCGTGGTCATGTTCCCCCTTTTGCTCGTCGTTGCCGAGGTCCAAGCGCGGACGGCACGACCGCACCATGCGTGTAGATCAGCTGCGAGCGGTCGCGTAGCGTTGCAGGAAGAGCGCCTCTACCATCGCCATCGCCGCTATCCGACGCAGGGCCCGCGAACCCGCCGCCTCCGCCATCAGTTCGACTGACGACAAGCCGATGGCTGTCTGTTCCGGTTAGATCGTGCTGCGGGCTGGGCGGATGGTGCGGCCCATGATCGAGCTGACCAGCGTGAGGATGCACAAGCCGATCACGATATTGACCGAGCTCGTGGCCAGCTTGCCTTCTGTGGGCCCGTCGAGTGTGAAGGGGATCGCGGCACCAGCCACCGTGGCCAGGCCTACGATCCAGCCGAAGAAGGCGCGCGGCCGCGGCGTACTCAGCACCAGTAGATGCGCGATGCCGGTCGCGAGCAGCGCCAACACGGCCGCCGTGGCCGCGTATTGGACGCCGAACGAGTCGCCGATCTCCAGACGCGGCGGGCTGACCATGTCAATGTCAAACACCCCCTCCCACACAAGTACGCCGACCAGGGCAACGAGCGCCGAAACCACCGCCGTCGCCACCCCGCCCGCCCACAGTCGGCCGGCGTCAACTGCCAGTCGAGATGGTTGGGTCGGAACCGGTTCGATCGGCGACATGTGAGCCTCCTGTCCGAATCGCCACCAAAGGCTGGCCTTGAATTCGCGTACGAATACTCCCAGCTAGCTACTTCGACCTGAAGAAGTCTGTCGGCTGAATTTGCTGGGACTGTGTTCCGGCGGGAACGGCTTCCGGTTGTGCGGTCGCTGTCCCGTTGTGGTCTGGTCACGCGGTGAGGGCGCTGATCTTGACGAGGTTGTGTGCGAACACCCCGTGCCCGCACCAGGTGCCGGCGCCTTTGCGTCGGTCGAGGCGGGCCCGGTCCCATCTGTAGCTGCGTTTGAGGTGGCTGATTCGGCCTTCGGATCCGGTGCGCCACCTGACCAGTCGGCGGAAGCTTCGTCGAGTGTTCGACTTCTCGTCGCGCCGCTGAGGTCTTGGCCTTGCGCGGGATCGCGACCCGTCGCACCCCGAGGTCGTGCAGGTCGGCCTCCACACCGGCCTCGCCGTAGCCGCGGTCGGCGGTCACCGCGCGCGGAGCACGGCCGGTGCGCCGCCGGATCCGTTCGATGGCGGGTGCGAGTTGCGGCGCGTCCGGGACGGCGCCCGGCCCGACCGTGTGGTCCACGACGACACCGTCGTCGTTGTCGACGACCTGCGCCTTGTTGCCGAACTCGACCGGCCGGTCGATGCGGCCCTTCCGGATCGGCCGAAGGCTCGTCTCACCGATGCCCCAGCCAGGGAGGCTTGAGTGTGTCGGGACGTACTCGCGGCCGGCTGCGTCACCGTGCGATGGAGACGGCACGTGCCGGATTGACCGCGACCTCCGGCGCGTACTCGGCAGGCTGCCGGTGGCGGCGTCGGCGCACCCATTTGTCGACCTCGACCACAACGGGAACAACAAGTGCCAGGCCGATGCATGCCAGCCATTCCAGTCCGCTCAGTGGCTGGGTAAGCAGGCCGCGCTGCAGGAAGCCGAGCTCGGTGGCCAGCACGACCAGGGCGGCCGGAATAGCTAGCCACTTCACCGCGGACAGAATGGGGGGGACCAACCCGCTGGTCGGGTCCCTGCGCATGACCAGCCCGCTGAGGATCGTTCCGAGCCCGAGGACGACGAAGCTCATGGTCATCGAAGCGCTGGGTTCGTCGGTGCTCAAAGTGTCCGGGCCGAATACGAGTGGCACCAGCGCGGCGAGGAAGAGGGTCGCACCGTAGAGCACCCAGCGGGTGATCGCGGCGGGGTTTGTGATGGGGACCTTCGGGTCCCGGGGCGGCCGCTGCATCACATCCGGGTCACCGGGATCCACCATGATGACGATCACCGGGAAGATCGAGATGAAGAAGTTGAGGAACAGCACCATCAGCGGGGTCATTGCAACCCCGTCGTTGATGTCGAACACGGTTGCGGTGACGAACAGCAGCACCAACGAGAGCAACTGGCTCATCTGGTACCGAATGTAGGAGACGATCTTGCTGTAGATGGTCCGGCCCAGCTCGACGGCGTGCACCAGGGTGCCGAAGTTGTCGTCGGTGAGGATCATCCGCGCGGCCTGCTTGGAGACCTCGCTGCCACTGCCCATCGCCACACCGATGTCCGCCTGCTTGAGGGCCGCAGCGTCGTTGACCGCGTCTCCGGTCATCGCGACGATCATGCCCTCGCCCTGCATGACCTGTGCAAGCCGGAGCTTGTCCTCCGGCGACACCCGGCCGAAGACGTGCAGCTCTGGCAGGCGCGCGCGCAGGTCGTCGTCGGACATGGCCTGCAGCTCCGTCCCGCTGAGGGCTCCGGCGCCGAGGCCGAGCGTCTCGCCGATCGCGTGTGCGGTGACCGCGTGGTCACCGGTGATCATGCGGACGTCGATGCCCGCGCCAAGTGCCGTCTGCACCGCGCCCTTCGCCTCCGCGCGCAACGGGTCGATGATGCCGACCATGCCCACAAAGCTGAGGTCGCGGGCGAACGACATCGGGTCCTGGGCAATCGCGCGTTCATCGGCGTCGTCGAGCACCCGCGCGGCGAAGGCGAGGACACGAAGGCCCTTCTCACCCATCTGCCGGTTCGCGGCTTCGATGCCGGGGCGTTCCTGGTCGATAGGGACCTGGGTGCCGCTCAGCGGCCCGCCGGCCTGGGTGCAGCGGGCCAGGACCACGTCCGGTCCGCCCTTGACCAGCTCGATGAGGTGGTCGGCGCCGTCGACCTGGACGCGGTGGAAGGTCGCCATGAACTTGTACTCGGAGTCGAAGGGCACCGCGGCCCGGCGTGGATAGGCGCGCCTGGTTTCGTCCGCGTCGACACCGAGCTTGGCCGCCAGAACGACAAGGGCGGCCTCGGTCGGGTCACCCACCACCGCCCCGTCGTCACTGACGGTGGCGTCGCTGTCCAGGACCAGGCCGTAGGCGAGCCGGGTGAAGTCCGGCACTGGACGACCGGCGACCGACCGGATGGCTCCCGACTTGCGGTAGCCCTCGCCGTCCACGGCGAACCAGGAGCCACCGGCGTAGATAGTGGACACCATCATCTGGTTCATGGTGAGCGTGCCGGTCTTGTCGGTGTTGATCGCGCTGGTGGCGCCCAGGGTCTCGACGTCGGTGAGGTTCTTGACGACCGCCTTGGCCTCGGCGAGCTGCTTAGCGCCGTAGGAGAGCATCGCCTGAACGAACGTCGGAAGCCCGGTCGGGATTGCCGAGATCGCCATCGCCGTACCGAGCAGCAGTACGTCCTCGATGGGCAGGTCGCGGAACAACCCGACGACGACGATGAACGCGACGGCAGTCCAGGCGATGATCCCGAGCACGCGAGTCAGCGAGTCGAGCTCCTTCTGCAACGGGGACCGGGTTCGCTTGACCGACGTGAGCATCGTCGCGATCTGACCCATCTGGGTCTGCATCCCGGTAGCCGTGACCACCATGGTTCCGGTTCCACGGGTGACCGACGTGTTCTGGAAGAGCATGTTTGACCGGTCGCCGACTGCCACCTCCGGGCCGGGAAGCACCGCGGCGTCCTTGCTCACCGGTGCGCTCTCGCCGGTGAGTGCTGCCTCCTGCGTTTCGAGCGTGGCCGACGCGACGATCCGGCCGTCGGCAGGGACGATTTCGCCGGCCTCGACCTGAACCACGTCGCCGGGCACCACGTCGACGGCAGCGACCAGCGTCACGTTGCCGCCACGCAGTATGCGGCTCTGAGGAACCTGCAGTTTTGCCAGGGCGTCGACGCTGGCGCGGGCTTTGAGCTCCTGGCGGGTGCCGAGCGCGACGTTCAGCAACACCAGGACCGCTACCAGCAGTGCGGTGGACACCTGGCCGATGAGCAGGCTGACCACGGTGACTGCGACCAGCATGATGTTCATCGGATCGCGCAGCTGTGTGAGCGCGACCGCGACCGCCGAAGGCGGCTTCTCGGCCGTTATCTGGTTCGGCCCGTGGGTCGCCAGGCGTTCTGCCGCTTCCTGCGCCGAAAGTCCCGATGTCACGTCGGTGTGCAGGTCGCGGACGACGTCCGCCGTAGGCCGCAGGTACGGAGGCGTGGCCTCAACGGCGGCCGCCGCTGGCTTCTCGCTGATACTCATCGAGTCTCTCTCCTGTTGCCGTGGGTGCCAGCGTTCACCGGAACATCAGCCCGGCCTCGTCGACGGTGATCCTGGTGCCCGACGCGCCGGCGAGGATCGCCGAAAGGTGGTCTAGGGCACCGATGACGCACGGATGCCCGGTAGCGGATGCGAAAGCCGCCGCCGCATTGGCCTTGGGGCCCATGGAGCCTACCGGGAGGTCGAGGGTGCGCAAGGCGTCCGGGTGTACGGAGGCGACTGCGCGCTGTTCCGGCGTACCCCAGTCCAGGTATACGGCGTCAACATCGGTGGCGATGACCAGCAGGTCTGCGCCCAGGCCTTCGGCCAGCACCGCGCTGGCTCGGTCCTTGTCGATGACCGCCTCCACGCCGACCAGGGTCCGGGTGCCCTTGCGGTACATGGTAGGGATACCGCCGCCGCCGGCGCAGATGACGACGCAGCCGTGCTCTAGCAGCCACTCGACCGGACGGGACTCGAAGATCCTCCTCGGGACTGGCGACGGGACCACGCGACGCCAAGCTGTGCCGTCCTGGCGAACGGTCCAGCTCCGCTCGGCGGCGAGGCGATGGGCGTCGGCCTCGGTGTAGACCGGTCCGACGAACTTGGTCGGCGCGGCGAACGCCGGATCGTCCGGGTCGACCTCAGTCATGGTGAGAACCGTGGCGAGCGGCTTCTCGAAGGGCAACAGGTTGCCCAACTCCTGCTCGATCAGGTAGCCGATCATTCCCTCGGTCTGCGCGCCGAGGACGTCGAACGGGTACTCCGAGGCCTCGTCGTACGCCGCTGCCTGCAAAGCGAGCAGCCCGACCTGCGGCCCGTTGCCGTGCGAGATGACCAGCTCGTGGTCCTCCGCCACCGGGGCGAGTGCCTTGCACGCCGCCGCCACGTGGGTACGCTGCCGCTCCACGGTCATCGGCTCGCCCCTGCGCTGCAGCGCGTTGCCGCCCAGCGCAACAACGATCCTCATCGGCCCTCCATGACTGGTCGTGCCCACGCCTCTGAGCGACATCGTTTCGTGCGTCGCGTTGACGATGCTTGCCTTCCTCGGCTTAGGCGTGATCACGTTCACGGCAAAGGATCTCGCCAATCCATCACGTCAGCTGCCGCAAGCTGTGTATCTTGCCCCCTGACGTCGTGACTGTGCCGTTCAGGGAACCACCCGACGGGTCGCGAATCCCCTACCTTCAACACATCCCGCCTTTCGACCAATGGAGACAGCCGATGAACACCACAGTCACAGAGGTAGGAGGCGATGAACGCCGGGGACGGATCATCAACGAGTTGCGCGTCGACCCGGGTAACCGGGCGAACCTGGCGGGGCGCGATACGCGGTGGACGGGTGGGGGCGAGTTCGACCTTCTCTCCGCCACTGAGCTGGACGGCGCCGCCAAAGCGGTCCTCGCAGCCGGAGTCGAGCAGCTAGCCGACGCGCAGGAACTGCTATGGGCCAGTGACTCGCACGCTTTGCTGGTGGTCTTCCAAGCCATCGACGCCGCCGGAAAGGACTCCACCATCAAGCACGTCATGTCCGGCGTCAACCCGCAGGGCGTGCAGGTCGTGTCGTTCAAGCAACCATCGCGTGAGGAGCTCGACCACACCTTCCTGTGGCGAATCTGGAAGGCGGTTCCCGAGCGGGGCCGAATCGGGATCTTCAACCGATCACATTACGAGGAGGTCGTGGCTTTGCGGGTGCATCCGGAGTGGCTTGAGCATCAGCGGCTTCCTCGAGGTGATCGCGGACCAAGCTTCTGGTCGGATCGCTACGACGACCTCAACGCCTTCGAACGGCACCTCGACCGCAACGGCACGAAGGTCGTGAAGTTCTTCTTACACGTCTCCAAGGCCGAGCAGAAACGGCGCTTCATGGCCCGCCTGGACAACCCCGACAAGGTGTGGAAGTTCAGCGCCGCCGACGTGGCCGAGCGCGCGCGCTGGGACGACTACATGCAGGCCTACGAGGACGCCATCACGGCCACCTCCACACCCTGGGCGCCGTGGTACGTGATTCCGGCCGATCACAAGCACGTGATGCAGGCAATGGCGGCCGCCATCATGGTCGACACCATCAGATCGCTCGACCTGCAATGGCCGACCGTTTCGGATCAGGAGCGAGTAGCCAACGCGGCAGCCCGGCGCGAGCTGGAAGCCGAGTCAGACCAGCCGGTCGCCGCGGGAGACACCACCACCAGCCACACCACATTGGAGGAATGAGTCGTGCTCTTCACTGCCGAGTTCGGGACCGGGCAACTGTTCTGGTCGATGCTGTGGTTCTTCCTGTTCGTCATCTGGATCTGGTTGCTGATCGTCGTTTTCGGCGACATCTTCCGTAGCCGCGACCTGTCCGGCTGGGGCAAGGCACTGTGGACGATCTTCGTCATCGTCCTGCCCTACCTCGGGGTCTTCGTGTACCTGATCGCCCGTGGCCAAAAGATGGGCGAACACGCCGTCCAGGAAGCCCAGGAGCAAGACGCTGCGATGCGACGATACGTTCAGGATGCGGCGGGCTCGACCGGTCGCAGCACCGCAGACGAAATCGCCCGGCTGGCGGACCTACGAGACAAAGGCGTCATCAGCGAGGCGGAATTCCAACAAGCCAAGGCAAAGGCCTTGACCTGACCACACGACAGAGACAGGAGACAGGTATGACCAGATATGCGGCTCTGCGTACCTGGGCCGGAGTCCTCAAGGTCATCGGTGTCGTCGGCATGATCCTCGCCACCGTCGGTGTGATCTCCTGGGCCATTGATGTCGAAGGCTTTTGGGCCACGATGGGTGTCATTTTCATCGGCGCTCCCATCGTGCTCTTTCTGGCCTCCTGGCCAATCGCCCTCGGCCAAGCTATGGGCGCCATCGCCGACATCGGTGACTCGGTAGCCGTCCAGAGCGGCTAACGCTGGTCATATGACCGACGAACCGAGTGCCAGCGCCCCTCGAGAGGCACCTGGCACTCGGCGGCTCGCCATCCTGCTGGCCATGGCGATGTTCGTGCTGGTCGTCGACACGTCGCTGATGAACGTCTCGATCGCTGCGGTGGTGCACGATCTCGGCACTACCGTCAGCGGCGTCCAGTCCGCGATCGCGCTCGAGGCGTTGGTATCCGCCGCGTTCATCCTGATCGGCAGCAAGGTGGGCGATCTCATCGGGCGCAAGCGGGCATACGTGCTCGGTTTGCTCGGCTATGCGGTCGGCGCCCTGGCCATGGCTTTCGCCCAGGGCCTGATCGCGATCATCATCTTCTGGGCGATCGTCGGTGGGCTCGGTGCGTCGCTCCTGCTTCCCGCCATGCAGTCCCTTATCCACGGAAACTTCGAAGGAGCGGCCCAGAAGAAGGCCTACGCTCTGGTCGGCGCCGCAGCCGCGATTGCCGCTGCGGTCGGGCCGCTTCTCGGAGGGTTCATCACTACGTACATGTCGTGGCGAATCGCGTTCCTGCTCGAGGTCGTCATCATCGCGATCGTGCTGTCCGGCATCCGACTCGTCCGCGACGCGCCCTATACAGGCCCCCGAGCCGTTGACCCCGTCGGCGCACTGCTTTCTGTCCTGGGCATGGGCGGCATCGTTTTGGGCATCCTGGTATGGCAGGAGGGCGGCGAATCCGTTGCCGCGCTGCTGGCGATTGGGGCCGTTGCGCTAGTCGTGCTGGTGAACTGGCTGGTGCGGCGCAAGCGGCAAGGGAAGCCGACGCTGCTCGACCCAGATCTGTTCAAGTCCAAGATCTTCAAGTTCGGGATCTCCGAGCAGATGCTCCAGCAGATCGCACTGGGCGGCACGATGATCGCGCTGCCGATATACCTGCAGATGGTGCTCGAATACACCGCGATGCAGGCGGGCCTGTCCCTCGCCCCGCTCTCGCTCAGCATGTTCGGAATGGCGATACTCGCTGGGAAGAGGGCAGGGCAGCGGCGCCCCAGCAGCATCATCCGGTGGGGATTCGTGCTCCTCGCGACAGGAATGGTCATCCTGATCCCGATCGTGCCCCGCGCGGACTCCGGCTGGTATCTGGTGGCCCCATTGGTCATCGCGGGAACCGGGTTGGGTTTGCTGGTGTCCCAACTCAACAACTACACGCTGGCCCCGATCTCGGATGAGCGGGTCAGTGAGGCCGCAGGCGTCAACTCGGCGGCGGGGTCATTCGGGCTGTCGTTCGGATTGGCTTTCGCCGGCGCGATCATGCTGGCAACACTGTCCATAACGTTCACCAACATGGCACAAGCGAGCACCGTGCTCCCCTCAGCCGAGCAGCAACGCGTCGCACAAGCGCTAGAGGACGACGCGGAGGTGATGAGCAACACCCAGCTCGAGGAGCTGCTCGTCGGCCAACCCGCGGAGATTCAGGCCGAGATCATCCGCATCAACACCGACGCGAGACCCCTTGCCCTTCAGGTGGCACTGCTCGTTGCGCTCCTCGCCGCTCTCGTCGGACTGTTCAACTCATTCCGCATGATGCGACTACCAGACCCCAAGCCGTCGGGCTCCGTCGAAAGGGACGGTCTTGGGCTGATCTCACACCCGATACACCGCTGCCGTGGGTTCGCTAGGACCGGTTGCCGAGGAGGCCGAACGGGATCAGTAGGTACAGGGCCACGCCGAGGTAGCCGACCACCGCGGCCGGCGGGAGGAACAACCCCAGGACCAGCAGGCCGACATTCCCGGCGAACCCGGGCTTGAGATGCCGGGTCAGGACGGCGATCTCCTCTTCGCTGACATCGGTGCGGACGTGCCCTTCGCTGACCACGAATCGCCAAATTAGGAACAGCAGCACTGCGATGAGCAGCAGGTTCATTCCGTAGATGGTCGTGGCGACCCGCTCGGCGTCCCGCTCGCCGAAGTACTCCGTGATCAAACGGGTGGGGAAGGGCAGGAACGAGACCAGCAGAAGCAACGACAAGTTCACGCGCACGACCATGGCATCGGCGTAGTCCATGTAGTCCGTGATTGCGTTGTGCTCCAACCACGCAACGCCGATGGTCGCCAAGCTGATCACGTAGGCGAGATAGGACGGCCACTGGTCCGCTACTGCCGCCAGAAGATCGTCTAAGGATCCTGCGGGCACAGTGATGTCCAGCACAAGGAGCGTGATCGCGATCGCGAACACACCGTCGCTGAAGGCTTCCCAGACGACCGGGCATCAGCGCTGCGGTTCGTCGCTGTATCGAACGGCGAAGCACGTTGCGGAACTCACCACTTTCAGGCATGCCAGGAGACGACGGCTATCAACGAGGTTGCTCGCTCTGACCACGACCGCGGTGGCCGCGCTGTACAACCCAGCCTCCTTTGAGCTCGACGGCGAAGCGGTCGCGGGCGACCCGTACCCCGTGAAGGGCTCGGGCTGCCAGGCGGGCAACCCAGTAGTCGGCCCACCGCGGCGGAGTCTTCTCCGCCGAAGCGATTGGTTCAGCACGCCGAGCTGGTCGTCGTCGAGCCAGAGCCGGAGCCCTCGTTTGGTGGGATCGACAAGCGTTGACCGAGTCTGCAAAGCCAACGTCAGCGCCGACGTGAACGCCGTCAGGGTCGGGGGGTGACCAGATGCGGGGCGACGTCCGCGACGACGTCCGGGCCGTAGGCCTCTTCCAGGCGCTGCAGCACGTTGGCCCGGCTGAGCTCATACTCCTGGGTTCCGACGGTTTCGAGCACGTACGTCGCCAGCAAGGCGCCGACCTGGGCTGCCCGGGCGAGCGGCAGCCCCCAGGCCACAGCACTGATGAAGCCAGCCCGGAAGGCGTCGCCGACCCCGGTGGGGTCGACCGCCGTCGGTTCACCGGCCGCTGGCACGTGGATCTCGGGCTGGCCGACCTGCTCGATGCGCGCGCCGTACTGGCCCAGTGTGGTGACACGGACGTCGACCCGCGCCAATACATCTTCTGTGCTCCACCCGGTTTTCTTCTCCAGCAGGGCCGCCTCGTACTGGTTGCTGAACAGGTACGCCGCGCCGTCGACGAGCAACCGGATAGCCGCTCCGTCCATCCAGGCCAGTTGTTGAGACGGGTCGGCCACGAAACGGTATCCGCGCACGCGGCACTCCTCGGTGTGTCGCAGCATCGCTTCGGGGTCGTTGGGGCTGATCACCACCAGGTCCAGGCCGCCAACGCGGTCGGCGATCGGCTTGAGCTCGATGTCGCGCGCCTCGCTCATGGCCCCGGCATAGAACGTCGCGATCTGGGCGTGGTCGTCGTCGGTCGTGCACACGAACCGGGCGGTGTGGCGGACCGGTGAGCAGTGCACGCTGTGGCAGTCGATCCCGTGGCGTTCCAACCAGGACCGGTAGTCGGCGAAGTCCTCGCCCACGGCACCCACGAGCACGGGCGACAGGCCCAGGTTGGCCATGCCGAAGCAGATGTTCGCGCCGATGCCCCCCCGACGCACCTGCAGGTCCTCGGCCAGGAAGGACAGCGAAATCTTGTCCAACTGGTCGACAACCATCGAGTCGGCGAACCGGCCGGCGAAAGTCATCAGGTGGTCGGTAGCGATCGACCCGGTGACGGCGACGTTCACGGCGGCGAGTCTAGGCGGTCGGTCTGAGCTGCGACCTCAGGTGCACCGCGTAGGTCGATTTGGACGCCCACGGGCGATTCCTGAAACCATGCGATCAGTTCGTTGTCGACATCGGCCTCGGAACGAATCCGTACGTAGTGAACCCGCCACCGCGGCCCGTAATCGACGTCTTCACGACGCGCGGGCTGTCCAGCCAACGATGGAGGGCGAAGTTGGCCATGAACCCGTACTTGCGAGGTTCCAGCCCACTGGAACGGACCCGCGCGCGACGCACACGAGGCGGGTCTTCTGCGGGAGCACCTGGACGTCGCCGAGGGTGCGGAGCACGGCGACAAACGTCCTGGCCAGCTCTAGCGAACCAGGGTCGGCCTTCGCGAACAGGTTCTCCAGGGAGTACCGGCCACAGGAGTGCCACAGATTGCGGCTCACCAGCCTGGCGCCGCACGCTGGGCAGATCCAGATCCCCGACCGTTCGGATGGAGCCTCAGCCTCATCCATGCTGCCTCCGCCATAGAGGGGGCAGGAGCGGTGGTCTAGTGGAAGGAGTCGCCGCAGGCGCAGGAGCCGGTGGCGTTGGGGTTGTCGATGGTGAAGCCCTGCTTCTCAATGGTGTCGACGAAGTCGATGGTCGCGCCCAGCAGGTAGGGCGAACTCATCCGATCGACGACGACGTTCACGCCGCCGAAGTCTGTGACCTGGTCGCCGTCCAGGGAACGTTCGTCGAAGAACAGTTGGTAACGCAGGCCCGAGCAGCCGCCGGGCTGCACGGCGACGCGCAACGCGAGGTCGTCGCGGCCCTCCTGCTCGAGCAGGTTCTTGACCTTGGTGGCGGCACCCTCGGTGAGGACCACGGTCTCGATGGTCTCTTCCTGAACCGTCATGTCGATCTGCTCCTGGGAGTCTCGGGGCCGGTCTTCATTATCGAACACCCGGCTCGGGCCGGGCATTCCCTACCCCTCTATCGTCGCACACGCTCAGCGCCGACTCCATGTCCGTGCAACGCGCGCCGCTACAGTGGCGAGGCTCTCGGCCGGGTCGTTGCGGGCGGCCTGGTCCCCCACGACATCAACCAATGAGTAGGCCGACTCGATGCCGTTGGCCCGCAACTCGCGGGCTCCGACCCGGACGACGCCGGCGATCACCACGCAGGGTCGCATGGCCTCGCCTGCCAGGCCGGCAACGCCAGACACCACCGAGCCGGGCATGGACTGCCAGTCGAGTTTTCCCTTGCCGGTCAGCACCAGGTCTGAGGCGCGAATGGCGTCCACAAGCCGGGCCGCGTCGGCAACCATGGTGAAGCCGGGCTCCCGCCGTGCACCAAGCAGCATCAGGGCATAACCGAGCCCCCCGGCGGCACCAGCGCCCTTCGCGTCAGCCGGCTGCCGGCCGGCCAGGTGCGCAAACCTGGTCAACGCGCCGTCGACGTCGATCAGCCGATCGGCGGCGACACCTTTCTGCGGACCGAACACGTTGGTCGCGCCACGGAGACCGAGCAGTGGGTTCTCGACGTCGGTTGCTGCAACCAACTCGACACCGGCGAGCCGGGCCTGAGCTGGCGCGAGATCGACCTCAGCAAGCTGCGACAGACCTGACACACCGGCCGTGAGGGCGCCGGAGGGTGTGCTGGTCGCCCCGAGCGCTGCGAGCAGGCCGGCGCCGCCGTCGTTCGTGCCAGTTCCACCGAGGCCGACGACGATCCGGCGGGCACCCGCGTCCACAGCCTCGGCGACCAACTCGCCGACGCCGTAAGTCGATGCGTCTTCGACCACACCGTGAACTGGGGCGATCCCAGCGCTCGGCAAGAGGGCGAGGCCGCACGCCTCGGCGGACTCGACGTAGGCCGTGTCGTCCACCAGCAGCAATGTCGCCGGCACCGGAGCTCTGAGCGGCCCACGCACGGTCACAGCCAAGATCTCGCCGCCGAGGGCAGCGTGCAGCACGTCGACGAAACCTGGTCCCCCATCGGCCATGGGGACGGCCGTGATCTGGTCGGTCGCGGTGCGACGCCAGCCCTCGGAGATCGCGTCCGCAGCCTCGACAGCGGTCAGGGTGCCGGCGAACTTGTCCGGAGCGACCAGCACCCGCATGCGGCAGAGTCTGCCGCATGCGCATCAGGCCACTACGCGTCGAGGACGTCACCGAAGCGGCCGGCCGGTGCGGTGCGGAGCCATCTCTGGTCGCTCACCTTGCCGAACACGATCCGGCCGGGTGCTGGGTCGCCGACGACGGCACTGTCGCCGGCGTGGTCCTCTCGACCAGGCGTGATTTGCTGTGGTGTCTGGCGGTTCTCGCCGTCCACCCGTCCGCGGCCGCTGTCGGGCCGAACCTGCTCCAGGCCGCTCTGGCATACAGCCAAGGCTGCCTGCGCGGGCTTGGGGTTTTGACCGACGATCCGTCGACCGCGCGCTGGGTACGCATGGCCGGGTTCACGCTGCACCCGACGATGCGGCTGGCCGGCCGGGTCGACCGTTCTGCGTTGCCGATCGTCGAGGGCGTGCGGGAGGCGACGAAGAGCGATCGGGCGTTCGTCGAGTCGGTGGACCGGCGGGTGCGGGGAGCTGCCCGCGGCCCGGATCATGATCCGCTGGTTGATCGCGCCCACCTTCTGGTCTGTGACATCGCCACCGGCTCGGGATATGTGTTTCACCGAGACGGAACGCCGCTCGCACTCGCAGCGACCACCAAGGAGGCTGCCCGGCGGCTGCTCTGGGCCACGCTCGCCCGCTCGGCACCGCGCTCGGTGGAGATCGCGCGGCTCACTGCTGACCAGGATTGGGCGGTCGACGTCGGACTCGTCGCCGGCCTCGGCCTGCATGTCGGCGGATACCTCGCGCTCCGGCATATGAGGCCGCCCGCTCCGTACCTGCCCGCCGCAATACTCGGTTGATCCGGCTGATCGCGGAAGAAAATCCATGCTCCGGTAGTGGGATCTTCCACAATCACCGCGAATCCACGTCACACCGAGGTCCACATCGCCGCACTTTGCCAGTCCAGCCGTGGTAGCGAAGGACCTTCGCCGTTTGCGCCGCGCAGCCGCATGGGTCGGCAGCCACCTCGCGCCACCCAAACTGCAGCGTAGCCCGGCCCGTCATGACGACACTGTTGTCCCGCCCACGGTCGCGATGTGCAGACTCCTCGGGATGAGCCGCTCGCCCGTCGAGTTCGACCACACTCCGCCAGCGGGCGTAGCGAACGTCGCGGTACCGACGCCTCAATCCGTCGGCTTCGGCGCAGTTGTACTCCCCGGCAGGCAGGCCATGTGCCCGTTCCACCTGACGCCGCCATCGGCGTTCCAGCGGCGACAGCACACCGTTGCGGACGTCGGCCAACACCTCCGCCACCAGCGTCCGCCACCGCATTCGCCGTCGCGACGCCGCTGCTGCACCGATGCGGCCAGCGGTCGTTCGCCGGCGCTGGCAGGCGCGGGTGATCCACCCGACTACGTCGTCGATGCGGTCCTCGTGCTCGACGAGGTCAAGCACGGTTTCTTCTATCCGAGTCTGCGGAGGACATCGCGCGGGGTGGGTCCGCCTGGCCAGGTCGCGGCTGCGGTAAACGACCAGTCCGCGCTGGCGTTGCACCCGCCGGCCGGCTGGCACGGAAACCTCGACCACCGAGGGAAGCGCGTCCTCGATCCCTTGCAGCCAGGCCGCCGTTCGGTAGGAAGCGACGGCTCCGTCACCGGCGTACAGAACCGCGCACCAGATACGGGTCAGCTCCGGCAATGGGCCGGTGAACGTTACGAAGACGCCGGGATAGATCCGCTGCCAGCGGCGTGCGTTCAGCTGGGCAACGATCTGTGAGTCGGTCATGCCGGAGGCCAGCAGCTGCGCCCGCGTGACGGCACCGGCCTGAAGGTCCGCCAGGCCAGCGAGGGGCGGGACGCCGTCGAACATGAGCCACAACGATGTCCGGTTGGCGCCCGGCTTTGCGGAGCCCCTGTGGACAACCGTGATCGTGGAAGAAATCTCTCGCTACAGCGGTGAAATGTTCCGCAATCACAGGGATCTGAGACGATTGGTGGTGTGACCACACAGACCCTGCCGCTGCTGCTGCTCGGCCGGGAAGCCGACCCGCACAGCGAGCGTGGCGTCGAGTGCCCGGGCGATCTCCCCCCGGCGAGCGACCCAGACCTGGTCGACCGCGCCCGACGCGCCCGCGCCACGCTTGGTGACCGGGCATTCGTCCTCGGCCACCACTACCAGCGCGACGAGGTGATCCAGTTCGCCGACGTGACCGGCGATTCATTCAAGCTCGCGCGGGAGGCAGCGGCCCAGCCGGAGGCCGAGTACATCGTCTTCTGCGGCGTCCACTTCATGGCGGAGTCCGCTGACATCCTTACCGCCGATCACCAGCAGATAATCTTGCCCGACCTTGCGGCCGGCTGCTCGATGGCCGACATGGCCCGGCTGATCCAGGTGGAGGAGGCATGGGAGCGGCTCGAAGATGCCGGCGTCGTCAGCGCGACAGTGCCGATCACGTATATGAACTCGTCAGCCGACATCAAGGCGTTCTGCGGACGCAACGGTGGCGCTGTTTGCACCTCGAGCAATGCCGAGCGTGCCTTGCAGTGGGCGTTCGAACGCGGCGAGAAGGTGCTCTTCCTCCCCGATCAGCACTTGGGGCGCAACACCGCCGTGTTGCAGATGGGACTAAGCCTCGACGACTGCGTTGTCGTGGATCCCCATAGACCTGACTTCGGGGTGACGGATCAGCAACTGCGGGACGCAACGATGCTGTTGTGGCGCGGACACTGCTCTGTCCACGGCCGGTTCACCGCCGAGTCCGTGCGCGACGTCCGGCAGCGGATTCCCGGCGTGCAGGTGATCGCCCACCCAGAGTGCCAACACGAGGTCGTCCTCGGCGCCGACCAGATCGGGTCGACGGAATCCATCATCAACACCATTGCCGCTGCTCCGTCGGGCACGTCGTGGGCCGTCGGGACGGAGCTCAACCTGGTAAAACGGCTGGCCCAGCAGCACCCCGACAAGACTGTGGTCTTTCTCGACAAAACGGTCTGCTTCTGCGCGACCATGAACCGCATCGACCTGCCGCACCTCGTCTGGGCCTTGGAGAACCTGGTCGACGGCCGCGTGGTCAACCGGATCGAGGTGGATCCCGACACTGCCCATTGGGCCCGGGTCGCCCTCGACCGCATGCTCGCCCTTCCAGGCCCGCAGGCCGTCAAGGACTGATTGAGTCGCCTGAGGCACCATTGCGTGTCGTAGACCTACACTTGAAATGTAGGAAGGAGCGCGATGTCGACCGTTGTGTTCGTCATCGTGGGTTTCCTCATTGCATGCGCGGCCGTCTCGCTCTTCCTGTGGAGCCGCTGGTCCGAGCGCGAAGCCGCCTATGAGCCCGAGCAGCTCAGCGAGGAAGAGGCTTCTGTATACCGACTCGGAATTGCCCTTGGGGCCAACCAGGGCGGCTGGGGCGGCTACTGAGAAGGAAGCGACCGCAGTGCCGACCGTTGTGTTCGTCATCGTGGGTTTCCTCATTGCATGCGCGGCCGTGTCGCTGTACCTGTGGAGCCGCTGGTCCGAGCGCGAAGCCGGCTACGAGCCCGAGCAGCTCAGTGAGGAAGAGGCTTCGGTATACAGGCTCGGCATCGCCCTGACTTTCTACCACAGCCTCCGCGGCGGCATCGGCTGAGCGTCTCGTCTACAAGCCGGGAGCCCCCCATATCGGGAACCAGCGGGTGACGTCGGTCTCGATTGGCAGATCTGATGCGACGAGTGCCCGGACCTGCAATTCCAACGCGGAGTCGCGGCGCTGGGCATCGGCATCGACCGGCGCGAACGGGTAGAACGTCCCACGCTTGTACAGGTAGACCAAGGCGACCGGCTGCCCGGAGGCCGTGCGTAGCGCGATCGTCGAGCACAGCAAGGCCGGCCCGAAGCCAGACGACTCCAGAGTGGAGTTGACGGCGTGCAGGTCGGTAACGAGCGCTGCGACGTCGTCGGACGTCCGGCGGACGACCAGCCAGGTATATCCGTAGCTGTCGTGAACCTCTTGCGGTTCCGCACCACCGAGCAGCGCCGTGATCTCCTCCTTGAGCCGGGCAAACGGAGCGCCTTCGGCCTCGCGGAAGCAAACAGCGCCAGTTCCTGCCGGCCGGATATCGGCCGCCGCCTCCAGAGTGAGAACGGCACCAGGAAGCGAGAAGAGCGCATCGAGATTCGGTTGTGCCTGCTTGCTCCGGCCCAGCAGAGAGTCGAAGAGGCCCACGCTCAGCCCCGGCCGAGCTCGACGGATAGCTTGGCCAGCTGCTCAAGCCTCTTCTCCAGGGGTGGGTGCGACGCGAACAGCGCACCGAGGTCCATCTTGCCGGTCAATGCCGGGACGACGAAGAACGCGTTGTACGGCTCCGCGGCGCGCAAGTCACGCGCCGGGATGCGTCCCATGTCCCCGGAGATCTTGGTCAGCGCCTGGGCCAGCACGGACGGCTGGCCCGTGAGGATCGAACCGGCCCGATCGGCCGCCAGCTCGCGATAACGAGAGAGCAGGCGCGTGAGCAGGAAGCTCACGGCGTAGACCACGATGGCGATCAACGTAGCCATCAGTGCCACGGCGGCAGCGTTGCTGTCGCGCTGACGGCCCATGCCGCCGAAGATCAGCGCCCGCGTCATGAATCCGGCCAGGACTCCGACGACGGACGCGATCGTCATGACGGTGACGTCCCTGTGTGCCACGTGGGAGAGCTCATGGGCCAGGACGGCCTCGAGTTCACGCTCGTCCAGCCGCCGCATCAGACCTGTGGTCGCGCAGACCACGGCCCGGTCCGGGCTTCGCCCAGTAGCGAAGGCATTGGGCAGCTGAGTGTCCGCGATCGCCACACGAGGCTTGGGCATGTTGGCCAGCGCACAGAGCCGGTCGATGATCGCGTGCAGCTGTGGAGCCTCGGCCGGGGAAACCTCCCGGGCACGCATGGCCGACAGCGCCAGCTTGTCCGAGAAGTACCACTGCGCCCACAGCACACCCAAGCCGATGACGACGCCCAGCCAAAAAGCGTCGGTGAAGTAGCCGATGGCGACGATCAGCACGACGTACAGCAACGCCAGCAGCAACATCGTCAAACCCATCCGGATCGTCAGCCCTCGATCTGGACGGAACCTGCTCCTTGGCACCGTCGCTCCTCTCGTCAGCACTCGCTAAGCAGATAACGCGGCTCGTGCCGATGGCGGTTCCACCACCAGGCGAGTTGGTACATCACCGGGCTTGCAAGCCTGGTGGTGTATATGCACGGGTGGTCCCCGTGGTCAACTGCAAACGGCGTGGATTCAACGGGAGCGGATTCGGTCAGCCGGGGATCAGGCCCTCGCCGGAGAGCAGCCCGCGCACCTCGTCGATGTCCGCGCCCTCGTAGGGCAGCACCAGGTCGCTGTCGACGAGCGCGTCGTCGGCGACAGGAGTACCGCGGGACCGAACGGCGTCGAGCAACGCGGAAAGCGCGGCCCGGAACGCACTGTCGTCACCGCCATCGACGGCGGTGGCCAAGGCGTCGTCGAGCACGTTGAGTTCAGGCAACTGCGAGTCGTCGACCTCGAGCTGGCCCTCGCCCATGATCCGGACGATCACGGCCGGCCCTCTTCCTGGCGTGGCTGCGGCTGCGGCTCAGCGACCGGCTCAGCGACCGGCTCGGCGACCGGTTCCGCAACCGGCTGCGAACTGGCCTCGGCCTGCCCTTCCAACTCGCGCGGTGCGTCGGCGGAGCCGGCAGTGAGCTCACGCTTCATGCGGGCCAGCTCCAGCTCGACGTCACTGGTGGAGGCCAACCGGTCCAGTTCCAGGGTGATGTCGTCTTTCGCGATTCCGGTGGGATCGTCGAGCGCACCCGATGCCAGCAGCTCATCGATGGCGCCGGCCCGGGCTTGCATCGCCGCGGTCTTGTCCTCGGCCCGCTGCACCGCCATGCCGACGTCGCTCATCTCCTCGGAGATACCGCTGAACGCCTCGCCGATCCGGGTCTGCGCTTCGGCCGCAGTGTAGCTGGCCTTGATCGTCTCCTTCTTGGTGCGGAACGCCTCGACCTTCGCCTGAAGCCGTTGCGCCGCGAGGGTCAGCTTCTCCTCCTCGGCCTGCAACGCATCGTGCTGGGTCTGCAGGTCGGTCATCTGAGTTTCCAAGCCGGACCGTCGTGTCAAGGCCTCGCGAGCAAGATCCTCGCGGCCGAGGGACAGCGCTCGCTGGGCCTGCTCCTGCAGCTTCCCGGCCTGGCCGGTCAGCTGAGAGTGCTGGACTTCGATGCGTTTGCGGCTCGTTGCGACGTCGGCAACGCCGCGGCGCACTTTCACCAGCAGCTCGCGTTGCTTGTTGTACGAATAGTCGAGGGTCTCCCGGGGGTCCTCGGCACGGTCGAGCGCCCGGTCTGCCTTGGCCCGGAAAATCATGGACATGCGTTGGAGGATCCCCATCTGGACCGGTCGCCCCTCTCGAATGCGCGGTCGTGTCTGGCGGTGCGTTCTCCACCCTACGGCGTCGGAGTCCCGCTCGGCAGGCGGGCAGACGCCCCTGGCCTACGCTGTGCTACGTGTTCCGTCGCCGAAGCTCCACCGACCGCAGTGCCAACCACGATGCGACCAACCCGGCGACAACGGCGAACGGCTCCGGGCCTATGGGCAAAGGTCGGCCGACGCCGACACGCAAGGCAGCCGAACAGGCGCGCAAGCAGCGGGTGCGCCCCGCGCTGACTCGCCGGGAGGCGAACCGCCGCCAGCGTGAGCAGAGCCGTTCGCAGCGGAGCAAGGCGCGCCAGGGGATGTTGTCCGGCGACGAACGCTACTTCACGCGGCGGGACAAGGGGCCGGTGCGCCGGTTCCTGCGCGACTACGTCGACTCACGTCGCACCCTGGCCGAGTTCTTCCTCCCCACCATTCTGGTGATCTTGGCGCTCAGCCTGATCAGCTCGCCGCAGGTGCAGCTGCTCGCGACCCTGATGTGGCTGGCCTCGCTGGTGCTCGTCATATTCGACCTCACCGTGCTCGGGTTTCGGGTCAAACGTGAGGTCCGGAGCAGATTCCCCGACGATGACGGCCGCGGCCATGTGCTGTACGCCATCGCCCGGGCGACTCAGATCCGCAAGCTGCGGATGCCGAAACCGGCCGTGAAGCCCGGGACGCGGGTGTGACAAAGCCGAGACGGCCTTCGCAAAGCGACGACGTGGGTTTCACCATCCGGCCGCTGGCCTACACCGACGCCGTCGTCCGCGCTCTGGAGGCGGAGCTGCAGCAGGAGTACGTCGAGCGGTACGGCGGCCAGGACGAGTCGCCGGTCGATCCGGCCGAGTTCGCGCCCCCGGACGGTGTGTTCGTGGTCGGCTTTGTGGACGGCGAGCCGGTGGCGTCGGGCGGACTCCGCCGGCATGCAGACGACGTCGCGGAGATCAAGCGGATGTACGTCGTCGAGGATCATCGCGGCGTCGGCTACGCCCGTCGCCTACTCGCTGAGCTCGAGTCGCGTGCGGCCGCCGTCGGATACCGGCGGATCGTGCTGGAAACCGGCCTACGACAACCGGAAGCGGTCGCGTTGTACGAATCCAGCGGCTATCAGCCGATTCCGGGATTCGGCTTCTACGCGAAGCACCGGTTGTCGCGCAGCTTTGCCAAGGACCTGACGCGCCCGGCCTGACCAACGCGAAATGCCCGGCGCATCAGTCCGGCGGGTGCAGGCTCATCGGGCCGTACACCTCCCGGCTCTCCTCGAGCAGGGTGACAGCGTCGACACCGGCGTCGGCCAGCGCGCGCCACCGCTGACCCAGCCAGGACTCCGCTTCGGACTGAGTGAGGAACCCGCTCCCGTCACCGCCACCGGACACCTTCTCGGGCGGCACGACGGTTCCGTCGTCCCGCAGATACCGCCAGGTCCACCCCATCGGCTCTCCTTGCCCATCGTGCGTTGCGAGGCTACTCGGTCCCGTACGACGGTGCTGCTGTTGCGCTGACCGGCCAGCGTGCGACGCTCGACGCAAAGGGTCACACATGCACTCGGTCTCCTCGTTGCTCCTATGGTTCTCGCCACGGCCACACCCGGGAGGCGCCGCGTGTCCATCGACCTGTCCGAGCTCGCCGCGAGGGTGCTCCGGCCGGACGACGACGCCCGGGCGGCGGCGCATTCCCGGCTCGTCGAAATGCACCCACTCGAAGCCTTCGGCCGGTTTGGCGAGCTTGCCGAATGGCTCGCCGGTGTCCAAGGCCAGTGCCCAACCCACCCCGTCGACCGAGTCCGGTTCGTCGCAGTAACCGGCGCTGCCGAGTCGGCCGGGCCAGTGGGCGGGGCCGGTTCGGAGCTGTTCCCGCTCCTGGACGTCAGCCCGGCCACGCCCCGTGTGGTGGAGATTTCCGAACTCCGGCAAGGATTCGAAGCCGGCTTGGCAGTCGCCGACGACGAGGCCGATAACGGCGCCGACCTGATCGTGGTCGCCGAAGTCGGCGTCGACTCGGCGATCCCGGCCGCGACCGCAGTGGCGGTCGTCACCGGCTCGGACGTCGCCTCCGTTGTAGGACGCGGCACCGGTATCGACGACAGGGAATGGATGCGCCGTTGTGCCGCGGTCCGCGACGCGGCCCGGGTCGTGCGCCGCGCGCTCGCGGACGGCGCAGACGTCCTTGACCTTCTTTCGACCCTGGCCAGCGCCCCTCTCGCTGCTCTCACCGGCGTGCTCGCCCAGGCGGCGATCCGACATACGCCTGTCGTGCTGGACGGACTCAGTACCACCGCCGCGGCATTGATCGCCCACCGGCTGAGCCCGCGCACGGTGCGCTGGATGGTCGCTGGACACGCGTCGCCCGACCCCGGCCACGCCGCGGCGCTGGACAAGCTGCGGCTCCGCCCGTTGATCGACTACGCGATCAGGCTCGACGACGGCACCGGGGCGCTGCTCGCGGTGCCTCACGTGCAGGCAGCCGCTCGGCTGTTGGCGGCTAGAGGGGCCGGATGAGCAACGACCGATCCCTGCTCACTGTTCGCGGGTCGAGGGCTGCACAAATGGTGGCTTGACCACCTCGAACTTCTCTGGCCGGCCTCTGACGTCGACGGACACCAGGGCACCGACGGCGACATCGGACCGCAATAACGCCAGTCCGATCCCCTTGCGGAGTGTCGGAGAGAACGTTCCCGACGTCACCGTACCAACGGGCTCGTCGCCGACCGCGACAGTCATGCCGGGCCGCGGGATTGCCCTCCCCATCGCGGCGATGCCGCGCAGCCGACGAGCTGGCCCGGCAGCCCGTTCGGCGAGCAGCGCCGTGCGGCCCCAGAACACCTGCTTGTCCCATCCGACAGCCCACGCTGCGCCCGCCTGCACCGGCGTGATGTCCAATGACAGGTCCTGGCCGTGCAAGGGATAACCCATCTCTGTACGCAGGGTGTCCCGGGCGCCGAGTCCGCAGGGCAGGATTCCATGCAGCCCGCCCGCTGCCAGCAGCGCGTCCCATACCGGCCCAGCGTCGTCCCACGGCACGACCAGTTCGTAGCCGCGTTCACCCGTGTAGCCCGTGCGGCACACCGTCACCGGCACGTCCCGCCATGTTGCGGTGTCGAATGCCATGTAGTCGTGTCCGGTGGGTAGGTCGATCGCCGAAAGGGTCTCGTCACTGAACGGACCCTGGACGGCGAGGATGGAGTGGCCGGTGTGCTCATTCCGCACCGCGACATCGGCTGGGGCATCCTCCGCAAGTCGGCGGACGACCTCGGCGCAGTTGGCAGCGTTGGGGATCAGCAGGAGGTCGTCGTCCGAGCGGAGATAGGCGATCAGGTCGTCGACGACGCCACCTGTGGGATCGTCACAGCACAGCGTGTACTGCGCCTTGCCCGGCCCGATCTTGCCAAGCGCATTGGTGAGGCACGAGTCGACGAACGCCCGGGCGCCGGGACCGGTCACTGTCGCCTTGCCCAGGTGGCTCACGTCGAATATTCCGACCCGCTCGCGGACGGCGGTGTGCTCGTCGACGACGCCGGAGAATTGCAACGGCATCTCCCAGCCGCTGAACTCTGCGAACCTCGCACCGAGAGCCACGTGCCGGTCGTGCAGCGGGGTACGGGCGGGCGTCGTCATGACCGCACTCTATGGTCGCATCCGCGTAGCATCGCGCCGAAAGGAGAGTCGTGACCACCATCGCCCTGTCCTCCGCCAACCCGACAGCCATCGCGGCCGACGCAATCGTCGTCGGCGTCATCGCCGACGACGACGCCGTGCGCTTGCAGGCCGGAGCGGACCGGGTTGACCAGTCCTTCGGCGGATCGCTTGCAGCGACGCTCAGCACCCTGGGCGCGAAGGGCAAGGCCGACGAGGTCACCAGGGTTCCGACGTCGGGTTCAGCCAAAGCATCCGTTGTCGTGGCGGTCGGCATGGGCAAGCAGGCTGACGAAGGAACGCCCGCCCACCGCGAGTCCTTGCGGCGGGCCGCCGGCGCCGCGACCCGGGCGCTACGCGGAACGCGGTCGGCGGTTTTTGCGCTGCCGATCGCTGGGGCGGCCGACGCCGCGGCCGTTGCCGAAGGGGTTCTACTCGGCAGCTACGCCTTCGACGAGTACAGAACCAAGAGCAGCGCGCCACCGCTGGGCGCCGCTACAATCGTCGGCCCGCAGGTCAAGGCCAAGGATGTCAAGGCCACCGTCGCCCGCGCCGAGGTCGTCGCCGAAGCCATCAACCAGGCCCGCACCTGGGTGAACACACCACCGCGCGACATGACGCCGGAGATCTTCGCCCACGCGGCCCAGCGGCACGCCAAGGGCCTCCGGCTCAACGTGGAGGTGTTGGATGAAAGCGCCCTGGCCAAGGGCGGCTATGGCGGCGTTGTCGGTGTCGGGCAGGGTTCGGCGAACCCGCCGCGGTTGGTTCGGATCGCCTACCGACCGTTCCGGGCCAAGAAGCACGTCGCCCTCGTGGGCAAGGGCATCACGTTCGACTCCGGTGGCCTGTCACTCAAGCAGCCGGACGCGATGCCGACGATGAAATCCGACATGAGCGGCGCCGCAGCAGTGGTGGCAGCGATCGTCGCGGTCGCCAAGCTCGGCCCGCGCGTCGCGGTGACCGCGTATGCACCGATGGCGGAGAACATGCCCTCAGGCAGCGCCCAGCGGCCGTCGGACGTGCTGACGATGCGTGGCGGCAAGACCGTCGAGGTCCTCAATACCGATGCCGAAGGCCGGCTGGTGCTCGCCGACGCGCTGGTGCGGGCGGGCGAGGATCGGCCGGACCTGCTGGTGGACGTCGCAACGCTCACCGGAGCGTGCCGGATCGCACTCGGCACGCGGACCTCGGGAATCATGGCCAACAGCGACCGCCTCCTGCAGCAAGTACACGGCGCCTCTGAGCGCGCCGGGGAACAGATGTGGCCGCTGCCGCTTCCCGACCACCTGCGAGAGAAGCTCGACTCGCCAATCGCCGACATCGCCAATGTAGGAGCGAAGTGGGGCGCAGCACTCGCCGCCGGTGTGTTCCTCGAAGAGTTCGTGAACGACGGTGTCGACTGGGCGCATCTGGACATCGCCGGAACGGCATTCAACGACGATGCGGCGTACGGCTACACGCCGAAAGGCGCGACAGGTTCCAGCGTCCGGACGTTGGTGCAGATCGTCGAAGACGTGGCCTCCGGCGTATTGTCCGCGCCGGGCCGCAGGTGATGCACGGAGTCGCCCTGGTCCGGCGGCCGAGCGATCAGCTCGCCGACGGCATCGTCACGCACATCCGGCGCCAACCAATAGACCTCGCGCTCGCACGCCGGCAACACGAGGGATACCGGGAGGCCCTGACCACCGCCGGTTGGACCGTGCGTGAGGTCGACCCCGCTCCCACGTTTCCCGACTCGGTGTTCGTCGAGGACACCGTCGTAGTGGTCGATCACCTGGCCGTCATCACTCGGCCTGGACCGCCCGAACGGCGGGCCGAGGTCCACGGTACCGAGGCCGCGGTTCGCGAGCTCGGACTGCAGATCGCCCGTGTCACTGCACCCGGCACTCTGGACGGTGGTGACGTTCTGCAGGTCGGCTCCGCCGTCTACGTCGGAGCCGGAGGCCGGACCAACGCCGACGGGATCGATCAGCTTCGCCGCCTCGTCGGTAGCCGCCGCCGCAGTGTCGTCAGTGTCCGGCTCAGCGGTGTGCTCCACCTCAAATCTGCCGTCACAGCGTTGCCGGACGGGACGCTTCTCGCTTTGCCCGACCGGATCGACGTCGCGGCTCTCCCCGGGTTGCGCGCGGTCGAGGAGGAGGCAGGCTGCCACGTGGTGCCGCTCGGCGGCGATCAAGTACTCGTCGCCGCGTCGGCGCCGGCGACGGCGCTGTGGCTGCGTGACCTCGGTTGGTCGCCAGTCGTCGTCGACATCAGCGAGTTCGAGAAACTCGAGGGCTGCGTCACCTGTCTCAGCGTGCTCGTTCCCGATCGCGGCGGCTCTGGTTGAGTTGTCAGGCCTGATATCTCAGGCGGAGTGGGCGGCGCACCGGCGCCGGTTGGGTGGTTGTCTAGCCCGAGTCGTGGCGGCGGTTCCAGTCCCGCATCCGCTGCGGGTAGCCGACGACCTGGGCGTCGTACGCGGGTATCGCGAGCTTGCGGGCCAGGTCGTGGGCGGCCTGTGCGTCCTTCACCCGGCGGCGGGTCCACTCGCCGTCGTGGGCGACGAAGACCACGGTCGTCGCCGTCATCGTGGTCGGAGGTTCCACGAAGGCCTCAACCCCGCGGCGGGTACGGGCGAACTCCTCGAGGTGCGCGGTGTCAGATCCGTCGGCCGCCCGGTCCAGGCTGCCAGCAGCGCTGTTGCGTCCCCGGCGGAACCACGGCATGCGTCCTCCATCCGAGTTCGAACCCGACAATCCTGCGAAGTCTGCCATCCGATCTGTTCCCCTACCCAGGTCACTGGGTGGAAGGATGCTGCCGAGACCATGCTGTGAGCGTCCAGACGACCCTCGAGGAGCGCACCGTGGCGAACAACTTCGACGTCGTGATCCTCGGCGGAGGCAGCGGGGGTTACGCGTGTGCCTTCCGGGCCGCCGAGCTGGGCATGTCCGTCGCCCTCGTCGAGAAGGACAAGGTGGGCGGGACCTGCCTGCACTACGGGTGCATTCCCACCAAGGCGCTGTTGCACGCCGCGGAGATCGCCGACGCGGCCCGGGAGAGCTCCCAGTTCGGCATCACCGCGTCACTGGACGGCATCGACATGACTGGCGTCAACAAGTACAAGGACGGCGTTGTCGGCCGCCTCTACAAGGGGCTGCAAGGCCTGGTCAAGGCGCGCGGCGTCACGCTGATCGAGGGTGAGGGACGCCTGGTCGCTCCCACCACCGTCGAGGTCGCCGGCAGCAAGTACGAGGGCCGGCGCATCGTGCTGGCCACCGGGTCGTACGCCAAGTCGCTGCCTGGCCTGGAGATCGACGGTCAGCGGGTCATCACCAGCTATGACGCCCTGACGATGGACCGGGTCCCGTCGTCGGTCGTGGTCCTCGGCGGCGGCGTCATCGGGGTCGAGTTCGCCAGCGTCTGGCGCTCGTTCGGCGCCGAGGTGACGATCATCGAAGCGCTGCCCCGGCTGGTACCCACCGAGGATGAGACATGCTCCAAGGCGGTGGAACGCGCCTTCCGCAAACGAGGCATCGCGTTCCGGACCAACACCCCGTTCAAGTCGGTCGACCGCTCCGACGGCGGCGTGCGGGTCACGGTGGAGAGCGGCGACCCGATCGAGGCCGACCTCCTACTGGTGGCAGTCGGCCGCGGCGCGGTCACTGACGGGCTCGGGTACGACGACGTAGGGGTCAAACTGGACCGCGGATTCGTGCCCACCGACCAGCGGCTGCGAACCAACATCGATGGTGTCTACGCGATCGGTGACCTGGTGCCCGGCCTACAGCTCGCGCACCGTGGGTTCGCGCATGGGATCTTCCTGGGCGAGGAGTTCGCGGGTATGAATCCCGTACCGATCGAGGACGAGGGGATCCCACGGGTCACGTACTGCGAACCCGAGGTCGCATCGGTGGGTCTGACCGAGGTTCAGGCGCAGGAACGTCTCGGCGCCGACAATGTCGAATCCCTGCAGTACGACCTGGGCGGCAACGGCCGCAGCCAGATCCTCAAGACCCAGGGATTCGTCAAGCTGGTCCGGGAGAAGGACGGCCCCGTTCTCGGCGTGCACATGGTCGGCAGCAGGGTCGGCGAGCTGATCGCCGAGTCGCAGCTCATCTACAACTGGGAAGCGCTGCCGTCCGAGGTTGCGCAGCTCATCCACGCGCACCCGACCCAAGGTGAGGCGATCGGCGAGGCCCACCTCGCCCTCGCCGGCAAACCGTTACACGTCCACGGCTGATCGATCACCGTCTACTCTCGGCGTCGAGAACTCGGAGAGGACAGGACCAATGGCGACCTCTGTCACATTGCCCGCGCTCGGCGAGAGCGTCACCGAGGGCACCGTGACCCGCTGGCTCAAGCAACCTGGCGAACAGGTGCAGGCAGACGAGCCACTGCTCGAGGTGTCCACCGACAAGGTGGACACCGAGATCCCGGCGCCGGCCTCCGGGACGCTGCTCGAGATCAAAGTCGCCGAGGACGAAACCGTCGAGGTGGGCACCGAGCTCGCGCTCATCGGCGAGCCGAGCGAGGGTGACGGCGGAGCACCGCCCCAGCAGGACGCCGCGGCCGCTGCGGCACCAGCGGCTGAGGAAGCAAGGCAGCCGGTCCAGCCTGAGCCCGAACAACCGGAGGCTGCCGAGCCACCCCCGGCGGCAGCGCCCGCGGTCGCCCAGGCGGCGTCCGCCGCCCCACCCGCGACCAGCGGAGGCGTCGACGCCACCTCGGTGACCCTGCCGGCACTCGGCGAGAGCGTCACCGAAGGCACGGTGACCCGGTGGCTCAAGCAGGTCGGTGACCAGGTCCAAACCGACGAGCCGCTGCTGGAGATCTCCACCGACAAGGTCGACACCGAGATCCCTTCCCCCGCTTCCGGGACGCTGCTCGAGATCAAGGTTTCCGAGGACGAAACCGTCGAGGTGGGCACCGAGCTCGCCGTCATCGGGTCAGCCGAAGCGGCCGTCGCTGCGCAGCCGGCGGAGAAGGCGGAGGAAAAGGCGGAGGAGAAGGCACCAGCTCAGGAAGCGGCCCAAGAGCCGGCACCGGCTGTCCAGCAGCCATCGACGCCGGCGGCTCCCAGCCCGGCGCCGGCAGCTGAACCCGCGGCCGTCCGGGCGGAACACGCTGCTGCGGAGTCTCGGGGCGACGGCTCGCCGTACGTCACTCCACTCGTTCGCAAGCTGGCCGCCGAGCACAGCGTCGACCTCGCGACCCTGTCCGGCACCGGTGTGGGCGGGCGGATCCGCAAGCAGGACGTCCTGGCCGCAGCCGAGCAGGCGCGCAAGGCGGCCGAGGCGCCCGCTGCCGCCCCGGCCGCGGCGAAAGCCGCTCCGGCTGCACCTTCCGCTCCGGCAGTGTCGCCGCTGCGCGGCACAACGGAGAAGATGTCGCGACTGCGCGGGGTGATCGCCAGGCGGATGGTCGAGTCGCTGCAAGTGTCGGCGCAGCTCACCACCGTCGTCGAGGTCGACATCTCGGCGATCGCACGGCTGCGGCAGCGGGCGAAGGCTGCATTCGAGGCCCGCGAGGGAGCGAAGCTGTCGTTCCTGCCGTTCTTCGCCAAGGCGGCCGTCGAGGCGCTCAAGGCGCACCCGAAGCTCAACGCCACGATCGACACCGAAAAGGGCGAGGTCACCTACTTCGACGCCGAGCACCTGGGAGTCGCAGTGGACACCGACCGCGGCCTGTTGGTGCCCGTCATCCACAACGCCGGCGACCTCAACATCGCGGGCCTGGCCCGTAAGATCGCCGACCTCGCCGAGCGAACCCGGGCCAACAAGATCACGCCGGACGACCTGTCGGGAGGGACGTTCACCCTGACGAATACCGGCAGCCGGGGGGCGCTGTTCGACACCCCGATCATCAACCAGCCGCAGGTGGCTATCCTCGGCACCGGAGCAGGCGTCAAGCGACCGATGGTCGTGACCGACGACACGGGGACCGACAACATCTCGATCCGGTCGATGGCCTACTTCGCACTCACCTACGACCACCGGCTGGTCGACGGCGCCGACGCCGCCCGCTACCTCATGACCGTGAAGCAGCGGCTGGAGGGCGGCCAGTTCGAGGGTGATCTCGGCGTCTAAACCGACGCCGGAGTGGGATGAGTGCGGCATGAGGGTCGCCATCACCGGCTCCAGCGGTCTCATCGGGACGGCGTTGCGCGCTTCCCTCTCGGCTGACGGCCACGAGGTTCTCCGCCTGGTGCGGCGGCCGGCGAAGACAGCAGACGAAATCCCGTGGGATCCGACGGCCGGTCGGCTCGACCCTGCTCGGTTGGAAGGGGTCGAGGCGGTCGTCAACCTCGCTGGCGCGGGGACGGGTGACCACCGCTGGACCCGGTCGTACAAGCAGACGATCCGCAGCAGCCGCGTTGGCGCGACAACCACACTGGTCAGCGCGCTGGTGCAACTGCGCGAGCGACCGAGGGTGCTCGTCTCTCAGTCGGGGATCGATGTGTACGGGGTCGGCCACGGCTCGGACGTCATCGACGAGGACGAGCCACGGGGCGAGGGCAGCTTCCTGGCCACCGTGGCCGGGGACTGGGAGGCCGCGGCGGCGCCTGCTGCAGCGGCTGACATCGCGGTTTGCCATAGTCGCATGGGAATCGTGATGACCCGCATGGGCGGCGCGCTGGCGGAGATGCTGCCGCTGTTCCGGCGGGGTCTCGGCGGGCCGCTTGCCGGCGGCCAACAGTATTGGAGCCAGATCTCGCTTCCCGACGCCGTCGGGGCTCTGCGGTTTCTGCTGGAGACCCACGGCTGCTCCGGGCCATATAACGTCACCGCGCCGGAACCGGTCACCAACGCCGAGTTCACTCGAGTCCTCGGGAAGGCGCTCGGTCGGCCCGCGATCCTTCCAGTGCCGGAGTTCGCCCTCCGAATCGGGCTCGGTGAGTCCGCCGATCGGGCCGTGAACAGCCTACGGGTCGTCCCTGCGCGGCTGATCGAGGCAGGCTTCGAGCATCGGCACCCGGACGCACCGTCGGTCGTCGCAGCCGCCTTGCACTGACGGCGGCACAGATCGACTCAGCCGAAACGCCACCCCGAGGCGTCCGGCGCCGGCACCAGCACGGCCTGCCAGGTCGCTTCGGGCAATCCCTCCTTTTCGGCCTTTGCCGTCCCTCCGGAGTCGACGAGCTCGTACGGCGGCAGTCGATCGGTGATCTCCAGCACGACCCGCCCGCCTTCCTGGGAGACCAGTTCGGCGGTGACGACCTCGAATGCCAGCCCCTGGGTGTGGACGCCCGCGTCGGCATAGAGCTGCAGCAGCTCAGCGTCGTCGGCGAGCACCTGGCTGGTCGGGGCGTACACCGCGCACAACGCCTCGGCGTCGACATCGTTGAATGCCTGTGCCCGCATGAGGTAGAGGCTCTGCACGACCTGGGTCCAGTCGCTGACCTGTGGAGGTTGCTCCGACGGTGCCGGCTGCGGGCCGCCGCACAGGTCGACGGGAACCTCGGCCACACCGGGTGACGTGAATCGATCGGCGCCGGGAAGGGTCTGCGGGTCGTCGTTGCCCCCCCACAACTGCACCGCGGCGAAGACAGCACCGGCGAGGATGACCGGAATCGCCACAACCATCGCGATCCGACCGAGATCGCCCCGACGCAGGCGACGTCGGCGACGCCGCCGCGGTTCGGGCTCGACCTCCGGCCGAACCGGCGGTGCATCGACCGCAGAAGCCGGCGCTGGGTCGGCTGCCAATGTCGTCGGCCGGGCAGATTCGACCGCTTGAGCGCGGCGCGCGGCCCGCCTGGACCGCGGGCCGGGAGCAGGCTCCACTGCCACCACGCCTGCGGCCCCCTTCCCGGCTGACACGTCGGCTGGGACCGGCACCGAGCCGGAGGGCCTCGGCGTGAAGACGACCGGTTCAGGATCGGCGAGCACAAACAGGGCGTTCGCGAGGGAGGACGCGGCGGGACGCCGGTTCGGATCGGGATGCATCGCCTGAGCGAGGGCGCCTTGGGTGGCCGGTGGAACACCGGGCAGAATCAGCGCCTGGTTGGGGACGTATCCCGTCAACGCGCGCACGGCGACTGCAGCCAGCGAGTAAACATCCGAGCCGGGCTGTGCGGGTAAACCGGCCTGCAGCTCCGGCGGCGCGATGCGGAACGGCCCAGCCTTCTGGTCGCGCACCGCGGTGCCGAGGCTGGCGAGCATGGGCCGCCCGTCGGCGGAAAACAGCACGCTGTCCGCTGCTATCTGACCGTGCACGATGCCGTGTGAATGCAGCACGGCCAACGCTTGCCCGATCGGTGCGCACGCGGTGACAACCTCGCCTGGGCTGAGCGTTCCGCGCGCCGCGAGCAGATCGTCGAGGCTGCCACCTTCGGCGAGCTCGAGCACCAGTACGAGCGCTCCAGGAACGTCGACCATGCCAAGCAGCGGCAGCACATGCGGATGGTCGACGGCCGTCAACAGCGCAACCTCGCGGCGAGCCCGCTCCCGGGCTGCGGGATCCTCGAGCGGCAGGAGGCGCAATGCGACTGGAGTACCGGTGACTTCCTCCCGCCCCGCCCAGACGGTGCCGTTGGCCCCCAGGGGTCCGTCCACGGCATAGCCAGGCACGTATGGGGGGAAGTCCATGCAGCTATCGTCGCAAATGCCATTCCGGTCGATGACAATGGCCAACCGGCTGTCCACAGCTGGCGCGTAAGGTGAACGAGTGAGCCCTCCGCAGGTGATCCGATATGACGGTCTGCAGCCGTATGTGGCGGCGTGGGCTGAGCAACGGCGGCTGCACGCGGCCCGGGTCGCGGGCGAGATCGACGACACCGTCATGCTGCTCGAGCACGAGCCGGTGTATACGGCGGGCAAGCGAACGGCGTCGGACGAACGCCCACAGGCCGACGCCGGTGCCCCCGTGGTCGACGTCGACCGCGGAGGCAAGATCACCTGGCACGGTCCCGGCCAGATCGTCGGCTATCCGATCGTGCGCCTTCCCGACCCGGTCGATGTCGTCGCCTTCGTCCGCCGAGTCGAACAGGTGCTGATCGACGTCTGCACCGACCTCGGAGTGCGCGCCGGCCGAATCGACGTGCCTGGCCGAAGTGGGGTTTGGGTCGCTGCCGACGGACGTGGACCGGACCGGAAGGTGGCCGCCGTCGGCTTACGCGTCGCGCAGGGTGTGAGCATGCACGGGTTCGCGCTCAACTGCGACTGCGATCTGGCCTGGTTCTCGCGGATCGTGCCGTGCGGCATCGCCGACGCCGGTGTCACGTCGCTGTCGGCGGAGCTCGGCCGGAGGGTGACGGTGGAGGAGACCATGCCGATCGTTCTCCGCCACCTGCCGGGTCTGCTGGCGCCGCCTGTCGCTGTCCCTGTCACGGCAGCAGTCTCTGGGTAGGCTGAGGCGGTGAGCGTCGCTCCGGATGGCCGTCGGCTGCTGCGCCTGGAGGTGCGCAACAGCGAGACCCCGATCGAGAAGAAGCCGGAGTGGATCAAGACCACCGCACGGATGGGTCCCGAGTACCGCGAGCTTCAGGCGCTGGTCCGGCGCGAGGGCTTGCACACGGTGTGCCAAGAGGCCGGCTGCCCGAATATCTTCGAGTGCTGGGAGGACCGCGAGGCGACCTTCCTCATCGGGGGCGACCAGTGCACTCGTCGATGCGATTTCTGCCAGATCGACACCGGGCGGCCCGATCCGCTCGACCGTGACGAGCCGCGCCGGGTGGCGGAGTCCGTCCAAGCGATGGGGCTGCGGTACGCGACGGTCACTGGGGTGGCTCGCGACGACCTCGTCGACGAAGGGGCCTGGCTCTACGCCGAGACGGTTCGCGCCATCCACCGAGTCAACCCGGGAACCGGCGTCGAGATCCTCACTCCTGACTTCTCCGGCAAAGCCGAGCTCCTCCAGCAGGTGTTCGACGCGTCGCCCGAGGTCTTCGCCCACAACGTCGAAACCGTCCCGCGGATCTTCAAGCGGATCCGGCCCGCATTCCGCTATGAGCGTTCGCTCGAGGTGCTCTCGATGGCCGGCGCGTCGGGCATGGTCACGAAGTCCAACCTCATCCTCGGCATGGGCGAGACTCGCCAGGAGATCTCGCAGGCTCTGCGCGACCTCCGCGACGTCAACTGTGACTTGCTCACGATCACCCAGTACTTGCGTCCGTCGGCCCGTCATCATCCGGTCGAACGTTGGGTTCGGCCCGAAGAGTTCGTCGCCATGCGCGACGAGGCCGAGGGGCTCGGGTTCGCAGGTGTCATGTCCGGTCCGCTGGTGCGCTCGTCGTACCGTGCCGGCCGCCTGTACCAGCAGGCGCTCGACGCTCGGCGTTCGGCGGTTGCAACCGGCTAGGTCGGCCGGCGCACCGTGCTTCGGTGTGCCCACCGCAGGGCCGTAACCTATCGGCCATGGCCGCCAAGAGCAGCGACAAGGACGGGGCCGCCGGCTCCAAGAAGGGGCGGCTCGCTCAAATCCGCCAGACCTATCAGATGGCGAAGCGGACAGACCCTCGCATCGGCTGGATCACCGCCGCCGCGGTGCTGGTCGTCCTCGCGATCTTGGCAGTCGTCGGCCTGTTCGTGAAACCCGTCTGGTTCTGGCCGATCATCGGCTTGCCGATGGCGTTGCTGGCCGGAGCACTGGTCTTCGGCCGCAGGGCCGAGCGCGCGGCGTATCTGCAGATCGAGGGCCAACCAGGGGCCGCGATGGCTGCCCTCGGCACCCTGCGCGGCGGCTGGGACGTCACTCCCGTCGTCGCGACGAACAAGCACCAGGACGTCGTGCACCGGGTGGTCGGACGGCCAGGGGTGATCCTCGTCGGGGAGGGCACGTCGGCCAACCGAGTGACGAACCTGCTCACCCAGGAGAAGCGCAGGCACGCGCGGGTCGTCGGAGAGGCGCCGGTGATCGACGTGATGGTCGGCAACGAAGCTGACCAGGTGCCGCTACGCCGGGTCGCCAAGCATGTGATGAAGCTGCCGCGCAGTCTGCGCGCGGCGGAGGTCACCGAGCTGCGGTCCCGGCTACGCGCATTGGGAACGCAGCCGGTCCCGATGCCGAAGGGACCGCTGCCTCGGAACCTGAAGGTCCCGCGTGGCCAGCCACCGCCTCGCTGACGCATGGACGAGCGCTGGGGTATGGTCCCTGCGCCGCGTAACACGGGTGAAACACCCGGGACACGACCGGGAAACGGCGTCACCGTAACGTCCGGACCAAGCCGATCCGGTCGACGCCGACCGGCGTACGAGACACGACGAGATCCCGATCGACACCGGGCCGAGGAGGCTGGATGTTCAACAACGCCGACGAGCTGCTGGCTTACGTCAAGGACGAGGGCGTCGAGCTCATCGACGTGCGGTTCTGCGACCTGCCGGGCGTCATGCAGCACTTCACCGTCCCCGCCAGTTACTTCGACGCCGACGCCGTCGAGGGCGGGCTCATGTTCGACGGGTCCTCCATCCGGGGATTCCAGGCGATCCACGAGTCGGATATGAAGCTGCTCCCGGACCCGTACACAGCGTTCATCGACCCGTTCCGCACGATCAAGACCCTGGCCCTGAACTTCTCCATCGTCGACCCGTTCACCGACGAGCCATACAGCCGCGACCCGAGAAATATCGCCGCGAAGGCCGAGGGATATCTGAACAGCAGCGGAATCGGCGACACCGCGTACTTCGGTCCGGAGGCCGAATTCTACGTGTTCGACGACGTCCGGTTCGAGACCAAGACCAACGCCGGTTATTACTACATCGACTCGATCGAGGGCGCGTGGAACACCGGCCGGGAGGAGGAGGGCGGCAACCAGGGCTACAAGCCGCGTTACAAGGGCGGTTACTTCCCGGTGCCACCCACCGACCATTTCGCCGACCTTCGCGACGCAATGGTGACAACGCTGTTGGCGGCCAACATCCAGGTGGAGAAGGCCCACCACGAGGTCGGCACGGCTGGCCAGGCCGAGATCAACTACAACTACGACTCACTGCTGCATGCGGCCGACAAGCTGATGCTCTACAAGTACCTCCTCAAGAACGTCGCGTGGCAGCATGGGCGGACGTTGACGTTCATGCCGAAGCCGCTTTTCGGCGACAACGGCTCCGGGATGCACTGCCACCAGAGCGTGTGGAAGAACGGCTCGCCCTTGTTCTTCGACGAGCTCGGCTATGCGGGACTGTCCGACCTCGCGCGGTGGTACATCGGCGGGCTTCTGGCGCACGCGCCGTCGCTGGCGGCCTTCACGAATCCGACCGTCAACTCCTACCACCGGCTGGTTCCGGGCTTCGAGGCACCGGTAAACCTGGTCTACTCACAGCGGAACCGCTCCGCCGCCGTGCGGATCCCGGTGACGGGCACCTCGCCCAAGGCGAAGCGGATCGAGTACCGCGTCCCCGACCCGGCGTGCAACCCGTACCTGGCATTCTCCGCGATGCTGATGGCCGGCCTCGACGGAGTCCGGAACAAGATCGAGCCGCCGGAGCCGATCGACAAGGATCTCTACGAGCTGCCGCCGGAGGAACACGCGGCGGTGCAGCAGGTGCCGGCTTCGCTTTCGGAGGTGCTCGACGCTCTCGAAGACGATCACGAGTACCTGTTCGAAGGCGGAGTCTTCACCGACGACCTGGTCGAGACCTGGATCGACTTCAAGCGCACCAACGAGATCGACCCGATCCGGCTCCGGCCGCATCCGCACGAGTTCGAGCTGTACTACGACATCTAGGCCGAGCACCCGGACTGACCTGCACTGACGTCACAACGACGCGCGGGTGTTCCTCAGGGATTCCTCACGAGCGGCGAGGGCGGCGTCCACGGCCGTCCTCGTCGACTCGTCCCGGTCCGGCCACATGTGCCCGTAGACGTCGAGCGTGGTCTTCGTCGACCCGGCTTATCGGTCGCAACCGGCCGGCTCACCAGGCTGACGTGTCCGTGCCGGGCAGAGTGTCAGCCCCTCTGGTGATACTCGATCAGCTCTACTAGAACGAGCAGGTGCTGTGGGTCGAGCTGCTCGCATAGTCGGGCGACGAGCTGGTGCTCCTGCTCGGTGCGCGGCTTCAGCAGGCCGGCCAGTCGGTCGCGCGCCTCGCTGACCCGATCGGTGTAGTCGGCCGGCAACGTCTGATGCGGGGGTCTGGGGCGGTCGCGGAGCCAAATAACCGCACCCCTCTCACGGCGCAGGCGTCGTTATTGTGTCGCACGCATTCCTCGCGGCGAGGGCGACGACGATTGCCAGGGTCGCCATCGTTACCGATGTCCTGACGCGTTGGCCAGTCGGGGTACCGGGCCGAGGTCCCGTCGCTGCGCTCTGCGTCGTTCCGCCCTGCGGCGTTCGTACACTGGATGCGACAGTCCTTGTTCTCACCGGAGAACGCCATGCCCGCAACGCCAATCGAGGAACGGCTGGCGGCGTACCACGCGCACTACGTCGGGCAGATCAACGCGGCAATCGCCGGAGATCAGATGGACCTGGTCCGGGACCTCGTAGGCGAGTACGAGGACGAGACACTGGGATTGATGCTCGCCCTTGAGGGCAGCACCACGAGCGGGGCCTACGACGGAGCGGCCGAGATCCTCGAGTTCGGGGGCGGGACGCAGTACTGGCCAGGCGGCAGGCACAGCAGGCCGCGGTTCCGGTTCTGGCGCCGTGCAGCCGATAGGCGGTAGCCGCTCCAACAAAGCACGCTTGCCAACACCTCCTATCTAACGCCGAAGAGGTGGGGACCGCACCGGTCGCAGACTGTCTTTGCACCTATGGGTCTGCGCTGATATGCGCTGAATTCCTCAGCGATTCCTCAGCACGACCACACACGACCAACGTGAGCCAATGCTCGACGACGGCATTCCTGCTGGTCAGCGGCGGTAGCCGTCGATACCCAACGCGAGCAAACGCCCAGCTTGGAGTTCGAGCTGTACTTCGACATCTAGGCACCGCTAGCCCCTAATCTGCGGGTTTGGCCCGGACGAAGATCGGCTAGTCCGCAAAGAGTCCGCACGAGCCGCCAGAACCCCTGCCACGACGGCTCGTGTGGACTCGTCTGCGTCCGGCCACAAATGCCCGCACATGTCGTTCACGAGATGTTCACCTCGGCGGTCTCGAGGGAGTGCGAGCATGTGGTCTGGCACCACTTGCCACTCGGGATTCGTTGGGGGGAGATCGTGAGGCCGTCGCCCGAAGAACTGGGGTCGCTGTCGCTGTTCGCCGGGCTGGGACCTGCGGAGCTGGAGAAACTCGCTTCGTGGTTCGACGTCGAGGAGCGGAATGCAGGCGCGTCTCTCACGCGGCAAGGCGCCGCCGGTTACGCATTCTTCGTTATCAGGGAAGGGACGGCGACGGTCATTCAAGACGACGAGGAAATCCGGCAGTTGGGGCCGGGGGATTTCTTTGGCGAGCTGTCGATCATCGGCGACGGCCGCCGAACGGCAACGGTTAAGGCAACGTCGCCGGTCACGGTCTGGAACATGTTCGGAACGCAGTTCCGGAGCCTAGAGCAGCAGTTCCCCAAGCTGGCAGAGAGGATTCGAACGGCCTACGCTTGAGCGCCGTTGCCAGGACTGTCGATTATTCCGGCACGACGCACCCCCCTGGGCTATGGCGCGAAGCCGCCGCTTTCGTCGACGAGCGAGACCGTATCCTTCTGCTTTTGGCAACGTTCGCATTCGAGATAAGAGGCTCCACCCTCTGGATTACGCTTGTGAAGCCACCGATGCACGCCGACCTTGCACAAGAACTTCCCCATGATGGCGATAGTCCTCTTGCGATGCTCGTTGTCAAGGCCGTTCTCATCGACCACCCGCGGCGCCAGCGACTAAACGATGACGATCATGAGCACAGCGAGCAGGATGGCCAGCCCGAATGCCGTCCAGGTCACTTCACCACCATGCCGTGATTCTGGTTCTCGGCGTGGTTCCGCCACGCGGAGAATGCTGTGTCTCGCACGATCGGCCGAGGACCGGGGCGTGTCGGCCGATGACGCGAAGCTCACGGCCAACCGGCGTCGGCCAGCTCGTGCGCCCAGGGCGGATCGGCGCCGACCCGCTGGCAGGTCACGGCCGAGACGGCTGTCGCGAACTCGGTCGCGGCCTTCAGGAGCGAGCCGTCGGACAGCTGGGGCCGACCGAAGTCATGCTGATGCCACCAGGCGACGAAGCCGCCGCAGAACGAGTCCCCCGCGCCGATCGTGTCGGCGATCGCCACCCTGGGCACGGGCACGCGTAGCGGCTCGGAACCGGTAATAACCCGCACGTCGTTGGCGCCATCGGTGAGGAGTACGACCCGGGCTCCGTGGTCGTGGATGGCCATCGCGGCGTCGTCGGCCGGTCGGTCCGGGTAAAGGTAGGCAGCGTCCTCGGTACTGACCTTGACGATGTCGGCACGCGCCATGATCCGATCCAGCCGATCTCGGGCGGCTTGATGGGCGTCGAGGAGCACCGGCCGGCAGTTCGGGTCCACCACCAGGAGGACGTCCGCGGATCTTTCGCTGACCAGCGTCTCGACCGATGAGGCCATCGGTTCCAGCACCAACCCCAGGGTGCCGACGTAGAGAATATTGGGCGCCTTCTGGAGCACCCTTCGTGCCTGGTCGACATCCAGGTCGGCCGCCGACGTGCCGTCGACGTAGAACAGATACGACGCCGCGCCGGCATCGTCCAGCCAGGCGAGAGCGAGCGTCGTCGGCGCGTCGGTCGACGGCGCATATGAGTCGTCGACCTGGGAGTCGACCAGATTCTTCCGCAGCAACTGGCCGAAGCCGTCGGTGGACAGCGAGCCGAGATACAAACACGGCTCCCCCAGCCGGGCGATGGTGCGGGCCACGTTGAACGGGCCGCCACCAGGGACGGCCCGGAAGGTGCCGTCCCCGGCGGGAACCATGTCGATCAGGCTCTCGCCCGCGACGATGATCACGACAGGTCGTGTGCGCCGTGCTCGTCGACCTGGGTGGCTCCGGTCATGATCGCAACCGCCTCGGACATGGTGTGACTCTGGGGTGTGACGATCGCGCCACGGCGGCCGAGCCGCTGGATGTGGATCCGGTCGGCGACCTCGAAGACGTGTGGCATGTCGTGGCTGATCAAGATGATCGGCAGGCCCTTGTCGCGTAGGGTCCGGATCAGGTTCAGCACCCGATTGGACTCCTTCACCCCGAGCGCCGCGGTCGGCTCGTCCATGATCACGACCCGGCTCTCGAACGCTGCTGCCCGTGCGACGGCGACGCCTTGGCGCTGGCCACCGGAGAGCGTCTCGACCGGCTGGCCCATGTTTTGGATCGTCATGATCCCGAGGTCGGTCATCCGGTTTCGCGCGTGCTCGTTCATCGCCCGGACGTCGAGCATCCGCAGGATACTGCCGACGAATCCGCTCCTCCGGCGTTCCCGGCCGAGGAACAGGTTGCTGGCGATATCG
>JBKPAG010000002.1:0-84369 GCA_046726315.1 Actinomycetota bacterium | reverse complement strand
ACGGCGATGATGGCAACGACCCGGGCCCGTGGCCGGACAAGATTGCCAGCGCGGCTCACGGCAGCGGCACGCGCCTCAAGGCGACCGGACCGGTGCATCGGCCGGGACGATAGCCGAAGCTGGCCTCGACCGCTCCTCGGGACTGTGCAGCCATGCTGGAAGGGTCAGTGGCGCAGCACGCATGCCGTGACGGAGCGCGACGCTGGCGCCTGAGCGCCCGGGGCCGACGATGAGCATGGGCACTGGCCAGCGGAGCTTTTGCTTCGGTTGCATGACCGGCGGCGTGCCGTACGGGGACGGGGACGTGGCGGTGTCTGGCGTCGTGTCGTCGGGCGTGGTCATCTTCGTGAGGCCCCCCTTGTGCGCACCAGGGACGCATGAGTCCTCCGGCGTCGTCGCGGCCGACTGTATCGGGCAGGCGAGGCGGGTCGCATGCCAAACGCCGAAGAATGCCCTGCCCTCCGGGTGACCTCAGAGGCGAGGAGACTTGGCGGTGGACGATCTCGACCCTCGAAGGCTCGCTCAGGTCGATGGGTTACGCTTTCCCGACAAATGGGGCGTCGGGACGTGGGGGCATGAAATGGCGCGAATCATCAAATGGGCCAGTGCAGTGATCGCAGTAGCGGTGATCTTCGCCGGAGGCTGGTTGCTGTACGACCAACAGCAGCAGGTCACCGCGCAACAGCGGCAAATTGCGGCGTTGGAGTCGCCGGTGGATGAACTGGTTGGCTGGACCGGCATGACTGCCGGTTCAGCTACCGACGCAGACCGGCGGGTTGATCAAGTCGAAGCTTCGCTTACATCGAAGGTCGCGGAACTGGAAGCGATGCTTGGTGACCAAATCGTCAGCGGCTACCGAGGCTTCCAAGAAACGGTTAGCGATCATCTGGCTTTCATCGAGGACGGCGGCGCGCAAAGCGAAGATGTCGACGCGGCCATTCAGGCGGTTCGCAATGATATCGCGGCTTTCCAAGGCGACGTTGCGGCTCTTCAAACGCTTCGCGGCGATCTTTCCGCAGTCGAGAGCCAGCTCTTCTCGCTCGAAACAAAGTCTCAGGCGAACTGCAAGAAGATCGACTGGGAACTCCAGGCGTTCCTCAACTGCTGACTGGCGTCTGGCGCGTCGGCCCCATAGCGACACGTTGCCGCGTGTCGCGCTCCCAACCCAAACCAGGCTCCGCCTACCGTGCCTAGCGTGACCCCGGCGCCGAGTCCTGCGCCGACCTACCCGGTCGTGGTCGTGGATAGCCCAGGGGCAAACGGCTGGGAAATCTTCGGCGCAATCGGCGGCACAGCGGGTGTGGTGCTCGCCGTCTTGCTTGCTTTTCTCGGCGGCTATCAGGTCCGCAGGGAACCCCGAACTGTTCACGAACTCGACGTGTTGCGAGACCTTCCAGACCGAGCCGATGAAGTCGGACGAGGCGGAACCGGAGGTGGAGGCGGAATGGCTGCGTTGCGGGTCCAACTGTTGACCGTGCGCGACCTGGCCACCTGTCGCGTCGGCACTGGTATCTAGCTCGGCTAGCAGGGCGGTCCGCTGCTCCTGCAACCGGCGAAGCTCGCTGCGACGCTCCTCGCCGAAGATGGCATCGGCTGCCGCTTGCTCTTTGTCAACGGTCTGAGACCAGACCTCCGTCAGGAACGCGCCGAAGCTGAAGAGCGCGCCGACAACGAGTGCGATGCCGAGATCAGATGCTGATCCACCAACGAAGATCAGCACTCCTCCGAATACCCCAAGGCAAAGGTTGAAGAGAACGAAGAGCTTCGCGAACAACTGCGAGCCGACATGTCGGCGGACTGCGAGTCGTCCGACATCCACGCGCCAGCCGACGGGCCGGAGTGCCCACATGTCGTCTGTGACCTGGTCCCTCTCTATTTCGCGCTGACGATCACGAGCCGCGCTCGAACCCATTCCAGCTCCCGTATCTGCTTGACCGCTCTGGCGTGCGCGCAGGATCACATCACCGAGGTCTGTTCCCTCTCTGTTCCCGATCTGTGCCCCTTCGGTATGCCCCCGCCAGCGCCCTTCCCTGGCCGGCTCGCTAGCCACGCGTCAATGGTGGCCGGCAGCCATGCGGGGTGTCCGGCGAGCATCGCGTCAGGCTCAGGGAATGCCGCCCGGCTCGCATGCTTCGGCTCCCGGGACCGGTACTGGCGCAGCGACTCGACCGTGACGCCGATGCGTTCCGCGGCAGCCGTCGTGTCGAGGTACCCGAGGCGGGCAGCGACGGTCCGGACATCGAGTATCTCGGTCACGGCCAGCCATCCTCTCGCGTCTAGGCAGACAAGGCACAGCACGGCGCCCATCCTGCGCTGTCTGCGGGTACTCCGGGCGAGGTCTCGCGCATGTGCCACGCGTGCGTACCCGGCTCCAGGCCGAAGCTATGCAACACGGCGTCGTCGGGCGAGAAACGGACCGTCGCCCAGCCCGAGCCACGGAACCGGAGCATATGCGGACGGGCTCTTGCGCGGTCGCCCGCCTCCACGACCCATTCCGGGACGCTGAGCCAGCCACGCCTCTGTGGACTCCGGCAGCCAGGCCGGATGCCCAGCCACCATCAGGTCAGGTTCAGGGAACGGTGCCCGGCCGGCCTTAGCCTCGCAGTGCCGGTACTGGCGGATCGTCGCCGGCTCGACGTTAGCCGAGGAGAGCACAGTGCCGCTTGGCGGCCACGCGAGGTGTTGCGCCGCCGAGCACCTCGAGGCGCCACCCGTGACGAGGCGCGCTACCTGGTGCGTCGGCCGTCGTTGGCTGGCACTCCTGCTGGCGCCACGACTACGACTCGACGGCCCTGGCGGCCGCCAGCCGACCGAACGGGATAACCGCCCGCATGAAGGGACAAGCCGCCGATGGCATCTCGGCCACAGGATGTGTGGATGCCAAAGAAGAAGCGTTCGAAGCGTCGGCAATCGACGCGGCCTCGCGCGTCGTCACACGCAGCCGCTCCGCAGGCTGGCTCGGGCCAGGTAGCCATGTTCGTGCGTGTAGCCGAGGGTGACGAGCGGCGAGTGGAGATCCCCGGTTACCAGAAGGGTGGTGTGCGGTGCCCGGAGGTCCTACTACACGGCCCAGAAGTGACGGAGTACGCGGACCTCTTTTCGATGCGCATGGACTTTGAACATGTGATTACCATGTGCGAACACCGGGCGGCGCTCGCAAAGGACAAGAACATTTCCCAACGTTGCCCGCCCGCGAGATTCTGCCCCGTGACTCAAAGTAAGCGGGAGGTCGCGCTCACGCGACGCCACAACGTAAGTATCTTGCAGACGCCTCTCTGAGTAGGTCCTCGGCGTCCTAGTCGCCCGTATTGCGCTTCCTCGGCATATTGTGCGATCACCCAAACAATGGAGCAAGCGCGGTTCGTATATATGATCTGGCAGCAAAGCATGATCGCGCTGTCGGTAGCGGGCGCGAGATCGGCGCCCCATGCAATCCCCAGGCCGTACGGTTGTGGCACGGCGACCCCTTTGCGCCCGAATGGGATTAGGACAGCCAGCCTTACCTAACTCATTGGCAGCCGCATCGTCGCCGATGCGGCTACAGGCGGGCCACGATCCGGGCCAGGCTCTGCGGGTGTCAGCGCTCCGAGCGCTTGGGCAGGTGCCCCTCGGCAGTGAGCACCGCTGCGATCTCCCGCAGGCTGCGGCCCTCATCGTGCAGTTGACGGACGCGTGCCACTGCTGCGGCCTCGCGTTCATCGGGCACCAGCTCGCCACCATCGGCACGGGTGCCGTAGTGCGGGGACCCGTAGGCGAACCCGCCACGCTCGGCCTTCCGGCGCCGGCCAGCACGCAGCCGGAGTGCGATCATCGAGCGCTCGTACTCGGACACGGCGCCGAGGACCTGCCTGATCATTTTTCGGGACGGGTCGTCCGGATCATCGGTCAGGTAGCCGACCTCACCGGGCGAAGGTGGAGAACGTCTCGCCACCGAGGCGGCGCACCTCGGCCAGGATCTGGTCCTGGACGATGAGGCCGCGGGCCAGTCGGTCGAGCTTGTAGACGACCAGGCCGGCCGCTGCGCCGTCGCGCAGCGGCTCCAGTGCATCGGCCAGCCCGACACGGGACCCGAGCCCATTGCTGCCGCTGACACCTGCGTCGCGGTAGATGTCGACGAGCTTGTGACCGTTCGCCCGGGTAACCCGCGCCGTGTCCGTCCTCAGCCGCCTACAAACGACCCCGGCCCGAGAGGCCACCGTCCGGGACACGCTGACCCGCTGGGTCGAGGAGAACGGCGACCACGCCGAACCCCTGAAGTGGGCCGACCTGCTGTCCGCCCTTGTGCGAGCCGGTGACGACGCCGAGTTGTGGCATCCGGCCATCCGCCGCTCCCTCGATCAGCGCGTCAGGGTGGCCCGTGCAGTCCCGGCCGTCGGGCGCATCCCTTCGTTCCCAAGGTCCTGCCGGCGTGACCAAGCGCCGCCGCCCGTTACAACGCGCGACCGCCTGCCTATCCGGGCGACCCGAGGTGCCTCACTCGCCGGGCACATAGCGATCCGGCAGGGCGCATCGCGGTCACTAGTTGCCGGCGCTCTCGACTGCGCTGCCGCAGCGCTTTCGCTGGTCGGCCTGGATGTGCTAAGGGGTGTATCACCGAGCCCGGTTGGCGCTCGGTCTCACAACCAGCCGGTCGCAGTTGCCGGCCGGCGTCAGCGGAGGGAGAACACACGATGACAGCAAGCAGCAGCGACCAGCCGAAGACGACAGAGCAGGTCGACTACGAGGTGAACCGCCTTCTCGAGGAGATTCGGTACATCAGTGAGCTTGCCCGAGAACGCGGGCTGGCGTTCTCTAGCCTTGACCGTGAGCAGCTGGAGCGGAAGATCCGCGGCGAGACGGCGAACTCGCCGTTCATCTATGCGCAGGGCTGGGTCAGTGGAACGTCCCAGGGCAGCCCCGCCAATTACACCGTCTACGTGTCCAATCCCGACCCAGTCGGGTACTTTCCGTTCTACGTCACGATCTTCTTCGGTCTTGGCAATTTCACCGAGACTGACGAGGCCTGGTCCGGCCGAGATGACCGCTGGCCAGCCCTGTCGTCCGATCGGACGTTCCTGGCGGCCGGAGCATCGACCAGCTTCCAGTTCAACTACACGACGCCGACCGGCGTTACCCCAGGCACGTACAACGGGAACTCGGTCCTCTGGGAAGGCGACTGGCACCAGGTCGGCCGCTCCTTCGGCCGGGGGAGCTTCGACGTCAAGCTGTCGTAGTACCCGGTACGTGGCGCGTTCTGCGGTGACCTGCGCCGTAGCGAGCTAGCTCCTGCACCAGCGGGCGGCCCGACGTGGCCGATGAGGATCGCAACAGCGGTCGCGTGGGATGCGCTGCCGCCGCGATCTCCCGGTTGCGGCGTACAACCGCGATCGCACGCGCGGTACGCCATTCCGGCGGCGGAATAGCGAGGCCCCCGTGCGGCTTCACGGCACGGAGCCGGACGGCCTGCAACGCCGATGCCGGGAATGTCAACCCGGATGGCCCGGTTTCCCGGTGACTGGAAAGCGTGGAGTAAGCCACCCCCCCGCGCCCGCGTTAGCAAGGGCCGGTCGAGTTCCGGCGCTGGCCGGCTCGGACACGCGCTGCTTGCCCGGCCCGGATGGCGACGGCGGCCGGGAGCCGGCGAGGCGACCGATGCCCGAGGGCGTGCCTTCCAACCCTGTGCGTCACGCGACAATGGCCCTATGGGCCGGGCTCTGTGGTTTACACCCCATAGTCCCCGCCAGGCTTACCCGGTAGGAATCCGGCTGCACGCGAGGCGCCGGACCTGAGACCATGATCGCCTTACAGGGCCGTGCAGGCCTATGACCTGCGGAAATACCGGTGGGCCTAAGAGGACTTGAACCTCTGACTTCTTCCTTATCAGGGAAGCGCTCTAACCGACTGAGCTATAGGCCCGAGGCGCGGAGGGCGTGCCGATGCAGGTTACCTCAGCGTACGACGGCGACCCCAAACCTGTCAGTCGTCTTCTGCGAGGGTGACTTCAAGCCCGCCGAGCAGGCTCGCGGACAAGTTGTAGAGGAACGCGCCGAGTGTCGCCAAGGCAGTGACCAGCACGACGTCGATGACGGCGATCAGCGTGGTGAAGCCCAGTACGCGGGAGAGCGCCGTGTAGTTCTCCAGCTGGAAGCCCGCATTCGTCCCGGTGCCCGTGAGGTCGCGGACCAGGTTGCCGACGGCTGTGAAGACACCCGCGGCATCGAGCACCGACCACAGGACGGCGACGGCGACGAACATGGTGATTCCGAGCGCCACCGACAGCAAGAAAGCTGTCTTCATCACCGACCAGGGGTCGACACGCAGCAGCCGAAGACGGGCCTTCCGAACGCGGCCGCTGCGCCGGATCGTCGTCGCCGGCCTGGGGGCTGGATGTGGAGCCAGCTGGGTCGCCTCAGGACGGGCGTCCACGCTGACCTGGGTCTCAACCGGCTCGACCAGACCTGCGGCCCCGCGGCTGAGCGACCCCGGCTCGGTAACCGGGACGATGACCGGGGCGACGACGGGTGCCAGTGCCGCTCCCTCCGGAGCCACCGCCTCCACAGGACGACCCGCGTCGGGTTCGGCGGCGGCTGGGTCCGAGACGTCGGTTAGCGCATTCTGAGGCGTCCGGCCCAGCTCCGGCTCGGGCGGGTATCCACTGGCGGTCTTACCGCCGGGACGCGCGTCGTCCGGATACGCGGGATCGGCCTCATGCGGCGCTTCGGGCAGGTATTCGAAGCCGGGCTCTGCCTGCACATCGCGCGGGTAGATGGAAGCGGCCGGCGCTTCGGGCGGAAATGGCGCAGCCGACCCGGCGCCGGTCGTCGTCGCAGGGGGCGATTCAGGAGGGGGCGCCTCCCGTGACTGCCCAGGTGCCGTGGGAGCGGTGGCCGCGATTGCCGCCGCGGCGCCAATCGGCGCAGCTCCACCGGCGATGGCCGGGTCCGTCGACCTGGCGGGCGCATGGCGGCGCTGCGTATGCGGAGTCGATGCCGCCGCCACGACAGCCGCTGCGGCGTTCGGAGCATCGGTGGGTTTCGCGACACTGTTAGCGACGACTGCACCCGGGTCGGGTTGCGTGCTGAGCGCGTCCTGAACTCGCCGCCCGGCCTCTCGGGTGGCCTGTGCGGCGCGGGAGGCCTGTGCGCGGAGGGCGGCGGCGACTTCGTAGGCCGTCGACGCCTTCGAGGTGGCATGGCTGCCGCGGGGACCCATCTCCGCATGCCCGCCAAACCTCGGCCCGCCATTGCCAGTTACGCCAGCGTCGGACCTGTCCACGGCGGGGTCAATGGTCGTGGGTGCGTCGTCGTGCAGGTCGGAACTGGGCACAGGACGTCCGGTTCCGTCGCGTGCTGTCACGTGCTATCACCCTCCGAGCCCGGGGTCGGGTCAGCCGTAGCCGACTCCGTCACCGCATCGTCCTCGGCGTTGCGAGCGATCGCAACGACAGCATCCCCCACGCCGAGAGCGACGTACTTGACTCCCATGGTGTCACGTCCCTTGGCTGGCACGTCACGAACTGGGGAACGTGTCACTCCGCCAGCCGCCCGAACCGCCAACACATCGTCGCCCTCGACGACCACCAGCGCGCCTACCAGGGAGCCACGATCACCGTTGATCTTCATGGCCCTGATGCCCAGACCACCACGGCCCTGAGGTCGATACTGCTCGACAGCGGTCCGCTTGGCGAATCCGCCATCTGTGACGGTGAACACGTACGAGTCGGTTCCGTCGTGGACGACGGATATCGACAGGAGTTCGTCGTCTTCTCGGAATTTCATCCCGATCACCCCACCGGTGGCACGACCCATCGGACGCAGCTGCTCGTCCGTGGCCGTAAACCGGATTGCTTGCGCCTTGCGTGAGACCAGCAAGACGTCGTCGGTCGCCGAGACCAACTCGGCCCCGATCAGCTCGTCGTCATCGTCGCGGAAGGCAACTGCGATCACGCCGCCAGTCCGGTTGGACTCGTACTCCGTGAGCCGGGTCTTCTTGACCAAGCCGTACTTGGTGGCAAGCACCAGGTAGGGGGCCTGCTCGTAGTCGCGCACGGCCAACACCTTGGCGATCCTCTCGTCGGGCTGAAAGGCCAGCAGATTTGCCACGTGCTGGCCCTTGGCGTCCCGGGCGAGCTCGGGTAGCTCATATGCCTTCGCGCGGTATACCCGCCCGCGATTGGTGAAGAACAGGATCCAGTGATGCGTTGTCGTGACGAAGAACTGTTCGACCACGTCGTCTTCGCGTAGCAGCGCACCACGTACGCCCTTGCCGCCACGCCGCTGCGATCGGTACAGGTCAGCCTTGGTGCGCTTCGCGTAGCCGCCGCGGGTGATCGTGACGACTACCGGCTCCTCAGGAATCAGGTCCTCGGCGGTGAGGTCGCCTTCGGCCGGAATGATTCGGCTCCGCCGCTCATCGCCATACTTCTCGACGATCTCGGCCAACTCATCGCGGATGATCGAGCGCTTGCGGTCGTCGGAGCGCAGCACGCCGTCGAGATCCGCGATGTCTGCGACCAGCCGGTCCCGCTCGGTCTGCAACTCCTCGCGCGACAGTGCGGTCAGTCGGCGCAGCTGCATGTCCAAGATCGCGGTCGCCTGCAGCTCGTCGATGTCCAGCAGCTGCATGAGACCGTCTCGAGCAGCCTCGACGTCCTGCGACCGTCGGATCAGCGCGATCACGACATCGATCTCGTCGATCGCCTTCAGCAGTCCGCTGACGATGTGCAGCCGCTCGCGCTTCTTGCGCAGCCGGTACTCGGTTCGCCGCCGGATGACCTCGAGTTGGTGGGTGACCCAATGCCGCACGAACGCATCGAGCGGCAGCGTCCGCGGCACCCCCTCCACCAACGCGACCATGTTGGCGCCGAACGTCTCCTGCAGCTGGGTGTGCTTATAGAGGTTGTTGCGGACCACCGACGCTATGGCGTCTCGCTTGAGCACGACCACGATCCGCATCCCGGTTCGAGACGAGGAGTCGTCGCGGAGGTCGGCGATCCCCGGAACTCGCCCGGAGTCGGCCAGCTCGGCGATCTTGCGGAGCAGTGCATCGGGGTTGACCTGGTACGGCAGTTCGGAAATGACCAGGCAGGTTCGGCCTTGCTTGTTCTCCTCGACATTGACGACGGCGCGCATGGTGATCGGGCCGCGGCCGGTGCGATATGCCTGCTCGATGCCCGTCGTGCCGACGACGAGTCCACTGGTGGGGAAGTCCGGCCCTTTGACCCGTTGCAGCAGCGCGTCGAGCAACTCCTCGCTGCTCGCCTCAGGATGGTCGAGGTACCACCGCACACCCGCTGCCACCTCACGCAGGTTGTGCGGCGGGATGTTGGTCGCCATGCCCACGGCGATGCCGCCGGAGCCGTTGACCAGAAGGTTGGGGAACCGGGCGGGCAGAACGCCGGGCTCAGCGCCCTTGTTGTCGTAGTTGGGGGTGAAGTCGACGGTGTCTTCGTCGATGTCGCGCACCATCTCGATGGCCAGCGGGGCCATCTTGCACTCGGTGTAGCGGGCGGCCGCCTGCTTGTCATCGCCCCTGGACCCGAAGTTGCCCTGCCCGTGGACCAGCGGATACCGCATCGACCACCACTGCCCGAGCCGGACCAGGGTGTCGTAGATCGCCGTGTCGCCGTGCGGGTGGTAGTTGCCCATCACGTCACCGACGACGCGCGAGCACTTGGAGAATGACCGGTCCGGCCGGTACCCGCCGTCGTACATCGCGTAGATGACCCGGCGGTGCACAGGCTTAAGGCCGTCGCGGACGTCTGGCAGGGCCCGACCCACGATCACACTCATGGCGTAGTCGAGATACGAGCGCTGCATCTCGACCTGTAGGTCGACCGGCTCGATCCGACCGCCCGGCGGTATGGCCTCGGAGGGAATGGTGTCGTCGGTCACTGAGATGGTCCTGTCCCGGCTCGTTGTCTAGATGTCGAGGAAGCGCACGTCGCGGGCGTTGCGCTGGATGAACTGGCGGCGGCTTTCGACGTCCTCGCCCATCAGGGTCGTGAAGATGTCGTCCGCCTGCGCGGCGTCCTCGAGAGTGACCTGCAGCAGAATCCGCTGGGCGGGATCCATCGTCGTCTCCCACAACTCGTCGTCGTTCATCTCGCCGAGGCCCTTGTAGCGCTGGATCGGGTCGCCTCTCTCCAGCCGCTTGCCGGCGGCGAGCCCCGCGTCGCGCAGCGCGTCGCGCTCACGGTCGGAATACGCATACTCCGGCCGGGCATCGCGACCAACCCACTTGATCTTGTACAGCGGCGGCTGGGCCAGGAACACATGACCGAGCTCCACAACCGGTCGCATGAACCGGAACAGCAGGGTCAGCAACAGCGTGCGAATGTGCTGGCCGTCGACGTCGGCGTCAGCCATCAGCACGATCCTGTGATAACGAAGCCGGTTGATGTCGAACTCATCCTGAACGCCGGTCCCCAGAGCGCTGACGATGGCCTGGACTTCCTGGTTCTGCAGAATCCGGTCGATGCGTGCCTTCTCGACGTTGAGGATCTTGCCGCGGATGGGCAGGATCGCCTGCACCCTGGGGTCACGGCCCTGCTTGGCCGGACCGCCCGCCGAGTCGCCTTCGACGATGAACAGCTCGCATTCCTCGGGATTCGTCGACTGGCAGTCGGCCAGCTTTCCCGGCAGACCGCCGCCGCCGAGCAGCCCCTTGCGGCTACGCGCGGCGTCGCGGGCTTTACGCGCGGCGACCCTTGCGGCGGCGGCGCTCTGGGCCTTGCGGGCGACCGCCTTTCCGTCGGTGGGGTTCTGCTCGAACCATGCGCCCAGTTGCTCGTTGACAACACGCTGGACGAACGCCTTGGCCTCGGTGTTGCCGAGCTTGGTCTTGGTCTGGCCCTCGAACTGCGGCTCGGCAATCTTGATGCTGATGATCGCGGTGAGACCTTCGCGGACGTCGTCGCCGGTGAGGTTGGCGTCCTTGTCTTTGAGGATGCCCCAGTCGCGGGCGAACTTGTTGGCCAGCCAGGTCAGCGACGCCCGGAAGCCCTCCTCGTGGGTGCCGCCCTCGTGCGTGTTGATCGTGTTGGCGAAGGTGTGTACGGACTCGGTGAACCCGGCGTTCCACTGCATGGCCACCTCCAAGCTCATGGCCTGGGTGGTCTCGCCGTTGGACTCGGCCTCGAACGAGACGATGCCGCGGTGGACCGACTCTTTGCCCCGGTTGAGGTGGGTGACGTAGTCGACCAAGCCGCCGTCGTACTGGTAACGGACCGCACGCGGAGCCGACGTCTGAGCCGTCTCGACGTCCTCGTCGGCGCCCGGGTCGATGCCTTCGGGGCGCTCGTCGCGGAGCACGATGGCCAGACCTTTGTTGAGGAACGCCATCTCCCGGAAGCGAGTCGAGAGCGTCTCGAAGTCGTAGTCGGTGGTCTCAAAAATGGCCGGGCTGGCCCAGAACGTAACGGTCGTGCCGGTGCGGTCGGTGCGTTGGTGGCGCCGCAACGAACGATCGGGTTCACCGAGCGAGTACGACTGAGTCCAGCGGAAGCCATCCCGGAAGATCTCGACCTGCAACACGGTGGACAGCGCGTTGACGACGGATACGCCGACACCGTGCAGGCCGCCGGACACCTTGTAACCGCTGCCGCCGAACTTGCCGCCCGCGTGGAGCATGGTGAGGACGACCTCGACCGCCGGCCGGCGTTCGATCGGGTGGTCGTCGACCGGGATGCCGCGGCCGTTGTCGGTGACCCGGACGCCTCCCCCCGGTAGGAGTGTGACCTCGATCGAGTCGCAGTACCCGGCCAGGGCTTCGTCGACGGCGTTGTCGACGACCTCGTAGACCAGGTGGTGCAGGCCGCGCTCGCCGGTCGAGCCGATGTACATGCTTGGCCGCTTGCGTACTGCTTCGAGGCCTTCGAGGACGGTGATGTCGCTGGCGTCGTACGTACCGGAGGCCTCTGATGTCAGCACGGTGTCCGACTGCGTCACGGGCGAACGAACCTCCTGTCAGGGACCAGGCCGCCCTGCGCGCGCCAACGGGCTCTATGGTCCGTACGCGGCCGGAGCGGCCTGGAAGGTGCTCTCAGTCTACCCTGTGGACAGCGTCAGACGCGCTTTCAGCGGCCCGTAGAGGTGGCTTTCACCGCAGAACGTGTCCCCGCCTAGCCCCCCTACCTGACCGCTTTGTCCCGGGCGCCACTTGAGGCGCTGTTCTGGGTGCGGGCAACGCGTGCTCCTGGGCCCGGCGACGTTCATGTCCCCACCATCGCACCGTTTCGGCGCCGGATTCAGTTGTCCACAGGGAAACGTGGCTGGTTCAGCCGTATGTGTCACGTGGGCCACGGCCCGGCACGCTGCGCGGGCCTTTGCGCCAACTCGGGGCATATGGTCCCAGGACGACGACGCGACTGACGGTCCCGTCTTCGGTCTCTTCGTTGAATCGGCGGACCAACGTGGCCGCGAGCAGTCGCATCTGCGTAGCCCACGCCGTCGAGTCTGCGCGCACGGTGACCTCGCCATCGGCGTACCGCTCAACCCGGACATGCGCGGCCACGTCCGAGCCGACAACCTGCTCCCACCGAGCGAACACACCGTGGACGGCAAGTTCTTGACCCCATCCATGTTCGCCCACGAGTCGATCCACGGCCGCATCCAGAAGCTGCGGGTCGCGCTCGTCTCGCGCCGGCCCGCTCCAACCTGCGCCGGGTGCCCGCCGAGCTCGGCTGGACCTCGTCGGTGACCCCTCCCGAGCACCGCCTCGGCCCTGCGCAGCGCGCGACCGGTTGACGAGGGCCTCGGCCAACTGCGTCCCCTCGCGGTCCCAGTCCGGCGCCGGGTCGGCGTCACCCGCGGCGCGGTGGGACCCATCCGACGAACTCACTGGACCATCCGCAGTTCGCCGTTCACGAGGTCAACTCTTGCACCGACGAGCATCTCGGGCACGTCCGCCGCGACCGCGGCGGTCACGAGCACCTGCTCGGCTCCGCCGACCAGCCGGGCGAGCCGGTTCCGGCGTCCGACGTCCAACTCGGCGAAGACGTCGTCGAGTAACAAGATCGGGTCGTCGCCTGCCGAGCGCAGCAGGTCATACGAAGCCAACCGCAACGCCAGCGCGAACGACCACGCCTCGCCCTGGCTGGCAAAGCCCTTCGCCAGCATCGGGCCGAGGCCGAGTACCAGGTCGTCGCGATGTGGTCCGACCAGCGAAAGCCCGCGGTCGATCTCCTCGTGACGCGCTCGGCTGGTTGCCTCGAGCAGTGCCGCCGCCAGCGCCGCCCGGTCTGGACTCAAATCGACTCCCAGGCCGAGTGAGGACCGGTAATCTAGGCGAACCTCCGATGGGGCCACGCCGTCGGCGATAGCGCCATATGACTTGGCCACGAGCGGGCGCAGACCTTCGACCAGGTCGAGCCGGGCAGCCAGCAACTCCGCACCGGTGTGAGCCAAGTGGGTGTCCCACACGTCGAGGGTCCGCAGATCGGGTGGGCCTCCGCCGTGGGCCGCCCGCATTGCGCCGGCGGCCGACTTGAGCAACGCATTGCGCTGCTTGAGAACCCGGTCGTAGTCGGACCGGACGGCGGCGAACCGCGGCGCTTGGGCAACCAACAGGTCGTCGAGAAAGCGGCGCCGATCGGCCGGATCACCCCTGACCAGTGCGAGATCTTCGGGCGCGAACAGAACCGACCGCACCAGGCCCAGAACATCGCGCGCCCTCGGCACGGCGGCATGGTTGACTCTCGCCCGGTTCGCCTTACCGGCAGTGATCTCGATCTCGACCAGGGTCGACCGTCCGGCGCGGACGACACTGCCGCGAACCACGGCGCGTTCGGTTCCAAGCCGCACCAGCGGTGCGTCTTGTGCGACTCGATGACTGCCCAGACCGGCCAAGTAGCCGACCGCTTCGACCAGGTTCGTCTTGCCCTGTCCGTTCGGCCCGACGAACACCGTCACGCCAGGTCCCAACGTCAGCTCGACCTCAGGGTAGGACCGGAAATCGACCAGCGACAGGTGCGACAGGTACATCAGGTCCGCACGTCGCCCGCACCGGAGGTCGGGCCGGCTTCGTCGGCACGCTGGACGGCGTGCCCACCGAACTGCTGGCGCAACGCTGCGACCGCCTTCATGGCCGGGGAATCGTCCTGCCGAGATGCGAACCGGGCGAATAGCGCGGCGGAGATCACCGGCGTGGGCACCGCGTGGCTGATCGCCTCCTCCACCGTCCACCGGCCCTCACCAGAGTCTTCGACGTATCCCTTCAGTGCGGTCAGCTGAGGGTCTTCCTCCAGCGCCGCTACCAGCAGGTCGAGCAGCCAGGAGCGCACTACCGTCCCTCGAGACCAGGCCTTCAGCACGCCGGGCACGTTGTCGACGACCGAGGCCGCCGCCAGTAACTCGAAGCCCTCCGCGTACGCCTGCATGAGGCCGTACTCGATCCCGTTGTGCACCATCTTCGCGAAGTGCCCGGCCCCGACGGGCCCCGCGTGAGCGAAGCCTTCGTCCCGCGGGCCTTCTGGTCGGAGCGCGTCAAAGATCGGCATCAAGCGCATGATGTCGGCGGAGGTGCCGCCGGCCATCAGGCCGTAACCGTTGTCGAGCCCCCAGATACCTCCGGAAACCCCGCAATCGACATAACCGATGCCATGGCCACGTAGCACCTCGGCATTGACGGCGTCATCTGTCCAGCGGGAATTTCCCCCGTCGACGACGACGTCGCCGGGTTCAAGCAGATCGGCCATGCCGGCAACGGCCAAGCGGGTGGGTTCGCCAGCGGGAATCATCAGCCATACTGCGCGCGGAGTGCGCAGCGCTGTCACCAACGCCGGCAAGCTGTCGACGTCGCGATCCCCCGGCCGGCGTGCGTAGCCCACGACCGTGTGGCCGGCACGGCGCAGCCGCTCCCGCATGTTGCCGCCCATGCGACCCAGGCCGACCAGACCGAGTTCCATGGACTCCTCTTTCCGCCAACTCGCTGCCACCGAGCTCAACTGGACAGCCGGATTGGCATCGCAAGGTACCGATAGCCCGGCATGGGATCGTTGTCCGCGTCCTGCGCACCCTGGATCACGGCTGGTTTGAGGGCCTCGGTGAACGACAGGTGCGCGAACGGGGCCTCGATGGCCTGTAATCCGTCGAGTAGATAGCCGGGGTTGAACCCGGTGGCGATGGCCGGCCCGTCGATCGACGCCTGCAACGCCTCGGAGGCCTGGGCGTCCTCGCCGCTACCGGCTTCGAGCACGATCTGTCCGTCCTCGAAGTTCAGCCGGATCGGGGTGTTCCGCTCGGCCACCAAGGAAACCCGCTTCACCGACTCGACCAACGTCGCCATCTCGACCCAGGCGACGGTGGAGGTCTGGGCCGGGAACAGCCGGCGGTAGTTCGGCACCCACTCGCCATCGATGAGTCTGCTGGTGGTGCGCCGACCTCCGCCCGAGAGCCCGATCAGGCTGTCGTTCGCAGTACCGGCGAGTGCGATGGTCACCTCCCCTTCCGGGCCAAGCGTTTTGGCGGTGTCGACCAACGTCCGCGCCGGCACCAGCGCGATCGCCGAAATCTCCGGCCTTTGCGGGTGCCAACTGAACTCGCGAACAGCCAACCGGTACCGGTCGGTGGCCGCTAGGGTGATCGCCTCGCCCTCGATCTCCAGGCGGATCCCAGTGAGAGTCGGCAGCATGTCGTCACGGCCGGCGGCAACGGCAACCTGACTGACGGCTTCAGCAAAGATCGCGCCGTCCACCGTTCCCGACGTTTCCGGCAACGAGGGCAACTCCGGATATTCTTCAACCGGCAAGGTCTGCAGCGTGAACCGAGCGCTTCCACAGGTGATGACAACCTTTGTCCCGTCCGATGTCACGTCGACCGGACGAGGTGGGAGAGAACGGGCGATATCGGCAACCAACCGGCCGGAGATCAGTACTGTGCCGGGATCGGCGACCTCGCCATCAACTGTCACCCGGCCGGAGACTTCGTAGTCAAACGACGAGAAGGTGACGGCTCCGTCGCCGGCGTCGACCCGCAGCCCAGCCAGCACCGGAACCGTCGGCCGGTTCGGTAGCGTTCGCGCCGTCCATGCGACGGCGTCAGCCAGCACATCGCGTTCGAGCCGAAACTTCACTGCCTCACCATCCTCTACTCACCTGCAGGGGCTTCGCCTTCGCATTCCCCGACCTGACGGAGAGCGACGGCGTTCGATGCAGGTGTGCCCCATCCTTCCACTGACGTGACACGTCCACGGTTGTCCACAACTGGGCACCGCCGAGTATGTCGTTCCGTTGTGACATGACTCCTGGTTCCGTCATCGTCTTCGGCCTGGTGGAAGCTGTGGATAACCGCACTTGACGCAGGTCAGAACGGGTATTGGCAGGTGCTGTTCGTGTGTAGGCGGCCGTGCGTCGACAGCGCGTGGCCGAGCCTGTCCACCGCGACTTCACCGTCGTCCAGAGGACATCCCCCCATTGCCGCGATTCGTCCACAGACTTATGCACACACTGTGCGAAGTGGATCACGACTGTCGCGCCTGCTGTTTGATCCGATTCGTCAACTCGGTCACTTGGTTGTACACGCTGCGCCGCTCGGCCATCAGATGCCGGATCTTTCGTTCCGCATGCATGACGGTGGTGTGGTCGCGTCCCCCGAATAACTGACCGATCTTCGGCAACGAGAGTTCGGTGAGCTCCCGGCACAGATACATCGCGATCTGGCGGGCAGTGACCAGGACTCGGCTGCGGCTTGTGCCCTGCAGGTCCTCGATGGTCAGGCCGTAGTAGGCAGCGGTCTGAGCGGTAATCGTCGCGCCAGTGATCTCCGGACCACCATCAGTCGGAACCAGGTCACGTAGCACCGCTTCCGCCAACACCAGGTCAACCGGCTGACGGTTGAGGCTCGCGAAGGCCGTTACCCGAATCAGGGCTCCCTCGAGCTCGCGGATGTTCGTGGCGATCCGGCTGGCGATGTACTCCAAGACATCAGCCGGGACGTTGAGGTGATCCTGATCGGCCTTCTTGGACAAGATCGCGATTCGGGTCTCCAGGTCTGGCGGCTGGACGTCACAAATCAGGCCCCATTCGAACCGGTTTCGTAGCCGATCCTCGAGAGCGGAGAGCTGTTTCGGCGGACGATCGGAGGTGATGACGATTTGCTTTGTCGCGTTGTGCAGGGTGTTGAAGGTGTGGAAGAACTCCTCCTGGGTCTGGATCTTGCCCTCGAGAAATTGGATGTCGTCGATGAGCAAGACGTCGACGTCGCGGTAGCGGCGTTGGAACGCCGAGGCCTTGTCGTCGCGGATGGAATTGATGAAGTCGTTGGTGAACTCCTCCGAGCTCACATACCGAACCCGAGTGCCCGGATAGATGGTCCGAACATAGTGGCCGATGGCGTGCAAGAGATGGGTCTTGCCCAACCCCGAGTCGCCGTAGACGAGCAGCGGGTTGTAGGCCTTCCCGGGCGCCTCGGCCACGGCAACCGCTGCCGCATGGGCGAACCGGTTGCTGGAGCCGATGACGAACGTCTCGAACGCGTAGCGAGGATTGAGTCGCGATTGCTCAACCTCAAGCCGTCGGGTCACTTCGGGAAAGACGTGTTGCGGTGGGTAGACGACCTCGCCGTTTGCCGGCGCCAGAACGGGATTGGCGTCGATCAGCTGTCCCGGCTCGGTGAACGTGGCGACCATTGTCGGGTCGTCCGACAACGGCGCGACGCTGACGGCCAGCCCAATGGGCCGGCCGAGCACCCGGCCCAGTGCCTCGACCAACATCGGCCGCAAGCGCTGTTCGAGTTGGATGCGGGCGAAGTCACTGGGCACGGCCACCACAGCGGTGTCCTCGAAAAGGGTCAATGGTCGGGCTTGCTGCAGGAACGCTCGCTGCTGCGGGCCGAGCTCGATGTCGTCCAGCGTGGCCAGGGCAGCGCCCCAAGCAGCTCCGAAGTCGCCGCCCGGCTCGTCGCTCACACCGTCTCCCGTCGTCGCGCCTACCGGGCGGCCAGTGTCGTCCGGGCGTCAGCGTCGTGTGACGGTCGCGCTGCACGTCCACACGGTCATCCACAGTGTGTGGAGTGTCCGCCCAGCTGTCGCCACAGCCCGGCATATCTCCGCTGACCTGCGGAAATGCAGTGTTATCTCCGGCAAACGCGCCGCCGTGACGACGCTGTCGAACCCGGGACGCTAACAACTCCACGAGATGGGTTCAACCGATGTCCACAGGTTTGTTGAACATTCTCGGCGTGTCGGGGCAGAAAGTTCCGCTGTCGGCTGCAGGGATCCGAGGCAGCGTCCCGCGCGCGGGGTTTGCGAGGGCGCGGCCCCCGTGGGTCCGGTTTGACCCTATGCCGCCTGGCCACGTACCGTGGATCGGTCCGACGAGGGTTCCAGAGCACGCGAGCGCGTAGCCGCACGCCTGGGCGGTCGTCGGAAACCCACCGCCTGCACCTGTCGACGATGGAGCCCGGACGTGAAGCGCACCTTCCAGCCGAACAATCGCCGTCGGGCGAGAACACACGGCTTTCGGCTGCGCATGCGGACCCGGGCCGGCCGGGCCATTCTCGGCGCCCGTCGTCGTAAGGGCCGTGCGCGGCTGTCTGCCTGAGCGCGCGTGATCGCGCTGCCTGCCACGGGAGGGGTTCGCATGCTGCCTCCCCAGAACCGGTTGCGGCTGACCCGCGATCACCAGGTAGTGGCTCGGCGCGGCATCCGGGGGGGTGGCCGGCTGGTTGTCGTCCGCGTGCTCACCGATGGGGTAACCGATCGTCGGTCACCACGGGCCGGCTTCGTCGTAGGTCGGACAGTGGGCGGCGCTGTGACCCGAAATGCCGTGCGCCGGCGGCTGCGGCATCTGCTACGGGCACGGTTGGAGCGGATTCCGGCCGGCTCCCTGGTCCTGGTCCGGGCCAAGGCCGAGGCAGGGACCGCTCAGACCACCGCCCTCGCCAACGACCTCGACGCTGCCCTGGACAGAGCGTTGTTGTCGAGTGGGCCCGGTGGAGGTCGCCGGTGAGACACGCGCTGGTGTTGCTGTTGCGGGCCTACCGGCTGCTGGTGAGCCCGTTGTATGGCCAGACGTGTCGGTATTATCCATCTTGCTCCGCATATGCAATAGGTGCGATAGAGACGCACGGTGCGGTGAAGGGGTCGTGGCTGGCCCTGCGTCGGCTCGGCCGCTGCCACCCATGGACACCAGGCGGTGTCGACTTGGTTCCACCGCGGGGGTCGTACCGCTGGTGGGGCATCGTTGTCGGGATGGACGGCTCCCTGACGGACCAGACGGCACCGCAACCATCCGAGCCGCCGTCATCCGCCCGCCAGGCGGTCACGACCTCGGTCCGGCAAGGAGCCTGAACACCCGTGGACACCCTGCTTTCGCCCTTGTTGTACCTGGTCAGCTGGATCATGATCGGCTGGCACTGGGTGTTCGCGGAGCTGCTCGGCATCCCGAGCGACGGTGTGAACTGGGCGTTGTCGATCATCGGGCTGGTCGTTGTCATCCGGATCATGCTTATTCCACTGTTCGTTCGGCAGATCAAGGCGCAGCGGAATATGCAGATGCTGCAGCCGAAGGTCCGGGAGATCCAGAAGAAGTACAAAGGTGACCGCGAGCGTCTCCAACAGGAGACAATGAAGCTCTACAAGGACGCGGGAACGAACCCGTTCGCGTCGTGTCTGCCGATCTTGCTCCAGGCACCGTTCCTGTTCGCCCTGTTCCGGGTGCTCAACGGTATCGCGACAGGGGTGCCGCGGGGAGCATTCCAGAACCATCCAGAACTGTTCGAGTCGGCGCAGAATGCGGAGATCTTCGGGGCGCCGTTGTCGGCGACCTTCCTGGACGCGCCGAACGTCCAAACCAAGATCATCGCGGTCGTCATGGTCGTGTTGATGACCCTGACGACTTTCCTCACCCAGCGCCAGATCATGCGCAAGAACATGCCGAAGGAGGCGCTGGAGGGACCGTTTGCGCAACAACAGAAGATCTTGCTGTACGTGTTGCCGTTGGTGTTCGCGATCTCGGGCGTGTACTTCCCACTCGGGGTGGTCCTCTACTGGCTGACGTCGAACCTATGGACGATGGGTCAGCAGTTCTACGTGATCCGCCGGATGCCGGCGCCCGGCACGCCGGCCGAAGAGGCACACCGCCGTCGGTTGGAAGCGAAGGCTAGACGACGTGGTGAAACCGTTCCAGCCGGGTCGGTCGTGGAAGACGCGCAGCCACCGTCGCCCCCAGTGCGCCAACAGCCCAAACGAAATACCCGCGCCCAACGAAGAAGCAACGCGCAGCGAAACAAGAAGAAGAAGTAGGCAGCCCGCCCGACGACCGAGCCGTGGGCAGCAGAGGAGTCGACGTGTCCGAACCCCCCATCGACCAGCTCGGTGTGACCGCAGCCGCCGGCGGGGCAGCGAGTGATTCGGAACATCCACCAGCGGCTGGGGAGGTATCCGACCAGGATCGGCTGCGGGCGCTCGAACATGAGGGCGACGTCGCGGCCGATTATGTGGAGGGCTTACTGGACATCGCCGACTTCGACGGGGACATCGACATGGATATCGAAGGTGACCGGGCGATGGTCTCGGTGGTCGGGGCCGATGTGGAGGAGCTGGTGGGCGAGGATGGACGCGTGCTCGAGGCACTGCAGGAGCTGACCCGGCTCGCGGTCCTCCGTGAGACCGGGCAGCGCAGCCGGTTGATGCTTGATATCAGCGGCTTCCGCGCGCGCAAGCGGGCGGAGCTGACCACGTTGGCGCAACAGACCGTGGAGAAAGCCCGGGCGACCGGCGAGCCGATCCAGCTCATTCCCATGACGCCGTTCGAGCGGAAGGTCATTCATGACGCTGTGGCTGCCGCCGGGCTGCACAGCGAATCCGAAGGCGAGGAACCCGATCGGTTCGTCGTCGTGCTGCCAAACTAGGCCACATCGCCAGGTTACGGCCAGTCCCTGGCAGTAGAACCAGAGTTTCACGTGAAACAACACCTGCGGGGGCTTCGCCCCCGCAGACCCCCACCCCCGCAGACCCCCACCCCCGCAGACCCCCACAACCCCGCAGACCCCCACCACAAGAACACCCGGAGGGGCTTCGGGCCCGGCGACGGACACACGCGGAACAGGACTCCAGCCCATTGACCGTGGACAAATCGGGTGCAACCCCGCCGTCGGCGACAGCCATCTTCGGCGCGCGACTGCCCCTCGCCGAGCGCTATGTTGTCCTGCTCGGTACGGCTGGTCTCGAGCGTGGCCTGATCGGTCCACGGGAAACACCCCGCATCTGGGAGCGACACATTCTCAACTGCGCCGTAGTCCACCCAGTTATTGCGAGCGGTTGTTCGGTTGCAGATGTCGGATCGGGCGCAGGTTTACCCGGGGTCGTCCTGGCGATCGCCCGTCCCGACCTGGCTGTGACGCTGGTGGAGCCGATGCAGCGACGAACCGATTTCCTCACCGAGGTTATCGCCGACCTCGGGTTGTCAAACGTCTCCGTTCGGCGAGCGCGAGCCGAGGCACTGGCAGCCGAGCTGGCGGTGGACGTCGTGACCGCGCGAGCGGTGGCGCCCCTGCAACGGCTGGCCCGGTGGACCTTTCCCCTCCTTTTCGCGGGCGGGCGGCTGTTGGCGCTGAAAGGTCGTTCTGTGGTGGGCGAGGTCGTTCGAGCCGCTCCGGCCTTGCGTGAAATGGGTGCCGTCTCCTGGCAAGTCGGCGAGTACGGTGCGGGCATCGTGGATCCTCCGACACGGGTCGCAATCATCGAAGTCGGGGCCCGAATAGGCCAGGCTGTACCCCGACGCCGTACGAAGGGAAGAAGATGACCGTGTCCGCGACGCACTCCGGGCTGGGTTGGCCCGAGTCTGAGTCCGCCGGCGGAAACGGTCCCGGAGCAGAAGACCGCGACGGCGCAGGCACGAACCTTGGCTGGCCAGACGACCGGCGAGATGCCGTCCAGAGCGATGCCTCGACGCATGCGATCGGCACTACGTCAGCGGCAAGCACCACGACGGACCGGGTCATAGCCGACGCGGTGATCACCTCACCAGCAGTTCGCAGGGCGCCGCACGTCACAGCGACCGAGATCGCCACGGCTGCCCGGACGTTGAACGACTTCGGGCAGGACCCGCCCATCGCGCAACAAGCCGCGGCAGCAGTACGAGCCGTGGATCGTCGCCGATTGCCGTTGCCCGCGCCGGCGTCGACTCGAATCATGGTCGTGGCCAACCAGAAGGGTGGCGTGGGCAAGACGACGACAGCGGTGAATCTTGCTGCCGCGCTCGCCCTGCATGGGCTTCGGGTGTTGGTCATCGACCTCGACCCGCAAGGGAACGCATCCACGGCGCTCGGGATCGACCACCATGCCGACATCCCCAGTGTCTACGACGTGCTGATCGACGGGATGGCGATGGCAGAGGTCGTCGCGCGCGTCGATGGCATCGAGCGGCTGTCCTGCGTACCGGCAACGATCGACCTCGCCGGCGCCGAGATCGAGTTGGTGTCCGTGGTCGCCCGGGAGTCGCGGCTGCAGAAGGCCTTGGCGGCCTACCTGGCCGGATTCGACGAGGGCAGCAGCTTCGACTACGTCCTGATCGACTGCCCGCCGTCGCTGGGTCTGCTCACCGTCAACGCATTGGTCGGCGGTGACGAGGTGCTGATCCCGATCCAGTGCGAGTACTACGCCCTGGAAGGGCTGAGCCAGCTGCTCAGGAACATCGATCTGGTACGGGCTCACCTCAACCCGTCACTGGCCGTGACCACGATCTTGCTGACAATGTACGACGGGCGAACTCGGCTGGCCGCCCAGGTCGCGGACGAGGTTCGGCGGCACTTCGGCGATACGGTGCTGCGGACCGCCATTCCGCGTTCTGTTCGGGTCAGTGAAGCGCCCAGTTATGGCCAGACGGTGATGACGTACGACCCAGGCTCGACCGCCGCGCTGTCATACCTCGAGGCGGCCCGCGAGATGGCTGAGCGCGGCGCTGCACCGGCCGGACCGACGAGAGGAGGGTGAGTGAGCGAGCGTCGACGCGGTCTCGGTCGGGGGCTCGGAGCCCTGATCCCGACCAGTACCAGCCGGGACCGCCAAACGCCCGTGAATGTGTTCATCGCCGGTTCCGACGAAACGGCCCCCGCTGACGACGGTGCAGACGTTGCACGTGAAACGCAGGCGACTGGTGGCGGCGATCTGACAAGTGACGACGCGGGTATCGACGAGCTCGTACCGGTGACGGGCGCGTACTTCACCGAGATCCCAGTCGAGGCGATCACCGCGAACCCGCGGCAGCCGCGTGCGGTCTTCGACGAGGACGCAATGTCCGAACTCGCCGAGTCCATCCGTGCAGTCGGGTTGCTGCAACCGATTGTGGTGCGGGCCGTGGCAGCAGGGCGGTTCGAGTTGGTCGTGGGCGAGCGCCGGTGGCGGGCAGCCATCCAGGCAGGCCTAGTGGCAGTCCCGGCCATCGTGCGCCAAACCCGCGATGACGCCATGCTCAGGGACGCGTTGCTGGAGAACCTGCACCGCACCAATCTCAACCCACTCGAGGAAGCGGCGGCGTATCAGCAACTGCTCGATGACTTCGGTTGCACGCACGACGAGCTCGCGACCCGGATCCGCCGGTCCAGGCCGCAGATCTCCAACACACTGCGGCTGCTCAAACTGCCGCCCGCCGTTCAACGCAGGGTCGCAGCAGGCGTCCTGTCCGCCGGGCATGCTCGGGCTCTCCTCGCCCTGACCGACGTCGCGACCCAGGAGCAGCTGGCCACACGCATCGTCGCCGAAGGGCTCAGCGTCCGATCGGTCGAAGAGATCGTCGCGGTCGGCTCAGACACGGCCCCAAGGGCTCGCCGGTCGCATGCTGGCCGGCCAGTGGCCCCTCGACTCGCTGATATCGCCGCCACCCTCTCCGAGTGCCTGGACACCAGGGTCAAGGTCGACCTGGGCCGACGAAAAGGCAAGGTCATCATCGAGTTCGCCAGCCTCGATGACCTGGAACGTATCGTCAGCTCCATCACGCCAGACCCCGTGGCAACCAGTCGACTCGAGCTGTCCCGGGCTAACTGGACCTGATGCGCCCGGCGAAAGCCGGGCTGAGTCAGAATCGCCTGGCGTGGCCGGTCAGATACCGCTGGATCGTTGGTCCAATCGCAGCCACAACGGCGTCAGCCCTGAGCGACGCTACCGGCGGTAGTCGAAGGACGTGGCGACACAAGGCCAGACCGAGCATCTGCGTGGCGACGAGTCCGGCTCGCCGGGCTGCCTCGGCCGGGTTGGCGACAACTCTGTTGATGGCTGGCGCGAGCTGGTGACGAACGATTGTCCGCATGCGCTCTGCTGCTGCGTCATCGGTTGCCGCCGAGCGGAGCAGGATGAGCAGTGCATCGTCGGCGGGATCGCCTTCCCAGCGGGCCAGAAAGTGAGCGACCAAGGCTTCGCCCATGCGTCGTCTCGGGATCGTGGCCAGATCCGGCAGCCGCAGGTCGATATCGACTGCAGCGGCGAACAGCCGGGCCTTGGTGCCGTAGTAACGCATGACCATCGATGGGTCGATGTTGGCGTCTGCGGCGATCGCGCGGATGGTCGCCCGCTGGTAGCCGTCGGCGGCGAACCGCGCCTGAGCCGCGCGCATGATCTCGGCCCGGGTCAGGTCCGAACGACGAGGCTTCCGCCCGGTGGTCACGGCATCACCGTAGACCAACAAGCGTTGACTAAGTGCCAACACACGTTGACTTCGTTCATCGGGTGAAACCAATCTGAGATGCCAACAGTTGTTGGCATCCCGGACGCAGCGACGATTGGAGCAGCGGTGTATGACGTGATCGTCGTCGGTGCCCGGGCAGCCGGCGCCTCGACGGCGATGTTGCTCGCCAGACAGGGCATGGCCGTGCTGGTCGTCGATCGGGCCAGGTTTCCGAGCGATACACGATCGACGCATCAGGTGCAGGTGCCTGCTGTGGCGTGCTTGCGACGCTGGGGCCTGCTCGACAAAGGCCATCCTGGTCGACGCGGCCCGCGCTTTCGGCGCCGAGATTCGCGAGGCGTTCCATGTCGACGAACTGGTCTGGACCGGCGGTCGCGTGGCCGGCGTTCGCGGCCGCGACAGCGGCCGAGCCGTTGTCACAGACTTCGCTTCCCTCGTCGTGGGTGCGGACGGTAAGCACTCGCTGGCGCAGATGGGGTGTCCGCGCGCTACAGCCGACGGCAGCCGGCGATGACGATGGGGTCCTATAGTTACTGGTCCGGAGTCCCCGTCGATGTCGGTGAACTGCACCACCGTCCTGGTGGAGCCGCTGCCGTATTTCCGACGAACGACGACCTAACCATGGTGTACGTAGCAGCCCCCATCGCCGAGTTTCGAACTTCCGGGCCGATATCGAAGGGACTACCTCCGAACGCTGGACCGATTCGGGGACCTAGGCGAGCGGGTGCGCAGCGGCCAACCGGCAGAACGCACCCGAACCACTCCAGACCTGCCCAATCACCTACGGGTACCGCATGGACCCGGCTGGGCCCTGGTCGCTGATGCCGGTGTGGTGATGGACCCGATCACTGCGCAGGGGATAGGCAACGCGTTCGTCGACGCCGAGCGGCTCTCCGCCGCCGTAATCGATGGACTGGGTGGCAGTGTGCCGTTGGCGGCGGCCCTGCAGGGCTGCCGGCGCCATCGAGACGCGGAGCGACGGCCCATGTTCCAATTCACTCTCGCCCTGGCGGCACTGCAGCTGGATCCACGGATACGACTGCTGCTCGACTCCCTCGGTGGCCGGCAGGAAGAGGTCGACCGGTTCCTCGGCGTGTTTGCCGGCATCGTGCCGATGCGGAAGTACTTCACGATCCGGAATCTGCTGCGACTGATCGGAGCTCGGGGCCTGACCCGGACATTGATCGCGGCGAAGTCGCCCGGTGCGGGATCAGGTGCAAAGGCAACCCAAGGGGCGAGCTAAACAGGCCGTAGAACTGGCTCGCGGACGACCGAGCCGAAGATGCGCTCGACGGCAACTTCGACGTCCTCACGCCAGCCGAGGCTCGAGCGCAGATCGAGACGCAACCGTGGCCAATGGTGGTGTGGCCGGACTGTCTCGAAACCGATTGCAGCCAGGTAGTCCGCCGGCAGGACACAGGCGGGCCGTTCCCATTTCGCGTCACCGAACGCCTCGATCGCACGAACCCCTCGCTGGATCAGATCGCGTGCTGCGGCCTGAACCAGTGCGCGTCCCATGCCGCTGCCCTGCCGCTCCGGCCTGATGAAGGCAGTCATCAGCAGCACCGCGTCGGGGCTCACTGGACTGGTGGGAAACGTGTCCGCCCGAGGGACCATCATCGGAGGCGCATACAGAATGTGGCCCACCGGCGTCTCTCCGACGTAGGCCAGGACTCCGCAGCTGCCCCACTCCAGCAGCACGGCCGACACCCACGCTTCTTTCTCCAGCGCTGCGTCTCCTGCCTGGCTGGCGCGCGCAGCCGCGACTGGATCCAGTCCCAGCTCACGCAGGACCGGCACGGCTGAGGAAGGTCGCCGAGGTTGTCAAGGGTGAGAGTGGTCAACCGCCGGCCAGCGGCGTGCACGATGGCCTCCCGAAGTGCAGCCAGGCGATCGCCCGATAACGCATCGTAGTGGCCGCACGGAGCGAACCTCAGGCGCCGGCCAGATCACGCAGGCGTAGCGCGCCGGTCTGCGCGTCCTCGTGAGAGGGAAGGTAGACCCGCTGCACCGCGACGACGATGGCTTCGGCGACGACATCGCGGAATGCGGGGTCTGCGAGCCGTTCGGCATCGCGTCCGTTGGTGACGTAGCCGAGTTCGACTCGAACGGCCGCCATTCGGGTGTGCCGCAGCAGGTCCCATGTCTTCGCATGGCTTCGGCAGTCAACCAGGTCGGTGCGGGCAACGATCTCGCGCTGAATCAACCCTGCGAACGTCTCCCCGATGACGCTGTTCACCCCTGGTCGGTCGCTTTCGGGACGATCGCTGCCATAAAAGTAGGTGGCAACACCGCTGGCAGCGGGGTTCGGATGGGCGTCGACGTGCAACGAGATCACCAGGTTGGCGTTCGCTTCGTTGGCGAAATGGGCTCGGGTGTACTCCTCGAGCTCTTCGCTGAGCACCACGCCACGGGTCAGGTAGGCCTGGACCCCTGTGGCGCCCAGTCGACCTTCGATGCGGGCCGCAAGGTCTTCGACGATCGTGGCTTCCTCGAGCCCATGACCGATGTTTCCTCGGTCTGGCCCACCGTGGCCGGGGTCGACGACGACGACTTTTCCGGACAGCCGGGTGCCCGCCTGCCGCAACGCTTCGCGCGCCCGCAGGCTGTCCGGTCGGCCACCGGTCACGATCGGCGCGAGCCGGGCAAGAGCCTTGAACGTGCCGGGCCCGCACGTGCCGTCCGCCGGAAGGCCAACGTTGCGCTGGAATTCACGAAGTGCCTCACCGGTCCGCGGACCGAACACGCCGTCGACCCGGCCGACCTCGAAGCCGAGTTCCGATAGGCGCCGTTGCAGACTCAGCACGTCGTCACCCGCCTGTGGGTTCGCCACCACATAGGACAGCAGACGATCACCCAGCCGCCACCGGGCCTCGTCGAGCACCCGGTACGTGGTAGCGCCGACGACACCATCCGCCGAAAGACCGCGGTCCTGCTGGAACAGCAAGACCGCGCGGTAGACGTCGTCGTCGAACACGTCCGAACCACGGTCGTCGAGCAAGCCGAGCTGATAGAGCTTCGCCCGAATCTCCGCGACAGCCGGGCCAGTGTCGCCGAGCCGGTAACGCTGGGGGGTCATCGGTCGGCGCCGTCCCTCTCGCAGGATGAGCTTCCGGCGATCGTACCTGCGGCTTGCTTGTCGCTGGGCCGCCGTCAGGTCAGGAGGTGTAGTCCTCGAGGTCGCGTAGCAGGGCAGCCTTGGGCTTGGCGCCGATGATCTGTTTGACGACCTGCCCGGCGGAGAAGACATTCAACGCCGGAATGGAGGTTATGCGGTAGGCAGCTGCCGTCTCCGGGTTCTCGTCGACGTTGAGTTTGACGATGTCGAGCTTGTTCTGCGTGACGGCAATCTCTTCCAGAACCGGGGCGATCATTCGGCATGGGCCGCACCACTCGGCCCAGAATTCGACCAGGACCGGTTTGTCGTTTTGCAGAACGGTCCGGTCGAAGTCGATGTCGGTGACGTGCTTGATATCGCCCACAGCGATCCTTCCGATGAGTTGATGGTCAGTGATCGACCGCCGCCAGTTCGGCAGCGGGCTCGGCCAAGGTCGCGGTGTCCTCGAACGCGGCGAGGAAGCGCTCGGCATCCAGGGCGGCCTGGCACCCGGTACCGGCGGCCGTGACCGCCTGCCGGTAGATGTGGTCAACGAGGTCGCCGGCGGCGAAGACGCCGATGACATTCGTTCGCGTCGTGGGGTTGTCGACGATCACGTAGCCGTTCTCGTCTCGGTGCACCTGGCCCGCGACCAGCTCCGAACGAGGCTCATGGCCGATAGCGACGAACAGGCCGGTGACGTTCAGGGCTCGTTCGGCGTGAGTGATCGTGTCGCGCAGGATCAGGCCGGAGACCTTGTCCTCGCCGAGAATGTCGACGACCTCGGCATTCCAGATGAACTCGATCTTGTCGTTGGCGAAGGCACGCTCCTGCATGACCTTCGACGCGCGCAGTTCGTCGCGGCGGTGGATCACGTATACCTTCCGCGCGAACCGGGTCAGAAAGGTCGCCTCCTCCATCGCGGAGTCCCCACCACCGACGACCGCGATGTCCTGCTCCCGGAAGAAGAAGCCGTCGCAGGTCGCGCACCAGGACACTCCATGGCCGGAGAGCCGCTGCTCGTTCGGCAGCCCGAGCTCGCGGTAGCGAGAACCCATCGCGAGTATCACGGCCCGGGCCCGATACTCGGTGCCGGAACCGTCCCGGACGATCTTTATCTCGCCAGCGAGGTCAACCGTCTCGACGTCGTCCGTGACGATCTCGGCGCCGAACCGCTCGGCCTGCGCGCGCATCTCGTCCACGAGCGCCGGGCCCATGATGCCGTCCCGGAAGCCGGGGTAGTTCTCGACATCCGTCGTGTTCATCAACGCGCCGCCCCAGCTCACCGAGCCCTCCAGGACGAGCGGCTCGAGCCGAGCTCGGGCCGCGTAAATCGCCGCGGTGTACCCCGCGGGGCCGGAGCCGATGATGATGACGTTCCGGACGTCAGTCAACGCTGATACCTTCCGTTGAGGTTGTCGCATGTTTCAACGGATCCTAGGCTGCTGCGATTCCCGAGACGCGGGCGGCGGACCGGCGCCGACGAGCCGTCATTCGACAGGTACGGTCAGCTGACGCAGCGCCTCGGCCGCACCCGCTCCGCAATCCGGTAGGACGTAGCCCTCAGCCACGCCCGGCTGGTCAGACTCGACGACAACGAGCACAGCTCCGGGTTGCGCGACATCGGTGCCCGCAACGCCGATCAACTCGGCACCGAGTTCACTGGCTAGGACCAGACCACAGTCGTCGGCCAGTCGCTGGGGAGCGGACGCGCCGCTGCCGGACGTGAGAGCGGCGGAAGCGACCGCCTGGATCTGCTCGGTCAGTGCGGTCCGTTCGTCCGGCGCTGGCGGTGGCTCCGGCACGGCCTGACCTCCGGTCGCTTGTTCATCAAGGCTGCCCCCGGCGCCGCTCTCGTCTCCGCTCCCTGCATCAGCCGCACCTTCCGCGCTGGTATCGGCATCACCAGAGTCGTTGCCATCGCCGGACACTGCGACGACGTAGCCGGCGAACCCGACCGCGGCAACCGTGGCCGCCGCCGCCAGCAGCCGGGGGAGCCGACGACGAATGGGGTGAACGGTCGCCATGCGTTCCGATTTGACCTCGCGGTCCGGCTGCGCGCGCTCGTGCGCCAGCGCGTCGTCGATCCGCGTGGCCACGCCCGCCGGCATCGTGATCTCTGCCGGTAGGTCGGCCAGGCGGGCTCGGACCTGGCCGAGTTGCCCGAGCACCGCCGTGCAGCTCGTACATTCCGCGAGATGGGATTCGACCTGGCTCACCCGAGGAGGGCTGAGCAGTCCCTCGTCGTACTCGGCCAGCTCGGTGGCGTCGAGGTGGCCGTCGGTCATCGCGGCTCACCTCCTGATCGCTGCTGTTCAACTCCGGCCGGCGTGGATGGGACGGCCGGGGATGCCGTTGGGTTCCCGCCGCCGGCCTGGCTGGGCGTTAGCTCTGGTTGGTCTGGCCGATCGGTTGCCAGCAACGGCAGCAGGCGGGCTCGTCCTCGCGCGCACCGGCTCTTCACGGTTCCGACCGGGCAGCCCAGCAGCTGCGCGGCTTCAGCCACCGCGTAGCCCTCCATGTCCACCAGCACCAGCGCGATGCGCTGCTCGTCCGGCAAGGTGGCGAGTGCAGCCGCCACGTCGAGCCGCAGCGGGGCCACGCTCGCCGGGTCGGGTCCGGCGGACGGGGGATCGATGTCGCCTGACCACACTGCCGTCGGTCTGGCGGCGGCGTGCCGCACCCGGTCCAGGCACGCGTTCACCACGATGCGGTGCAGCCAGGTCGTCACGGCCGACTCGCCGCGGAACGTGGGAGCGCGGCGGAACGCGTTGATCAAGGCGTCCTGAACCGCATCGGCAGCATCCTCGGGATTGCCGAGTGTCCGCAGCGCGATCGCCCAGAGCCGGTCTCGGTGTCGACGGACCAGCTCACCGAACGCGTCGCTGTCACCGTCGACATGCCGGCGCAGCAGCACGGCATCGTCGTCCGTCACCCGAGTACCTCCACCTCGGCCACTCCGCCGCGGAAGTCACCGCCTTCCGGCGGCAAACGGGTGAACCAGACCAGGACGTACCTGGTCGTCACCGGTGCGTCAAGGCTGACTGGCACCGCCTCGGCCGTCTCCGCCACCTCGGCGATGACGGCCCATTCGTCGATCGCTTGGGGGGGCTCGGCGGCAGTCTCCGGTGCGGCGCGGATTTCCAGGTCGGAATCCGCACTGACCAACCGCAGATTGAGACCGGACACCGCGACGCTGGACCCGAGGTCGAGGAAGATGCCGACACCGTCTTTCTGGATCTCCATCGGGTCGTAATAGGTCATGGTTTTCCACGAGGTGGCAAGGTCGCCGTCGATGGCGAGCGGAGCGTCTGCTGAGTTCTCGTCGCCACTGCCGCCTGGCGGGGGGTCGAAGTCGGTCGCGGCCTCGATCGCCACTGGCGTAGGTTCAGCCGGCGCCGACGACGGCGGCGACGACACGGTCGTTGGCGCCGCCGCCGACGGACTCTCGGTCGCGACATCCCCTTCGCCTACTGCGCTACGCAGCAATTCCAAACCGATCAAGGCCACGGCGCCGAGGAGGAGCGCGCCCACAAGTACACCGAAGGCTCGGGCGAGCGCCGACCGGCGTTTCGGCGGTGCTGCGGATCGTGCGGCAGGTACGGCTTGGTGCGGCGGCAGGGGGTCGTCGAGTAGGGCGGGCGGATGATCGGTGTCGGTCGTGGCATCGTCGAAGCCGCCGAGCAAGCCGTTGACCCGGCTGGCGTTCGAGCCGACCGTCAGCGCGTCGAGCACCTGGGCCGGGCTGCGCAATGGGGGCGCGTTGTGTCGGGCCGCGTTCCCGAGCGTGCGGTCGGCCACCTCGTCGAGCAGGCGCGGCACGCGGGGGCGGACCTGCCGAGGTGAAGCGACCCGCCCGTCGATTTGAGGGGCCGCCGGCAGGCCATGCCCTGGCCCGCCCGGCCAGCGCCCAGTGAGCGCTGCGTAGAGCAGGCTGCCCACGCCGACGGCGTCGAGTAGTGCGGGGTTCTCGGGGTGTGCTCCGTGCATGGCCGCCTCAGTGGCCAGGCCGGCGATCTTGACCCGCCCGTCGGGCGTGATGACGATGCTGCCTGGCCGCAGCAACAAGTGCGTCAAACCGTCCTCGTGTGCGGTCGTCATCGCTGCGGCCACCTCGTGCGCAAGCGCTCCAGCCTGGTCCGGGCTCAGTGGTGCGTCTGCGAGCACCCTGGTGAGGCTGCGGCCCGTCGTCCACTCGCGCACCACATATGCCAGCCCATGCTCGATGTCGACATCGAGAACCTGCAGGAACCGCGAGTCACGGACCTGCGCTGCAGCACGCGCGGCTTCCAGGATTCGCGCCGCCCGGGGGTCATCGGCAGGCAGGGTCTGGATGTACACCGCGCGGCTGAGCACCTCGTCGACGGCCCGCCACGATCGGACACCACTCACCGCGTCGAGGAGATCCTCGACGCGGTAGCGTCCGGCCAACACCCGACTTGGGCCGGCCTGCTCGCTCACGGTTCTCCCGGTGTCGAGCGGAGATCCGGGTAGTCGTCACCACGAGGCCCGCTCCGCTGCGCGTCCATGCTAGGCCGGGTGCGGCCAAGTCGACGCCGGATCAGGGTGAAGGCTTCGCGGACCTCGGCGATCCCGATCACGTAGGCAAGGCCGACAAACGCCAACAGACCGACCGACCCGCCGGCGGCGACGGCCATGAGGTCGCCCACCCATTGCGGCAAACCGTCGGCAGCGTTGCGGAGCGCCGTTGCCACACCGTATGCCAGCGCCGCCGCGAGCGCCGCAGGCAGCGCGAGCCGAAGGATGTGCACCAGCAGCGGCCATCGGCGCAGGCCGGGCAGCCGCCGGCCGAGGGAACCCATGCTGACAGTGGCGCCGACCACATAAGCGACGCTGTACCCGATCGCCAATAGAACAGTCGCGCGCGTAGGGGCGAATGCGGCGATCAGTAGAGCGGACACCACCATCGTCCCTGCCACCCACAGCTGTACGAAGAACGGCGTTCGGGTGTCCTGGATCGCGTAGAAACCGCGGAGGACGAGGTAGTGTACGGTAAACGCGATCAACCCGGGAACGAGAGCGGTTAGGGTCACGGCGAGCACGCCGGTCTGCCCGTTTGCGGCGCCGTGGTCGAAGAGCAGGGCGACGAGCGGCGCGGACAGTGCGGCAAGCAGCACCGCCACCGGGACGATCACGGCCAGGCAGATTCGGATTCCGCTCACCAGTCGGTCGCGGACCAGGCCCAGGTTGTCCTCTGCCGCGTGGTCGGACAGCCGCGGCAGCAGCGCGGTGCCCAACGAGACCGTGATCACGGAGTGGGGGACCATCATGATCAACACCGCGTTGGCATAGACGGAGTAGCCGGCTCCGGAAGCGTCGGGTCCGGTGAGTGCGTCGGCCGACCCCCCGGTCGCTGCTCTGACGACGAAGAGGTAGGCCACTTGGTTGACCAAGACGAAGGCGATCGTCCACAAACCCAGCCGAGCCGGTTGAGCCAACCCGGCTCGCCGCCAATCGGTTCGGAAGCGCATCCGGAACCCGGCCCGTCGCAAGACCGGGACCAAGGCGAGCGCCTGCAGGGCAACGCCGCAGGTCGAGCCGAGACCGAGGTAGAGGATCTCCGCGTCGGTGAACGGTTCTGCGCTCTTCTGGCCTACCACGACCAGATAGGAGGCAAACACCGTGATCGCCACGACGTTGTTGATGATCGGCGCCCACATCATCGGGCCGAACCGTCCACGGGCGTTGAGCATCTGGCCGATCAGCACGTAGAGGCCATAGAAGAAGATCTGCGGAAAGCAGAACCGCGCGAACAACACCATGTTGTCGAAGAACGGTTCGAGTTCTGGTGTGCGGTATTTCGAGTTGACGAACGCGCCGACGATCCACGGCGCAGCGAGCACCGACACAGTCGTCGCGGCCCCGAGCACCACGACGACCACGCTGAACAACCGCTGGCTGTAGGCCTCACCGCCGTCGGCATCCTCTTTGATGGACCGCACGAGCACCGGGACGAGTACCGAGTTGAGCACCCCGCCACCGACCAGGATGTACAACGTCGTCGGGATGACGTTGGGCACGTTGAAGGTGTCCGCCGTTACCGACGCCAGCCCAATCGTGGCGGCGATTACCGACGCCTTCGCAAAGCCGGTGATCCGGGAAACGACCGTGCCTGCAGCCATGACCGCGCTGGAGCCGAGCAGGCCGCGATCGGTGCTCACCGTCACCGGGCGGTCTCCCGCAATGCCTCGGACTCGGTAGGCGTGTTCACCGGCACCTCGACGACCTTGCCGACGCGGCGCCGGGCACGGACCAGCCTGAGCACTGCGGCCGCGAAGAACAGGGCCACGGCCAGCCCGATGACCAGCCAGCCGATGGTCCCGTAGTCGGTGGCGTTGACGACCATGCGCTCAGGAGGACCTAATGGTGATCCGTCTGCCGCTGTCAGACGCACCGTTACCGGCACCTTGCCGTTGGCGTTTGCTTCGGCAGTGACCTCGACGGTTGCGTTCTCGCCCGCATCGACCCGCTGCGGCGAGACATCGGCAACCGACAGGCGGTCCGGATAATCCGCCGCTACGGCGACACTCACCAGAACCGGTTGCGGCAGGCCGTTGCTGACCGTCAGCGGGAAGGTTCCCTTCTTGCTCGACAACGTGACCGACTCGGGAACCAGCACCGAGACCTTGCCCAGCCGGGGCGACACCTGGGCCATCGCCTCGGTGATGTACGCGGTGCCGGCTTCCGGTGCTGCCCGCCAGGTCGTGGCCAGGGCTCGCAATATCGCCGTCCGAAACTCGCCGACCAAGGCGTCCGGTTCGGCGAGCAACGCGGCGTAACGGGAGGAGGCGCGACCTAGGACCGATACATCGGCCACGTATTCGGGCGTGAGTTCCGGGGGTATCGCCGTCGCGGCTGGGTCTGGGACGACGACGGCGGGTCGTCGCGGAGTGGGAATGTCGGACAGGGCTGCAGCCCGTACCCAGGGTGTCGTCGTCCAAACGTCGATGAGAGCTCGGGCGACTTCGGGTGATGGTCGCCAGCCATACGGCGGCGCCGCTATCAGTGGAGTCGGCGACGCCGCCTCGTCCGCTGCGGCCATTGCTGTCAGCACAGTTTCGGCCAACCAGGCCTGGCGAAGTGCGACCGCGCCGGCCTTCGGGTCGGCGGCGACCGACGCAGCGATCGCGTAACTGAGTCCACTGTCGGTCAGCACCGCGTCGAGGTCGGTATCGCCGGAACGTACCTGCGCCCGCGCGGCGTCAGTCGGGCCGATCACCGCGTCGCTGGCCAGCACGACAGTGCGCGTTCCAGCCGATGCGAGCGCTGCCAGGGTGCGATCGTCAGCGGCACCGCTTCCGGGCCAGGCAATGTGCTCGGCCTGAGTGAGCTCGGTCTGGCTCGCCCAGTCCGTCGTGGTAGCGAGTGCCTCACGCGCGGTGTCGGCCGCCGCCCGGCCGTCGGCCTGGGCGACGGCCGGCAGATCGGGGTTGGCGTATGGCAGCAGGACCAGTTGATGCTCCTTCGTCGCGGCGCCAAACGCCTTCAGCCACGCCTCAGCGGAGGCCGCCCCGGTGCCCTCGATCGTCGTGCCCTCGGGGGTAGCCACGGCGTAGCCATCGATCATCGTGCCCACCGACGCCAACAGATCGGGATCGACGACCCACGTGACCGGTGCGGCGCCAGGTGCCCCGACCATCGCGGTCAATGTCCCGTCCGGAGCGAGCTGCTTGGCCAGGCTGTCGTCGAGCAGGGTGCCGTCGGGCAGCAATGTCGGTTGGGTCGCGAGGGGCCAGAGCAGGCCAACCGGAACGGTCGGCAGTGGTTTGTCCTCAGGAATCCACGGAACCACGGTTCGTGCGGTCGCGAGTGTCAGCCGCTCGCCGTCGGCCGGTTCCGCTCTGATGTCGACGCCAATGGTGTAGACGCCGGGGTCGGCGAAATTGATCTGGTCTACCGGTATCGGGAGCACGTACTCGGCAATCTCGCCAGGTTCCAGCCTGGGGTCGACCTCCTGGTAAAAGTCGACGTATCGCTGCCCCCAGCGCAGTTCCTGGTCCGTCGCGACGTTGTGGACGTCGTCGCGATCGTCGAGGGGAACAGCGCTGTAGCGCAGAATCGCCTGGACATCACGCAGCGTCTGATCTCCGGTGTTCTCGATCACACCGGCGAGAACGAGGGTATCGCCGGAGTGCGGGACGGCGGGCTCGACGGTGCGCAGGGTCACAGCGGCGGCCGGACCGGTCGCGTCGGCCTGGGCCGAGATCCCGGCGAGTGGAGTGGCCGAGGTTGCCAGCACGACCACACCGACCACCGAGCCGAGCCGCAGCGGGCGACGTCGGCTCCGCTGGTCACTGGAACCGTCCGCAGGGATGGACGGCGGGCCGGGCATCGACCAAGGGTATCCGGGCACCCGTACGCTGGTGCGCCGTGACGGGACCTGCCGGCGAGGCACCGGCGCACGCGCTGTCGGAGGCACAGCGCCGGGCGGTCCGGCAGCTGCTGCGGATCGCTCCCGTTGCCGACGAGCTGGGTGCGCTGTTCTCAGCCGCAGGGCACGAGATCGCCCTGGTCGGTGGATCCGTCCGCGACGCGTTGCTCGGCCGGCTGGAAAGCGATCTTGACCTGACGACGTCGGCTCGGCCGGCTGAGACGAAACGCCTGCTCTCCGATTGGACCGATTCCGTCTGGGATCTCGGAGCTGCGTTCGGGACCATTGGGGCGAGCAAGCACGGGTTTCACATCGAGGTGACGACATACCGATCCGACGCCTACGATCCGACGACCCGCAAGCCGGCCGTGTCCTACGGCGAGTCGATCCTGGACGACCTGCTGCGCCGCGATTTCACGATCAATGCCATGGCCGTGCGGCTGCCGTCGCGGGAGTTCGTCGACCCGTACGGCGGCCTGACGGACCTTGCCCGCCGGGTCATCCGGACTCCCTCGACACCGGAGTCGTCGTTTTCTGACGATCCACTTCGGATGTTGCGGGCGGCTCGGTTCGCTGCGCAGCTCGACTTCGAGGTCGATGAAGCCGTCGTCGCCGCGATGACCGACATGGCCGATCGGATCGCCATCGTGTCCGCCGAACGTGTGCGCGACGAGGTGGTCAAACTGGTCCTCTCCCCATGGCCGCGGTTGGGCCTGACGCTGATCGTTGATACCGGCCTCGCGCGGCGCGTCCTGCCCGAGCTTCCCGAGCTGCAGATGGAGATCGATGAGCACCATCGGCACAAGAACGTGTACGAACACTCGTTGACCGTGCTCGACCAGACCATTGATCTGGAAACCCGGCTGCCCGGCGGTGGCCCCGATCTCGTGACCCGGCTCGCCGCGCTACTGCACGACATCGGAAAGCCGCGGACGCGCCGGTTCGACCCCGGCGGGGGAGTCAGCTTTCATCACCACGACGCCGTCGGCGCGAAGTTGGCACGAAAGCGGTTGACGGCCCTGAAGTTCCCGCGCGCAGTCGTCGAGGACGTGGCCATGCTGGTGGCGCTGCACCTGCGGTTCCATGGATACCGGCGCGGAGAGTGGACCGACTCCGCTGTTCGCCGCTACGTCCGCGATGCCGGCCCGCTGCTGGAGCGGCTGCACGTGCTCACCCGCGCCGACTGCACGACCCGTAATCAACGTAAAGCACTCGCGTTGCGCCATTCCTACGACAGCCTGGAGAAGCGGATAGCGCAGCTGTCCAAGCGGGAAGAACTCGCGGCGATCCGGCCCGACCTCAACGGCCACCAGATCATGGCGGTTCTCGGGGTCCCTCCAGGGCCTGTTGTCGGCCGGGCATATCGGCATCTGCTGGAGCTGCGACTGGATCGCGGACCGTTGGCCCCTGAGGTCGCCCGGGACGAGTTGCTGCGTTGGTGGGCCGACCAACCAGAGAGCTCGGCCGGGTAGTGCAGCGCACGCTCCAAGCCTCCTTTCTGGGTGGCACTGTGAGCAGTTCCGCAAACCCCCCAAATCGCCCGAGGAAGCAACGTTTCACGTGCACCGACAACGGTTGAGCGTGCCAGGCAGTCCGAGGTCATCGTTGCGGGATTTGTGGTGCGCCGCGGGGATCGATGTGAGATATGCGGCGCTGCGGTGGTGATCGATGTGAGGTTCAGGGCGCTATGGCGCTACATACGCCACTCCGAGGGTCGGCCGCGGCCGCGCGGGCTCGAGTCGCTGCAGCGCTTACGACCCCCGCCCAGCCATCCGGACCGCGCCGGGGTGCGCGCTACTCTGCCACTCGGTCGGGCCGAGCCGACAGCGTGGCGGCTGAACCTTGCTCGGACGCCCGTGCGGTCACTCTGCCGTACCACAGCGCTGTGAGTGCATAACCAACGGAGACCACACAGGTGACGGCAATCGACTTGCCTGACGGGGGCAGCGTGAGAGCCGCGAACATCGCGGCAGCGACGAACGAGACGTTGAACAAGACGTCGTAGAAGGAGAAGACCCGGCCGCGAAAAGCGTCGTCTACGTTCTGCTGAACCAACGTGTCCACGACGATCTTGACGCCTTGCGCGACGACTCCGAGGAAGAACGCCGCGACCAGGACAGCGGGAAGCGTGAACAGCGCACCGGGCATGATGCTCACTACAGCGGCTGAGATGAGCAAGATGAGAACCCATGTCTCCTTGCGCATGCGTCGGGCAGCGACCGGGGTCGCGAGTGCCGCCGCCAGGAACCCGATCCCAGATACCGCCAGCACTGTGGCCAGCGTCGCGAGCCCGTCGTCGACTTCGGTCGGCTCGTGGAAGTAGTTGCGGCAGAGCAAGATCATCGCGACGGTCGAGATGCCGTAGAAGAACCGATGCGAGCCGATCACCGTGAGCCCCCACCCCGCCGGGCGTCGCTCGCCGACATGCCGACCGGCGTCGATCAGTCCGACGACCACATTCCGGATCGCGGCGCGTGCCGAAGCGCGGTTCGGGTCGTCAGGGCCGAGTAGGTCCTTGTGTAAGAGCAATGCAAGCAAGCCCGCCAACAGATAGAGGCTCGCCGTTGCCAGAGCAAGAGCAATGTCGGAGCCGGTGAGCTGTCGGAACAGGAAGCCGCCGGCGATTCCGGACATCGCGGCGACGGTTCCACTCGTCGGGAACACGGCATTGGCCATGACCAACTCGTGCCGCGGAACCACATGCGGTAGGGACGCGCTCAATCCGGCGAGGATGAACCGGTTGGTGGACAGCACGGCCAATGCAGTCGAGAACAACGCCAGGCCGGCACCACCGCCCGCCACGAGGCCGGCGACGACCACAACCAGACCGCCACGCACGACGTTGGCGACGAGCAGCACCTGTCGCCGGCGCCAACGGTCCAGCACGACACCCGCGAACGGCCCGACCAGGGAGTAGGGCAGCAGCAGAACCGCGAAGGCCTGGGCGGCGGCCGGCGCTGTGGCATGCCGCTCGGGGGAGAAGAACACATACGACGCCATCGCCACTTGGAACACGCCGTCGCCGACCTGCCCGCACACCCGGATCGCAAACAACCGCCGGAACCCACGACCGCGCAGCACCGTGCGCAGGTCGGTGACGAACCCGCCAGCGAAGCCCACCCCCGAAGCCTAGGATCGCGAGGATGGCTCAGGTCGTTGTGACGGTCACGCCTCAGCCGCGCCGGACGATCGCCATGGCGTGTTCGACAAGGCAGACGAGCACGTCCTTGACCGACTCGCGGTCTCGTGCATCGGTGACGACAAAGGGCACATCTGCTTCGAGCTGCAGCGCCTGGCGCACTTCGTCGACCTCATGGAGCTGGATTCCGTCGAATGCATTGAGCGCGACGACGAACGGAATGCCGCGCTGTTCCACGTAGTCGACAGCACCGAAACAGTCGGCGAGTCGGCGGCTGTCGACCAGCACGACCGCACCGATCGCACCGCGGGTGATGTCGTCCCACATGAACCAGAATCGGTCCTGGCCGGGCGTCCCGAAGAGGTATAGGACGAGGTCCTCGGCGAGCGTGATGCGCCCGAAGTCCATGGCGACTGTGGTGGTCGTCTTGTCCGGCAGCATCGTCAGGTCGTCGACGGGTGCGGACAACTCGGTCATCAATGCCTCGGTCCGGAGCGGCTCGATCTCGCTCACGGCACCGACGAAGGTCGTCTTGCCGACGCCGAACCCGCCAGCTATGACGATCTTGACAGAGAGGGCGTCCTGTACGGCTTTCGCGCCGTCCACGACCTCAGAGTCGACGAAGGCCATCCCTCACCCTTTCGAGCACACTCAGGTCGCGGGCCGGTTCAACGCGGCCGCTGTAGGCCACGTGTGGGTCCGCGACGTGGACGAGACCTTCGGACTCGAGGTCTGCAACAAGCACCCGGGCGACGCCGAGCGGAATCCGGACGATGGCCGCCACCTCGGCGACCGAGCGCGGTGCGTGGCAGATGCGCAGGATGCCCTCGCGCTCGGGCTCCGGGTCGAGCCCGCGGGTCCGCCCGGCCCGGGTCGACGACACCAACGCCTCCAGTGCCGTCTCCTGGACCGGTCGAGTGCGCCCCCGGGTGGGCAGGTATGGACGGACCCGACCGCCTTCTGCCGCCATCATTGCACCGCACCTACACGTGCCACGCCGTCACCCGACGCGCGCCGCCGGGCTCAGCACGGCTCCGACCCGTTCGACCAGCAGCGCCATTTCATAGCCGACTTGGCCAAGGTCGGAGTCGGCAGCCGACAGCACGGCGAGATGCGCGCCGTCGCGGATCGCCATCACCAGCAGGAATCCCTTGGTCATCTCGACCAGAGTCTGTTGAACCTGTCCCGCAGCGAGGATCATCGAGGCGCCCACCGTCAGACTGGCCAGTCCGGAGACGACGGCGGCCAACTGATCACCGCGCGCGCGGGGAAGCCCTTGCGAACCGGCCAGGTGCAGGCCGTCGGCCGACACCACGACGGCGTGCGCAACACCGGGCGTCCGGTCGGCGAACCGGTCGAGCAACCACCCGAGTTCGTCGGTGCGGGCGCTGGTCACTGATCGCTCCTCTCCGGGTCGTCAGGTCGTTTTGGTACCCAACCTCCCGTTGCCTCCCGGCCTCGGCTGACGCCGCGTTGCAGGTTGGACAGTGTCGACGCGACTTTGCTGGCGTCCTGTTGGGTCGCCTCGTGGCCGGCCCCCGGCATCTCGCCGGTGATCTCGGCAATTGAGCCGGGGATCTGCGTTGCCCCACGTCGGCGTACGGGGAGACCGGCCGTGCTGAACGCCAACTCTTCGGCGGCCTCGGCAGGCGCTTCGCCCGAGGCAGGAGGCGGTGCCTGGGACCGCACCGGTTCTTTCTGTTCATGCTGAGGCTGAGCGCGACGCGCGGTGGCTGCCTCCTCCGCAGTTCGCAGGGCGGCCGCTGCACGCAGCCAACCTTCGTCCGCCGGACTGGACCACTCGATGGCGCCGCCGCCGCGCTGGAACCACGCGGACTTCACCGCTTCGAATATGGGCGAGTCACTTTCGGGCAACGTCGGCTGGGGGGCACGAAGCGATCGAGGCTCCGACGGTGCCGGCCCGGCCTTGGCTGGTACCCCGTTGGCTCCGGTCTGGCCGTTGGCAGGCTGAAGCGGACGGGCGGGCGGCCCGGTAGGGGAATCCGGTTGGCTCGGCGGCCCGGTGGGTCGGCGAGGACCAACGGAGCGCGGGGAAACACCTGGGAGGTCCTCACCGTCGAGCAGCGAGGTCACTCGCGGCTGCGCTGGAGCCGTTGGGACGCCGCGTTCGCCCGTATCGAGCGGAGAACCGACAATGGTCGCCGGTAGATCGACCTGGGCCACCGTGCCGCTTGGCTCACCAGGCACCAGGCGGACGACGATCCGATGTCGGGCCGCCAACCGAGCGATAACATAGAGTCCCAGCGTCTTCGACGCTGCGACGTCAATGTCGCCTGGCTGCTGAAGGCGCTCATTGAGGTCGACCATCTCCTCAGGTGGGATGCCGACTCCGGAGTCGGCGACCTGAATCCGCAATCCGCCGCCGAGCAGAGGCTGGCTCGTGATCATCACCTGAGTAGACGGTGCCGAGAACTCCGTTGCGTTGTCGAGCAGCTCCGCCAACAGGTGCGCGACGTCATCGACGGCAGCGGGTATCAGCAGGTCGGTGGGCATGACGCCAAACCTCACCCGCGGGTACTGCTCGACCTCGCTGACCGCCGTCCGGACAACGTCGAGAACTGGTGCCGCGGTCCGCACTCGGCGCATTTCCTCGACCCCAGCAAGCACCAGCAGGCTTTCCGCGTGTCGACGGACACGGGTCGCCAGGTGGTCGATTCGGAACAGGGTTCCGAGCTGGTCAGGGTCGCGCTCGCGTTCCTCGAGGTTGTCGATCTCACCGAGTTGCCGGTCGACCAGGGTCTGCGTGCGCCGCGAGAGGTTTACCACAATCGTGTCGAGGTTCTGACGGAGCAAAGCCTGCTCGCCGGCAACCCGAATCGCAGTCGAGTACACGTCGTTGAAGGCACTGGCGACCTGGCCGATCTCGTCCGTGCCTTCAGGGGCGACAGCATCCCCGACATTGCGCACAACGGCAGGTCCATCGTTGTGGATTCGTGACACCAACGCTGGCAGTTCGATGTCTGCGGTCTCGAGCGCAGAGCGACGGAGGCGGCGGAGCGGACCAGTGATCGAGCGGGCCACAGCAACAGTCATGGCGACGGTGGCGACGAGGATAGCCAGCACGAGCGCCGCTGCGATTGCAGAGACGAGCTGAGCTCGGCTAGCGGCGGAAGACGACAGCTGGATCACGTCTGCCGCAAGTTCATCCTGTACCGAGCGAAGCACTCCCAGGCGATCCGTCGCAGCCTCATACCACGACTCGGGTGTGACGTTCGGTTCCTCACCGGCCGCGAGAGCGGCGGTCCGGATCTCCTCCACAGGCCCCCTGACGCCCGGAAGCCGGCTGTAATATTCGGCCCGGAACGTGGGCGGAGCGACCGCTGCGAAGCGCTCCAGCAGGTTCTCCTGCTCGCCCCGCAAAACCGACTCGCGCTCACGCTGCGTATCGGTCAGCGGATCGCCGGACGCGAGGCCGTGGGCGAGGAGGCCGCGTTCGATGGAGGCGACCTCCGTGACCCGAGCAAGCGAATCGAGCGAGTCGATCTCGACCACTAGATCGCTGTCGGTGGACTGGGTACCGCTGGCCTTCACGAAGCGCAGCAGCGAGTTGACCATCAGTTTGTAGTCTCCGACGCCCTCAGGGTCGAACGGTTCGAGGACAACATCTCTGGAGCCGCGGTACGCGTCCAAGAACTGGAGATTACTGTTTGCGCTGCTGCGGGCCTGCGCTATGAATGGATCAACGCCCGCAGGAAGTTCGTCCAGCTGTCTTTGGAAGGCGTCGAGCGCTTCGTCGGTCGCATTGCGGGCATCGGCGACGGCGCCCTGACCGGTGGCTCCGACGTCGAAGAGCGCGGAGACATCGCGCTCATCCTGAAGCCGGCTGGCAACGGCGAGCGCAGTCGCGGCCAGCCGGGCGTTACGCTCAACATCGCGTGACGTCCGCGCTTGCTCGAGCACATCTCGGAACAGAAATGCGCCGAAGATGAGCGCACCGAGTAGTGGGAGCAATACCAGGATCGCGACCCTCGACCGGACGCTGCGGTCGTGCAGGAATGCCCGCCACGCCGAGGCAACCGGAGCTTGACGCGGTCCGCCGCTTGTATCAGGGTTGGCGGCGCGCTCCTCCGCACGCGCCCGCTGGCCGACTCCGGGGTCACGGGTCCGGTGTCCTCGCGGGTTCCGCGTCATCGGTCGGTCCTTCCTCTTCTTTCGCCAGGGCGAGCGTCGGTGGCCGCGCCAGCAGCGCGGTCACACGGCATGAAACGGTAGACGACGCTTCCCATCCGGCTCGCGGGTGTCAATACCCGCGGTCCGCAAAGTCACCAGCTGGACGCTCTAGGGTGCCCGATGATCGGCTAATCCCTCAAACCGAACCTGCGGGGGCTCCGCCCCCGCAACCCCCACCTGCGGTGATTCAGCGCTCGATCTCACCGGCGATGAATCGTTCGACCAACTCACGGCACACATCGTCGGAATACTGCTCCGGCGGTGACTTCATGAAGTACGACGAGGCAGACAGGATCGGGCCGCCGATGCCGCGGTCCTTGGCCATCTTGGCGGCTCGGATGGCGTCGATGACGATGCCGGCGGAGTTGGGTGAGTCCCAGACCTCGAGCTTGTACTCCAGACTCAGTGGCACGTCGCCGAAGTTGCGGCCCTCCAGCCGGACGAACGCCCACTTGCGGTCGTCGAGCCAGGCCACGTAGTCGGATGGGCCGATGTGGATATTGCGCGGGGCAATCTCCTCCGAGAGCTGAGAGGTGACCGATTGCGTCTTCGAAACCTTCTTGGCCTCGAGGCGTTCGCGCTCGAGCATGTTCTTGAAATCCATGTTGCCGCCGACGTTGAGCTGGTAGGTGCGGTCGACGGTCACGCCACGGTCTTCGAACAGCTTGACCAGCACTCGATGGGTGATCGTGGCGCCGATCTGGGACTTGATGTCGTCGCCGATGATCGGAACCCGTGCGGCGGTGAACTTGTCGGCCCATTCCTTGGTACCGGCGATGAAAACGGGAAGGGCGTTGACGAAGGCGACACCGGCGTCGATCGCACATTGGGCGTAGAACTTGGCGGCTTGCTCGGAGCCGACGGGCAGGTAGCAGACCAGGATGTCGGCGCGGGCGGCGCACAGGGCAGCGACGACATCGACAGGCGCGTCCTCGGCTTCGGTGATGGTCTCGCGGTAGTACTTCCCGATTCCGTCGAGGGTGTGTCCCCGCTGGACGATCACGCCGGTTTGCGGCACGTCGCAGATCTTGATCGTGTTGTTCTCGCTGGCGCCGATGGCGTCGGCCAGATCGATGCCCACCTTCTTGGCGTCGACGTCGAATGCGGCGACGAACTCGACATCGCGGACGTGGTAGTCGCCGAACTGGACGTGCATCAGGCCGGGCACCTTCTGCGCAGGGTCGGCGTCGCGGTAATAGTGCACGCCTTGGACGAGCGACGCGGAGCAGTTGCCCACGCCCACGATGGCTACTCGGATCGCGCTCATCAGTTTTCGTTCCTTTCTCGTTCGGCAGGGCGGACCGGTGAACCGGTTCGCATGCGGGACGGGGTGCCCCGCCTGGCGGTCTGTCGTCTGCCCCCCACGCTTGGTGTTCGCTCCAGATCCCTGGACGCACGCTCCACCTCGATCAGCTGATCGAGCCACCGGACCTCACGCTCAACCGACTCCAGGCCGTGGTTCTGCAGTTCCAGGGTGTAGGCGTCGAGGCGTCGACGGGTCCGTTGCACGGCTGCGCGGAACTGCTCGAGTCGTTCTTGCAGCCGGCTGCGCCTGCCCTCGAGGATGCGTATGCGGGTGGCCGCGTCGGCCCGGGCGAAGAATGCGAAATGAACGCCGAACTGCTCGTCGTCCCACGACGACGGGCCGGCCTGGGCGATGAGGTCGGCGAAGTGCTCCTTGCCCTCCGGTGTGAGCTTGTAGACGATCTTGCTGCGGCGGTTTCCGAGGTAGGCCGGCTCCCCGGCAGCATCCTCGGCCAGCAATCCCCGTCGCACGAGGTCCTTCAAGCAGGGGTACAAAGTGCCATAAGAGAACGCCCGACCCCACCCCAGCAGTGCGTTGACCTGTTTACGCAGCTCGTATCCATGCATGGGGGCGTCGTGCAGCAGGCCGAGAACGGCCAATTCGAGCGCCTCTGCCCGCTTGCCCACGTCCGCTATCCTCCGGGGAGACTCTCACCGCGATGTATCGGACCGATACATCACGGTGATAGGTCGGACGATATGCTGGCTGGACCCCGACGCGCAAGGCCCGCGGCAGCCCGGCGTGCGGGCGGGCACTGGCGACTGGGTGTGATTGGCGGACCCGTCGTAGGCTGCCAGCGGTGCACCGCCTTCCGCCCTGACACCCGACCAGTCCCGCGACCGAGCAGAGATCCCCTGTGAGCACCGAACGACGACGTCCAGCCGGCCGGCGCCGGTATGCGGTTGGCACCACCGCCCGACGCGGCTGGCGCAGGTTGCTGACGTGGAAGGCCATTGGGCTCAGCGCCGTTGCTTTGGCGGCACTGGGGATCATCGGTGTCGGAGTCGCCTTCGCCATGACCGATATACCGGAGGCGAACGACTTCTCCCGATCGCAAGCGACGATCGTGTATTGGGACGACGGCAAGACCGAGCTCGGCCGGTTCAGCGCCGAGAACCGCGAGAGCGTCGACATCGAGGAGATCCCACAGCACGTCCAGCGGGCCGTCATCGCTGCCGAAGACCGGACTTTCTACGAGAACAGCGGGTTCGACCCGGTGGGAATCGCCCGAGCTGCGTGGTCGACCGTGCGCGGCGGCGAGATCACCGGCGGGGGCTCGGGTATCACCCAGCAGTACGTCAAGAACTATTACCTGACCCAGGAGCGCACGATCACCCGCAAGATCCGGGAGCTCTTCATCGCGGTCAAGATCGACCAGCAGATGGACAAAGATCAGATTCTCCAGGATTACCTCAACACGATCTGGTTCGGTCGAGGTGCGTACGGGGTTCAGACGGCGTCCCGATCCTACTTTGGCAAGCCGATCAGTGAGCTCAGCCTCGAAGAGGGAGCGGCCCTCGCGTCGATCTTGCGTAACCCCGGAAACTACGACCCGACGCTCAGCGAGGAGAACCTCCAGCGGTTCACCGAGCGCTTTCATTACGTGCTCGACGGCATGGTCGAGAAGGGATGGCTGGACGCAGAGACGGCCGCGGCGGCCGCTCCACCGCAGGTGCGCCCGGAGAGGAAGCGCGACACGTTCGGCGGACCGAACGGTTACCTCCTGCAGCAGGTGCGTACCGAACTCGACCAGGCGGGCATCGAGCCGGCCGAGATCGAGACCAGCGGTCTGCGCGTCGTGACGACGTTCAACCGCAAGGCGCAGCGTGCGGCGATCGACGCCGTCAAGGCGGAGGCCCCGACCGAGAACGTCAAGCACCTGCACATAGGGCTCGCGGCTGTGGTCCCCGGCGACGGTGCCGTCGTGGCGATGTACGGAGGATCGGACGCGGTCAAGCAGAGCTTCAATGACGCGATCGACGCCGGGCCTCAGGCGGGATCGACGGTGAAGCCATTTACGTTGACGGCGGCCTTCGAGAACGACATCTCACTCAAGAGCCGGTTCTGGGGTAACTCTCCACTCAATGACCCCAAGCTGGGCAAGCCGGTGAACAACGAGGGCGACCACGACTACGGCAAGTACGTCGACCTGCTCTACGCCACCGAAAACTCCATCAATACCGCGTTCGTGGACCTCACGCTTCAGGTCGGACCGGCAAAGGTGATGGACGCGATGGTCCGCGCGGGAATCCCGGAGGACACCCCAGGCCTGAAACCGGACGGGCGCATCACGCTCGGAACGGCATCGATCAGTCCGGTCCAGATGGCCGACGGGTACGCGACGATCGCGGCGCGAGGCAAGCAGGCGGACTGGTACACGGTCCGGAAGGTGACCGACCTTTCCGGGGCAGTGAGACACGAGGTCGAGCCCGAACCGGAACAGGTGATCGAGCCGGATGTCACCGCCGAGGTGACCTATGCGATGACCCAGGTCGTGGAGCACGGAACCGGCCGAGAAGCGCGGGACTTGGACCGGCCCACCGCCGGCAAGACGGGGCAGGCCGAGGACCGTGGTTCGTGGTTCTCCGGGTTCACGCCGCAGCTGGCCGCGTCGGTCGTGTATTTCAAAAGTGACTACGCCGCAAAGTCGCCGAAAATGCTCTCGCTGGACGGCACTGGTGGGCTGGAGACGTTCGCCGGTGGCCAGTACCCGGCGCGCACATGGACGGCATTCATGAAGGCCGCGTTGGATGGCGAAGAGGTCATCGAGTTCCCGGAGCGCACCGAGATCGGTAAGGATATCAATCCGAGCCCGACGCCGACCCCAGAAATCTGCCCGCCGGCGACGGAAGGCACTCCGCCGAACTGCAAGGCGGTCGAGCCCACACCGACCGCGGAGCCAGCGGCCACTGTGCCCTGGGTGGTTGGAAGACCGCAGCAACAAGCTGAGCACGTGCTACAACGGGCCGGGTTCCAGGTCGCTGTCGACCTGCAAGAGACCGACCAGGCTTTGCCCGGCCTGGTCATCGGCCAGAACCCAGGTGGGGGAACCGCGCCCCTGGGCTCGACAGTCACGATCGTCGTCGCGGTCGAACCCGTTCAACAGGGTGTCGAGGTACCAAACGTCGTTGGCGAGACACAGCGCGAAGCCCGCCGGATCCTCGAATCACTGGGTTTCGTCGTCAACGTCAGTGGAAACCCCCACCCGCAGGCAATTGTTGTCAGCCAACAGCCGGAAGGGGGCACAGCCCCCTTGGGGTCTACGGTGACGATCGTTGTGGATCCACCATGAGCCTCCACCGGGTGAAGGGTGTGCGGCTAACGTCGCCCAGGTGAGCCCGCCGATCGCGCTGCCGAGCCGTGACGACCCCCTGGTCGAGCCGCTCAGCGAGGTCGTGGGCGGTCCAGTGGGCCGCCATGCCGCAGTCGGCCAGGGGTGGTGGGGACCGGTCCGGGTCGTCCTGGCGGTCGCTTGTGTGGTCTTGGGACTGGGCGTCCTCGCTGACGCAGGCTGCCGCGCCGACGGATGGGAGCGGCGGGAGAACCGCGGGCTGTGGACTGGCCTGTGCTACAGCGATGTCGCCCTCCTCTACCGGGAGCGCGGGCTCGCCGACGGTCTCGTCTACCGGGATGCTCCCCTCGAGTACCCGGTGGCGACCGGCGTGGTGATACAGGTCTCGGCGGTGGTCGCGAGAGCGCTGACCGATGCAGACCGGACCGATCTCGGCGAGTCGCTGCGGTCGCAGAGTGTCCGGTTCTTCGACGTGACTGCGCTGCTGATGGGCATCGCCGCGCTGATTGCCGTCGTCGCCACCGCCCGTACAGTTCCGCGCCGGCCGTGGGACGCCATGCTGGTCGCGGCGTCGCCGGTCTTACTGTTGACGGCGACGATCAACTGGGATCTGCTCGCGGTGGCGCTGACATCGGCTGCGATCTTGGCGTGGACCCGTGAGCATCCTCTGCTGGCCGGTCTGCTCATCGGGTTCGGCAGTGCAGCGAAGCTCTATCCAGTCCTGCTCCTCGGGCCGATGCTCCTGGTGGCCATGCGAGAGCCGGACCGGCCACGGGCCATTGGCCGATATACCGTCACCGCCGGCGCGGCCGTCGTCGCGTGGGTGGTTGTGAACCTGCCTGTCTATGTATGGGCGCCGGCCGGATGGCGTCAGTTCTTTGTCTTCAACGCCGACCGGGGCGCCGACTTCGGGTCCCTCTGGTACGCCCTGGAACAGCTCTCTCCTGGGCTGGTCCCGGACAACCTGAACCCGGTGCTCGTCCTGTTCGGGGGGGCGCTGCTCGCTCTGATCGTCGTGCTCGCGTTGGTCGCGCCGGAGCCGCCCCGGCTGGCTCAGCTCGCGTTCCTGGCGGTTGCGGCGTTCCTGCTGGCGAACAAGGTCTGGTCGCCGCAGTACGCGCTTTGGTTGCTGCCGTTGGCGGCGCTCGCTCGGCCGCGTTGGCGTGACCTGCTGATCTGGCAAGCCGGTGAGGTGCTGTACTTCGTAGCCGTGTGGTGGCATCTCGCGACGATCTACGACGCCGACAACCCGCTGATCGGGTCGCGCGGCTACGCCGTGGCTACGGCCATCCGGATTGCCTGCGTGGGCTGGCTGTGCGCCCTCGTCGTCCGTGATGTGCTCCGTCCGGAGCTGGACCCCGTCCGTCGATTCATGCCGCTGCCAGGCGACCCGCCAACCCCGGTTGATCACCGCCGGATGGCGGTCTCATCGAGTCCCCAAGCCGCCTCTTCGCCATGATCAACGAAAAGGAGACGGCTCCGCCCAAGGTGGCGAGCTCGGCGCCGGCAACCACGACCGAGTGGATCAGGGCCGCCCTGCGCAGAGTGCACCCGACTGACCGCGTTGCTGTGCTGGCCTGGCTTGCCAGCCGTGCGTCCATCTGGGTCGTCGCTGGAGCGGTGGGCTGGCTGTTCGCCGTCAACGGAGTGGTCGTGCCGCTGCTGGACCGGTGGCAGCAGTGGGACTTCCACCATTTCTGGGGCATCGCGTTGTACGGCTACGGCGGTGAGCCGACGGGTGTCCCGAACGAGGCGTTCTTCCCCGCCCTTCCCGGGTTGTTGGCCATGGGCGCCGAACTGGGGATCCGGCATGTGTTGGTGGGCCTCATCGTTTCGTTCGCCGCCGGAACCGTGGCCGCCGTCGCCCTGGCCCGGCTCGGAGATCTCGAGGGCGGCGCCGGAACCGGTCGGTTCGCCGTCATCATGTGGGCGTTCGCACCGGTGGCGGTCTTCCTGGCCGCGCCGTACACCGAGTCGTTGTTCCTCGGGCTGGCGATTCCGGCATGGCTTTCGGCCCGACGCGGCAGATGGGCGTTGGCAGGGCTGCTTGCGGCCGGGGGGTGCACCGTACGAGTCAGCGGGGTCTTCCTGGCGGTGGCACTCGGTGTTCACTGGCTCACCTCGCGGGACAGACGCTGGACCGATCTGCCCTGGCTGCTGGTACCGGCCATTCCGCTGACCGGTTGGACGCTCTATCTCCGCGCCACCACTGGCGATTGGCTGGCCTGGCTGCACGCCCAGGCCGAGGAGTGGCATCGCGACTTCACGCCACCGTGGGAAACCTTCGCCAACACGTGGGACGCGGCTTTCGGCGGTACCCAGACGCCGGAGTTCGCCTGGATGTTCCGCGGCGAGATCATCGCCATGATCATCGGGGTCGCGCTGACCATCACATTGCTGATGTGGCGCCGATGGGGCGAGGCGACCTGGATCGGGTTGCAGGTCGTGGCATTTGGGACGTCGTTCTGGTACTTCTCCGTCCCACGAGCCACGTTGCTGTGGTGGCCGCTCTGGATCATCCTCGGGGTCGTTGCTGCACGGCGGCGATGGGTTCTATGGGTCTACCTCTCCCTCAGCGTTCCGCTCATGTCGGTCTGGGCGGCTGCATTCCTCACTGGTCGCTGGGCTGGTTGACAGCCCCCATTCAGGATGCCGCTGCCGTGGCGGGCTGGCCGATGGGTCTGCGGAGGCCAGTCCAAGACCGCGTTGACTCATCTTGCGGACGCGCCGTTCCCGAGCTTCGTTCTTTCGCCTCCGCCGACCCTTCGTCCAGCCCTCTGTCCTGGCGTCGGTGACATGCGGTTGACCGGGCATGCTGCGCGGGGGTCAGTCGTCGGCTCCGCCTCTCAGCCGGCGCGGGTTTCTTCCGGTGGTTCGGTGGCAGCGGCTTCCGGTGCGCAGTGGTGGCCGAGGTGTGCTGGGACGTCGAGGGTGGGGTTTCGGTCGAAAAAGCCGATCGGTCTGAGCGTGAAGCCGCAGGAATCGACTGGCATTACCGGCCAGTCCTCTGGCCTTGGGAAATGCACTGCCCCAAAGGTGTGCCAGAGGACAATGTCCTCGCCGTCGATCGACCGATTCTTGGCCGTGAACTCCGGCAGGCCCGCACCGCCAGGATGCTGGTTTATCAGTTCCCCGGCAGGAAAACGCTCTTCCGGGTCGTATCGAGTGACCCAGAGATGCTTGGTCGCGAATGCGGCGCGCCGAGCCGTGGACGACTCCGGGTCGACGAGCAGGGGCGGCTGCCCCTCGGCCCGAAGTTCGTATCCGACCTGTTGATCGAGGCGGTTGGTCCGTTCCGGGTTGAAGATTCGCCACGTCCGACCCATCACTGGATTGGCGGTACGCGCTCCGCCAGACTCGGTGTGCAGGCGGGTCACCCGGCGGGTAAATGCGTTGCCGTATGGATTGTCCGGGCCGATTGGTACCCGCTCGGCCTCGAGCTCCTCGACGGAGTTGGTCAACCCATCGATCATCATGTCGAGCCGCGCGCAATATATATGCTGGTGAAACGGCGCGCCGAGGCCGGGAGCAATCTCGTTGGCGTACCGGCTGCCCTTACGGTAGGCCGACGTGAAGACGACGCCTGTGGCCTTGACCTCAAGCTGGATTGTGCCGTCGAGATACAGGTACCAATAGAAGCCGTAGTCGTAGACGCCGACGGTGACGAAGAAGGAGATCACCAAGCGGCGTTGCCGTCGGGTCTCGGCCGACTCGGTGAAGATGTCGGTGTGCTTCCACAGCACTCCGAAATCCTCTTCATGCAGGCATATCGCATTGGGGATCTCGCGCGGCTGGCCGTCGCCGTCAGCAAGGACAGCATCGAAGTAGTAGATCTCGCCGAGGCAGTCGCAGCCATGCTGCAGCGAGTTGACCTGCTGTCCGAGCAGATACTCCCCGGCGTCGAAATAGCTCTGCCAGAAGCGGGCTGGGCTCGGGTCCGCGTAGGGAACAACCATTTCGGCGAGTGAGGCGCGGTATATGATCGGTCGAACGCGATCACCGTCGCGGAGCGAGATCTGGTGGAGAACCAGGCCTTCACGCGGATCGAACCCGACGCGGAAGGTCCAGTTCTCCCAGTACACCACGTCGTCATTGACCGTGAAGCTCGCCCCATCCGGTTGGGTGATGTCGATTGGCTTCAGGCTCGTGCGAGGTGGGCCGGTGTATGCCGAGTCGTCGACATTCGCCTCTTCATCAGGCACCGGCAGGTCCTCGTCATCGATCAACTCGATGACACATCGGTTGATCAGATCGACGTAGGCAACGACGCCGTCGATCGGGTGTGCCCAGCAATGATCCTCGGGCCGGTGCTGCAGGAACGACAGGACGTGCAGAACACGCCTACCCTTCTCTCCGGCGAGGCCGAAGTTGCCCGCCGACAACGGACATGGCCGCACCAAGTCCAGGTTGGTGATGCCGCGACGTGCCATCGCATTGCGCCACCCATCGTCTGCCTTGACGATCTCGTCGACGGTGACGAGCTCCTCGAGCAGGATGGCAGGCTGCCCATCGACAGCCGGATCTACGTCCACCGCCGAGTCAATCTCGCCCCGGGTGATCGACGCCACGACGATTCGGGCGTCGCCGGTCGCGATGTCCAGGAGTACAGCCCGCACGCGGCGATCGACGGGTTCTCCCGGGGAGAAGTCCAGAACCGTCGTTTTCTCGGGCTCCTCTACGCCCAGAAGTGCGAACTTCGTCGTGGCAGTGATCAGCCCGTTTCGGTCCAAGAGAGCGCGGGCGGCCAGGATCTCCTGGGCGGACAACCGCTGAAGAGGGTGCGATCCCATGGCCGAGCTGATGGTGTCGGAGTTACTCGGTGATGCAATGATCATCTCATCCCTCTCCGCACGGCCGCCCGGGACACTGAAACCGATTGTCCGTAGCGGTGCCCAGTCACCGGTCGCATCAATGGACAGTACATGCGCGTTTGGGAGGCCCCGCCAGCCCCTCGAGAGGCTAGGCGTTAGTGTTGCCAAGCCATACCCGCGAGGAAGGCTTGTCTTGCGCCGTGCGCGTCGACACACTACGGCCGTGGATTTGACCCTGACACCGGGAGAACGGCCGCTAGTCAAGGCGCGGCCGGCATCCAAACGCACTGGCGAACCACGCTTGCCTGGCGGTGGTGGGCCTGCGACGGTGTCCGGTGGCATGTATGGCGACGGCACGGTCGACGAGGCTTGGGTAGGTCCGACTCTTCTTGGCATCGGCAACGAGGGGTGGGAGGTGTCGCCGCTGTGCCACTAGCTGATGAATTTTTCTTCGTTGCCCATGACGTCCAAACCGGCAAGCTGAGGCTCCAGGCCCGAGCCGCGGGACTCGGAACCGCAGGCGCGCTGTTGGGTGAGCTGGTCTTACACGGCAATCTCGACGTCGCAAACGGGACGCTGAACGTCATCGACGGCCAAGCAGTCCCGGAAGACGATTTGGGGTATCGGGTTCTCCGCCAACTCACCGCGGACCGGCAGAATCGTTCCCTCAGGACATGGCTCGCGTTCTTCGCCCAGGGTGCGGTCGAGCGGGTCGGTGTCCGCCTCAGCCGGGCGGGTCATGTCAAAGTTGGCAAGACGAAGCGACCGTGGGGAACGGTCGTCCGCTATGTGCCGACCGATCTCAACATGGCGGTGTGGCCGGGAGATCGGCTCAACCTGCTCGTCAGCCGGGGAGATTCGTTGGAGTTCTCCGATGCGATGCTGGCCGGGCTGGTCGCGGTGACCGGTCTGACCAAGCAGGTGTGGTGGGACGGCGATGCCGTCACGTTGCGAAATATTGCGGCTGCTGTGGCATCGCTGCCGGTTTCCCTCCGCGATATCTTGGCCCACACCGAAGCAGCAGTGGGCGACGCGACGCTCAGTCCTCATTAGTGAATTCACCGATTTCAAGGAGTGCCCTCATGTCCCATGCGAGCCGGTTGGGTGCCGACAGCGTTTCGCGCACGCTCGCTTCTAACAGACTCGGTGTTCCAGCCGTCGTCTTCTTCGTGCTGAGTGCGGCCACACCGTTGACAGTTGTCGCTGGTGTGGTCACCACCGGCTTCGCGGTGACCGGCATCATCGGCATGCCGATCGCTTTCATCGTGATGGCCCTGCTGCTGGCGCTGTTCAGCGTTGGTTATGTCGCCATGTCACGCCACATCACCAACGCCGGAGCCTTCTACACGTACATCACGCACGGCCTGGGCAGGCCAGCCGGTGTTGGCGCGGCCTGGATGGCGTTGTTTGCCTACAACGCCCTCCAGGTGGGGCTCTACGGCATCGTCGGTGCCGCTGCTGCCCCACTCATCGAGAGATGGTTCGGCATCACGGTGAGCTGGTGGGTCATCGCCCTGGTGGCATGGGCCATCGTCGGAACGCTCGGCGTCCTGCGCGTCGATATCAACGGCATGGTGCTCGCAGTCCTGCTTTTGACAGAAATCTCGATCATCTTGATTTACGCCTTCTCTTATCTTGGGATCGCAGCTAACGACACCATCACATTCGACACTCTGGCCATCGGGAATCTGTTCAAGCCGGGCGTAGGGGCGATTCTCATTCTCGCTGTGCTTGGATTCGTGGGCTTCGAGGCAGCGGTTGTCTACTCCGAGGAGTCGCGCAACCCTCGACGCACGATTCAGCTCGCGACGTACGTGTCCATCGCAATCATCGGTCTGGTCTACCTGCTGTCGTCGTGGGCGATGTCAGTGGCGACCGGTCCGGATGCGATCGTCGCGTTCTCCCGAGAGAACGGGCCGGGAACCATCTTCGTGCTTGCCGATATGGCCCTCGGCGGGCCGTGGGTGAGGATCGGAGAAGTACTCTTCGTCACGTCTGTACTCGCCGCGATGATCTCTTTCCACAACACCTGCGCCAGGTATGCATTTGCGCTCGGTCGGGAGCGGGTCCTCGTCGGCGCTTTAGGTCAAACCTCTCCCCGATCAGGTGCTCCTGTGGTGGCGTCGATCATTCAGAGCGTGGTGGGCTTGGCCGTCATCCTGATCTATGCAGTGGCAGGCTGGGACCCGGTTGTGTATCTGTTCTTCTATGCCGGCACCACCGGCGGCTTTGGCGTTCTGACGTTGATCGCGCTCACGTCTATTGCGGTGATCGTCTTCTTCGGCCGTGATCCGTCGGGGGAAAACGCCTGGCGGCGGGTGATCGCTCCGGTGCTTTCCGCGATCGGGTTGATATTCGCTGTCTTCCTTGCCGTGGTGAACTACGCGACGTTGCTCGGCGTTCCACCCGACGACCCAGTGCGGTGGATTCTGCCCGGCATCTATGTCGTGCTCTTCCTGTTGGGCGTCTGGTGGGCGCGGTACCTCAGGCGGTCACGTCCTGATGTCTACGAGATGATCGGCCGTGGCGCGAACGCTGCGACCGGCGTGTCCGTGCTCGGCATGGCCGACGAGCTCGACGGCGGTGAGCGCCGCATCCGCTAACCGCACCCGCGACGTCCGGCCGGATCAGAGCCAGACGATCCGATCGAACGTGGTTGTCGTCATGCGGACATCGACGTCGATGTCGTCGCCGACGGTGGGCGGGCTGACATCGGCCGGGAGCCAAATCAACGAGCATTGCATGTGCGGTGGTTCGGCGAACCACCGCTGCTTCCCTGCGATGCGGAAGGGCGAGAGGGCCTGGCCGACCGCTTCCAAGCCACCTTTGGCGACGGCTACGGTGCGCTGCCGGATCGAGGTCGCCGGTGTGGGTGCTTCGAGGGCGATGCCATGCGCCGTACCCCCCGCGATAACGAGCAGAAAGCCGTTGCGAACCGCCCGTCGCTGGCGATACCCGAATTGCTCCCCCCGCCGGATCGGGTGAATGTCGAGCACGGTCCCCCGTGCGCGGAACGCCGACCGTTCCCCGAGCCACAGTGCGGTTCCGATGCGCACCCTGACCTCTATGGGCCGATCACCGGCGAGGGTCGATGCATCCGCGGCGCCGAGGTGGCTGACCCACAACCGGTCGTGTTCAGATCCAGCCGCGCCAGCGAGCTGGGTGGCCAGGGCCCGCGCCTCGGCGAGTTGTCCACCCGCCAGGGGCAGATGCAGCGCCCAGCCTTCGAACCGGATCCGGTCGAACAATGACACCGCGATCCCGATCTGGGCAGGCGTGATGCCGTGCCGACGCACGCTGGTCAAGACATCGACGACCACCCGGGGGCGATGCTCATTGTTGGCCAGTGCCCGGAGGTCCGACAGCCGCGAGGCGGTGTGCACGACCCGGTCGTCGGACTGGTGGCGGTCGTCGCCTGGTCGCCAGGGCGAAAGAACCAGGACGTCACCGGGGAACTGGGCAGTGGCGGACGAGACCTCGTCATAGGTGCCGACTGCCAGCGTGTCAACGCCTAGAGCCTTGGCTTCGGTGGCGAGCACAGCGTTGCCGAAGCCGTACCCATTGCCCTTGGTGACAGGAACGATGCCGGGCCGCGCGGCAACGAACGAGCGCAAATGCTCACGCCAGGCCTCGGCGTCGACGGACAAGGTCAGTGGCACGGTTTCAGCTCCGGCGCTTCATATAGAGGTCGAATGCGGCGTACAAGACCCTGGAGATGGGCAGGTCCCACTCACCGGCGTATTCGACGGCCTCCGCACCGGTTCCCACCTTGAACCGGAGCAGTCCGGCGTGCGGGTCGGCTTCGTCGACGGTGTCGGTGATTCCGCGCAGGTCGTAGACGTCACAGCCGTCGGCCAGGGCATCGCGGATCATCTGCCACTGCACGGCGTTCGAACCGCGGACGTCGCGGTGTGCCGTCGATGACGCTCCGTAGGAGTACCACGCATGCGCCCCTACCCGGACCACGGTCGCGGCGGCGACGAGACTGCGGTCATGCCGGGCAAGGTAGAGACGCAGCCGGTTCTCGTCCTCGGCGGCCATCGCCTCCCACATGCCCTCGAAGTACTCGAGGGGACGCGGGGTGAAGCCATCCCGCGCGGCGGTCTCGAGATAGAGCCTGTGGAAACCCGGCAGGTCCGCCGCCCGCCCGAGTTCCACTGTCACGCCGGCCTTACCGGCCTTCTTGACGTTACGGCGCCAGAGTTGGTTGAAGCCCTTGAGCAGGTCGTCTTCGTCCCGTCCCGCCAGCGGTAGCTGGACGACGTACCGAGGTTGACCCGCGGTGAACCCGCTTTCGTCCGGCGGCTGCCGCCAGCCCGCTGCGCCGAGCTGGGCGGCAAGGGCGACTCCGGTCGGCGACGTCACGTCGGGCTCTACCTCACCGAGCCGCTGAACCCCGTGATTCGCCAATGCGGCCTTCACCGTCTCGGCGCTCCAGCGTCGGGTGACCACCGGCGGACCCATCCGGATTGCGAATGCGCCCCGGCTGCGCACGTGCGAGGCCAATGGGTCCAGCCAGCCGGGGAGGTCGTCGTCCGCGACCGCTCCGGACCAGTCGATGGCCGGACCCTCCGGTAGGTAGGCGAGATACCTGCGCAGCCGCGGAGCCTGCCGGTAGAGAACAAGGCCAATTCCGACCAGATTCGTATCCCGGAACCAGCCGACGGACTCGGCGCGCCACTCGCGCTTGACCTTGCCCCACGCGGGGGTCTGCAAGAAGCTCACCGATGGCCGCGCCTGGACGGCGGCGAGGTGCTCGTCCGGCGAGATCGCGCGCAACCGCAGTGTCACGCTGGACGAGGGTACTGGCAGGTCGGCCATGGCAGTGCCTGCGCCCGCGTCGAACGAGAGTTAGCTGCTACGGAATCAAATTGACATGTCAACCTTTGCTAACATCAGGCACATGCGCTCGGAACTGCTCGAAGACCCGCGGTTGACCGCCGTGGGGCTGTTGATGGAAGCGCATGAGGGGCTGACCACCAAGTTCTCCACCCGGTTTCACGGCCAGGCCCTGTCCGAGACGGAGTTCGAAGTCCTACTCCGACTGGCCCGCACGCCGGGCCGTCGACTCCGGATGAGCGACCTGTCCGCCCAGACCAGCCTTTCCACGAGCGGCATCACCCGGATCGTCGACCGCCTCGAGCGCGACGGACTGGTCGCGCGGGACAGCTGCGAAGACGACCGCAGAGGCACCTGGGCCCGGCTCACGCAGCCCGGCACTGAACGCATCGGGAGCGTGCTACCCGGCCACCTCGACGATGTGGAGCGCTGGTTTACCGGCTTGCTCGAGCCGGCGCAGCTCACGGCGCTGACCGATGCGTTGCGGGTCGTCCGCGACGCTGTGCACCCGCGGGCCGTGGCCGGCGGCTAGCCGCTGAGGTGCTTGCGCAGAAGAGCGATGTCGGCTCCCTGACCCCCGGCGCCACCGGGTGTCTCCACCACCACTGGCGCGCTGGCCGCCCGAGCAATTTCCGCGATAACGGCTGCACCGATGGTGCCGTCGTCGAGGTTGGCGTGCCGATCAGCACCGGAGTCGAAGGTGTCACGGCTGTCGTTCGCGTGGACGAGGTCGATCCGCCCGGTGATCGCCAGGACGCGCGCAACAACATCGTCGAGATCGATACCGCCGGCGTGCGCGTGGCAGGTGTCCAGGCAGAAGCCCATGCCGGATGGACCCACGGCTTCCCAGAGCCGGTCGAGGCGGTCGAGCCGGCGGGCCATGGCATTGTCGCCACCAGCGGTGTTCTCGATGAGTATGGGCAGCTTGTGATCGAGCATCTCGGCGCACTTGCGCCAGTTGTCGACGCCGAGTTCGGGATCGTCGGCCTTCAGTACGTGTCCGCCATGGACGATCAGGGCTTTGGCGCCTAGTTCGGCGGCCCCGTCGACGTGTTGTTGTAGCAACTTGCGGCTCGGGATGCGGATCCGGTTGTTGGTGGTGGCGACGTTGAGCCGGTATGGCGCATGGACGTAGAGATCGACTCCGCGGTCTTCGGCTGCGGCGCGCAAGACAGCCGAGCCGCCACGAAATGCCACCACCGGCGCGTTCCAACCCTGCGGGTCGCCCAGGAAGAACTGAACAAGATCGGCCTCCCGCGCCGCCGCCTCGGCAAGCGGATCTTGCTGTTCGACGTGCGCGCCTATCTGAATGGCCACCACGGCGCTGACCCTACCGACGGCCTCCGACGCGCGGCGTATCTGCCGCGGGAGTTCATCGTCCGTGCGGGTTTGGCCATGTCCGGTCTGCGGGCACCACTTCGGTGGCGGCCGCGTCCAGTTGCGGGGCCGCCCGAAGGGAGCCGCTGTGGACCGTACGCCCGTGAGCGCGCGCGGCGGCTATCGCGCCGTCGAGTTCCCCGATGCGCCGAGCAGCGTTCCGGCAGCTCGACATCTGGTGCGCGACGACCTCGCGGCCAGGGAGCTCCCACAACGTGTCATCGACGACAGCGTCCTCGTGGTCAGCGAGCTCATGACCAACGCCATTCGCCATGCCCGGCCGCTGCGGGTACGTGGCCGAGCAGACGCCGTCCGACTGCGCTGGACGGCAGAGCCGGACCGGGTGTTGATCGATGTTACTGACGGCGGCGGGACAGACCGTCCCCATGTCGAGGCGGCTGACCTGACCGACGTTGGCGGACGCGGGCTTGCGATCGTGCAGGCGCTGGCGATCGATTGGGGCGTGACTCGGGCCGGTACCACGGTGACGGTTTATGCCGTCGTCGCCGCCTGACGGTCTACGCTCGGCCGTCGTGCCGTCTTCTGCGTCCAGATCCACCCAGATGTCTACGAAACATACCATAACGCCGTGGACCGACCTGCCGGATGTCGGTCCACGGCAACCGTGTCCGTGCGGTTCAGGAAAGCGCTACAAGGCCTGCCACGGCAAACGCCGACGAGGTGCCGACCAGGAGTTCGTCGCCCGACCCTTCGAGGGCCTGCCGGCTGAGACCGACTGGATTGCCCTTCGGGAAATCGTGTCCTCCGCGACCGCGCCGGTCCGGCTCGCGCCACCGCATGCCGACCGAAGTGTCATGGTGGCGACATTGCTGCCGATGGCAGCCCCCGCATTCGTGCGGGCCGACGGCCAGATTCTGCTCGCCCTCCAGACATCCACCCGAACCGCCGACCCGAGCGCCGACATGGCTCGTGCATTGCTCGCCGCCCTCGACGCGGAGCCGCGGACACCCGTGACAGCAGGGCTGCCCGGACCGGATGAGTCGTCGAACGGGCCAATGCGGAGTTGTCGCCGGCGGCTCGGCTCGCGTCGGTGGACGCTTGCTACTGGTGCCGAATCGGTGACCGCGACCAGCTGCGATGGGTCATGCCATATGACGAGGAGCCACTGCTGGACGCGCTGGCCCGGCTGCATGCGCGTGGGGAGGACGGCGTCGGCCCGGGGACGCGCCTCCTCGGCACGTTCCGGGCACTCGGCCGCCTGGTGCCCGTGTGGGATCTGGTGCCGGGAACGTCCGCTGCAGAGGTCGAGGAACCGGCAGCCGCCCTGGCCAGTCGCCTTGCCGCGGCCGTTGCGGTGCCGGATCCGCTGAGCGCGGACGAGCGGCGCGCCCGGTCCGGCCTGACCAACCGCCAGGTGACGATTCGCTCCGGGTGAATGGTTACCCCGGCCGCTCTTGACGGGGGAAACAAGAGCGGCCGGGGCCTGCTGTCACAGTACCCTGCACGTGCACGGCACGGAAGTTTGTATGGAGAACTGCTTCTGGGTAAATGGTCCTATAACGGGCATCACCCGTACAGCGGATCACGGCTCAGCGGGCACGACATGCAGCGCGGCCCCCCACGGCCGGATCCGAGCTCGCTGCCGGCGATCCGGATGACCTCGATCCCGGCGTCCTCGAGGCGGGAGTTGGTCTCCGTGTTGCGCTCGTAGGCGACGGCGAGCCGCGGTCCGATCGCGAGCGTGTTGTTGCCGTCATCCCACTGTTCTCGCTCGGCCGTGACGGGGTCCAAGCCGGTGTCGATGACCCGAACCGTGTCGACACCCATCGCCTTGGCTGCAGCCACGAGAAACGGCGCCGGTGATGAGATCTCCGGCTCTCCGTCGCCGCCGGGCGTCAGTGCGATTGCGGTGAGCTCGTCGGCGATGTTGGGGTACATGAGCAGAGCGTCGGCGTCGACCATCGTGCACACCGTGTCCAGGTGCATCGTGGCGCGTTCCTGCGCGATCGGAACCGCCAACACAGTGTGAGCGAGCCCCGCAGTGAACACGTTTCGGGCGATCCGCTCGACGCCGGCAGGCGTTGTGCGCTCTCCGGTTCCGACGGCGACGACACCGGGTGCGAGTAGCAGGACATCTCCGCCCTCGAGGGGCTCCAAGCCGGGGGAGTAGACCCGAGTCGTGCCGGCGAACCGCGGGTGATAGGCGTAGATCGCGCCGGTGAGCGTGGTCTCCCGGATGCGAGCCGGCATGGCCAGGCTGGTGACGGCGACCTGGTCGCGCACCCAGACGCTGGAGTCACGGGTGAACAGCAGATTGGGCAGGGGAGGCACCACGAAGTCGTGCCGGTCCATGAGGGCGAACCGAAGGCCGCGGCCGGTCGTCAGCTCGTCGTGCGCCAAGCCGGCGGTGAGGGTGAGCGCAAGGTCCTCCGGATGCTGGTCCTCGAGATGACGGCGGACAGCGCGCCGCAGTGTCTCGCCCAGACGGGGATCGGCGACGACAGCCTCGATGCAGTCGGCCCGGGCAGACTGGTTCTCGAGGGTCTCCACCATCAACTCGGTCAGGTAGAGCACCTCGACGCCGTGGTCGCGCAGAACCTGCGCGAAGGCGTCATGCTCGTCCTGCGCCCGGCCGACCCACGGAATGCCGTCGAAGAGCATCTCGTCGTTGTTGCGCGGCGTTAGGCGCTGCAGTTCCGGGCCCGGTCGGTGCAGGAGTACGGTGCGTAGCCGCGCAACCTCGGAATCGGCGCCGAGCGGCCGCATCATGCCACCGAGCCTAGTGATGCGGTCGCAGTTGCGGACGCCGTAGGCTCCGCCGCGTGCTGCGGGTCGCGGTGGTCATCCCGGCGAAGAACGAGCAGGCGCGAATCGCCGCAACGGTTGGGGGCGCGGCGTCGATTCCTGGCGTCGAACTGGTGGTGGTTGTCGATGACGGCTCGAGGGACGCGACCGCCGCAGCCGCACACGAGGCCGGCGCCGTGGTGATCCAGCATGCCCGGAACCAGGGAAAGGGTGCGGCGATGCACAGCGGTGCTGCGGCAGTCGACGAGATCGACCGGCGCAGGCCGGCGGGGGATGCGCTGCACGCTTTGCTGTTTCTCGACGGCGACCTCGAGGACACCGCCGCGGCTGCAGGGCCGCTGGTCGACCCCGTGCGTGATGGCACTGCCGACATGACGATCGCGACGCTTCCGCCGCAGCGGACCGAAGGGGGAGGCCACGGCCTGGTCGTTCGGCTGGCCCGGTCGGGGATCAAGCGCACCACGGGCTGGGAACCGACCCAGCCGCTCTCCGGCCAGCGGTGCCTGACCCGAACCGCGTTCCAGGCCGCCCTGCCCTTGGCAGCTGGCTTCGGCGTGGAGGTGGGCATGACCATCGACCTGCTGCAGCGGGGGTATCGGGTCCGGGAGGTAGAGGTGCCGTTCCAGCACCGGGTCACCGGGGCGGACTGGCGCTCTCGGGTGCACCGGGGTCGGCAATGGCTGGACGTTGCTCGGGCTCTGGCGCGGCGCGGAGTGGTCCCGGTAGGCCTTCTGCCAACTGGGCGTCGGCCACAGCACTGACGACGAGCGGGATCCCGACCGTCAGCAGCAGACCAGGGACGATGATCCCCGAGTCGTTCACGGCGAAGCCGGCTGCACCCGTCACCAGGCCCGCCCAGATCAATGGGCGGAGCAACGGCCACCTGGCGACCGCCGTTCGTACACCGCTCACGCCGGGCGCGCGAACCAGCCAGATGATTACCCCGTAAGCAACCGGGACCAGCCAGCCGTAGTAGGGGCTGCGCTGCAGCGTTCCGATCGACGCCTGAGCCTTGCGCCACAGGACCGGCCACGCGTCGCCGTCGACGACGTTGGCGAAGAACTCGCCGAAGTGGGTGCGGGCTGGGACCGGACGGAGCCAGTCCAGCCAAGCGATCAGCGCAACCACGCCGATGGCCAGGGCTCCCGCGACCGCCATCCGCCCGACCGTCACCCGCACGCCGGCGATGGATAAGACGAGCACGGCGAAACCCGGCACCGTGGCCAAGATGCCGCCGACGTCGGCGCCAGCCTGGGGGAGACCGTCGATCAGCACAGTCAGAACGCCGATCAGGCCGGCTGCGAGCGTAGCCGTCCGGCGGGTTTGGCCACGGTCGAGCAACAGCTGCGCGAGCGCAGCTGCCGCGACCAGCGAGGACGCAACGAAGATCGCGTAGGGGATGTTGCCGAACCCGTAGAACCTGCCAGCGACCAGCGGGGACAGCCCGAGCAGGCTGGCGTGCTGCAGATTCGAGCCCGTTGCCACGTCGACAGCGAGCACGACCGCGGTCAGGCCGGCGACGGCCCCGGGCGGGCCGTAGATCCGCCGTCTCCACGGGCCGCGCAGCGCCAGCGCCGTGACCACCACGGTGATCACCAGGATCGTGGTCCACAGCAGGGTGCCGGCACGTTCGAACCGCCACCATCGGGACAGGTTGGCGAGGAACGACGCGACGGGGAATGACGCGGCGCCCAGCGCTGCGTACTGCACCAGACGGATCAGCCGCCATCGGCCCGCGGGATGGCGCCGCAGCCACAACACTGCGCCGCCGAAGAAGAGCACCTCACCGACGCCGAGGATCTGGAAGAACGGCCCGGATTGGGTCCGGAACACCTGGGTAGCCCGATCGGTTCCGACCAGCTGGTCGATGGTTTCCTGAGCCGAGCCCGGATGTGCCCCCGCGGGTCGCCACGGACGCCCGACCGTTCCGGCGGATGGGTCCGCGATGCCGGCGTAGGCCGCAAGTGTCGAGGCGATGTCGGTGAGCTGGACCAGGCCGGTCCACCGGGTGGACGGCGAGCTCAGCCAGTTCGGTCCGTACTCGGAGGTGTCAGGCTGCGGGCCGGCCGCAAGGGCGACCCGCAGCGCGGACGGCGCCATCGTCGTCGCCTCGTCTTCGGCCGGCGGTGGACTCGGTGCACTGTCGGCGATGCCGGCAACAAGAACGGCGACGTTGTCGGGGACGTTCTGCAGCAACTGTTCCAACGCCTCATCGACGGCCGAGGCAGCGGAGCGCCGGGCCTGCGCGGCCGCCTTCTCGGCTTCCTCGTCGCCGAGTTCGCCCGGCGGAGGGATCGAGCCGAGATCCACGACTGTGACCGGGCAGGCGCCGAGAAGGTCCTCGTCGACACCGGCTGGGTCCGGCAGGTAGTTGGCGGCGACGCCGTCGCTCTGCGCAAGGGCCAACGCCGCGCCGGGCCCAACGGACGTGGCACAGAATCCGGTCGCGGCGATGCGGTCGCCGAGCAGGCCGAGCCGGGTGTCGTAGGTCTGTTCCTCCTGGGCCGTCACCAACGCCTCCCATCCCGGCACCGCAGCGCTGTCGCCGGGAAGCCGGATGGGATCTGGGACGGGGCGGCAGAACCGGTCGGGAATGTCGTCTGCGTCGAGATCGGGCAGGTCGGTGGCCCGACGTCCAGCGCCGAGGGTCAGCCAGCCGTCGACGACGCAGGTCCGCGCCCGGACCGTTCGGACCGTGAGCGACGCGACTGCGTTGGGCCCGACCAGTGAGTGCAACGTCGGGGTGTCCTCAGCCGTGACGTCTTGCCACGCCAGCCCGGCGATCCCGACGAACAGCACGCCAAAGGCAGGCTCCCGAGCCTGCGCCGGCGGTGTGGCAGCCATGGCCAGCACGGCGAGGAATGCGGCAATCGCCAGCCGACGAATCATTCCGATCACGGGACGAGCCCGGAAGCACGTGCCGCCGCCGTCGCTTCGGCCAGTACGGCCTTCACCGGCCGGCCGGTAGCGTTGGCGGCCGCGACCACGTCGTCGTACTCGGGTTGGGCGTTGACCAGCAGGCCGTCGAGTGTGGCGGTCTTGACTCGAATCCGGTGCCCGTCGACGTCGATGCTTCGTTCGGCCCGGTCGAGAGCATGTTTGCGGACCGCCGTCTCCCGCAGCCCGATCGTCGTCGTCTCGGTGAACACCGCTTGTCGCACAGCAGGCGCGGCCGGACCGTCGACGAGGACCGAGAGCGTATGCGCGAGCCGACCCTTCTTCATCACGATCGGCACCACCCAGGCGTCCGATGCGCCCGCCTCGAGCAGCCGGGACAGGACTGGCGGCCATAGCCGGGGGTCCATGTCGTCGACGTTGGCCTCCAACAGCACCGTCGCAGAGTCTTCAACCTGTGGCTCGCCGACGAGGAGGCGGACGACGTTCGGTCTGTCGCGCAGATCTCGCCCGCCCGCGCCGACGCCTTGTCGGTGTACGGCCATCGGCGGTTGCGGGCCCCAGCTGGTCGCGAACGTGGCGAGCAGAGCGGCGCCGGTGGGTGTCGTGAGTTCGACGGTTGCGTCCCCGCCGTACGTCGGCATGCCGTTCAACAGCTCGACGACCGCCGGCGGAGGGACCGGCAGTAGCCCGTGCTCGGTTGCCACGGTCCCGGACCCGAGCGCAACCGGGGAGACCTGAAGCTCGGCCAGACCCAGCGCGTCGAAACCCGCGGCGACACCGACGATGTCCGCGATCGCGTCCAGGGCACCGACCTCGTGGAAGTGCACGTCATCGGACCTGATTCCATGCACTCGCGCTTCCGCCTCCGCAAGGTGTTCGAAGGCGGCGCGCGCGCGCCCGTTCACGTCGGCGCCGGGCTCGCCGTGGTCGAACAACTCGCGAATCTGCGCCCAGGACCGACGCGTCGTCGACACCTCGGTATCGACGTGCACCCGAACGGCCCGCAGGCCCGTTCGGCGGACCTCCTCGACCCGCAGCCGCACCCGCTCAGGGGCGATCGCGTCGATCGCCTGCTGCATCGCACCGACCTGGACGCCGGCGTCGACCAGTGCGGCGAGCAGCATGTCGCCGGACGCTCCGGATGAGCAGTCCAGCCAACCGATCATGGGGTGGTCCCTGAAACCACAGGTGCCGCGCGGCGCGCAACCCGGGCGGCGTGAACGCCCGCGCCGAACCCGTTGTCGATGTTCACGACCACGACACCGGGTGCGCAGGAGTTCAGCATGGCGAGCAGGGCAGCCAGTCCGTCGAAGGACGTCCCATAGCCCACTGATGTCGGTACGGCGACAAGCGGCACACCGGTCAGGCCGCCGACGACCGATGGCAGCGCACCCTCCATCCCGGCGACGACGACGAGGCAGTCGGCGGTGTCGAGCTCGTCGCGCACATCCAGCAGCCGGTGCAGGCCCGCGACCCCGACATCGCCAACCGTCGTGACGTGCGCGCCGAATGCGCGCACGGTGAACGCCGCCTCGGCGGCCACCGGCCGGTCCGAGGTTCCCGCAGCCACGACGGCAACCCGTCCGGCCGGATTCGGATGCTGACCGACGGTCGCGCACCGCGCTTCGTCGTCGACCTCGGCATGCTCGCCGAACGCTGCTCGAACGGCCGCCCGAGCGGTGGCGTCGAGCCGGGTTGCGAGCGCCACCCGGTGCGGGTGCGCGTCCCGTAGCGCGTGCAACAGCAGGACGGTCTGCTGCGGCGACTTGTCCGCGCCGTAGACGACCTCAGGGTCGCCCGTCCTGGCGACCCGATCGGTGTCGAGCCGCGCGAACCCCAGGTCGCGCCAGCCAACGTCGCCATTCACCATGCCGACGGTAGCCGGGTGGTGGGCACCGGCGGTCGACCGGCTCGGTCCTCATAGGCTGGCCCGCGTGTCGACCCACCCTGCCAGCCGACTGGGCTACCTCGGGCCCGAAGCCACGTTCACCGAAGCGGCCGCTCGGACCGTTCCGTCCGCCGGAGAGCTGATCGCCTTTCCGACCGTTTCCGCAGCGCTCGACGCCGTCCGGCAAAGCGAGGTCGACGGTGCGGTGGTCCCGATGGAGAGCTCGGTCGAGGGCTCTGTCAATGCCACCCTCGACGAGTTGATTCGCGGCGAGCCGCTGGTCATCGCGGGCGAGGTGCTGCTCCCGGTGGCGTTGGCGCTGCTCGGGAGACCGGGGACCGTGTTGGCGGCGGTTCGTCATATCGTCACGCACCCGGTGGCCGAGGCGCAGTGCCGCCGGTGGGTGGCCGCGAAGCTGCCGGGAGCGAGAATCACAGTGACGACGTCAACTGCCGCCGCGGCAGCCGCGGTCGCGGCGCGGGAAGCCGGCCCGAGCGGCCCGTACGACGCCGCGATCGCGGCACCTGTCGCGGCCGAGCGCTACGGCCTCGCGACCCTGGCGACAGCGATCGGCGACTACCCCGATGCCGTCACGCGGTTCGTTCTGGTCACCGGGCCGTCTGCACCCCCGCCGCCGACCGGCGCGGATCGCACCAGCTTGGTCGCGTTCATTCGCGACGACCATCCCGGCGCACTGCTGGAGATCCTCGAACAGTTCGCCGCCCGCGGCGTCAACCTGACCCGAATCGAATCGCGACCGACCGGCAACGGTATGGGCCGGTACTGCTTTGCCGTGGACTGCGAAGGACACGTCGCCGATGCGCGGGTCGGCGAGGCGTTGATGGGGTTGTATCGAGTCTGCGCCGACGTCCGCTTTCTTGGTTCGTATCCCCGCGCCGACAGAGTCGCGGCATCGCCGACCCGCGGCACCACGAACGACGACTTCGCCAGCGCGCAGGCATGGCTGGCGCGGCTGCGGGGCTAACGCACACCTGATCTCCGATTGTTCACCTTGATCGGTTACTGGTGAGCGATCAAGTGCAGAATGCGCCGGCCGTGCCCCGGATGGGTCACCTGATCGCAAACGCCCCCGGGCGCTGCCCTGACAACGCCAGGACCGCGCCCATGCCGCACCGACCAACAGCCCCTGGTTACCCTGGCGACGTGCTCGATCTGCGCATGATCCGCGACGACCCCGAACGCGTCCGGGCCTCCCAGCGCGCCCGGGGCGAGCAGCCGGAGTTCGTGGACGAACTGCTCGCTGCTGACCGAGCGAGGCGGGAATCGCTGGCGGAGTTCGAGCGGCTGCGGGCCGAGCAGAAGGCGCTGAGCCGGCAAATCCCGTCGGCCACAGGTGACGAGAAGCAGGCGCTGCTGGACAAGGCGAAACACCTCGGGAGCGCCGTCAAGGCGGCCGAAGCGGCCGCCAACGGGGCCCAGCAAATATTCGACCTGGCGGCGCTGAAACTCGCGAACGTCGTCGAAGACGGTGTCCCGGAGGGTAGTGAAGAGAACTACGTCGTCCTGCGGGAAGTGGGTGCACGCCCTGATCTCGATCAACCACGCGATCATCTCGAGTTGGGTGAGGCGCTGCGGGCGATCGATGTCGTCCGCGGCGCGAAGGTCTCAGGAACGCGGTTCTATTACCTGACCGGCGTTGGGGCCCAGCTGGACGTCGGCATTCTCAACCTGGCCATGGCGAAGGCGGTCGGTGAAGGCTTCACCCCCGTCATCACCCCGACGATGGTCCGCCCGGAGATCATGGGTGGCACCGGCTTTCTGGGCGTTCACACGGAGGAGGTCTACCGGGTCGAGTCAGACGACCTGTACCTGGTCGGCACCAGTGAGGTGGCCCTGGCCGGGTACCACGCCGACGAGATCATCGACTTGTCCGACGGACCACTGCGGTATGCCGGGTGGTCGGCCTGTTATCGGCGCGAAGCGGGGTCGCACGGTAGGGACACCCGAGGGATCATCCGGGTCCATCAGTTCCACAAGGTAGAGATGTTCACCTTTTGCCGCCCGGAGGACGCAGCCGACGAGCACCAACGGCTGTTGGGCTGGGAAGAGGACATGCTGCGCGCACTGGAGCTGCCGTACCGCGTCATCGACGTGGCGGCGGGCGACCTTGGCGTCAGCGCAGCCCGGAAGTTCGATTGCGAGGCCTGGCTGCCGTCGCAGCAGCGGTGGATGGAGGTCACGTCTACGTCCAACTGCACGACCTTCCAGGCCCGTCGCCTCGGTGTTCGGGAACGGACCGAAAGGGGCACCCGTCCCGTTGCCACCCTCAACGGCACGCTCGGCACCACCCGGTGGATCGTCGCGCTGTTGGAGAACCACCAGCGCGCTGACGGGGCTGTTCGAGTGCCGCCGGCATTGCAGCCCTACCTGGACGGCCGTGAGATCCTCGAGCCGGTCGCGTGACATCTCGGCTCTGGAAACCACAGTTGGTCGCACTCGACGTCGACGGCACCATCGTCTCGTACGCCGACTTCTTCGACCCGCCGACGCAGCCGGTCGTGCAAGCCGTCCGTGGGGCCGTGCGGGCGGGAATCCACATCGTGCTCGCGACCGGACGGTCGCTGCACTCGACGACGCCGGTCTTCGACCAACTGCAGCTGACTGACGGGTACGCGGTGTGCTCCAACGGCGCGGTCGTCGCGGACGTCGCGACCCGGACGCCCGCGCAAGTCGTCACCTTCGATGCCAGCGACCCGGTCAAGTACTTCGCCGAGGAGATCCCAGACGCTGTCCTCGCGATCGAGGAGCTCGGGGTCGGCTTCCGGGTGACCGGTGATTTTCCCGTCGGCGAGCTCGACGGGCGGGTGACGGTCGTCAGTCACGATGAGTTGCTGGACGGGCCGGTCACGCGCCTCGTCGTCCGGTGGCCGCAGGGTGACCGAGAGCGACTTCGCCGGGTGGCGGCGGCCTCAGGGCTACCCAGCGTTGACTATGCGATCGGGTACACGGCCTGGCTGGACATCATGCCCGAGGGTGTATCGAAGGCGAGTGGCCTTGCGACCGTGTGCGAGAAGCTGGGGCTCGGTCGCACCGATGTCATGGCCGTGGGCGACGGGCACAACGACATGGAGATGCTCGCCTGGGCCGGCGTGGGTGTCGCGATGGGCCAAGCGCCGTGGGACGTCAAAGAGATCGCGGACACTGTCTGCGAGAGCGTCGACGACGACGGCGTCGCCCTGTTGCTGAACGAACTGTTCGCGTGACGCTCCGCCTGGTCGCGACCGACCTCGACGGTACTGTCCTGCACAGCGACGGCTCCGTATCGGATCGGACGGCTGCCGCGTTGCGGGCCGCCGAGGACAGCGGAGTCATGGTGGTCGTCGCGACCGGGCGGCCGCCGCGGTGGATGCGTCCGATCGCCGATGCGCTCGGTCATACCGGGATCGCCGTGTGCTCGAACGGAGCAGTTGTCTACGACCTGCACACCGACCGAGTCATCGAGCACACTCCTATTTCGCGTGACGTCGTACTCGCCGTCGCCGCGGCGGTGCGTACGGCGGTGCCCGAGGTGGCGTTCGCGATCGAAACCCGCGACGCCGGCTTCGGCCGAGAGGCGTCGTATCCGGTGGCGCGTGACGTGGATCTCGAATCGGGCGGCATCCGGATCGGCTCGCTGGACGAGTTGGTGAGCGACGACGTGGTCAAGCTGCTGGTCCGGCACAACACGCTCGACCCGGACGGCCTGCTGGAAGCGGCGCGAGAGGTAGCCGGTGGGCTTGCTGAACTGACCCATTCGAGCCGGACCGGGCTGTTGGAGATCTCGGCGACCGGTGTGACCAAGGCGGCCACCCTGGCCCGGATCGCCGACCGGCACGGGATCGATCCCGAGGACATTGTCGCTTTTGGCGATATGCCCAACGACGTGCCCATGCTGGCCTGGGCCGGGCGAGGGTACGCGATGGCCAACGCGCACCCGGAGGTGCTCGCTGCAACGGAGCACATGGCGCCGTCGAATGACGAGGACGGTGTCGCTCAGGTGGTCGAGGAACTCCTGGCCGACCTGAATTAGAGGTACATGCCGCCACCCTGGCGCTGCTCTGCATCACCTGGCGCCGGTGGACCAGGTGGCACGTTCACCGTCGGTGCGCCGGGAGGCAACGCGCGTCGCATCTGTTCGAGTTGGGCACGGGCCGCCATCTGCTGGGCGAACAGCGTGGTCTGGATGCCGTGGAACAACCCCTCTAGCCAGCCGACCAACTGCGCCTGGGCGATCCGCAACTCGGCGTCGGTAGGCACGGACTCCTCGGTGAACGGCAGGGTGAGCCGCTCGAGCTCGTCGATCAGCTCCGGGGCAAGCCCGTCCTCGAGCTCCTCGATCGACGACCGGTGGATCTCGCGCAGCCTCATCCGGCTCGCCTCGTCCAGCGGCGCCGACTTCACCTCCTCGAGCAACTGCTTGATCATGCTGCCGATGCGCATGACTTTGGCCGGCTGTTCGACCAAATCGGTCAACGGTCGCTGGCCGGCCTCGTCGCCGCCACGTTCAGACGAAGCGGATTCGACCGCCATGCCGTCGGGTCCGACGACCACCACGCGCGGAGGCCGATCGCTCGCAGCAAGGTTGTCACTGGGTTCGGTCATGTTCCCCATCCTGTCCCAACTCGCAGCGCTCGGGGACCTTACTCGAACCCCGGCTGCCCACGAGGCAGGCTTGGTATTTGTGACGGTGCCCGGACTTCCGCCTGGCTACACAGCGCGCCGGCCCACGCTCGGGGACGACCAGGGGGCTCCTGGCCGTCGTCCACGCCGCCGAGCGTGATGCATTGGGGCGCGACGACTCCACCCTCGGCGTGGTCCGGGAACTGCTCCGGCTGCGCCGGACGCGCTCGAAACCGACCAGTGGCTGGTCGAGACCGATGATCGAACGGCCGCACGGGGGATGGTCATCGACGACTACTGCGGCGAACAGGTGGATCTCGACGTCTATGCGGATCCGGCGAACCCAGAGGAGGTCCGGCAGGGCTTGCTAGACGTCGATTCGATCGCCGAGCATTGGGGATTCGAGGCCATGAACCTGCCGTCCTTCCGGGAGTCGGTGGTCGCCGAGGAGGACCCGGAGTTCGAGCGCTGGCGGTTCGGAGTGCTCGACGGCCGTAGGGTCGGGATCTGCCAAGCCAGCGGCCGGTTCGCTTTGGAAGGTGGTGGCTGGATCCGTTACCTCGGCGTCCTTCCAGCCGCGCGTGGGCGTGGCAGCGCCGGCATGCGTCCGTGGACGCAAGTCGACGCGTTCCGGCGCCGGGTGCACGCCGAATGAGCTGGCGCCGGGCGGCCGCGCTGCTCGCCGCGTTGGTTGTTGTCGTCGGGTGCGGGAATCAGTCCGGCGATGCCACCGCCATCCCGCCCACAGAGCCTCCGACGACGGAGCCGACCATCGTCGGCCTCATCACCGACGTGGTGCCGTTCGAGCCGGTCACCGGCGACTGCGTCACGCCCGAGCCGGACACCGATCCCGATTCACCCGTCAGCAGCGACGACTCTCCGTTCTGCACCGATCCGGATACGGCCCCGGTGGGGACGGTACTGGTCGAGGAAGACCCGGCCGGGACGTCCGGAGACAGCAAGATCAGCTTCACAATCGGCAGGGACACCACCCTGCTGTCGGAGAGCTCCGGGTCACCTGACCCGCTGTCGTTTGCCGACCTCGCCGAAGGGATGACGGTCGCGGCGTGGGCCGCCGGTCCGATCATGGAGTCGTACCCGGCACAAGCGACGGCAGCGGCGATCGTGGTGCGTCCCAGCTAGCCCAACGGTGGCGGATCCTCCGCCACCGACACCGTGGACTCCTCGCCGTCGTCGATGGTGATCGGCCACGTGTGGGGATGCTCCACCGCTTCGAGCAGGACGGCCAGCGACGTTGGCCAGACCCGGGCGGACGTCGCAACGATCTTGTCCCGGTCCCACCACCGGTGTCCGAGGAACGTCGTCTGCTCGTCCGGAGTGTGACCGGCAATGTCGACGACGAACGGTGCCACAGTCGCAACGAAATAGGTCTCGTCCTGCTCCACGATCTTGTCGCTGTAGGCGTGCACGACGGTCCGATGCGCGATGGGTCCACGTAGCAAGCCGGCGTCCAGCACCAGGCCGGTTTCCTCGGCGAGCTCTCGGCGCGCGGCTTGTTCCACGGTTTCGCCAAGGTCGAGCCCACCGCCGGGTGTGATCCAGAACGTCGGCGGCCCGGGCAGGCCCGGGTCGCTGTCCTCGAAGAGCAACACCCGGCCATCGGGGTCGAGCAGCAGGACGCGCGCCGTCCACCGCCGCTCCGTACGTCGCACCGGCCGCGGGCCGTTAACCTCCTCCGCCGACACCTCGAACAGCGTATTGTCCTGAGGCACTCGCCGAGGATGGTGGGCCGAGGTCCAGACGCCGGTGCCGTCGCCGGAGGGTACATTCGCCCTTCTGGCCGGTGAGAGTAACCTGTCCAACTCGATAGATACGCCGCTGACATCGAGAGATTCGGTCGAGGAATCCGGGTGTGGTGTGATCCCCTGCGTCGCGTTCAACGAGCCGGCCACCGTAGGTGACATCACGCTGACCTACCTGAGGATCAGCAGTGGTTGAAACGCCCGGTGATGGCCCCGACGTGCTTGTCGAGGGCAGGGTCGACGGTGTGGACCTCGAGCGCCTGCTTGCGGAGCGGGGCCGTCCGGGCTTGCCGGTGGGCAGCGTGCTGCAATGGGTAGCACAGGCAGCCGAGGCACTCACCGTCTTGCACCAGCATGGTGATGTCCATGGTGATGTAAGGCCGGCGAATCTCGTGCTCGAAGAGTCGGGCGGTATCGTGCTCGCCGACCCCGGATCGTCGAGATTGCCGCATCGGAACGGCCCGTCGGCAAACACTGCCGGTTTTCGAGCACCCGAAGTCTCGGCCGGTGCGACCCCTGATCGCGCCGCTGACGTCTACGGCCTTGCGGCGACCACCTTCGCCCTTCTGACCGGCACCGCGCCGACCTCGGTGTTGCCGAACGGTTCGGCCCACCAGGTGATCCGGTTCGACTCGGCGTTACAAGACGGTCTGGCCGTCGATCCTGAACGTCGGCCGGCGACGCCGGGCGAGCTGGCTGACCGACTTCGCGCAGCATGGGACGGCAACACTCCGGCGGGAACTGGCACCATCCTTGTTACCGACGTCGTCGGCCACGGATCGGGCGGAAACGACGAGCCGCCCGCCGTGCCCACGGAGATACAACTCGCCGTCGACGCCGCCGTCGAAGACCACGATGGGCGCAGACTTGGTCTGCGGATTGACGGTCGCGCGACGGTTTCGGTGTTTTCCGACGCCGTGAGTGCTGTGCGAGCCGCGGTTGCGTTGCAGCGTGGGCTGCGGGACTCGGCTGAATCGTCGCGGATGCAGGTAGGCCTGGCCAGCGGCGAGCTGGCCGACGCATCGCGCATCGAAGCTCTCACTCGCCAGGCTGCACGGGTGAAGGATCTGGCTGGCCCGGGGGAGATCCTGCTCTCGGCGTCGACCGCCGAACTGGTGCGGCGCACGCTGGACAACGAGCTGTGGCTGGTCGAGGTCGGTCAGAACGGCGCAGGCGACGCCGACGGGGCGGTCGCCGTCGCCACCGTCGAGGTCAACTCCCCGCCGGACTCGAGCAGAAGCCCGTATCCGGGCCTCGCCGCGTTCCGCAGGAGCGACTCCGACTCGTTTTTCGGTCGCGAGGACAACATCGAGCAATGCCTCGACCTGCTCCGCTCGGAACGCTTCGTCGCCCTCGTCGGGGCACCCAGCAGTGGGAAGTCGTCCCTCGTGCATGCAGGACTCGTGCCGCGGCTTACAGACGTCGTGGTACTGCGGCCAGGAGCGCATCCGCAGCAGTCGCTCGCGGACGCGGGCGTCGCCGATCGGCCCGACGCCGTCCTTGTCGTGGATCAGCTCGAGGACGTGGTCACCCTCTGCCACGTCCCCGAGGAACGCGCAGCATTCGTCGGCGCCATCATCGATCATCCGGGTGGGCTGGCGGTCGCGTTGCGAGCAGACCGTTATGGAGACTTCGCTCAGTTCGGCGAGTTCGCGCAGTTGCTGTCGTCGTGCCAGGTGTTGCTCGGCCCCCTTGATGTCGACCAGCTCGCCCGGGCGGTGACCGAGCCGGCCCGACGATGTGGCGTCGTCGTGGAAGACGGCCTGACTGAGCTCATTGCCGCGGAGTTTCCTGGATTTCCCGGCGACCTTTCGAAGCTCGGCCACGCACTTCGCGAGACATGGTTGCGTCGCGATGGCGCCTCGATCACCCTCGCCGGTTATCGCGAGGCAGGAGGCGTACGGTCGGCAATCGCCGAGACCGCCGAGCGCGTGTACGGCGCCTTCGACGAGCCCGACCGTTTGGTCTGCCGGGGGCTGCTGCTGCGGATGCTCGACGTGCGGACCGACGGCGTCATAACGCGACCGGTCAGCGACAACGAAGCAGCCGGACTGGACCCGGTACGGGCTCCGGCCGTTCTCTCCGCCCTCGCTGCCGCCGGCATGATCGTCGATGACGGCCCGGGCATGGTGGCACCCGAGGCGCTGTTGAGTGCATGGCCACGGTTGGCCGAGTGGATCGCCGAACAACGAACAACGCTATTCGCGCGGCAAATTCCGCCCCGGGAACGCAGCTGGGTCACGCGTCTGGGGTTTCCGGCGGTTGGCGCGTCGTTGGTAGCAGTGACGGCAGTCGCCGTCGGAGTCGTCGCGGTGTTGGAGCGTAACGACGCCAACGCAGATCGCGCGGCGGCGCAGTCGCGCAGCCTGGTCGCCGACGCTCGGGCATCTGCCGCTACCCAGCCCGACGCGGCGATGCTCCTCGCTGTCGAGGCACACGTGGATAGTCCGACGACGGCGACCGCGGGTGCGCTGGTGGATGCACTCCTGGCCCGGAAGTCGGCTCGCGCATGGTTGCAGGGGGCGCCGTCGGCAGTCCAGGCAATCGACGTCGCCGGAGAGAGCATCGTCGCAGCATCGGGCAACGAGGTGCGGCTGTGGACGACAGATGGCTGGCAACAGACCGGCGGGTACCAGGTCGGCAACGCCGAGATTTCCGACTTCGACCTCAGTGCAGACGGCATGTCGCTCGTCGCAGCGATGCCAGATGATCACGCGCTGGTCGCCGTCGACGCGCTGACGGGTCAACCCGTGGCCGATCCCGTCGATTTCGGTGCCATGAGTCCGGTCAGCGTGGTGTCTGCCGGAGACCGCGTGCTGGTCATGCTCGACGACCGCGTCAATCCGACGACCGACTCCCGGGTCGAGCAACGCGACCTTCGTACCCTCGAGCGCGCAGGCCCATCGCTGGTACCGCCAACGGATCGGGTCGAGGACGTCGTGGTGTCCGACGACGGCGATCGAGCGGCCATGGCGACATTCGACGGTGCCGTGTGGCTGGCGGATCTCGGCACCGGGGAGGTTGTACTCGGTGCGGGGGCGCCGACCAGCGAAACGCCCACCGGCGAAACGGACGTCGGCATCGGCGACATGGCGTGGCATGACGACCTCCTGGTCGCCGGACGCCTCGACGGCAGCGTCGATGCCTGGCGCATCGACCCGGGAGGGGCGCCCGTTGCGATCGAGAGCCTCCGGGCGGGCGGCCCCGTCGATGCCGTCGCCGTTGGTTGCGACGGCTCGTGCCTGGCCGCCGGGACAGCCGACGGACGGGTCATCGCCTGGCGCATCGGTGCGGAGCAGATCCCGCTCGACGTGCCACGTGCGCACAACGGCCGGGTGAACGATCTGGAGTTCACTGCGGATGACGCTTTCGTCATCAGCGCGGGCTCGGACCACCTGACAGCGGCTCATGCCCTCGACGGCTCCCTCACGATCGCGCCGTCAGCCGCTTCCGGGGGAGCACCAGCCCGAGGTGCCTATGGCGTCGACGACACGATCGTCAGCGGCACCGACGATGCCGAGCGCGGGCGCATCACCCGCCTTTCCCCAACGGGCCAGATCACCTGGCGCACGCCGGTCGACGGGGCAGTGACCTGGCTCGCCGCAACGGACCGCCGGGTGGTCGCGTTGGTCCGCCCAGCCGACGAGCCGACGCGGTTCATGGTGCTCGACGGGGACACCGGCCTTGTGCTTCTCGACCAGTCGTTCGACGTCACCAGGGTGACCGGCGCCGTTTCACCGGACGGATCGATGGCGGTGCTGGCCGCCCGCGAAGCCTCTGGCAGCTCGCTCCTGACGGTCGACCTGGACACTCTGTCGATCAGTGATCCGACCACGGTCAGGGAAAGAATCACGGCGGTTTCCATCTCGCCGGATGGCTCTCGGGTCGTCACTGGCCAGTCCACCGGCAATGTCGCGCTGCGCGATGCGGAGTCGTTCACCCCGGACGTTCGTAGCCAGTCACAACCCGACGACGCGATCACCGCCATCGGCTTCACGCCCGACGGCGAGACGGTGCTCGCCGGCAGGCGGAGCGGCGTCATGGACGTACTCGATGCAACGACCCTGGAACCGAGGTTCGCGCCACTGGAGGGCCACCGGCGCGTCATCACGGGCGTGGCCGCGAACAGTCGGCTCATCCTCACCGCATCTGGCGACGGCACCGTCCGGATGTGGGATCTCGCCAGCGGCACCGCCATCGGCGGACCGGTTCCAACTGGTGGCGTCACCGACCCGTCGATCGTCGTGCGTGATGACGGGGAACGAGCCCTGGTCCAAGGAGATCGCGGGCTGCTCGAGCTCATTCTGGACGAGGATGAGTGGGTCCGGTTGGCCTGCTCCATCGCCGGCCGCGAGCTCACCGAGGACGAACGAGCGAGCCATGGACTGGCCGCGTCCGGCAACGCCTGCGATGGCCCGGGCTGACGTCGTCGGTTTCCCCAGCCACGGCGCCCGGATGCGGGTGGGGCTTTGCGTCGGACTGGTGACGCTCGACCTGGTGCAACGGGTCGAGCGGCTGCCCGGGCCGAACGAGAAGGTGGTCGCCTGTTCCGCTGAAGTCGCTGCAGGCGGTCCGGCGACCAACGCCGCGGTCACCTTCGCGGCCCTGGGCGGTAAGGCGACGCTGTTGAGCGCTCTCGGTTCCAGTGCCGTGCGGCCGGTCGTGGTTGACGACCTGACCCGCCACCATGTCGCTGTGATCGACGCGGCGGCCCCGGACAATCCCGGTCCAGCCATCTCCGCTGTCAGCGTCGTCACCGGCACCGGGGATCGGTCCGTGGTCTCCCGGAACGCCGAGCAAGCCCGTGTCAATGTGCCTGCGGATCTTCCGGACCTGATGACGGACGCAGGTGTCGTCCTGGTCGACGGCCACCTGCCTGGCCTGGCACATGCCGCAGTCGAGACAGCCGCGTCGGCGCACATTCCAGTGGTTCTCGACGGGGGTAGCTGGAAGCAGGACATCGCCGACCTGCTGCCTTACGTAGACGTTGCCGTGTGCTCGGCCGATTTCACGGTTCCGGGATGCACAAGTGTTGCCGCGTCGGCGCACGAGCTGCTGAAGACGGGCGTTTCGTTCGTCGCGTTCACCGACGGCCCGCGGGCAGTCCGGTGGTGGGCCGAGCGCAAGTCCGGTTCGGTCGCCGTCCCGTCGGTCACCGTGAGGGATAGCCTCGGTGCAGGCGACGTGTTCCACGGAGCGTTCGCGTTCGCCATCGCCAGCCGCGCCAACCCGGTCGGGGCATTGCGCCTTGCCGCCGCAGTGGCGGCCGTTCGCGTGGAGCACGCCGGGCCGAGAGCGTGGTTGTCGGATTCGCGGCTCGGCACTCTCGGTGGGCAGGTCGCAGGATGAAACCGTCGATGAACGAACTGACGACCATCGCGCGCCGTCTAGCGACGACAGGGCAGCGGACGATCCTCGGCATCACCGGCCCGCCCGGAGCCGGCAAGTCGACCGTGGCGGACGCGATCGTCGAAGCCGTTGGAGATGCCGCCCGGCTGATCGGCATGGACGGCTTTCACCTCGCGCAGCGAGTGCTGGCCCGGCTGGGCCGCCAGGAACGCAAAGGCGCACCCGACACCTTCGACGCCGACGGTTATGTGGCCCTACTGCGAAGGCTTCGTGCCAACACCGAGCCGGTGGTTTACGCGCCTTGGTTCGACCGGTCCATCGAGGAACCGATCGCCTGTGCCGTTCCGGTCGAGCGCGACGTTCCGCTCGTCGTCACCGAAGGCAACTACCTGCTCGTCGAGGACGGCGGTTGGGCCCATGTCCGGCCGCTGCTCGGGGCCTGCTGGTACGTCGATCTCGACGAACGAACCCGTATCGATCGGCTGGTCACCCGGCATGTTCGCTTCGGCCGATCCCGGGAGCAGGCGCGGGAGTGGGTACTCCGAAGTGACCAGAGCAACGCCGAGCTCGTCGCGACCACTCGGCACCGTGCCGATCTGATCGTCGTCGTGCCCTGACGTCAGACCGTGAGCAGGACTTTGCCGACGTGTTCGCCGGCCTCGACGACGCGATGAGCCTCGGCGGCCGACGACATCGGCAGCACCCGGTCGACCACCGGCCGGACGCCGCCGGACTCAACCAGCGGCCAGACGTGCTCGCGCACGGCGGCGACGATTATCGCCTTCTCGGCCGCCGGCCGCGTGCGCAGGGTCGTCGCGATCACCGCACCTCGTTTGGCCATGAGCGCCGAAAGGTCGAAATCTGCTCTGCGGCCACCCTGCAGGCCGATGACGACCACCCGGCCAGCAGGGGCCAGTACCGACAGGTTTCGATCGAGGTACTTCGCGCCGACGACATCGAGGACGACATCGGCGCCGCGCCCGCCGGTTGCGTCTTTGACGACGGCCACGAAGTCCTCGTCGTGGTAGTTCACCAGGATGGTCGCGCCCAGCGCGCCGCAGCGGGCCAGCTTTTCGGCCGAACCCGCGGTCGCCGCGACAGTGGCTCCGACTGCTCGGCCGAGTTGGATCGCCATGGTCCCAACGCCACCGCCACCTCCGTGTACCAGCAGCACTTCGCCTGGCTGCAGACCCGCTGTCATGAATACGTTGGACCAGACCGTGCACGTCACCTCGGGGAGTGCTGCAGCGGAAACCAGGTCGAGACCACGCGGAATCGGCAGCAACTGGCCGACCGGAACGGCAACTCTCTCGGCGTAGCCACCGCCCGACAGCAGCGCACACGCCTGGTCTCCGATGGCCCAACCGGTCACATCGTCGCCGACCATCGACACCGTGCCGCTGCATTCGAGGCCAGGCCACGGCGGCGTGTCGGGTGTGGTCGGGTAGTAGCCCTGACGCTGCAGCAGATCGGCCCGGTTGACCGCTGACGCGGCAACGTCGAGGACCACCTCGCCGGGTCGTGCCTCGGGGTCGGGAATGTCGCTCCACGCAAGCACGTCGGGGCCACCCGGCTCGGTGATGACGACGGCGCGCATCAGGCGCCTGTGATCATTCGGCGAAGATGTGGTGGCTGCACGCGATGTCACCAGCCCTCGAAGGGCGGCTCGCGCGTCTCGACCTGGTTCCAATAGTCGCGGTGATCGATGATCAGCCCGTCGGCACCGAACCGCAGGATGGTCGCGCCAGCGAGGGTCACTCGCTGCTCGTGCTCAATCCAGGTGGCCCACCACTCGACGGCAGCGCGATCCCCGGATGCGATCGGCTCGCCGAACCAGCACTCGACATCCTGCTCGACCCCGAAGTTCTCGGTCAGATAGCGTCGCACACCGGCGAGTCCGAGGTCTGGCTTGCGGAAGACCAGCGCGCGGTATACGGCGTCGTCGGCGTAAAGGGGCACGATTGCGGCCACGTTCCTCTCCGGCCACGCGTGCCTCCACGTCTGCGCCCATCGCCGGGCCAGCGCGTCGATGTCCACAGTCGCGATCCCTTGCTGTCGCTCAGAGTTTGGCCGGATTAGTCCGCCGCCGCTGACTGGGTATCCGGCTCGGAGGTGCTCGCAGTCTCCTTGGCGCCGGGCCGCGGCGCCCATGGCTGCTCCTCGGCCGGTCGAACCACGACGATCCGGTCGTCTCGGAGCAGGTGCCCGATGGCCGGTGAGTGGTAAGGCAGCACGTCTCCGTCGCGGACCACGGCGATCACGAGGTCGTCGAGCTTCCTCGCCACCTGTCCTACCTCGCGCGGCTGCACGTCGCGCTCGGCGACCTCGAGGCCCTCGCCGGTGGTGATGAGATCCTCGAGCACATTGCCGAGAGCAGGGCTGATGGTCGCGAGCCCGAGCAGGCGGCCGACCGCGTCGGAGGAGATGATGACCGTGTTGGCGCCGCTTTGCCGAACCAGCTCCTGGTTCTCTGCCTCACGCACGGCGGCGACGATCTCGGCTGACGGATTGAGCTGGCGGGCCGTCAGCGTTGCAAGCACGCTCGAGTCGTCGCGAGCGGTCGTGATGATGACTTCGCTGGCGGCCGGCACGCCGGCCCGTAGCAGTGCTTCGGCACGTGTGGCGTCGCCCAGCACGCTTACCAGCCCGTTCTCGTTCGCCTCCGCGACCGCCTCCTGACGCGGGTCGACGACGACGATCTTCTCGGCCGGATACCCGTTGGACAGCAACGTCGCTGCGGCGCTGCGGCCCTTCACGCCGTATCCGACGATCACCGTGTGGTCGCGCACGCTCTTCCTCCAGCGGTTGAGCCGCAACTGGTGGCGGCCTCGTGCGGTCAGCGCTTCGAGCGTTGTCGCGATCAGGACGATCAGAAACAACACGCGCAGCGGCGTGATGAAAACTATGTCGACCAGCCTGGCCGGGTCACTAACGGGGGTGATGTCTCCGTAACCCGTCGTCAGGCTGACTGTGGAGTAGTAGATCGCGTCGAGGAGATCGACCGAGCCGTCGGAGGTGTCGTTGTAGCCGTCCCGGTCGATCCAGACGACGAAGACCACGACGGCGAGTACAGCCAGGGCCACCAGGACCCGCCGGATGATGGAACGAACCGGATCGAGGCCGGTTGTCGGTAGTCGCACCAACCCCTCGGCGTTCACAAGTTGACGCTAGCGGACCGTCGGTCTGGCTGGCGTGCCCTCGGGGCTGGGCACGGCAAACTCGACATGATCATGGGGCATGGCGAAGATTGCGACCATGCGGGTGGCGTTGGTCCAAGTGGTGGCGGGCACCGATCCGGCCGAGAACATGGCGGCCGTAACCAAGCTGCTCGACGGCGTCGATGCCGACCTCATCGTCCTACCCGAGGCGGTCATGCACGAGTTCGGACTTCCTGAGACCCCGCTCGGGCCGGTGGCACAGCCGCTGGACGGGCCGTTTGTTACCGCCCTTGCCCAGCTCGCCCGTAAGCACGACACCGCCGTTGTGGGAGGGATGTTCGAGCGCTCGGACGACGCGGATCGGCCGTACAACACGCTGGTGGCGCTCGACGCCCGCGGCTCGCCCCTGGCGACGTACCGCAAGGCGCACCTGTTCGACTCGTTCGGCCACCGTGAATCCGACAAACTGACCGCGGGGCCGCCACAGCCGGTGGCGATCGACGTCGGTGGCCTGCGGGTCGGCCTGATGACCTGCTACGACCTGCGATTTCCCGAACAGGCACGGGCGTTGGTGGACGCCGGTGCGGACGTTCTCGCTGTGCCAGCTGCCTGGGTGCGTGGCCCACTCAAGGAGGACCAGTGGGTCATCTTGCTTCGGGCGCGGGCGATCGAGAACACCGCATATGTGGCTGGTGCCGGGCAATGCGGCGCGCTGTACTGCGGGCGCAGTGCGCTCGTCGACCCGATGGGTGTGGTCGTGGCCGCTCTTGGCGAATCCCAGGGCGTCGTGACTGGCGTCGTCGAGCCCGACCGGTTGCGGGCCGTCAGGGAGCACAACCCGGCCCTACAACACCGGCGCTGGCGTGTCATTCCCCGTTGACACGGCGACGAGGTAATACCGACACCGAATAACGCTTCCGCCATGATCAACTGGGAATGTCGTCCCACAGCCGGACGCCGCCAAGCAGGCCGTAATCGTTGCTGATGATGGTCACATCCGCGCCGAGATCACGGGTGAGGTGCTTCGCGCCCCCGCCGCCGACATAAAGATGGTTCCACCACAGCACAGGCCGCAGAGTGTCCACCGCGTTTGCGACACGCTCGGTCCAACGGGTCGGCCCGATTCGTCGGCGCGCGATGTGACCGAGTTGCTGGTCGTAAGTTTGGCCTTTCCGGAACGGTGCTTGTGACATCTCGATCTTGGGAACGATCCGCCCCTCGTCGAAGAGTGCGCAGCCCAGGCCGGTACCCAGCGTGAGCATCACTTCGAACCCGCATCGTTCGATGACCGCCAGTCCCGCGACCTCAGCGTCGTTCAACACCTGGGTGGGCCTCTTCAACGCCCGTTCCAATGCCGCGCGTATGTCGTACGTCGCCCATTCCTTCACCAGGTCCGGACGGACCGGCGTGAACGGACCGGCCTCGGTCACGTAGTGCGGAGTGGCGAGCACGATGCCGTCGCGCACCATGCCCGGGAACCCGACGGACACTCGGTCGAACGCGTGACCCGTGCGCTCCGCGACGTTGACGACCGCACCGATCAGCACGGCGGGCGGGCTCGGATAGGGCGTGCGGAGCTTGGCCCGCTCACATACGGGCGATCCGGCCGAATCCAGCACGATGGCCTTGATGCCGGTGCCGCCACAGTCGACAGCGAGCGTTCGCGGCCGGCCGGTCGTCACGAGAGGACGGTAGCCCCCGGGGACGGGTGTACGCGTACAGCGGCCTCAGTCGCAGCCGCCGATGTCCTGCGCGTATGCCTCGAAGACGAGGTCGGCTCCGCGCTGACGATGCCGCACCAACCGGGTCAGCAGGTTGACGCCCTCGTCACGGATCCGGCCGACGTCGTCGGGTGCGGCGCCGGTCAGGTCGTCGATCAGCTTGCCCAGATCGCTGATCGCTACCCGGATGTCGTCATGCTCCGTGGCGAGCCTGTCGACGCCGAACCGCAGTCGCGGTGCGGTCCGCAGAATGTCGGCATACATCCCGTCGGGACCCTCTGTCGCCTGCACGTGATCGTCGAAGGCGCCGGCAAGTTGGTCGGTACGGGCCTGGAGGCGCGCCGACCACACGGGATCTCCGGCTGGTGCGGCCAGTGCGCTCTCCAGTGCGGTGATCGCAGCGAGCAACTCAGCGCGGCGGGTACGCGCGAGACCCATGGGTTCGGGCACGGGGTGCGATGCCATCGCCCACCTCCGGCTCGGGCCGGGGTATTCCTGGCCTCGATGGTGCCTCCGAACCGCCCGGCCGTAAAGTCCCCGCCCAGCATGGGAGACTGAGCAGTTAGGAGGGCTGCCGGAGAGGCCGAACGGGGAACTCTTGAAAAGTTCTAGGGCGGGGCCCACTCCGTCCTCGTGGGTTCGAATCCCACGCCCTCCGCTGTGGTCTTCATTACAACGTTCGCGCAGTTCATGAAGCCAAACGGCTGCCGCTCGCTTGGCGTCAGCGCTGTTGAACGACTCCAGGGCTAGAGTGTGCCGGCGCTGCATGGCTGGACATGAAGAGCGCCACTATCGGACGAACCTGGCCAGAGTCGAGCCCGCATGCTCAGCGGCAGATCCGTCGACGAGTGGCTTGGCCGTATCGGTTTCGCCCAGGCCTGATGGCGCCCGACCCCCGGCTTCGCCTCGAACCTCAACAGACAGGGCAACGAGGTGGAAACCATCACCCTCAACGACGGTGTCGAGATGCCCGCGCTCGGTCTCGGAGTTTTTCAGACGCCTCCGGACGAGACCCGCGATGCCGTCCGCGCGGCCCTCGGCGCCGGGTACCGGCACATCGACACCGCGGCGGCCTACGGCAACGAGCGGCAGGTCGGCGAGGCGGTGTACGAGGCCGATCTGGATCGGTCGGAGGTGTTCCTGGAGACCAAGATCTGGATCAGC
>JBKPAG010000001.1:0-300274 GCA_046726315.1 Actinomycetota bacterium | reverse complement strand
GGTGGCATGGACCCTGGCCGATCTCGCCGGTCGCGAGCTGCCGAGCCGGCCAGACGTGGCGGAGGCGATAGGAATCCGGCTCGGGATACCGAGATGACTGCCTCCTGCTCGCCGGACGAGCGCGTGGCCCGCGCTGCGCTTTCCGTCCTGGTGGAGCCGGGCACGCTCGGGGCCGCGCGGGTCGCCCGTAAGGTGCTGGCCGCGGGTCCGGCGGCGGCACTGTCGGCCATCAGAGCCGGATCCGACGCGCTGGACCCGGAACGGCGCATGTTCCGGCGCGCACCCGACGTCGACGGTGCCGCGGTGCTCGACCGCGGTGCCGCAGCGGGCGCGAGGTTCTGCTGCCCGGATGACGCGGAATGGCCGGCGGCCTTGGACACCCTCGAGGTCACGCTGGATTCCGGTTCGCGATGCGGGCCGCCACCGCTGGGCCTGTGGATCCGCGGCGACAACGATCTCGCCGATGTCACCGACCGCTCGGTCGCCGTTGTCGGATCGCGTGCGGCGACCGAATATGGCGTGCGAATGGCCGCAGATCTCGGCGCGGACCTGGCGACTGCCGGCTGGACCGTCGTCTCGGGAGCCGCATACGGCATCGACGCCGCCGCCCATCGGGGTGCCCTAGCGATCGGAGGCACCACGGTCGCTGTTCTCGCCTGTGGAGTCGACACCGCGTACCCGACCGGGCACGACGGGCTCCTGCATCGCATTGCAGACACGGGCATCGTCGTCAGTGAGCTGCCGCCCGGCTCGTGGCCGTCGCGCCCGCGATTCCTCGCCCGCAACCGGCTCATTGCGGCGATGACCCGCGGCACCGTCGTCGTAGAGGCCGCGGTTCGCTCCGGCGCGCTGAATACAGCTGGCTGGGCACTCGACATCGGTCGCGACATTCTGGCGGTCCCCGGCCCGGTCACGTCAGCGATGTCCGCGGGCTGTCACGACCTCATCCGCAAGGCGGCGGCCACTCTGGTCACGGATGCCCAAGAAGTGATCGACATCGTCGGCGACCTCGGCAGCGATGCCGCCGTCGAAGCGCGCGGAGAGCCGCGCCCGTGGGACGACCTCGCCCCGACCACGCGGGACGTGCTCGAGGCACTGCCGGCCCGGAACGCCGTGACGGTGGACCGGATCTGCAAAGACACCGGACTCGCGGCGTCTGCCTGCATCGCCGCCCTGGCCGAGCTCTCGGTGGCCGGGCTCGTCGTTTCCGGTCCTGGCGGCTGGCGCCTGGCCCGGCGCGGCGGTGCTTGACCGTCTGGGATCGGACGCGGACCGTGGAACGATGTCCCACCTGGCGGTCAAAACAGCGGTTTCGAGCCGACCGGACCTGCCCGACGCGCTGAGTGCCGCGGTCGACGGGTTCGCCAGATTCCTCCGGGCGGAGCGCGACCGATCCGAGCACACGGTCCGCGCCTATGCGGGCGATGTCGCAAACCTCTTGGACCACCTGGTCCGGTTGGGCCGCGCAGATCTCGACGGTCTCGACGTTGCGACATTACGGAGCTGGCTCGCGCGCCAACGCAGCCAAGGCCGGGCTCGGGCCACCTTGGCTCGGCGCGCGTCGGCCGCCCGAACGTTCACGGCATGGGCCACCCGAGAACGGCTGTTGTGCATCGACCCCGGTCGCGCTCTGGCCAACCCGAAGGGTGGACGGGCGCTGCCGAACGTCTTGCGCACCGACCAGGCGGCGACGCTACTCGCGGCGGTCGCTGACGATGCCGTCGAACGCCAGCCGGTCGTATTGCGTGATCGGGCAGTGCTGGAGCTGTTGTATGCGACGGGGATCAGAGTCGGGGAGTTGGTAGCGCTCGACATAGCGGATCTCGCCGGCAGCCATCGGGTCCTGCGGGTCATGGGCAAGGGTCGAAAGGAACGCAGCGTGCCCTTCGGCGAGCCGGCGCGGCTGGCCGTCGATGACTGGATCACCGTCGGCCGACCCGCGCTGGCCCGTCGGGAAAGCGGGGACGCTCTCTTTGTCGGCGTCCGAGGGCGACGCCTCGGCCCTCGGGCGGCCCGGGAGATCGTCCACCGCCGACTTCGCGCCGTCCCCGATGCTCCTGACTTCGGCCCGCATGGATTGCGCCACACTGCCGCAACCCATTTGCTCGAGGGCGGCGCCGACCTGCGCAGCGTCCAGGAGCTGCTCGGGCACGCGTCACTCGCGACGACCCAGATCTACACCCACGTATCGATCGAGCGGCTGCGCCGGACCTACGAACAGGCCCATCCGCGGGCCTGACCCTGCCGAACCGAGGTGACGTACTACCGGCAGCGTCGCTGCTCCCAAGGGCAGCAGCCGTATCGGTGCCGGCTCGAGGATCTGCCGGGGATCGAGATAGATGTCGCCGTTGCGTAGGCCCCAGTGCAGACAGACGGCCGGTGAGCAGTGGCGAGGCGTCGCCGCGACGACACCGATCGGGTCACCCGCGGCCACCTGCTGCCCCGCTACCACGGACGCGGTAACCGGCTCGTAGGTGGTACGCAGTTCGCTGAACCGGCCGCCGTGGTGGATCACGATGACGCCCCGGCCCGCGACCAGCCCGGCAAAGGTGACCCGGCCGGGCCCGGTGGCCCGAACCGTTGCCCCCGCCGTGGCCGCCAAGTCGACGCCGCGGTGCCCGGCCAGCCATCGCACCGGCGGGGGGTCGAACTCCCGAACCACGACAAGCGGCGGATCGACGGGAATCACCCAACCGCTGGCAGGCCCGGCCCACACCGGTGTGAGTGCAGCCGTGAGCAGAAAAAGGCAGGCCAGGATACCCACGCTGCGGCGGGCGAGCCGGCGCCGGCCGGTCGATTGAGGTAGCGAAGACATGTCGGGACCCTGCCATTGGCCCAACTGAACGAACACCCGGAGAGGACCGACTGTGGATGACGTCGGCTCGGCACCCGCAGCTGTGGATGCCGACGCCGGCGCCGAAGATCACCGCACTGGTGAGCAGCGCGCCCGCTCCCGTAGACTGGCCGACGGCCTGGCTCTGACCAGGCTGATTTCGCGCGCCCTACCCACGGTTGGCACTCCCGGTCCCGGTTCGCCGGGGTGGGTGTCGGCCAGGGCGCCAGGCGTGACGTCAACCAGACGTCGCGGACAACCGGACGACGCGTCCGTCATCGGGCGCGGGAGGAGGCAGGCGCGGCCATGGCCGTCGTCACCATGAAGCAGCTGCTCGAGAGCGGCGTGCATTTCGGCCACCAGACCCGTCGGTGGAACCCAAAGATGAAGCGGTTCATCTTCACCGAGCGCAACGGCATCTACATCATCGATCTGCAGCAGTCGTTGTCCTACATCGACCGCGCCTACGAGTTCGTCAAGGAAACCGTGGCACATGGCGGGAGTGTGCTGTTCGTCGGCACCAAAAAGCAGGCCCAGGAGGCGGTGCGCGAGCAAGCCACCCGGGTGGGCATGCCGCATGTGACCGAGCGCTGGCTCGGCGGCATGCTGACGAACTTCCAGACGGTGCACAAGCGCCTGCAGCGGCTCAAGGAACTCGAGGAGCTCGATTTCGATGACGCCGCCAGCTCCGGGCTCACCAAGAAGGAGCTGCTCATGCGCAAGCGCGAGATGGAGAAGCTCCAACGCAGCCTCGGTGGTGTCCGAGACATGGCCCGAGTCCCGAGTGCGGTGTGGATCGTCGACACCAAGAAGGAGCACCTTGCCGTCGACGAGGCGCGCAAGCTGAACATCCCGATCGTGGCGATCCTCGACACCAACTGTGACCCGGATGAGGTCACCTATCCGATTCCCGGCAACGACGACGCCATCCGGGCGGTCACCCTGCTCACTCGAGTCGTCGCCGACGCCGTTGCTGATGGCCTCATGGCCCGGGCCGGCCAGGCGCCCGCCCGCGAGGCTGCAGGACCCGAGCTGGCCGGCGACGAGCCGCTCGCCGAATGGGAGAAGGAGCTCCTGGCGGGGCAACCGGACCAGAGCTCTGTCACCGACGAAGTCGATGCCACCGCCGATACCGTCGAAGGGGTGCCGCCAGTCGACGCCGCCGCAGCGGCCGAACTCGCGGACCAGGCCGGCGCTCCGATCAGCGATTACGCGGAAGCGCCGGACGAGACTGCCGGGCAGGTCTGACATGCCGAACTTCACCGCTGCCGACATCAAGCGGCTTCGGGACTTGACTGGCGCCGGGATGATGGATGCCAAGAAGGCGTTGGACGAGGTCGACGGCGCCTTCGAGCCGGCCATCGAGTTGCTTCGGGTCAAGGGCGCGGCGCGGGCGGCGAAACGGGGAGCCCAGCGCACCGCGTCGAACGGGTTGGTCGCCGCCGAAGGCGGGGCGATGATCGAGTTGGCCTGCGAGACCGACTTCGTCGCCAAGACCGCGGACTTCCAGAAGCTGGCCGCGGATGTCGTCACAGTGGCAGCCACGGTCCGGCCCGAGGACGTCGAGGCGCTCCGGGCGGCGACCTTGTCCGACGGCCGCACCGTTGCCGAGGCGCTCGAGTCGGCCGCTGCCGTCATCGGCGAGAAGGTCGAGGTTCGCAGAGTGGTGGTGTTCCACGGCGACGTCGTCACCTATCTGCATCGTCGGGCCAGTGACCTGCCACCGCAGGTCGGTGTGCTGGTCGAGTACACCGGCGACGCCGTCGCCGCGCGCGAAGCAGCCATGCAGATCGCGGCCATGCGCCCACAGTTCGTCACCCGCGACGAGGTACCGGCCGAGACCGTCGTGTCCGAGCGGCGGATTGCGGCGGCGACAGCTCGGGAGGAGGGCCGGCCCGAGGCAGCCCTCCCCAAGATCGTCGAGGGCCGGATCAACAGTTTCTTCAAAGACACCGTCCTGGTTGACCAGCCTGCAGTGCACGATCTGAAGCGGACGGTCGGTGCTCTGCTGGCCGAAGCCGGCGCGACCGTGATTCGGTTCGCCCGCTTCGAGGTGGGACAGGGCTGAGGTCGGCACCGTGGCGGAGACGACCGCAACCGAGGTGATACGGCCTCCTACGGCGCCGGTTCCCCATCCGCCGCGGCGGGTTCTGCTCAAGCTGTCCGGAGAAGTCTTCGGGGGCGGCGCAGTCGGCGTCGATCCGGACGTCGTACACATGATCGCCCGCCAGATCGCAGAGGTCGTGACGACCGGCGTGCAGGTTGCGATTGTCGTGGGCGGCGGAAACTTCTTCCGTGGCGCGGAGTTGCATCAGCATGGCATGGACCGCGCGCGCGGCGACTACATGGGCATGCTCGGCACCGTCATGAACTGTCTCGCGCTACAGGACTTCCTGGAAAAGCAAGGCGTCGACACCCGGGTCCAGACCGCGATCGCAATGGGCCAGGTCGCAGAGCCCTACATCCCGCGGCGCGCCTCGCGGCACCTGGAGAAGGGCCGGGTCGTGATCTTCGGTGCTGGTGCGGGTATGCCCTACTTCACCACCGACACCGTTGCCGCCCAGCGCGCGTTGGAGATCGGCTGCGATCGGTTGCTGATGGCGAAGAACCGAGTTGACGGCGTGTACGAGGCGGACCCACGAGTGGATCCGACCGCCCGCAAGTACGCGACCATCACCTACGCCGAGGTACTCCGCCGACGACTCTCGGTTGCCGATCCGGCCGCATTCAGCTTGTGCATGGACAACAAGCTCCCCATAGTGGTCTTCGGCCTGGGCGAGGACCGCAGCATTGCGCGGGCCATCCGTGGCGATGCGATCGGCACGTTGGTTGCCGCCGACGTTCCGACAGCACTGGTCGAGGTCGGGCCGGCGCAGCGCTGACGGCCGCCGGTGACCACCGCGGTCACCGGGGGGTACGGTCACTCGCAGACGACGCCAGAAACGGGCAGTTGCTGCCCGACCACACACCGAAGGAGCCGCGGTGATCGACGACACCCTCCTCGAAGCCGAGGTGAAGATGGACAAGGCGGTGTCCGTTGCCAAGGAGGACTTCACCACGATCCGGACCGGTCGCGCGCACCCCTCGTTGTTCAACAAGATCGTTGTCGACTATTACGGCACGTCGACGCCGGTCAACCAGCTCGCCTCCTTCCACGTCGCCGACGCCAGGATGATCACGATCCAGCCCTACGACAAGAACTCCCTTGCAGCGATCGAGCGGGCGATTCGTGACTCCGACCTCGGCGTGAACCCCACGAATGACGGTCACATCGTCAGAGTCGTGCTGCCACAGCTGACCGAGGAACGACGCCGGGAGTACACGCGGTTGGCCAAGCACAAGGCAGAGGACGCCAGGGTGGCGATTCGCAACGTGCGCCGGCACGCCAAAGACGTGTTGGACAAGCTCGCTCGCGATGGTGAGGTGGGCGAAGACGACGTGACCCGCGCCGAGAAGCAGCTCGAAACGCTGACCAAGTCGTACGTCGAACAGGTCGACGACCTCCTCAGGCACAAGGAATCAGAGCTCCTCGAGGTCTGACCGTGACGACCGACGGGCCGGCCTCGGCGACTGTCCCGGGACACGGCCGGGCCGGGCGAGACCTTCGAGCGGCAACGGCCGTTGGACTGGGTCTGGCCGCCCTGGTCCTCGGCACGCTGTTCGTGTGGAAGCCGGCGTTCGTCGGGCTCGCCGTTGTCGCGGTCACGGTTGCAGTCTGGGAACTCGGCAATGCCCTGGCCGCCGGCGGAGTGCGGATTCCGCTCGTGCCGGTCCTCCTTGGTTCAGTGCTCATGATCGTCGGGGCGTACGTCGGGGGCGACGGAACCCTGGTGGTGGCACTCGGCCTCACGATCGTCGCGGTGGTGGTATGGCGGCTGGGTGAGACCGAGCCGGGATATCCGCGCGATGTCACTGCCGGGATCTTCGTCGCGGTCTACGTGCCGTTCTTGGCCAGCTTCGCGATGCTCCTGCTGCAGCCGGACGACGGACCGTGGCGAGTGCTCACCTGCATCCTGGTGGTTGCCGCCTCGGACACCGGTGGCTACGTCGCCGGGGTTCTCGTGGGTCGACACCCGATGGCGCCTACGGCCAGTCCGAAGAAGTCATGGGAGGGTCTCGCCGGCTCGGTGCTTGCCTGCGTCGTGGTCGGCGTGTTCGCGGTTGTCGTTACGCTGGACGGCAACTGGTGGGCCGGCGCGGCGCTCGGGGCAGCCGGAGTCATCACGGCCACGCTCGGCGACCTGGGCGAATCGATGATCAAACGGGATCTCGGGCGCAAGGATATGAGCACCCTGCTTCCGGGGCACGGTGGGATCATGGACCGCCTGGATTCGCTGTTGCCGACTGCTCCGGTGGCTTGGCTGATCCTGACTGCGCTGGTACCGGTGACGTGAGGTAGGGGAGGGCGCGATGACGACAGACACGACCCACCTGATCGGGCTGTTGCTCGGGACCGAGGACGACTGGCCGCGTGCGTTCGAGACGCTGGCACGCAAGCTCGGGTCGGTCACTGACGCCGAAGGCCGTCAGCACCGCATCAACACCGAGCGGGTGACGATCGAGCCGTTCGACCTCCGTGACAAACCGCGCCACGCCCTGGTGATAGACCGCCTCGCGTACTGGTACCACCACCCGCGGGAGTGGCTGAAGAAGATTGCGCTGTCCGACGACGTGTACCTGCTGAACAGCCCGTTCACGTTTCAGGCGATGGAGAAACATGCCGCGTATTGCGCAATGATGCGGCTGGGGCTCAAGGTCCCGGCGACCGTGCTGGTGCCGCCCAAAGAGCCGGTTGATCACGACAAGTACGTGTACACCGCTGGGCGATACAACCGAGAGTTCGATCTCGACGCGATTGCCGAGAGGATCGGCTACCCGCTGTTCATGAAGCCGTACGACGGCGGTGCCTGGGTGGGGGTGAGCCGCATCGTCGACCGCGATGCCCTGCACCGCGCCTACGACGAGTCTGGGCACCGCCTGATGCACCTGCAGGCTTCGGTGGAGGGTTATGACGTGTTTGCCCGGTCGCTGTCCATCGGCGCCGAGACGATGGTGATGCGTTTCCGTCCAGAGCTGCCGATGCACGACCGGTACGCCGTCGACCACGGGTTCCTCAGCCCCCAGGTCGGCGCGGAGGTCGTGACGATCGGCAAGCTGGTCAACGCGTTCTTCCGGTGGGAGTTCAACTCCTGCGAGACGTTGGTCCTTGATCCCGACGTGCATCCGATCGACTACGCCAACGCCTGCCCCGACGTCGCGGTGACCAGCCTGCACTACTACTTCCCCTGGGCGATGAAGGCGTTGTTGCGTTGGTCGGTGTTCTGCCTCGTCACTCGCCGCCGGTTCCGCCCTCACCTGGACCCGGAGCCGTACTACGGGATCGCCGACGACCCAGATCTGGACTATCCGGCGCGGCTGGCTGGTTACCGCGCGCTTGCCGACGCCTACTTCGACGCTGACCGGTACGCCGAGTTCTGCGCAAGTCGACTTGGTGACCTCGACGAAATGGTGCTGGAATGGGTCAGTTCCCCGGACTTCGACGCGCTCCTCGTCGACACGGTGAGGAGCGGGTACCCGGAGCATGAACAGGAGCAGTTCTTGGGTCACTTCCGCGGACTGATCGGGATGTGGCGGACCGACGAGGAGCGCCGGCTCGCCCGCGGACCCGATGTGCCGGGCGATGCTGCTGGGGAGACCTCGACCGAGGGGTTCGCGCCGGCTCCGGCCGACACCGGCCCCGACGGGAAGGGAGGTTGACGAGCACGAGGTATGCCGACGTCGACGGGGGCCTGTGGACAGCTTTCTACAGTGGATGTCTAGGATTCTCCCGCTCGAGTCGATAAGGAGTGACACCTGGTGGCCGTCAGCCGCGACCCTGCCTTCCGCACCGTACGCATGCGGGAGGGCTACGACCTCGACGCGGTCGACGACTTCGTCGACCGCGTTATCGATGCCATCGAAGGGCGGCCCGGGGGGCGCTCGCTCACACCGGAGAAGATCGAGGCGCAGGAGTTCAAGGTCGTCCGGATGCGTGAGGGTTACTCGATGGACGACGTCGACGACTGGCTCGACGATGCGGCTGCGGAGTTGCGCCGGCTGCGCGCCGCCGCAGCGCGGCGGGTGGCGGCGCCGCCGGAACCGGCGCGCCAAGATCAAACGTTTGAGCCCCCACCACGCCCGGTCCCCGCGTACGAGCCGCCCAGGGTAGAGCCGTCATACGACCAGGTCAGCGTGCCCGCTCCAGCCTACGCCGCGCCAGCGATGGTGCCGTCGGCACCGGTGGTGCCTGCAGCGGCTGTGCCCGTTCCGCCTCAGGTCAATTACCAGCGACCGGAGCCGGATCCGGTGTACCGGGAACCGATCCGAGGCGCGCGCGAGCCAGATCCGCGACCGGTGGCCCAGGTCGTAACGCCGACGACCGGGCTGCACCATATGGAGATCTGGGTCCGCGACCTCGATATCGCCACTCGCTCCTTCGGTTGGCTGTTCGAACGACTGGGATGGACCCTGTTCCAGGTCTGGGACCAGGGCCGTTCCTGGCAAGCGCCGGGTGAAGGCCCCTACGTGGTGATGGAACGGTCGCCGGATCTCGCATGGCAGGCATACGACCGCAAAGCGCCGGGGCTGAACCATCTGGCGCTGGCGGTCCCCGAGCGTTGGATGGTCGACCGGATCGTCTCCGAGGCACCCACCTATGGTTGGCGGCTGATGTTCGCCGACCGGCATCCGCACGCGGGCGGCGCCCAGCATTACGCGGCATATCTGGAGAACGACGAAGGGTTCGAGGTGGAGGTCGTCGCTCCATAAGACGAGCGAGGGAGCAGGGCTGTGGCGGCACCAGTAGAACAACGAGTGGTCAGCGACGTTCCCAAGGCCTTGTTCATCGCGGGGGAGTGGGGCGCGGCGGCCGGTTCGCGGACGTTTCCGGTCCACGACCCATCGACCGGTGAGGTTCTCTGCGAGGTTGCCGACGCGAGCCCCGAGGACGGCCGAGCCGCCCTCGCTGCGGCGGCCGAGGCCCAGGCCGAGTGGGCAGTCCAGCCGCCCCGCGAACGAGGCGAGATCCTACGCCTGGCGTTTCAGGGGCTGATGGACCGGCAAGACGACTTGGCCCTGTTGATGACCCTGGAGATGGGCAAGCCGGTTTCCGAGTCCCGGACCGAGATCGCGTACGCCGCGGAGTTCTTCCGGTGGTTCTCCGAGGAAGCCGCCCGGATCGAAGGGTCCTACAAGGTCGCTCCGGCCGGCGGCAGCAGGTTGCTGACGATGCGCCAGCCGGTCGGACCTTGCATCCTCATCACGCCGTGGAACTTCCCCACAGCGATGGGCACTCGCAAGATCGGCCCAGCCGTCGCGGCCGGCTGCACGATGGTGATCAAGCCGGCCGCTGAGACACCTCTGTCGATGCTGGCGCTGGCCCGAGTCCTCGAGGAGAGCGGGCTACCGCCGGGGGTGTTGAACGTCATCACCACGAGGAAGTCCGGGGACGTCATGGAGCCACTGATCCGCGACCCTCGGGCCCGAAAGTTGTCGTTCACCGGCTCGACCGCGGTCGGCCGCCGGCTGGTCGAGCAGTCGGCCGAACGGCTGCTGCGGGTGTCCATGGAGTTGGGCGGCAACGCGCCGTTCCTGGTTTTCGACGACGCCGACCTGGCTGCGGCCGTCGAGGGTGCCATGACGGCGAAGATGCGCAACATCGGCGAAGCATGCACCGCGGCCAACCGGTTCCTCGTCCACGAGTCGGTCGCCGACGAGTTCTCCCGCCGCCTAGCCGACCGGATGGGTGGCTTGCGCATGGGGCGCGGCACCGAGGACGGTGTCGAGGTCGGCCCGCTGATCACCGAGCAGGCCAGGACGGGCGTAGCCGAGTTGGTCAGCGACGCGACCGACAAGGGAGGCAAGGTCCTCGTCGGCGGTGAATTGCCGGACGGCCCAGGCTGGTTCTACCCGCCGACGGTCATCGGCAACGTTCCGACCGAGGCGCGGATGTTCACCGAGGAGATCTTCGGCCCGGTGGCACCAGTGACCGCGTTCTCCACCGATGACGAGGCGCTCGAACTGGCCAACGACACCGAGTTCGGCCTCATCGCGTACACATACACTCATGACCTGGACCGCGCGCTGACCGTCGCCGAGGGCCTCGAGTCCGGAATGGTGGGGATCAACGCCGGCGTGATCTCCAACCCGGCGGCGCCGTTCGGAGGGGTCAAGTCCTCTGGGTTCGGCCGCGAAGGTGGCCGGGAGGGGATCGAGGAGTACCTCGAGGTCAAGTACGTCGGCATTGCGCATTGACGACGCCGCGCGGGTGCGGGAGCTCACCCGGCCGTCGCGACTGCACGTGGGAGACCGGGTGGCGATCGTCGCCCCGAGTGGCCCGGTGCGGGAAGACCGGCTGAGCAAGGGGTGCGCGATCCTGCGCGGGTGGGGTCTCGACGTTGCCGTCGCCCCGCACGTCACGGCTGTCGACGACCGGTTCCGTTACCTGGCCGGTGCCGACCGAGACAGGGCGGCCGACTTGCATGCTGCCTGGCTGGATCCGACCGTAGCCGGCATCGTGTGCGCCCGCGGTGGCTATGGCGCCGAGCGCATTCTCGGCCTGCTCGACTGGGCCGCGATGGGGACCGCAGGGCCAAAGGTGTTCGCGGGATTCAGCGATGTGACTGCCCTGCATGAGGCGTTCGGGCTCCGATTGGGCCTCGCGACTCTGCACTCACCGATGGCGGCCGCGCAGGTGTTCGTCAGCGACGACCTCACCGCAGAGCTGTTCCGCCGCACGTTGTTCGAGCCGGAGTCCGTGCAGATGATCACCTCGCCGACCGCCGAAACCCTGGTGTCGGGCACGGCGCGCGGGGTGACGGTAGGCGGGTGTCTGAGCCTGCTCGCCAGCGCGATCGGCACACCGACCGGCCGGCAGGGTGTTGCCGGTGGGATTCTGCTGCTGGAAGACGTCGCCGAGCAGCCGTACCGGCTGGACCGCATGCTCACTCACCTCCTGCGCAGTGGGTGGCTCGACGGCGTTGCTGGAATCGTGTTCGGGTCGTTGTTCGGCTGTGGCCCGGCCGATCAGCTCCGGGCCTTGATACTCGACCGGCTGGGTGGCCTCGGTGTTCCGATCGTGTGGGAGTTCGGCTTCGGACACGGCCCGAGCTCGCTGACCGTTCCTTTGGGGGTGCCGGCCACGCTCGCGGCCGATCCCGATGCCAACGCTTCGACCCTCACGCTCGCCGTCCCCGCCCTGAGGTGAGGCAGGACGGGAACGTCGAGCGAGACCCCCCGCCGGCTCCGTCAGTGGGCTCGGTCGTCGGCTCGGTCAATGGACATGATCGCCGAGCTGTGCCCGGATCTCACCGCCCTGATACAGAGAGCTGTGCACATCGACGTATGTCACACCCGCCCGCATGGCGGCGACCACCTCGTCGAACTGCCCCGCCGTGACGCCGTGTCCGTCCGGGCCGATGACGTCGGCCGGCAGGATGACGCCCTCGATCGTCGCCGGCGCCGCGGGGCACGCCTGCGTCGCGAGCGCCGAGTAACTCAGCGTGTAGGCGATCTGCTCGCCTGACGAGCCGATCTGGGCGCGGAACTGACCGTTGCCCGTCGTGGACAGCACCAGCGGGTCTTCCTCGTACCCGCTGAGCTGTTCCGAGAAGCTGTTGTGCTGGACGATGCCGTCATCGCCGCTGGCGACTGCGATCGTGCCGCCGACGATCACCGCGGCACTGCCCCGACCGTGAGTGCTCTTCGCCAACGTCGATTCATCGCGGTGGCCTCTCCCTCTGGGTCAGATCCGGTTTACGTGAGGACACGTATCGGGACGGCCGTCGGTTCAAAGAACGAGGACAATGACGGCATGCCACCCCGAGACGTGGTGATCCTCGGATCGACCGGCTCGGTCGGGACCCAGGCGATCGACGTGGTGCGCCGAAACCCGGACCGGTTCCGGGTCGTCGGGCTGGCCGCGGGCGGCTCCGACCCGACGATGCTGGCGGCCCAGGCACTCGAGCTCGGAGTCGAGGCCGTCGCTGTCGCGAAGGCCAGTGCGGCGGAGGATCTTCTGTTGGCTTTCTATGCCGAGGCGCAGCGTCGTGGTTTCAGTACGGGGGAGTACCCGGTGCCGAAAGTGCTCGCCGGTCCGGACGCCGCGACGGAAATCGCCGCCCACGATTGCGACGTTGTGCTGAACGGCATCACCGGTTCGATCGGACTGCGTCCAACTCTGGCCGCACTCGCAGCCGGGCGAACCCTCGCGCTGGCCAACAAGGAGTCCCTGATCGTCGGTGGTCCGCTGGTCGTCGCGGCGGCCCGGCCCGGGCAGATCGTTCCCGTCGACTCGGAGCACTCCGCGCTCGCGCAGTGCCTTCGGGGTGGCCGCCGGGACGAAGTCCGCCGCCTGGTGCTCACCGCGAGTGGCGGTCCGTTCAGGGGTCGCACGCGCGACTCCCTCGCCGACGTCACTCCGGAGCAGGCGTTGACCCACCCGACCTGGGACATGGGGCCGCTCGTGACCGTGAACTCCGCCACCTTGGTCAACAAGGGACTGGAGGTCATCGAGGCCAACCTGCTGTTCGGGTTGCCCCTCGACACGATTGACGTCGTGGTTCATCCGCAGTCGATCGTGCATTCGATGGTTGAGTTCACCGACGGCTCGACGCTCGCGCAGGCGAGTCCGCCGGACATGCGGCTCCCGATCGCCCTGGGGCTGGCCTGGCCAGATCGGGTCCCCGGCGCGGCATCGTCGTGCGACTGGTCGACCGCCCAGAACTGGCAGTTCCTGCCGCTCGACGACGGGGCCTTTCCGGCGGTCGGCCTGGCCCGGGCGGTGGGTGCCGTCGGCGGCACCGCGCCGGCGGTGTTCAACGCCGCAGACGAGGAGTGCGTGACAGCGTTTCTCGAGGGGCGGCTGCCCTTCCTCGCCATCGTGGACACCGTCGCCGAGGTGGTCTCGGAACACGTCGGGACCGGCTCGGCCGGGAACGTCCAGAGCGTCGAGGACGTTCTAGCTGCCGAGACCTGGGCGCGTCGGCGCGCCCGCGAGGTCACGCAACCAGGGAAGCGAGCGGGTGGGTGGACTGGCTGACCGTCCTCGGCATCGTTGCTTTCGCCGTCGGGTTGCTGCTCTCGGTCGCGCTGCACGAGATCGGCCATCTCGTGCCCGCGAAGCTGTTCGGAGTCAAGGTCAGCCAGTACATGGTGGGCTTCGGACACACCGTCTGGTCGCGTCGGCGCGGTGAGACCGAATACGGCATCAAAGCCATTCCGTTGGGCGGCTATGTGCGGATGGTCGGCATGTTCCCGCCCGAACCCGGCGACGATCCACGTCGGTTGCGGCGAGCCAACACCGGGCCGTTCCAGGCGCTGATCGAGGATGCGCGCCGTGCGTCGAAGGAAGAGATCCAGCCCGGCGACGAGGACCGCGTCTTCTATCGAAAGGTCTGGTGGAGGAAGCTCATCGTGATGCTCGGCGGCCCGGCCATGAATGTCCTGATCGCGGCCGTGCTGGCCGGTACGGTGTTGATGCTTTACGGCAATCCGGCCGAGCCGGAGCTGCGACCGGTGGTCAGTGAGGTGTCCAAGTGCGTGATCCCAGTCGCCGACGGCACCCGCGCATGCACAGCGAAGGACCCGCTGACGCCGGCTGCCGCGGCCGGATTCCAACCCGGCGATCGACTGGTGTCCTTCGACGGCGAACCCGTGACGTCGTGGAGCGAAACGCAGGACCTGATTCGCAACCACGAGGCCGGAGCGGTCGAGGTCGTCGTAGAGCGTGACGGTCAGGAGATCACCCTGAGGCCTGACCTCATCACCACCGAGCGTCGCGGCCTTGCCGAAGCCGACGAGGACGGGTACCGCGCGCCGACCGATGAACTCGTCACCGTGGGTTTCCTCGGCATCGCCCCCACCCAGGAGTTCGTGCCTGAGGACATCGGCGGTGCCGTGGCCTGGCTGGGCGACTTCACCGCCCAGACCGCGACCGCCGTCGTCTCGATCCCGCAGAAGATGGTCGGCGTGTGGCAGGCCGCGTTCGGCGGCGAGGAGCGAGACCTGACTGGTCCGATCGGCATCGTCGGCGCCGGGCGGATCGGTGGCGAGATCGCAACCGCCGAGGTGGACGTGACCGATCGAGTCGCGACCTTCGTCCTGCTGCTCGCGAGTTTCAACATGGCGATCGCACTGTTCAACCTGATTCCCCTGTTGCCACTCGACGCCGGTCATGCCGCCGGAGCGATCTGGGAGGGCGTCAAGCGCGGGTATGCCCGGCTGACGGGCGGACCACAGCCGAAGCCCGTCGACGTCGCCAAGGCGCTCCCAGTTGCCTACGGGGTGGCGGCCGTGCTCATCGGCATGAGCGCACTGCTGCTCTACGCCGACATCGTCAACCCGGTCCGGCTCTCCGGCTGACGACCGGCGAGAATGGATGCCATGAGCGTTGCCCTCGGCATGCCTGCCATGCCGGCCACTGTCCTCGCTCCGAGGCGGGTGTCCCGCAAGATCAGGGTCGGCAAGGTCGAGGTGGGCGGTGACGCACCCGTCAGTGTCCAGTCGATGACGACGACGCCGACCACCGACGTCGACGCCACCCTGCAGCAGATCGCCGAGCTCACCGCGACGGGTTGTGACATCGTCCGGGTCGCGTGTCCCAGCCAGGACGACGCCGAAGCGTTACCCGCGATCGCCCGCAAGTCGCAGATCCCGGTGATCGCCGACATCCACTTCCAGCCCAAGTACGTGTTCGCCGCGATAGACGCCGGATGCGCAGGCGTACGGGTGAATCCCGGCAACATCCGCAAGTTCGACGATCAGGTCGCTGCGATCGCGCGGGCAGCAGCCGACGCCGGGGTGTCGATCCGGATCGGTGTCAACGCCGGCTCACTCGACCCACGCTTGCTCCAGAAACACGGCAAGGCGACTCCGGAGGCGCTGGTCGAGTCGGCCGTATGGGAGGCTTCGCTGTTCGAGGAGCACGACTTCCACGATTTCAAGATCTCGGTCAAGCACCATGACCCCGTGGTGATGGTCCGCGCGTACGAGTTGCTGGCCGAGCGCGGCGACTGGCCGCTGCACCTCGGTGTGACGGAAGCGGGGCCGGCGTTTCAGGGCACCGTCAAGTCCGCTGTCGCGTTCGGAGCGCTGCTCTCCAAGGGGATCGGCGACACCATCCGGGTGTCGCTCTCCGCGCCTCCGGTCGAGGAGGTCAAGGTCGGGCTGCAGATCCTGCAATCGCTCAACTTGCGCGAACGCAAGCTGGAGATCGTCTCGTGTCCGTCGTGCGGCCGTGCCCAGGTCGACGTCTATACCCTTGCCGATCGGGTAACGGCTGGTCTCGAGGGCATGGAGGTCCCACTACGGGTGGCCGTCATGGGCTGCGTGGTCAACGGCCCGGGCGAGGCGCGCGAGGCCGACCTGGGTGTGGCGTCGGGCAACGGTAAGGGCCAGATCTTCGTCAAGGGCGAGGTGGTGAAGACCGTCCCCGAGGCGCAGATCGTCGAGACCCTGCTCGAGGAGGCCCTACGTATCGCCGCGGACTTGGAGACCGTAGGGAGCCAGCCTGGCAAGCCGCAGGTGACCATCTCCTAGTGGTTCACTAGGGCCGTGCTGGAAACCACGACGACCGCGACCGTCGAGTCGTTGGGTCCGGCCGATCTGGTCGAAGTGCTCGCGCTCCTCGACCGCGACCCGGTGACCGACGTCTTTGTCGCGTCCCGGGTGCATTCGTCCGGACTGGTCGCCAGCCAGCTCGGCGGCGATCTCTGGGGCTACCGGGAAGCGGGGCGCCTGGTCGCGGTGTGTTACTCCGGCGCGAACCTGGTGCCGGTGGCTGCTTCCCGGGATGCCGCGTGCTCATTCGCCGAGCTGGCCGCACGGCGCGGCCGGCGCTGCTCGTCGATGCTCGGACCGGCCCAAGCGGTGCTCACGATGTGGGACCTGCTTCGTCCCGGCTGGGGTTCAGCTCGCGAGGTGCGGCCCCATCAGCCGTTGTTCGCCATTGCCGACCAGCCCGCGGTGCCGGCGGACCAGTTGGTGCGCCGAGTGCGGCCGCACGAGATCGACATCGTGCTGCCTGCCTGTGTCGCGATGTTCACCGAGGAGGTGGGCGTCTCGCCGGTCGGCAAGGATGGCGGGGCGTACTACCGCGCGCGCGTAGCCGAGATGGTCTGCTCGGGGCGGGCTTTTGCCCGGTTCGAAGACGGCGAAGTGCTCTTCAAGGCCGAGATCGGCGCCGCCACCCCGCAGGCCTGCCAGGTCCAGGGTGTTTGGGTCCGTCCCGACCGGCGGGGAGAAGGGCTGTGCGCTCCCGGTATGGCCGCCGTTGTGCAAAGCGCGCAGCGTGACATCGCCCCCGTGGTCACGCTCTACGTCAACGACTACAACCTCGCCGCACTCTCCGCGTACCGGCGCGTGGGGTTCCGCGAGATCGGGGAGTTCGCGACGGTGCTGTTCTAACGGGTCTCTCGCCACCCGGGCATCGGGTAGTCGGTGAGCACGTCGGTGACCTCGGCGGCGATCCGGTCGAGAGCGGCGTCGTCCTCCTTGATCGCCGCGCCGATTGCGTCGTCGATCCATGCTGCGACCCTGGGCATCTGCTCTTCACCGAGGCCACGGGTGGTCAGCGCTGGTGTGCCCAGCCGGATCCCGGACGGATCGAAGGGTTTGCGCGGGTCGTACGGAACGGTGTTGTAGTTCAGCTCGATTCCCGCCCGGTCCAGGGCCTTCGCCGCCGGCTTGCCGCCGATGCCCTTGCCGGTCAGATCGATCAGGATCAGGTGGTTGTCGGTACCGCCGGAGATCAGGTCGAAATCACGCTCGACCAGGGCCGCGGCGAGCGCCTTGGCATTCCCGACGACCTGCTGTGCGTATTGCTGGAACGACGGCTGGGCGGCCTCGAGCAGGGCCACCGCGATGCCGGCGGTGGTGTGGTTGTGCGGACCGCCTTGGAGTCCCGGGAAGACAGCCTTGTCCACGGCGGATGCGCGCTCCGCCGTCGACATGATCATGGCGCCGCGCGGGCCACGCAGGGTCTTGTGGGTGGTCGTCGTGATCACGTCGGCGTATCCGACGGGGGACGGGTGCGCACCGCCGGCGATGAGGCCGGCGATGTGGGCGATGTCCGCGACGAGCACGGCGTCCACCTCGCGGGCGATCTCCGCGAACGCGGGGAACTCAATGGTGCGGGGGATCGCGGTCCCGCCGCAGAAGATGAGCTTCGGCCGTTCCCGGCGGGCCAGGTCGCGCACCTCGTCGAAGTCGACGACGCCGGTGTCTCGACCGACGGAGTACTGCACCGGCCGGAACCACTTGCCCGTGGCCGAGACGTTCCAGCCGTGGGTCAGGTGGCCACCCATCGGCAGCGCCATACCCATCACGGTGTCTCCCGGCTGGGCAAACGCCAGGTATACAGCCAGGTTGGCCGGCGAGCCCGAGTAGGGCTGGACGTTGGCGTGGTCGACGCCGAAGAGCGCCTCGGCGCGTTCCCTGGCCAGGGTTTCAATCGGATCGATGAACTGCTGGCCCTCGTAGTAGCGCTTGCCCGCATACCCCTCGGAGTACTTGTTGGTCAGCACCGTGCCGGTCGCCTCCAGCACGGCGGGGGAGACGTAGTTCTCCGACGGAATCATCCGCAGCTTGTCGTGCTGGCGCTGCACCTCGGCCTCGATCAGGCCGGCGAGTTGCGGGTCAGCGGTGGTCAGCGTGGGTAACGGTGGCTGGTGCATGAGCGCCCATGATGTCACTGCTACACCTGACGATCTGCGTCCGCCCTGCTCGATGCACGGGACCGTCACTCCGGTCGAAAGGTGAACGCGGCGGGTGGTCGGATCCGCTGGGATGTCCTGATGCCAGGTCGATACGCGGAGCGCACACTGTCCCGGTGAAACGACGCCCTGTTGTGCTGGTCGGAGCGGCTCTGCTGGTGCTGACGGCGTGTGCGGCGCACGGCGAGCCGGCGGCCCGGTCGACGTCGTCTCCGCCCGCGGTGACAGCAACCCCGACGCCCAGTCCCACACCGGAGCCGCGGGAGTTCACCATGGTCGGAACGGGCGATGTCCTTCTCCATGAACGGCTGTGGCGGCAAGCCGAGCAAGACGCTGCAGAGACCGGCAACGGCGCGCTCGACTTCACCCCGCAGCTCGCGAACATCGCTCCGATCGTGTCGGCAGCCGACCTGGCTATCTGCCACCTGGAGGTGCCGCTCGCACCCGCGAACGGGCCGTACATGGGATATCCCACGTTCTCCGGGCCTCCGCAGGTGGTGTCGGCACTGGACGCCACTGGCTACGACGCGTGCAGCACCGCGTCCAACCACACGTTTGACCAGGGCGCACGGGGTGTGAAGAGAACTCTGGACGCACTCGACGCCGCGGGGATCGCCCATGCCGGATCGGCTCGGACGCCGGCCGAAGCCGAGCAGACGACGATCGTCGACGTCGAAACAGCCGAGGGCTCGGTTCGGGTGGCCTTGCTTTCGTATTCGTACGGCTTCAACGGCATCCCGTACCCGAACGGCGAGACCTTCCTGGCCAACGAGCTCGACGAGCAGACGATCCTGGCCGACGCTGCGACGGCGCGGCAGCGCGGTGCCGAGGTCGTCGTGGTAGCGCTGCACTGGGGAACCGAGTACGACCACGACCCCAACGCGCAGCAAACCGAGCTCGCTCCGCGGCTGATCGCCTCGCCGGACATCGACCTCTTGCTCGGTCATCACGCGCACGTCGTCCAGCCGATCGAGAACGTCAACGGCGAGTGGGTGGTATACGGCATGGGCAACCTGATGGCAAACCATGCCGAGCCGGAGGGACCCAAATCGGAGGGGCTGCTCACGCGGTTCACTTTTACCGAGGATCTGTCGACAGGCGGCTTCACCGTGACGGCGGCGGAATACCTGCCGCTGTACCAGACCTACGAGTTCCCTGTTGAGGTGCTGGTCGTCCCGGATGCCTTGGCCAGTGGCGAGACGGGTACGACGACCGCAGCCCGGCTCGAGCAGGCTTTGGACCGAACGACCGAGATCGTGACCAGTCGCGGGGACCCGGTTGGTCTCACGCCCCTGACGCCGTAGATGCTGGTCACGCGGGGAGAATCCGCAGGACCAGGCAGGTCGCGGCTGGGTATCCTCGCCCGGTCAGCCGACTGGCCGGCAGAGACGGAGATGCGCGTGATCTTGCAGATGTCGACGCTGTTCCTACGGACGCTGCGCGAGGACCCGGCCGATGCGGAGGTGCCGAGCCACCGGTTGTTGGTGCGGGCCGGCTACATTCGCCGGGTCGCCCCGGGGATCTTCTCCTGGCTGCCGCTTGGCTACCGGGTGCTCCGCAACGTCGAACGGGTCATCCGGGAGGAGATGGACCGCTCTGGTGCGCAGGAGGTCCATTTCCCTGCACTGATTCCGCGCGAACCGTACGAAGCGACTGGCCGGTGGACGGAGTACGGCGAGGGGATCTTCCGGTTGCACGACCGCAAGGGCGGGGACTACCTACTCGGGCCGACGCACGAAGAGCTCTTCACGCTGCTGGTCAAGGACCTGTATTCGTCCTACAAGGACCTGCCGCTCTCGCTCTACCAGATTCAGACCAAGTACCGGGACGAAGCTCGCCCGCGGGCCGGCATCCTGCGTGGGCGTGAGTTCGTGATGAAAGACTCGTATTCCTTCGACCTCGACGACGCGGGACTGCAGCGGTCGTACGAGAAACATCGTGAGGCTTACATCCGTGCGTTCGACCGACTGGGGCTGGACTATGTGATCGTCGCCGCGATGTCCGGCGCCATGGGCGGCAGCGCCAGCGAGGAGTTCCTCGCGGCGGCCGAGACCGGTGAGGACACCTACGTGCGCTCGCCCGGCGGATACGCCGCGAACGTCGAGGCGGTCGTGACCCCGGCTCCTGACCCGTTTGGGTACGACCACGTGCCGGCAGCGCATGTCGAAGACACCCCCGATACGCCGACCATCGAAACCCTGGTCGCGCTCGCGAACGACCGGTTCCCACGAGCGGATGGTCGCTGGACCGCTGGCGACACCCTGAAGAACGTCGTTGTGACCCTGCGCAAGCCGGGCGGGGTCCGGGAGGCTCTGGTCGTCGGTCTGCCGGGCGATCGCGAAGTCGACGTGCGACGGCTGGAGGCGGCCGTTCTGCCCGCGGAGGTCGAACCGTTCACCGACACCGACTTCGCCAGTCACCCGACCCTGGTGCGCGGGTACATCGGACCCGCGTCGTTCGAAACCGGGGAAGCCACCCAGTACCTGGGGGAAGAAGCTCCGGCGAAGATCCGCTACCTGCTCGATCCACGAGTGGTCGAGGGAACCCGGTGGATCACCGGCGCCAACATCCACGGTCGGCACGTCTTCGACCTGGTGGCTGGCCGGGATTTCAGCGCCGACGGCACCATCGAAGCGGCCGAGGTTCGCGCTGGCGATCCCGCGCCGAACGGATCAGGTCCGCTGGAGCTCGCCCGTGGCATCGAGATCGGCCATATCTTCCAGCTCGGCCGCAAGTATGCCGAGGCGCTCGACCTCAAGGTGCTGGACCAGGATGGCAAGCTCGTCACGGTCACCATGGGCTCATACGGGATCGGAGTGTCACGCGCGGTCGCCGCGATCGCCGAGCAGTCCCACGACGACTCCGGTCTCATCTGGCCGCGGGAAGTCGCCCCTGCCGACGTGCACATCGTCGCTGCGAGTCGTGATGACACCGTCGTCGAGGCAACCGACCGGCTGGCAACCGACCTGGACGCGGCCGGCGTCCGGGTTCTGTACGACGACCGCACGAATGTGTCGGCCGGTGTGAAGTTCGCCGATTCCGAGTTGATCGGTGTCCCGACGATCGTCGTCGTCGGTCGCGGGCTGGCCGATGGCACGATCGAGGTCAAGGACCGCCGCAGCGGAGAGCGCGTCCAGGTGCCCGTCGCCGACGCAGTCGCGCACCTCGCTGAGCTCTGCCGCAACTGAACAGGGTTGCCGGGCCCGCATACCGCAGTCACGCTTGATGCGTCGGCACCGGGAGGGGCGAGCATGGACGAGCCCACGTACGACTACGACCTGCTGGTCATCGGCTCCGGTCCGGGCGGCCAGAAGGCCGCGATCGGCGCAGCCAAGCTGGGAAAGCGCGTCTGCGTGATCGAGCGGCGGCACATGGTCGGCGGTGTCTGCGTCAATACGGGCACCATCCCGTCGAAGACGCTGCGGGAGGCAGTGCTGTACCTGACCGGGCTGTCCATGCGCGAGCTGTATGGCCAGTCGTACCGGGTGAAGCAGGAGATCACCGTGCAGGATCTGCTGGCCCGCACGCAGCATGTGATCGGCCGGGAGATCGAGTCGTGCGGTCGCAGCTGTTCCGTAATCACGTGGACCTGATCATCGGCTCGGCTCGCTTCCTCGACTCCCACACGGTGGAGGTCCAAGGCGGCGGGGAGCGCCGCGTTGTCACGGCAGGGCAGATCGTCATAGCGACTGGTTCACGGCCCGCGCGCCCCACCCATGTCGAGTTCGACGAGGTACGGGTAGTGGATTCCGACGGCATCCTGGCGCTGGAACGCGTTCCCGACACCATGGTTGTGGTCGGCGCCGGAGTCATCGGCATCGAGTACGCCTCGATGTTCGCTGCGCTGGGAACGCGGGTCACCGTTGTCGAGAAGCGCGACGTGATGCTCGAGTTCTGTGACCCTGAGGTGGTCGAGTCGCTGAAGTTCCACCTGCGCGACCTGTCCGTGACCTTCCGGTTCGGCGAGGAGGTCGAGAAGGTCGAGGTGGGCCGGCAAGGGACGGTCACGACGCTCGCGAGTGGCAAGCGCATTGCGGCCGAGACCGTCATGTACTCAGCCGGGCGTCAGGGCACGACCGACGAGCTCGGCCTCGATGCGGCCGGGCTCACCGCAGATCCGCGGGGCCGGATCACCGTCGACGAGGAGTACCGCACGAGCGTTCCGCACATCTTCGCTGTCGGCGACGTGATCGGCTTCCCCGCGCTCGCGGCGACGAGCATGGATCAGGGGCGGTTGGCAGCCCTGTATGCGTTCGGCGAGCCCGCCACGAAGTTGCAGGACATCCAACCGATCGGCATCTACACGATTCCGGAGATCTCTTACTGCGGTCGCACGGAGGTGGCGTTGACAGCCGACTCGGTGCCGTACGAGGTCGGCATCTCCCGGTATCGCGAGCTCGCTCGGGGCCAGATCGTCGGTGACTCGTACGGGATGCTCAAGCTACTGGTCTCGACGGCGACCCGGCATCTGCTGGGCGTGCACGTGTTCGGTACCGGCGCGACCGACCTGGTCCACATCGGGCAGGCGGTCATGGGGTGTGGCGGCACTGTCGACTACCTGGTCGACACCGTGTTCAACTTTCCGACCCTGTCCGAGGCGTACAAGGTTGCCGCCTTGGACGCCACCAACAAGTTGCGGGCGGTCGACCGGTTCGGCCTGTAGATCAACCCCGAGGCGGATCGAGGCCCGGAAGCGGCGAGGTGCGCCCGGTCCAGCGAGCGGACAGCACAGCCGTCTCGACCAGCGCCCGCGCAGCGGTCTCCCGCAGCGCCTGGTTATCGGCTGCGGCAACGAGGTCGGCGTACAGCGGCGCGAGGCGCTCCTCCAACAAACCGGCGAGCCGCGTTGCGGTCTGGTCATCGCGGACCGGGAAGGGCACGGAGTAGGCGGGCAGGGATGCGACCGGCTCCGCGCTGCGGGCTCGCACCTGATCAGCGAGCGCGTCGCGCCGGGATCGGTGCGCTTCGTATGCGGATCTGACTTGCGCCTGGTCGCGCTCGCCGACATACGGGCCGAGAACGCCGTAGCCGTAGACGCACGCATGCTCGCCGGCGAGCACGGCTTGCAGGGCTTCGACTGTGCTCACGATGTCGATGGCAGCAGAACGCCGTTCGCCGCCTCTCCTGCGGCGATCGCAGCCATGAGCTCGGCCAGCGTCGGGTCCTCGCAGCGGAGGCAATCGCCGAGGCGGGCTTCCGCGGCCGCTTCTTCGGCGACTCGCAGGGCATCGAGCGCGGCCGTAGGTTCGGCGGGGACAGGTGGTGCCGAGGCTGCCGGTATCGGAGCCTGGGGCGCACCTGAAGACTCCGTGGCCGGACCTGGGGTTCTTGTGGCGCGCATCGCGGCGGCGACTCGACCCGAGGACGCCACGGCGGCGAAGTGCTGCCGATGCCGATTCTCGACGGCGGCGAGGACGTAGGCGAGCTCCGGATGGGCCGCCTTGACGGCAGCATAGAGAGTGATCAGGTCCGCTTCGGCAGCGACGACCTCGCGGCGCAGGAGCTCATCCGGGGCAGACGGTGCAGCACCGGGCGACCTTCCGGCGGGCTGGTCCGTGCACGTCGTGACCGTGACCGCGGCGGCTGCGACGATCAGCACCGACCGCCGGGACGGAGCCGGCGCCGACCCACCTGATGAGCGAAGCACGGGCCCACGGTAGGGCACCCAGTGGACGCAGTCGCGGGGGATGTCCTAGGCGTTGCCGCAGCACGGCACGGCTGATCGTCTGTGCCCGAAGCCGGGGGTACGCTGACCATCACGGGGCGGGCAACGGACCCTGATGCGGCCCACCGACAACTCGACAGCCAGGAGGTTCTCGGGATGAGCAGCCCGAGCCACGACCTCCTTCGCGATCATCTGCGCGACGTCGTCGAGCCGGTGTGCACGGCTCACGGCGTGGACGTGGAGGCCCTGGAGATTTCGTCCGCCGGACGCCGCCGACGAGTCGTCGTCGTGATCGACGCGGACGGCGGGGTCGATCTCTACCGGTGCGCGGAGTTGTCGCACGCCTTGTCCTCGGCCCTGGACGCCGCGAACGTCCTGGGTGAATCCCCCTACACGCTCGAGGTCAGCTCGCCCGGCGTGGCCCGACCACTGCAATTGCCGAGGCATTGGCGGCGGAACATCGGCCGGTTGGTGCGGGTCGGGCTCGACGACGGTGATGAGCTGGTCGCCCGGATAACGGCCGCTGACGAGGCCGGTGTCGTGCTCGACGTCGACGGCTCGGCGCGACGCTTGCCGTACGCCGGGATCGGCACAGCGCGGGTGCAGGTCGAGTTCCGCCGCCTCGACGGAGCGGAGGAGTGACGCCATGGACGTCGACCTGTCGGTCCTGCGCGCTCTGGAGCGGGAGAAGGAGATCTCCTTCGACCTTCTCATCGAGGCGCTCGAGCAGGCGCTGCTCGTCGCGTACGAGCGCACCGGCGGTGCGCAGGAGCATGCTCGGGTCGAGCTGAACCGCAAAACCGGGCACGTCACAGTGTGGGCGCAGGAGGTCGACGAGACCGGAGCCGTACTCCGGGAGTGGGACGACACGCCGGAGGGTTTCGGCCGGATCGCGGCGACCACCGCCAAGCAGGTGATCCTGCAACGCCTGCGCGATGCCGAGGACGAGATCACGTTCGGCGAGTTCCTCGGCAAGGAGGGCGATGTCGTCTCGGGAACCATTCAGCAGGGCCGGGATCCCCGGGCCGTGCTGGTCGACCTCGGCAAGGTGGAGGCAGTACTGCCAGCCCAGGAGCAGGTTCCGGGCGAACGGTACGAGCACGGCAGCCGGATCAAGTGCTTTGTCCTGCAGGTCCGCAAGGGCCTGCGCGGTCCGCTCGTCACGCTGTCGCGGACGCACCCCAACCTGGTCAAGAAGCTCTTCGCGCTGGAAGTGCCCGAGATCGCCGATGGTACGGTCGAAATCGCCGGGATCGCTCGAGAGGCCGGACATCGGACGAAGATCGCCGTCCGGTCGACGACGCCCGGTGTCAATGCCAAGGGTGCATGTATCGGTCCGATGGGAGCCCGGGTCCGGGCCGTGGTGGCGGAGCTGCACGGCGAGAAGATCGACATCGTCGACTGGTCCGACGATCCCGCCGAGCTCGTCGCGCACGCCTTGTCGCCTGCGCGGGTCAGCGAGGTCGACGTCGTCGATGCGGAGGGCCGAGCCGCTCGGGTGACGGTTCCGGACTATCAGCTGTCTCTGGCAATCGGCAGGGAAGGCCAGAATGCCCGGCTCGCCGCGCGGCTGACCGGCTGGCGGATCGACATTCATCCCGACAGCGGTGGTCTCGAACCGGTGAGCGCCGTGACCGCTATGCCGGAGGAAGGCGACGTCGCCGCCCCGCCCGGCTCGGCGAGCAGGTGACCAGGCGGTAGACTATTCGTGGAACTCTGAAGTGGAACGTCGTGCGGCCCCCCGGTCACCTATGCGAACCTGCGTCGGTTGTCGGGTCCGTGCGAGCAAGTCCGACCTGCTGCGAGTCGTAGCGGTCGAGGACGGCATCGGGCCGGCGATGGTGGCGGTGCTGACCCTCGACCGACACGGCCGGCTCCCGGGTCGCGGTGCATACCTACACCTCGACTCGCGGTGCCTCGACCTCGCCGAGCGCCGTCGGGCGTTCCCGCGGGCCTTGCGCCTGCATGGGTCGCTCGACTCGTCGGCGCTGCGACGATGGGTAGAGGAGCAGGTGGCCGCCGCCCGGGGCACCGGATCGGCGACTGACCGGAACAAGGAGACATGACACTCATGGGCACCCGATGAGCATGCACCGATGAGTACGCGCACCACCTAGCCGGTCCGAGCCGACGCCCGGGCCGAGAAGGAGAACAGTGGCCAAGGTCCGGGTATACGAGCTCGCCAAGGAGTTCGGAGTAGAAAGCAAGGTCGTCCTGGCCAAGCTGGGCGACCTTGGTGAGTTCGTCCGATCCGCGTCCTCGACCATCGAGGCGCCGGTCGTCCGTAAGCTGAAGGAAGCCTTCGCAGACGCGCCTCCCCCGCCGCCGGCCAAGAAAGCCGCTGGAAAAGCGCCGACAAAGACGGCAGCCAAGAAAGCGGCGCCGGCCGCCAGTACGACCGCACCCGTGCAAGAACCTCCCGTGGCCGACCCGGCGTTGCGACCGGTCGCCCCCGCCGTTGACTTGCCGGTGAGCCCACCCGCGGCCCCACCCGCACTCGCGCGACCGGCCGCCGCGGCAACGGAAGCCGGGCCGAAGCCGGGGCCGGTTGCGCCGCGGCCCGGCGGTTCGCGGCCCGGCAACAACCCGTTCGGGACCGAGAGCACCGGCATGGGACGACGCCCTGTCGGTCCGCGTCCGGGCAACAATCCGTATTCCGCTGGCGGCACCACCGGCATGCAACGGCCACCGGCGCGCACCGAGGGTGCTCCCGGCACCGGCGGCCCACGGCCGTCATCCGGTGGCGTGCCTCCTCGTCCTGCTGGCGCCGGTGGGCCCGCCGGCCCCCGGCCGTCGCCGGGAATGATGCCTACGCGTCCTGGATCCCCCCGGGCCGGTGGTCCCGGCGAGCGAGGCCGCTCGGGCCGTCCCGGCGGCGTCGGCGCGGGCGAGCGCGGAGAGCGCGGAGAGCGCGGTGGTCGGTCTGGCGGTGCCGGCGGCCGCACAGGCACCGGCGGCGGCTTTGCCGGTCGGCCGGGAGCCGGCGGTGGGTTCGGTGGACGTCCTGGCGCGGGTGGGCGCGGCCGGGGAGGTACGGCTGGTGCATTCGGCCGACCCGGCGGAAAGCCGGCGCGTGGGCGCAAGAGCAAGCGGCAAAAGCGCCAGGAGTACGACAACATGCAGGCGCCGACGATCGGCGGCGTGCGGGTTCCGCGCGGGAACGGTCAGACCATCAGGCTGCCACGTGGTGCTTCGCTGACCGATTTCGCCGAGCGGATCGACAGCGAAGCGGGCGCATTGGTCCAGGTGTTGTTCCACCTCGGCGAGATGGTGACGGCCACCCAGTCCGTCGACGAGGACACCTTCAAACTGCTCGGCGAGGAGCTGGGTTACGACGTCCAGGTGGTCTCGCCCGAGGACGAGGACCGCGAGCTGCTCGAGTCCTTTGCGATCGACTTCGAGGCTGAGGACGAAGAGGAACGCTTGGTGGCCCGGCCGCCGGTTGTGACCGTCATGGGCCACGTCGACCACGGCAAGACCAAGTTGCTCGACGCGATCCGTAACGCAAACGTCGTCGAGGCTGAGGCGGGCGGCATCACCCAGCACATCGGTGCGTACCAGGTCCACGTCGACCACGAAGGCGAGGACCGTGCGATAACGTTCATCGACACGCCGGGTCACGAAGCGTTCACCGCCATGCGTGCCCGTGGCGCCCAGGTGACTGACATCGCGATCCTGGTCGTCGCCGCCGACGACGGTGTGATGCCACAAACCGTCGAGGCGCTCAACCACGCGAAGGCGGCCGACGTCCCCATCGTCGTGGCGGTGAACAAGGTCGACCTCGAGGGCGCCAACCCGGCCAAGATCCGCCAGCAGCTCACCGAGTACGGCTTGGTCGCCGAGGAGTACGGCGGCGAGACGATGTTCATCGACGTCTCGGCGAAGCAGCGGATGAACATCGACAAGCTGCTCGAAGCAGTCATCCTGACCGCCGACGCCGCACTGGACCTGCGGGCCAACCCCGACATGGCGGCCCGCGGCGTAGCCATCGAAGGTCACCTTGACAAGGGCCGTGGACCGGTGGCGACCGTGCTGGTCCAGCGGGGCACCCTGCATGCCGGCGACGCGATCGTCACCGGCCAGGCTTATGGGCGGGTCCGGGCGATGCTCGATGAGTTCAGCCAGCCGTTGGAGGAGGCCGGGCCGTCCCGCCCGGTTCTGGTGCTCGGCCTGACCAGTGTCCCGGGTGCCGGCGACAAGTTCCTCGCCGCCGACGACGACCGGACGGCTCGCCAGATCGCGGAGAAACGCGAGGCGATGGAGCGCAACGCCACCCTGGCCAAGGCGCGCAAGCGGGTCACGCTCGAGGACTGGCTGGTGGCCAGCAAGGTCGAAACGCTCAACTTGATCATCAAGGGTGACGTCTCCGGGTCGGTCGAGGCGCTGGAGGATGCCCTGCTCAAGATCGATGTCGGCGAAGAGGTCAACCTGAGGATCATCCACCGCGGCGTCGGCGCCGTCACAGACAACGACGTCAACCTCGCGTCCATCGACCAGGGCATCATCATTGCGTTCAACGTCCGCGCGGCGAAGAGCACCGAGCAGCTCGCCGAGCGCGAGGGCGTGGACATCCGGTACTACTCGGTTATCTACCAGGTGATCGACGAGATCGAGGCCGCACTCAAGGGCATGCTCAAGCCCGAGTTCGAGGAGGTGGCGCTCGGCGCTGCGGAGGTTCGGGAGGTGTTCCGATCGTCGAAGTTTGGCAACATCGCCGGGTGCATGGTGACCAGCGGGACGATCCGTCGCAACTCGCGCGCCCGTCTGATTCGCGCCGGCGTCGTCGCCGCCGACAACCTGGCGATCGAATCGCTCCGGCGGTTCAAGGACGACGCTACCGAGGTCCGGGAGGGTTTCGAATGCGGTATCGGTCTGGGATCGTTCAACGACATCAAGGTCGACGATCTCATCGAGACCTTCGAGATGCGCGAGAAGCCCCGCGGCTGAGAGGCCGACTGAGGAGGTACGGCGCTGTTCACCGCGACGCTGAGCCTTGACCTGTTGCTGGGCGACGTCCGCTCGCTGAAACAGAAGCGAGCGGTTGTGCGACCGATCGTGGCCGAACTGCAGCGGCGCTGCTCCGTGGCGGCGGCCGAGGTCGGCAGCCTGGACCTCTACCGGCGGGCCGAGATCGGTGTTGCGGTGGTCGCGGCCGACGCCCGGCATTGCCGCGACGTACTCGACACCGCGGAGCGGCTGGTCGCGGCCAGGCCGGAGGTCGAGCTGCTCGGCGCGCATCGTGCCTTGTACTCCAGCACCGACGAACCGGAGGAGAGTGCCACGTGGCCGACCGAGCCCGCGCGCGCAAACTGGCCGACCGGATCCGGGTGATCGTCGCCGAAACCTTGGAACGGCGGGTCAAGGATCCCCGGCTCGGGTTCGTCACCGTCACCGATGCCCGGGTGACCGGTGACCTGCACGACGCCACCGTCTACTACACCGTCTACGGCGACGAGGCCGACCGCGCCGAAACCGCCGCGGCACTGGACAGCGTCAAGGGCCTGCTTCGATCCGAGGTGGGCAGGCAGACCGGGGTGCGGTTCACGCCGACTCTCACCTTCATCGCTGACGCTGTACCCGAGAACGCCGCACGAATCGACGATTTGCTTCGGCAGGCGCGCGAATCCGATGCTGCAGTCGCCCGTAGTGCTGCCACAGCATCGTTCGCGGGCGACGCCGACCCCTACCGGGCGCCGACCGAGGACTCCGGAGTATCAGACATGGACGCCGACGGGTGACGCCGGCTTCGCCGAGCGGTCTGGTCGTCGTCGACAAGCCGGCTCGGCTGACCTCGCACGACGTGGTGGCCCGGATCCGTCGGCTGGCCGGCACTCGCAAGGTGGGGCATGCCGGAACACTGGACCCGATGGCGACCGGGGTTCTCGTGGTCGGGGTCGGCCGCGCCACCCGGATCCTCGGTCACCTCGCGCTGGGTGAGAAGAGCTACGCCGCCACGATCCGGTTGGGCGCGAGTACGGTCACGGACGACGCGGACGGCGAGGTCGTGGGCGGCGCGGACGCATCCGGCGTGACACCGGCCGCCCTGGCCGCCGAGACCGCTGCACTCACCGGTGATATACGGCAGGTACCGAGCACCGTCTCGGCGGTCAAGGTCGGCGGCGTGCGCTCGTATACGCGGGTCCGCTCGGGGGAGCAGGTCGAGCTCAAGGCCCGAGTGGTCACCGTCCGGCGGCTGGAAGTCCTCGGTACCCGACTGGCCGATGCCTATCTCGACGTCGACGTCGAGGTGGATTGCACCGCAGGCACCTACATCCGCGCCCTCGCTCGCGACCTCGGCGCGGCGCTGGGCGTGGGCGGGCATCTCACGGCGTTGCGGCGGATCAAGGTTGGACCGTTCAGCCTGGACTCGGCTCATACGCTCGACGAGCTCGCAGCCGATCTGGAGCTGATCCCGCTCGCCGACGCAGCGGCCGCCGTGTTCCCACGCCTGGACGTGGATGCCGAAACCGCGGTCCGGGTGGCTCATGGCGCGCCATTGCCGCGGACCGGCATCGGGCCCGGTCCGGTCGCGGTGTTCGGTCCCGACGAGACGCTGCTCTCGCTGGTCGAGGACCGCGGCCCGCGAGCCAAGCATCTCGTGGTCCTGGTCGACCCCGGGGAACTCGCGCCGACCGGGTCGGGTCAGTGATGGCGGTGTGGCGTTCACCATCTGAGGTGCCGACCGATCTGGGGCGCACAGTCGTGACGATCGGCGTGTTCGACGGTGTGCACCGCGGCCACCAAGTAGTGGTTGGGCGGGCCGCAGCGCGAGCACGTCGCCTGGCCGTTCCCTTGGTGGCGGTGACCTTCGACCCGAACCCGATCATCGTGATCCGGCCGGAGGCGGCTCCGCCGGCTCTGCTGTCGGTCCGCACGCGAGCCGAGCTGCTGAGCGCTGCCGGTGCCGACCACGTGCTGGTGCTGCCATTCGGCAGGGAGCGCTCCGAGCAGAGTGCAGCAGACTTCGTCGACGACGTGATCGTCGGCCTCTTGCAGGCGAAGGCCGTGGTGGTCGGCGGTGATTTCCGGTTCGGACACCGTGCTGCCGGTGACGTTCCGCTGTTGGAACTGCTCGGCAAGGAGCGCGACTTCATGGTCGAGCGGGTTGAACCTGTCGGTGATGCTCGGGTGGAGCGTTGGTCGTCGACATATATACGCGAACGAATAGCCGAGGGCGATGTTGCCGCCGCTGCGGAGGCGCTGGGCCGGCCGTTTCGGGTGGAGGGGGTCGTCGTCCGCGGCCACGAGCGAGGTCGAGCTCTCGGTGTCCCGACCGCCAACGTTCCGGCTCGGCTGGGTGAGGTGGTTCCAGCAGACGGCGTTTACGCAGGCTGGCTCACCCGCCTCGACGATCCGCATGCGCAGCGTCGGCCGGCCGCCATCTCGGTGGGGACCAACCCGACCTTCGATGGGGTCGAACGGTCCGTCGAGGCCTACGTCATCGGGTGGGACGACCTCGACCTGTACGGAGTGCTGGTGGCAGTCGACTTCGTGGACCGGATCCGCGGCCAGCAGCGATTCGACACAGTGGCGGAGCTCGTCGAGCGGATGCACGTCGACATCGACCTGGCGCGGCAGCTGCTCGAGCACTGACGGCCGCGCTGCCGATTACGCCTGGTGAGCAAGCCGCTGATATCCTGAACGAGCCGTCAGAACGGCCGCGGACCGAGAGTGCCCCGGAGGGCTTGCCCGGGAGCGCCGCGCAACGACCTCGAGAAGGAGTCCCGTGTCGATCGACACTGCCACGAAGAAGAAGATCATGGCCGAGCACGCGCGCACCGAGAACGACACGGGCTCGCCGGAGGTCCAGGTGGCGATGCTGACCCATCGCATCAACCACCTCACCGAGCACCTCAAGGAGCATAAGCAGGATCACCACAGCCGTCGCGGCCTGTTGCTGCTCGTCGGCCAGCGTCGTCGGCTGCTCAACTACTTGGCCCGGACGGAGATCACGCGGTACCGAGAGCTGATCGAGAAACTCGGACTGCGGCGTTGACCGCCTCGGCGCCGGGAGCGGTCTCCAAGCCCGGGAGGCCGCTTGTTTCGTCCCGGCGTCAGCCCGACAACTGAACAGACCACCAGCAATCACACCGACGGGTGGCCCGCGGTTCCGCCGGAACCAGCGGCCGGTCCTCGGTAGTGGCCCCCGGGATCCGCGTCAAGCGCGGCCGGCCCGGGCGCTTCCATCGAAGACCGGCGCCGAGGTTCACGACCTTCCTCCGACGTCACTGCGGCCCACCAACACATTCCAAGGAGGGTGACCCGTGACGGGTCCGCAGATCCATACCGCCGAGGCCGTGCTCGACAACGGCCGTTTCGGCACCCGAACCATCAGATTCGAGACCGGGCAACTGGCCCGCCAGGCCGCCGGCTCCGCCGTCGCCTACCTCGACGACGACACCATGGTGCTTTCGGCGACCACCGCGTCCAAGCAGCCCAAGGAGCACCTCGACTTCTTCCCGCTGACCATCGACGTCGAGGAGCGCATGTACGCCGCCGGGCGAATCCCCGGCTCGTTCTTCCGGCGCGAGGGCCGGCCCAGCGAGGAGGCCATTCTCACCTGTCGACTCACTGACCGACCGCTGCGCCCGTCTTTTGCCAAGGGCCTGCGCAACGAGATCCAAGTCGTCGTGACGGTGATGTCGCTGCACCCGGACCATCTCTACGACGTCGTGGCGATCAATGCCGCGTCGGCATCGACCCAGATCGCCGGTCTGCCGTTCAGCGGTCCGATCGGGGCTGTTCGCGTCGCGCTGATCGAGGACCAGTGGGTGGCGTTTCCGGCTCATTCGCAACTGGCGGACGCGGTGTTCGACATGGTCGTCGCCGGTCGTGTGCTGTCCGACGGCGACGTCGCGATCATGATGGTCGAGGCGGAGTCCACCGCGAGCACCTGGAACCTGGTTCGCAGCGGCCGAACTGCCCCGACCGAACAGGTCGTTGCGCAGGGCCTCGAGGCGGCGAAACCGTTCATCACGCTGTTGTGCGAGGCACAACAGCGGCTCGCCGACGACGCGGGCAAGCCGGTCGGGGAGTATCCACTCTTCCTCGACTACACCGACGAGGTCTACGCGGCCGTCGAAGAGGAAGCCCGGGCCGACCTCGCAGATGCCCTGACCAGCGTGAGCAAAGCCGAGCGCGAGGATCGTCTCGAAGAAATCAAGGACGCCGTCAGGAAGGCCCTGGAGGCGCGGTTCGAGGGCCGCGGCAACGAGGTGGGAGCGGCCTTCAGATCCCTGACGAAGGCGGTCGTGCGAGACCGGGTCCTGCGCGAAAAGGTGCGCATCGATGGTCGCGGCCTGAGCGAGATCCGAACCCTGTCGGCGGAGGTGGGACCGGTGCCGCGGGCACACGGCTCGGCCCTTTTCGAACGCGGGGAGACGCAGATCCTGGGAGTCAGCACACTGAACATGCTCAGCATGGAGCAGAAGCTGGACACGCTGGCTCCGGAGAAGGCCAAGCGATACATGCACAACTACAACTTCCCGCCGTATTCGACCGGTGAGACCGGCCGGGTCGGTTCGCCGAAGCGGCGCGAGATCGGCCACGGAGCACTCGCCGAGCGGGCCCTCGTGCCGGTGCTGCCAACGCGCGAGGAGTTCCCCTATGCGATCCGCCAGGTGTCTGAGGCCTTGGGCTCGAACGGATCGACATCGATGGGCTCGGTTTGCGCGTCAACCATGTCGCTGCTCAACGCGGGCGTACCGCTGCGGGCGCCGGTGGCTGGCATCGCGATGGGTTTGATCTCAGGCCAGGTGGACGGCGAGATGCGGTATGTCGCGCTCACCGACATCCTCGGAGCCGAGGACGCGTTCGGAGACATGGACTTCAAGGTCGCCGGCACCAGCGAGTTCGTCACGGCGTTGCAGCTGGACACCAAGCTCGACGGAATACCAGCCGCGGTTCTCGGCGAGGCCCTTCAGCAGGCGCGGCAGGCCCGGTTGACGATCCTCGACGTGATGGCGGAGGCGATCTCCGAGCCCGACGAGATGAGCCCCTACGCTCCGCGGATCATCACGATCAAGATCCCGGTCGATCAGATCGGCTCGGTCATCGGGCCCAAAGGCAAGATCATCAACCAGATCCAGGACGAGACCGGCGCGCAGATTGCCATCGAGGACGATGGCACTATCTTCATCGGCGCCGAGGAGGGAGCGGCGGCCGAGGCGGCCCGGGCCCAGATCAACGCGATCGCGAACCCGACGATGCCCGAGGTCGGCGAGCGTTATCTGGGCACAGTGGTCAAGACGACGAGCTTCGGTGCGTTCGTATCGCTGCTCCCCGGCAAGGACGGCCTCCTCCACATCTCCAAGCTGCGGACGCTGGCAGGCGGCAAGCGGGTAGAGAACGTGGAGGACGTTGTCTCGGTCGGGCAGAAGATCCAGGTGGAGGTGGCCGACATCGACGGCCGCGGCAAGCTGTCGCTGTCGCCGGTAGTCGAGGAGCCCGCGGCTGCGCCGGCAGACTCCGTCGACGCTGCTACGTGAGAGCCACCACCCGGACGTTGCTGCGGGAGGACGGCGGTGGGTTGGTCCGCCGAACCGTCCTTCCCGGCGGACTGCGCATCGTCACAGAGGCGGTGCCGACAGTTCGCTCAGTGGCCTTCGGCATCTGGGTCGGGGTCGGGTCGCGCGACGAGACTCCAGCCCAGGCCGGTGCTACGCACTACCTCGAGCACCTGCTGTTCAAAGGCACCCACCGACGCAGTGCGCTGGAGATCTCGGCGGCCATCGAGTCCGTCGGCGGTGAGGTCAACGCATTCACTGCCAAGGAGTTCACTTGCTACTTCGCGCGGGTACTCGACCGGGATCTGGCGGTCGCCGCCGACGTCGTGTCCGACCTGGTGACCTCCTCGCTGGTCACACGCGCGGATGTGGAGTCCGAGCGCAATGTGGTTCTCGAGGAGATCGCGATGCGGGACGACGACCCCACCGACGCGGTACACGACCTGGTCGCCGAGCGGCTGTGGGGATCAGCGCCGCTGGGCCGGCCCATCCTCGGCACGGTGGAGAGCATCACGTCGCTCTCCCGCGTCGTGATCAACCGCTATTATCGGCAGCGATACCGGCCCTCGCGGGTTGTCGTTGCCGCCGCCGGCAACCTCGAGCACGCCGCCGTGGTGCGAATGGTGCGCTCGGCCTTCGAACGGGCGGGGTTCCTCGACGACGACGCGGAGCCGGAGCCGGCTCGGGTCGGCGGTCGCCCGCCGCGAGCCAGTTCCGGGGTCGCCCTGCTGGAGCGTCCGACCGAGCAAGCCAACGTCGTTCTGGCACTGCCAGGGCTCGCGCGAACCGACGACCGCAGGTTTGCTCTTGGTGCTCTCAACGTTGTCTTCGGCGGCGGCATGTCCTCGCGGTTGTTCCAGGAGATCCGCGAGAAGCGCGGCCTGGCCTATTCGGTGTATTCGTTCGCCTCGCACTACGCAGACACGGGGATGTTCGGAGTGTACGTGGGATGTCAGCCGACGAAGATCGACACCGTGATCGGATTGTGCCGCGAGGAGCTGACCGACGTCGCCGAACGCGGCATCACCGTGGAGGAGCTTGCCCGGGGCAAGGGGCAGCTGCGTGGCGGCCTGGTGTTGGGCCTGGAGGACAACGGCTCGCGGATGAGCCGGCTGGCGAAGGGCGAGCTGGTGTACGGCGAGCTGCCGAGCGTCGGCGAGTTGCTCGAGCGCATCGACGCCGTCACCCTCGACGACGTCCGAGCCGTTGCCGGCGAGTTGCTCACGGCCGCACCAGCCGTCGCCGTCGTCGGCCCGTTCGCCGACCCATCCCGGTTCGAGCCCGCCGTCGCCTGACCGGCGCATCCCCAGCCACCAGATTGACCACGTTCACCACCCCTGCACACACATCACCAGGCTCGGATGCCTGGTGATGTACGGGCTCGCCTGGTGGTGGCTCCTCGTTGCACGCCACACTGGCGGGCATGAGTATCCCCGTCGCCGTGATCGGGGCGGCCGGACGTATGGGCAGCACCGTGTGTGCAGCCGTCGAGTCCGCCGAGGACTTGGATGTGGTCGGCCGGTTCGACCTTGGCGACAACCTCGGCGACCTGTCCGGCGCCGCCGTCGCCGTGGAGTTCACGGTCCCCGACGCGGCCCTTTCCAACGTCCTGCACTGTGTCCGTCGGGGTGTCCATGCCGTCGTCGGCACGACCGGCTGGACCGAGGACAAGCTGGACCGGGTGCGCTGGGCGCTGGAAACCAGTCCGGGCACGGGGGTGCTGATCGCATCCAACTTCTCCATCGGCGCCGTGCTGATGATGCGTTTCGCCGTTCAGGCCGCCCGCTTCTACGAATCGGCGGAGGTGATCGAGCTACATCATCCCGACAAGGTCGACGCTCCGAGCGGCACCGCGGCGCGCACGGCGCGGCTCATCGCCGAAGCCCGCAAAGGCGCAGGCATGCCCACCATCCCGGACGCGACCACGACGGCCATGGACGGCGCCCGCGGAGCCGATGTCGACGGTGTGCGGGTGCACGCCGTTCGGCTACGCGGTCTGGTTGCCCACCAGGAAGTGCTGCTGGGCGCCCCGGGCGAGCAGCTGACCATCCGGCACGACTCGTTCGACCGGATGTCGTTCATGCCCGGGATCCTGTTGGGAATCCGCCGAATCGGTGCCCTGCCGGGTCTGACGGTCGGGCTCGAACCGCTGCTCGAGCTGTGAGCATTCGGCGAACGGCGCTAGCGCTCGGTGCGCTCGTCGCGGTTTATCTCATGCTCGTCGGATGGCGTGGTGTGCTCCTCGTCGGAGAGGGAACGCCCGCGACGATCATGCTCGGACTTGCGGTGATCGCCTTGCCGTTGGTCGGCGCCTGGGCGCTGTGGCGAGAGATCCGGTTCGGCCTGGAGTCTCAGGAGATGGCCCGCCAGCTCGAGGCGGAGGGCGGCCTTCCGGTCGATGACCTACCCCGCCGGCCGAGTGGGCGACCCGACCGCGCCGCGGCGGACGCAGCGTTCACACAGCGTCGAGAAGCCGTCGAAATGAAGCCGGATGACTGGCGGTCGTGGTTCCGGCTGGCCATCGCGTACGACGACGCGGGCGACCGGCGGCGCGCCCGCCAGAGCATGCGGCAGGCGCGGAGACTGCGCCGCACGGCCACGCCGTCAGACCGGAGCTAGCCTGCTCGTGCCAGCAGCGTTGATCACCTCGTGGCCCACGCTGGCCGCGGCCTGAATCTCTCCGCGAACGGGCGGCTCAGGCCAGGGCCCGCAGCATCGCCGTTGTCGCAGCGGCGACGACGATGACGACCAGGAACGGCGCCCTGAGCAAAAGGGCGATGACAGCGGCGGCGACCCCGGCTACCCGCGCATCGATGGTGAGCCGGCCGACGTCAGCGAAAGTCCCGACGGCGACCAGAGCGGCGAGCAGCGCAACCGGCAACAAGCCGGCAACTCGCTGCACGTCGGGTCGATCGAGGAGCGACTGTGGCAGAGACAGCCCCGCCAGCTTCAGTAGGTAACACCCGACCGACGCCGTGATGATGGCAGCCCAGATCATTGCCTGCTCTGCTTCAGGTGACCCCACAGGCCGGCGACGACGGCAACCGGGGCGGCCGCGAGCACCGGAATACCAGGTGGTAGCACCGGAACAAGTGCCGTCGCGATCAGCGCACCGCCGATCGCGACCAGCCGACTCGCGTGATCGTCGAGACGCGGCCAGATCAGAGCCAGGAACGCCGCCGGAACAACGGCGTCGAGGCCGAACGTCGCCGTGTCCCCGATCGCAGAACCGCCGAGGGCACCGCCAATCGTGCCGAGGTTCCATACGACAAACAGCAGGACACCGGTGAACCAGAATGCATAGCGCTGCTCCCGCCGGTCGTCACGGGCGATCACCATCGCCGCAGTTTCGTCGAGCACGAACTGGGCCGCGAGGGCGACCCGCGGGCCACGGACTCCCAGCACCTGAACGAGCCGAATCCCGTAGAACGTGTTGCGTACGCCGAGGAGGAGGGTGGCCGGAATCGCGGCGAGCGCAGACCCCCCGGCGCCCGCAATACTGATGAACGCCACCTGCGAAGCTCCGGAGAACATCGCCAGGCTCAGCAGGCCCGTTTGCACCACAGTCAGCCCGGACGCCACGGCGATGGCTCCCAGCGAGACAGCGAACGCGCCGGCGTAGGCCGCAATGCCCAGTGCATCGCGACGGATCGCGGCGCGCTCCTCCGGCCAGCCCATCGCAACCCCCGGTCAGCGGCTGGGCAAAGTTGACGCTCCGACGTTCGCGTCGAGCCAATCAGTCAACGGGGCCATGTCACGCCATGCCTGAGCCACCCGGTCGGCGGCCTCGGCCGTGTGCAGCCAGGGCGGTGACCCGAACTCCACCCACGCCGCCAGCGCCTTGTGCCGCAGCAGGTCGATGCGCGGATGATCAGGGGAGTAGCCACGGGGCTGGGTCTTCAGTGCATCGCCGCCGACCGTGTAGCCCTTGGAGCGGATCTCGCCGACCAGGCGCTCGAGCTTCGTGCCCGCGCGCTTGTCATCAACCGACTCTCGGTAGCGCTCGATCTGATCGGAGGCCATATGGTGGTAGCCGCTGGCAGCGAACAACCCGGCGGCCGACACGTGCAGGTAATGGCCTCCGACCACCGCACCTTGTTGCACTTTGTACGGGTTGCGGTCCTTGGCGAACCGCAGGTCGTTGTAAGGCCGGAACAGGTGGGTTTCGCCGAACTCCGATTCCAGCGCCTCGCAGAGCGCGACCAGCGGCGCCCGCACGCATTCGTCGTAGACCTGCTTGTGCGCGGTCCAGTACGTCTTGGTGTTGTCGAATTCGAGACCCTCATAGAAGTCGAGCGCCTCGATCGGGAAGCCTTGGAACGTCATGCCTCTCCCGTGATGCGTCGATGCCCGAGAACCCCCGCAGCCTAGCTGCCGATGCCGACATCCTTACCCGCATCTAGGCTGCGCGGGTGCTGTTCGCGAAGCGATTCTGGTCCGGGATCGCCGACGGCTCGGTCACCGTCACCTACCGGCGGTGGCGTCGGCAGCAGGTGCTCGCTGGCCGCCGGTACCGTACACCGGCGGGACTCGTCGAGGTGACGTCGGTGTCGCCCGCGAGCACCACTCAGATCAGCGACGACGAGGCGCGTCGGGCCGGCTATCGGGACGTCGCCAGCCTGGTTGCCGACCTACCTCACCGACCTGGCATAGACCTGTTCCGCGTCGAGTTCCGAGCGCTCAGCGAGCCAGACCCGCGCGCGGTGCTGGCCGCAATGGCCGACCTCGATGACACCGACGTCGCGGAGATCTCCGGTCGCTTGGACCGGCTCGATCGCGCGAGTGGTCACGGGCCGTGGACTCGCGAGGTTCTCCAGCTGATTCGCGACCGGTCGGCAACCCGAGCCGCCGACCTGGCCGGCGCACTCGGCCGTGACACGAGGAGCTTCAAGCTGGACGTGCGAAAGCTCAAGGCACTCGGGCTCACCGAGAGCCTCGAGCTCGGATATCGGCTGTCTCCCCGCGGTCGTGCCTTTCTCGCCGCAACCGGGTTATCGAGCAAGGGCTAGCGCAGGTCCGTCTGCAACCTGATCTGGCGCAGGGTCGTGGAGCCGTCGCCGGTCAGGTCGAGTTGGCGGTGGGCTCCGTCGGCGGCCCAGCCGGCGGGCTCCAGGAACCTGCGGACCGCGTCGTCGCCCGCGATCAGCCAAACCCGGGCATGGCTGAACCCGTCGGCGCGCAGCGTGTCGGCGACGGCAGAAACCAATCGGGAGCCGTGGCCGGCGCCGGTGGCATCGGGGTCCACGTGCAGGGCGACGACCTCGCCGTCGGCAGGCTCTGCGTCCGGGTCGTCGGAAGGCGCGGTCGCTGCGAATCCGACGACCCTGTTGCGCTCCAGTGCGACGAGGACCCGGTGCCGAGCGCTCGGCGGTCTCGCGATCGCCTGTCTCCAGGTCTGCGCGAAGGCCTCGGCATCGACACCGGCGAGCACCGCCGTGGGCAGCAGTTCGGCATAGGACTGCTGGAATGCGCGGGCCTGGACCGCGGCGATCGCCGGTGCGTCGTCGGCCCACGCCACCCGGACGCTGCGATCAGCCATCCGGCTGGTTTTCGCGCGCGCGGTCGGTGAACCTGTCGAACATCGTGCTGTGAGCGTGCCCCGTGTGGTTGGTCGACGCAAGATCCTGGTACTTTATGTGACACTTGACCGACAGATCTGCTCGACAACTGTCACATCTGCCGCATAGCCTGGGGCTATGGAGGCGATTGTTGCCGACCCACGCGAGGCGGAGTTCCAGGCGCTGGTCGACGCAGACGGCCGGGTCGAGCCGCGCGACTGGATGCCCGATGACTACCGTCGTTCGCTGGTGCGCCAGATCGCCCAGCATGCGCACTCCGAGATCATCGGCATGCAGCCCGAGGGCAACTGGATCACCCGAGCGCCCAGCCTGCGTCGCAAGGCGATCCTGATGGCCAAGGTTCAGGACGAGGCGGGCCACGGGCTCTATCTCTATGCTGCGGCGGAAACGCTCGGCGTCTCTCGCGCCGAGCTGCTCGACCTGCTGCACGCGGGCCGGCAGAAGTACTCGTCGATCTTCAACTACCCGACGTTGACCTGGGCCGACATGGGCGCGATCGGTTGGCTGGTCGACGGCGCGGCCATCACCAACCAGGTTCCGCTGTGCCGATGCTCGTACGGGCCGTACGCACGAGCAATGGTGCGCATCTGCAAGGAGGAGTCGTTCCACCAGCGGCAGGGCTTCGAGTCGTTGCTGACGCTGTCGCGGGGGACACGGGCGCAGAAGGCGATGGCCCAGGACGCAGTCGACCGATGGTGGTACCCGAGCCTGGCGATGTTCGGTCCGCCGGACGCGGAGTCAACCCATACGGGCAAGTCCATGGCCTGGGGAATCAAACGCCTCAGCAACGACGAGCTGCGCCAGAAGTTCGTCGACATGACGGTCCCGCAGTCGCACGTCCTCGGCCTGTCGATCCCGGACCCGGACCTGCGCTGGAACGAGGACCGCGGTCACTACGACTTCACCTCCCCGGACTGGGACGAACTGCGCCGGGTCATCTCCGGCGACGGACCATGCAACCGGCAGCGGATCGAGTATCGGGTCCGGGCGCACACCGAAGGCAGTTGGGTCCGCGACGCCGGGCACGCCTACGCGGCGAAGCACTCGCCGGCCGAAGAGCGGGGGGCAGCGTGATCCGGGACTGGCCGCTGTGGGAGGTGTTTATCCGCAGCCGGCGCGGGCTCTCCCACACCCACGCCGGCAGCCTGCACGCGCCGGATGCCGCCATGGCATTGCGTAACGCGCGCGACGTGTACACCAGGCGGCAGGAGGGCGTGTCCATCTGGGTCGTTCCCGCGGCCGCGATAACGGCGAGCAGCCCGGAGGAGAAGGACGCATTCTTCGATCCGGCAGGGGACAAGGTCTATCGCCACCCGACGTTCTACGAGATCCCTGACGAGGTGCGTCAGCTGTGAGCGCCGCAACGCCGGGCACGTGGGACGGCCGGTCCCGCACTGGCTCGCCGTCGGCACCGTTGACCGAGTACGTCCTGGGTTTGGCCGACGACGCGCTGGTTCTCTCGCACCGGCTGGGGGAGTGGCTCGCCTCTGCGCCCCAACTGGAGGAGGACGTCGCGCTGGCCAACATCGGCTTGGACCTGCTCGGTCAGGCGCGGTCCCTTCTGGTTTATGCCGGTGAGCTGGAGGGTGCGGGGCGCGACGAAGACGACCTTGCCTACCTCCGCGACGAGCGAGACTTCCGCAACCTGCAGATCGTGGAGCGCCCCAACGGCGACTTCGCGCTCACCATGGCCCGGCAACTGACGTTTTCGTCGTATCAGTACGAGCTCTACGACCGGTTGCGGACGAGTGCCGATATCACCCTGGCCGCAGTAGCCGGGAAGGCGGTGAAGGAGGTCGCCTACCACCGCGACCATGCGACCCAGTGGGTGCTGCGACTCGGCGACGGAACCGACGAGAGTCACCGGCGCATGCAGGCGGGGCTGGAAGAGATCTGGCCGTATGTGGCGGAGATGTTCGACCCGTGGCCGGTGGTGGCTGCCGGGCTCGCCGAAGTCGCCGTCGACCCCGTCGCCATGCGCGAGCCGTGGGCTGCCTTCGTGGAGGCCGTGCTCGCCGAAGCCACGTTGGCCGTTCCGGAGCCGTCTTTCCACGGTCGCGGTGGCCGCCGCGGCCTGCACACCGAGGCCATGGGGTACTTGCTGGCCGAGATGCAACATCTGCACCGTGCGCACCCCGGGGCGACATGGTAACCGCCACAGCCGTCGATATCAGGGACCTGGTCGCCGCCGTCCCGGACCCTGAGTTGCCCATGATCACGATCGGAGACCTCGGCATCCTGCGCGACGTACAGGTCGACGCCGACGGCCGGGTCGTCGTCAAGATCACCCCGACGTACTCCGGCTGCCCCGCGATGGACGCGATTCGGGTCGACGTGCTTGCCCGGCTCGCCGCGGCCGGGTACAGCAACGCCGATGTCCGCCTGGTGCTGGCTCCGGCGTGGACGACGGACTGGATCACGCCGGCCGGCCGCGCCGCGCTGAGCAGACATGGAATCGTGCCCCCACACGCGGCTGGCCCCATGGCACTTCGACTCTCGGTGCGGTGCCCGCAATGCGGTTCCCCCAACACCCACGAGATCAGCAGGTTTGGCTCGACCGCGTGCAAGGCGCTCTGGAGCTGCCGGGCCTGCCTCGAGCCGTTCGACCACGTCAAGGCGCTGTAGTGCATGACGGTCACCGACGCAGCTCCTGTGGAGCCCGCTCTCCGGCGGCACTCGGTCTTCCACCGGCTCCGGGTGGCCTCGGTCGAGCGACTCACCGCCGACGCAGTGGCGGTGACGTTCGACGTACCGCCCCGCCTGCGGGCCGACTACGCTTTCACGGCGGGTCAGCACGTCAACGTATCGGTTCCCGGTGGTGACGGAGTCCGGCGCAGCTACTCGATCTGCTCGCCGCAGGGCTCTGGACAGTTGCGCATCGCGATCAAACGCATCCCGGACGGGACGTTCTCGGCGTTCGCTCTCGGTGCACTGTCGCCGGGCGACGAGCTCGACGTCATGACGCCGGCCGGCCGCTTCACGCCCACCCTCGATCCTGTCAACGCCAAGCACTACGTCGCCCTCGCTGCCGGCAGCGGCATCACGCCGATCATGTCGATCATCGCGTCGATCCTGCAGACCGAGCCGGCCAGCCGGGTCACGCTGGTGTACGCGAACCGGACCAGCCAGACGGTGATGTTCCTCGACGAGCTCGCCGACCTCAAGGACGTCCATTCAGAACGGCTCCACCTCGTCCACGTCCTGTCGCGCGAGGCGCGAGAAACCGACCTGCTGTCGGGGCGGATCGACCAGCCACGCCTGGAGCGGTTCCTGGCCACCCTGATTCCCCCGGAAAACGTTGACGAGTGGTATCTGTGTGGGCCGCTGGATCTGGTGACGACCGCTCGCAGGGTCCTCCTCGACCACAGCGTCGACCGCGCGCACGTCCATTCCGAGCTGTTCCACGTCGGCGAGCCGCCGACCCCGCCGGCGCCAGCCGAGCGTCCGGCCGAACGCAGTGTGGTAACCGTGCTCCTCGACGGCCGGCGGAGCACCGTAGAGTTGGCCGACTCGGAGGAGTCCGTGCTGGAGGCCGTGCTCCGGGTCCGCAACGATGCGCCGTTCGCGTGCCAGGGAGGTGTCTGCGGCACCTGTCGGGCAAAGCTCCTGGACGGCACGGTGGTCATGGAGCGGAACTTCGCGCTCGAGGAAGGCGAGGTGAGCGCGGGCTACGTGCTGACCTGTCAGTCACACCCCAGCACGGCAGAGGTCTCGCTGGATTACGACGCCTGACGGCGCGCAGCCACATCGACGCCGGCGTCCGGCAACGCCTGAGGCTCGTCCGCGTGGAGCAGTCGTGGTGCGCTCAGCGCAGCGTCGATGGCCGGAACCGATGTGATCAGGGCGACCGCGAGGATTCCGGCGGCGGGGCCCGAGCGCCCCAACTCCAGGACCGGCCATGCGATGCCGCCGACGATTCCTGCGACCGCCGCGACGGCCACATAGTCCGGAGCGTCCAGGATCCACTTCGGAACCAATTCGGCGCCGACGCACGCGATGCCGGCGGCCAGCCCGAGCAGCGGTCCGGCAATGGCCCCTCCGAGCAGCCCGCCGAGCAGGATCTGCACCTGGCTGACCCCGACGTCGCCGAAGACCGCAAGGGGGATCCCACCGATGACAGCCGCGAGCATGCCCCACGCCGGCCCGTGCACCATCCCCCAGCGCACGAACCTGCCAATGGTCCCCTGCCAGACCATGGACCCAGAGTGCACCCACCGCGGCTCTTGGCGCAGGTTATTCGGGCGCGTCGCTCCCAATCCGTGACCTGAAGTTCAGATAGAAGTCACGGTTCATTGTCCAGGCGGCGTGAACCGGCCCTGCGAGGCTGTCGGCACGGGTCACTAGGCTGCGACCAGCACGACCCGACGAGCGGAGGCCCGGCCCGTGACGGTGACCCATGGCGCAGCCTTGCCCGAAGGTACCGACGTTCCCGACATCGAGTTCCGCAGCGACGTTACGGTGGAGCTGGTGCGCTCCAGTGCGCATGATTCGGACGTGCTGTTTGCGGCTCGGGTCTCCACCAAAGGCGAACAGTCCCTCGAGGACGTCGAGGCGGACGCGGAACGGTCCAAAGGGCTCATCAACTACCTTATGCGGTCAAAGCATGGTACACCGTACGAACACAATTCCATGACCTTCTACGTCCATGCCCCGATCTTCGTTTTTCGCGAGCACATGCGGCACCGGATCGCCAGCTACAACGAGGAGAGCGGGCGGTACCGGGAGCTTCGGCCGGTCTTCTACGTTCCCGGGGCGGACCGCAAACTGGTGCAGGAGGGCAAGCCGGGGCACTACAGCTTCGTCGAGGGCACCGTGGAACAGCATGCGCTGGTCGACGCCGAGACCAGGCGGGTGTGCGCCGAGGCCTACGCCGCGTATCGCCGGATGCTCGAGGCCGGTGTCGCCCGCGAGGTCGCGCGCATCGTGTTGCCGCTGACGATCTACTCGTCGATGTACGTGACATTCAACGCGCGATCGCTGATGAACTTCCTCTCCCTGCGGACCCGACGCGACGACGCCGCGTTCCCTTCGTTCCCCCAACGCGAGATCGAGATGGTGGCCGAGCAGATGGAGGAGCACTGGGCGCGGCTGATGCCCCTCACCCACGCCGCGTTCGAGGCGAACGGCCGGGTCGCGCCGTAGTGCCGGCCGCTCGGCGGGCGGATCAGGACCGGTAACCTTGACGGCCATGGCCGACGATCCCAGCGCGCTCGCCAGTGCCCCTTTCGGTCGCGTTCTCACCGCGATGGTCACGCCGTTCGACCATGACGGCGGCCTGGATCTCGACGGAGCGGCCCGACTCGCAGACCATCTGGTCGCCGAGGGGTGCGACGGCCTGGTCGTCAGCGGCACCACCGGCGAGAGCCCGACCACGACTGACGCGGAGAAGGAGAAGGTGTTGCGGGCGGTGCTCGACGCCGTCGGAGACCGGGCCACCATCATCGCCGGCGTCGGCACCTACGACACCCATCACACGGTCGAACTGGCGCGGCAGGCCGAAAAGGCGGGAGCACACGGCCTGCTGATCGTCACACCGTTCTACAACAAGCCTCCGCAGGAGGGCCTGGTCCGGCACTTCACCGCTGCCGCGGACGCCACCCTGCTGCCGGTCATGCTCTACGACATTCCCGGACGGTCGGGAGTACCGATCACAACCGAGACACTTGTCCGCCTCGCCGGGCACGATCGGATCGTCGCGGTGAAGGACGCCAAGGGCGACCTCTTCGCGTCGTCAGAGGTCATGGCCCGTACCGAGCTGGCCTACTACTCGGGCGACGACGCCCTCAATCTGGCCCACCTGACCCAGGGTGCGGCCGGGGTCGTCAGCGTCGTCGCACATGTGGCCGCGGCTCGGTACGCCGCGATGATGGATGCGGTCTTCGCCGGCAACCTTCCCGAGGCGATCCGGCTGCATCGGCAATTGCTGCCCGCTGTCCGAGCGATCATGACGCGAACTCAGGGCGCCATCATGGCCAAGGCGGCAGCGCAGCTCGCCGGCGCGTTGAACAGTCGGGCCGTCCGTTCGCCGCTGGTCGAAGCCACGGAGGAGCAGGTGGTCGAACTGCGAGCAGACCTGGTGGCGGCAGGGCTGCTGTGAGCCATCCGCACCCGGAGCTCGCGCTACCCCCGCCGCTCTCCGACGGCGGCTTGCGGATCGTCGCTCTCGGCGGCCTCGGGGAGATCGGCCGGAACATGACCGTCTTCGAATGCGGCGGCCGGCTGCTGATCGTCGACTGCGGTGTGCTGTTTCCCGAGGACCACCAGCCGGGGGTCGACCTCATCCTGCCGGATTTCGATTACCTTCGAGCCCGCCTCGACCGGGTTGAAGCGATCGTGCTCACCCATGGTCACGAGGATCACATCGGAGCCGTTCCGTTCCTGCTGCGCGAGCAGCCCGACCTGCCGCTGGTCGGGTCCCGGCTGACTCTGGCGCTGGTCGAGGAGAAGCTCCTCGAGCACGGGATCGAGTCGTACCAGCTCGAGGTCGCCGAGGGACGCACCGAACGGCTCGGGCCGTTCGACGTTGAATTTCTCGCCGTCAACCACTCCATTCCGGACGCGCTGGCGCTCGCGATCAGGACGCCGGCCGGATTGGTCCTGCATACCGGTGACTTCAAGATGGACCAGCTCCCGCTGGACGGTCGGCGGACGGATCTGAATGCGTTCGCGCGATTCGGTGATGCTGGCGTCGACCTGCTCATGGTCGATTCCACGAATGCCGAGGTGCCGGGGTACACCCCGCAGGAGCGGGAGATCGCTCCGGTTCTCGACCGGATCTTCGCCGAAGCCCCCCGCCGGATTGTCGTCGCCTCCTTCGCGAGCCACGTCCACCGAGTGCAACAGGTCCTTGACGCCGCCGTCGCACATCGGCGCAAGGTCGCTTTCGTCGGCCGATCCATGGTGCGCAACATGGGAATCGCCCGGGACCTCGGTTATCTGCGAATACCGGGCAGCACGCTGGTCGACCTCAAGAGCATCGACGATCTCGCGCCGGAGGAGGTCGTGCTGATGTCCACGGGGTCCCAGGGCGAACCCATGGCCGCACTCTCGCGCATGGCCAACCGCGACCATCCGGCGATCAGTATCGAGCCGGGAGACGTCGTCGTGTTGGCGTCCTCGCTCATCCCTGGCAACGAGAACGCGGTGGCTCGCGTCATCAACGGGCTCACCCGATGGGGCGCCACCGTCGTCCACCGGGGCAATGCCATGGTCCACACGTCCGGGCACGCCAGCGCCGCCGAGCTGCTCTTTGCATACAACCTGGTCAAGCCCCGCAACGTCATGCCCGTCCACGGCGAGATCAGGCACCTGCATGCGAATGCCGCCGTCGCGGTGAGCTCCGGCGTTCCCGCCGACCGGGTCGTGGTGGCCGAAGACGGTGTCGTGGTCGACCTCGTCGACGGCGTCGCACGGATCGTCGGCGCGGTCCCCTGCGGCTACGTCTACGTCGACGGATCCAATGTGGGAGGCATTGCCGAGGCCTCATTGAAGGACCGGCGGATCCTCGGCGAGGAGGGCTTCATCTCGGTCGTGGTGGTCGTCGACTCGGTGACCGGCAAGGTCACCGGTGGCCCGGAGATACATGCCCGGGGGTTCGCCGAGGACGACAGCGTGTTCGACGAGGTCCGCCCACAGGTCGCTGAGGCGCTCGAACACGCCACCGCGGGCGGGGCCGCCGACGGCTACCAGCTCCAGCAGACCATTCGCCGCACCGTCGGCCGCTGGGTCAGCGCCAGATACCGGCGCCGGCCGATGATCATCCCGGTGGTCGTGGAGTCCTGACACCGACCTTGGGACGTCCGCCGGTGCTTAGCTACGCCGCGCCACGCCGATAACGCGTGTGACTCGAGGTACGGATGTGTCGTCAGGGTAGCCTTCCGATCATGGCGATCCGCGGCTCCACACTGACGCGTTCTCGCAGGTCAGCGTCGGAGCGATCGAACGGCCGTCGCGGTGGTCGGAGTTCCGCCCGGACTCGGTCGAACCCACCGGCTGCACAACGCCGACCCGCATCCCGGCGGATCGGCCCAGCAACCTGGTTGGTGCGCGGCCTCGGCGGCCTGTTCCGGGCCGTGTGGATGGGACTCGCGCACCTGATCGGTGGCCTCGTGCGGCGGCTCGGTTCCAGCACACGCGAACTCGATCCGGCTCATCGCCGTGACGGCGTCGGGCTGTCACTGGTGGGCGCCGGGATCGTCATCGCCGCGGCGGTGTGGTGGAACATCGAAGGCGTCGTCGCGGAGGTGATTCGCACGGTCGTGGCAGGCACGGTCGGTGCGGCTGCGGTCGGAGTCCCGGTCCTGTTACTTCTGCTGGCCTGGCGCGCGCTGCGCCAACCCGAGCGCAACGGGCCGGGAGCGCGTCAGCTCGTGGGCTGGACCGCCCTCGCACTCGGCACACTCGGCCTGGCCCACATCGCCGCCGGGATGCCTCGGTCGGTCGACGGTGAAGCGGCCATGCAGAGCGCTGGCGGAGCGGTCGGATTCGTCGCTTCTACGGTGCTCGCCGACTTGCTGACCGTGTGGGTGGCCACGCCGCTGCTCGTACTGCTCTGCGTGTACGGCCTGCTCGTCGTCACCGGAACGCCGATGCACGAGCTGCCCGCCCGCGCCCGCGCGGTACAGGCCTGGCTGGCCGGCAATCCCGCCGGCGACAACGGTGGCGGAGACAGCGGCAGCTCGCCTACGCGTCGTTCCTTGCTGCGCCGCCGCTGGTCGCCTGACAACACACCGGGCGATCAGAGCCCATACGAGAGCCCGTTGTTGCACGATCGCGCCAGCGGGCAGGCGGGCGAGGATGCCGGATCGGCAGAGGGGGGCGACCGCCCGACCCGGATCGTGGTCGCGGCCCGCCGCCGGCCCGAGCCGCTGGCCGAGCCGCCGCCACACACGCCGCTGCCAGTGCGGGTAGAGCAGCTGGCGCTGTCCGGCGACGTCACCTACACGCTGCCGACCAGCGACGCGCTGCGTCAAGGCAGCCCGCACCGGGCGCGCTCGGCGGCGTCGGACCGAGTCGTCGAGGCGCTCACCGAGGTCTTCGACCAGTTCGAGATCGATGCCCAGATCACCGGCTACACCCGAGGACCCACCGTCACCCGTTACGAAGTCGAGCTGGGCAATGCGGTCAAGGTCGAGCGGGTCACGGCGCTGTCGAAGAACATCTCCTACGCCGTGGCGAGCGCGGAGGTGCGGATCCTGTCGCCGATCCCCGGCAAGTCTGCGATCGGCATAGAAATCCCGAACAGCGACAAGGAGACGGTCAGTCTCGGCGACGTGCTCCGCTCGCCGGTCGCCCGTAAAGACCACCATCCGATGGTCGTCGCGCTCGGCAAGGACGTCGAGGGCGGCTTCGTCGTGGCGAACCTGGCCAAGATGCCGCACCTGCTCATCGCTGGGGCGACCGGCTCAGGGAAGTCGAGCTGCATCAACTCCATGATCACCTCGGTCCTCATGCGGTCCACACCGGACGAGGTCCGGATGATCCTGGTCGACCCGAAGCGGGTCGAGCTCACGGCGTACGACGGCATTCCGCACCTGATCACCCCGATCATCACCAATCCCAAGAGGGCCGCGGAGGCGCTCGGCTGGGTGGTGCGCGAGATGGACATGCGCTATGACGACCTCGCCCACTTCGGCTTCCGCCACCTCGACGACTTCAACAAGGCCGTACGGGCCGGCCGGGTCAAGGCGCCGCCCGGCAGCGAGCGCGCTTTGACGCCGTACCCGTACCTGCTGGTGATCGTCGACGAGCTCGCCGACCTGATGATGGTCGCTCCCCGCGACGTCGAGGATGCGATCGTGCGCATCACCCAGCTTGCCCGGGCAGCCGGCATCCACCTCGTCCTGGCGACCCAACGGCCGTCGGTCGACATCGTCACCGGGCTGATCAAGGCGAACGTGCCCTCGCGGTTGGCTTTCGCGACGTCCTCGCTCGCCGACTCTCGGGTGATCCTCGACCAAAACGGTGCGGAGAAGCTGGTGGGCCAGGGTGATGGCCTGTTCCTGCCGATGGGTGCGAGCAAGCCGGTGCGGATCCAGGGCGCCTGGGTTTCCGAGTCCGAGATCCACGCCGTCGCCCGGCATTGCACGTCTCAACTCGAGCCGTCGTACCGTGAGGACGTCGTCGCAGCACAGGGCACCCGACGCGAAGTCGACGAGGACATCGGCGACGACCTCGACCTGCTCTGCCAGGCAGCCGAGCTGGTGATCACGACGCAGTTCGGTTCGACGTCGATGCTGCAGCGGAAACTCCGGGTGGGCTTCGCCAAGGCCGGCCGGCTGATGGACCTGATGGAGAGCCGCGGCATCGTCGGCCCATCCGAGGGCTCCAAGGCCCGGGACGTGCTGGTCAAGGCCGACGAGCTCGACGACGTTGTCGACACCCTTCGCGGCGGGTAACACGCTGGCACCGGGAAGAGGTGTGTCGGCGTGCCGGACGTGCGGATCGGGATCTCGGGCTGGACCTACCCGCCATGGCGTGGAGTTTTCTACCCGTCCGACCTCCCGCACCGGCGAGAACTCGAGTTCGCCGCGAGCCGGCTGAACAGCGTTGAGATCAACGGGTCGTTCTACTCGCTGCAACGGCCGTCCAGCTACCGGGGCTGGTTCGTGCAGACGCCGGACGACTTCGTGTTCTCGGTCAAGGGCGGGCGCTTCATCACCCACATGAAGAAACTTGGCGACGTCGAGACCCCGCTCGCGAACTTCTTCGGTTCCGGCGTGCTGGCGCTGGAGCACAAGCTGGGGCCGTTGCTCTGGCAGCTGCCGCCGATGCTCGGATTCGATCCCGACCGGCTCGACGCGTTCTTCGATCAGCTGCCCCGGACGACGACCGAAGCTGCTCGGATCGCCGAGCGGCATGACGCCCGGCTTCGGCACGGAGCGATCACCGCGGTCTCGGTTGACCGGCCGCTCCGGCATGCGCTGGAAGTGCGTCATCGCAGCTACGAGACCCTTGAGTTCGTCGAGTTGCTCCGCCGGCATGACATTGCCTTGGTCGTCGCCGACACGGCCGGCAAGTGGCCGTTTCTGGAAGACCTGACGTCGAGTTTCGTATATGTGCGGTTGCACGGTTCGCAGGAGCTCTACGTCAGCGGCTACGACGACCAGGCACTGGACTGGTGGGCGGCCCGGGTCCGGGCGTGGGCGTCGGGCGGGTCGTCACCCGATGCACGCATGGTCGGGCCGGCCGCCGAGCCGGAACCGTCGGGGCGGGACGTCTACGTCTACTTCGACAACGACGTGAAGGTCCGTGCGCCGTTCGACGCGATGTCGCTGGCCGCCCGCCTGGACGTGGTGCCCGCCTGAACCGGGCCGGGTCGGACATGCAAGGCTGCGGGGTTGTGGGTGGGAGTTCGGTCGCGATCGTCACGCTGGGTTGCGCCCGTAACGAGGTGGATTCCGAGGAGTTGGCCGGCCGGCTGTCGGAGGAAGGCTTCGAGCTGGTCGCGGATCCAGCGGCCGCCGAGACCGTCCTGATCAACACCTGTGGCTTCGTCGAGCAGGCGAAGAAGGACTCGATCGACGCGGTGCTCGCAGCGGCCGACCTCAAGACGACCGGGCGCACCCGCTCGGTCGTCGCTGTCGGATGCCTGGCCGAGCGGTACGGTGCCACGCTGGCCGCCGAGCTGACCGAAGCGGACGCTGTTCTTGGTTTTGACGACTACCAGCACATCGGCCGGCGGCTGACGGAAGTCACCGCTGGTCGCGATCTCCGCGCACATGTTCCCAGCGACCGCCGGCAACTGCTGCCACTGGCTCCCGCTGACCGGCCGGGCCATGTCGCCAGCCCGCGGCGCCGGCTCGACGACGGTCCAGTCGCGCCACTGCGGCTCGCCAGCGGTTGCGATCGGCGCTGTTCGTTCTGCGCCATACCGCGGTTTCGCGGTGCATTCGTCTCTCGCCGCCCAAGCGAGGTGCTCGACGATGCCCGCTGGCTCGCGGGGAGGGGTGTGCATGAAGTGTTCCTGGTCAGCGAGAACACGACGTCCTACGGTAAGGACCTTGGTGATCTTCGGCTGCTGGAAACACTGCTTGCTGAACTCACCACGGTCGACGGCATCGAACGGGTCCGGTTGTCGTACCTGCAACCGGCCGAGTTGCGCCCGACGTTGATCGACGCCATCGCCACCACCCCTGGAGTCACGCCCTATTTCGACCTGTCGTTCCAACATGCCAGCCCGGCGGTACTGCGCCGGATGCGCCGCTTCGGATCCGCCGAGCTGTTCCTCGACCTGATCGGCTCGATCCGCGAGCGCTCCGCGGCGGCGGGCATCCGGTCCAACGTCATCGTCGGATTCCCTGGCGAGACCGAGGCCGACCTGGCAATCCTGGAGTCCTTCCTGGCCGCCGCGCGGCTCGACACCGTCGGCGTCTTCGGCTATTCCGACGAGGACGGCACCGAGGCTGCCGGTCTCGGCGGCAAGCTGGCTGCGGAGGAGATCGCCGACCGCGTGGAGCGGGTCGACGCATTGGTCGAGGAGCTGGTAGCCCAGCGTGCGGAGGACCGGGTCGGGGAGCAGGTCACGATCCTGGTCGAATCCGTTGCCGACGACGTTTCAGAGGGGCGCGCCGACCACCAGGGCCCCGATGCGGATGGAACGACGACCGTGACTGGATGTTTTGCTCGAGTGGCCGATCTCGTCGCGGGTCGGGTGGTGGGATCCATCGGCGCGGACCTGGCTGCAGTGGCGACGGCCGGTTGATCGCCTGGCCCGTAATCTGGCGGCGTGTCCGCGCCGGCCGAGGGCAACTCGAGCGCATGGAACCTAGCCAATGCGCTTACCGTCCTTCGGTTGCTGCTCGTGCCGCTACTGGGTTGGCTGCTGCTGCGTGAGGGAGGAGCAGACGCGGCGTCCCGAGTCGGTGCGTTCGTGGTCTTCGCGGTGGCAATGATCACCGACAAGGTCGACGGCGACCTGGCCCGGCGCAGAGGTACGGTCACCGACTTCGGGAAGATCTCCGACCCGATCGCCGACAAGGCGCTCACCGGTATGGCCTTTGTCGGGCTCTCGCTGCTGGGCGAACTGCCCTGGTGGGTGACTGTCGTCGTGCTGATCCGCGAGATCGGCGTGACGGCGCTGCGGTTTGCCATGCTGCGATACGCCGTGTTGCCGGCCGGTCGTGGCGGCAAGGTCAAGACCGCCCTGCAGGCTCTTGCGCTGGGTCTCTACCTGCTCCCGCTTCCCGCCGCGTTGCATACCGTCGAGGTCGCCGCGATGAGCCTTGCGGTCGTCGTGACCGTCGCGACAGGCGTCGACTACGTCCTGCAGGCCCGCCGGCTGATCCGGGCCAGGACCCGTGCTGAACGGATGCCGCCTGCAGGGACGGCCGGATGAGCGATCCGGCATCGGACACCGTCGCCCTGGTGCTCGTCGGCGACGAACTGCTCACCGGACATACGAATGACACGAACGGCCCGTGGCTCGGCCAGCGCCTCACCGACGAGGGGTTCCGGGTGGTTTCTGCCACGGTCGCGTCGGACGATGCCGACGCTGTCGCCGCGGCCGTCGAGCGCGGGCTGGCTGACGCCCGGGCGGTCCTGGTCACCGGTGGGCTCGGGCCGACCAGCGACGACGTCACCCGGCTCGCGTTGGCTCGTCTGTTCGCCGGCCAGGTGCCGGCTGAGTTACCCAACACCGTCGGGTCCGAGGCAGGTGCGCGCTTCGACCGTGGGGTCCGGGTCGTGTACGCGGTGCCGGGAGTGCCTGCCGAGATGCGCTCGATCGTGGACGGACAGGTGCTGCCCGAGCTGGTCGCAACTGCAGGAGCGCTGCCCGGGCGCACGACCCGCTCGCTCGTCGTGGTCGGCATGCCGGAGCCACAGATCGCTCGGCTGCTGGCGCCGGTCGAGGCCCACCTGGCCGGCCAGGGTGGCCTGGCGTACCTGCCTCGTCCGGCCGTCGTCGAGATCCGGATCGTCGCCACCGGTGCGAGTGCCGAGGCGATCGCGACGACCGCGGCCGCACAGGCGCGGGAACTCCTCGGTGATGTCGTCGCCGCCGAGGACCAGCGCCTGGAGGAAGCGATCGTCGACGCGCTGCGAACTCATCGCCGTACCGTAGCGACGGCGGAATCGCTCACGGGTGGACTGGTCGCGGCCGCCCTCGTCTCTGTCGCCGGTGCGTCGGATGTGATGCGCGGCGCAGTGGTTGCCTACGCGACCGATCTCAAGGCGGATCTGCTCGGCGTTCCCGCCACGGTGTTGGAGCGTGACGGGGCAGTGGCGGCCACGACCGCGCGGGCGATGGCGCAGGGCGTGCGCACGCGGTGCCGGGCCGACCTCGGTGTGGCGACAACCGGGGTCGCGGGGCCGGACCCGCAGGATGGTCACCCGCCCGGCACCATGCACGTTGCTGTGGCATCCGACGGCGCGATCAGGGTCGGCTCGTTCGAGCCGGACCGATACCATCGGGACCGGGAAACGGTGCGTCGGCTGGCTGTGGTGCGCGCCCTGGATCTACTGCGCCGGACCGTCGCTGACCTCGGGCCCGGCTCCGGGGAATCCTCGCCGCAACCGACACGTTGATCCCAGCATGATGGCTGCGTTCCGAGGGTGTCCTCGCGCGGATGTACGGTGGACGCGTTGGCCTCGGCAGCCGTTGTCGGAAGGGGGTGGCCGGTGGTTCTCGTCAGACGACTGATCGGCGACGTGTTGCGCCGTCATCGGGTAGAGCAGGGCCGAACCCTCCGCGAGGTGTCGACTGCGGCCAGGGTGAGCCTGGGCTACCTCTCCGAAGTAGAGCGAGGACGCAAGGAAGCATCCTCGGAGCTGCTGGCCGCTATCTGTCAGGCACTCGACCTGCCGTTGTCGGAGGTTCTCCGAGAGGTGAGCGAGGAGATGTCCCGGGTCGAGGCCGCCGCCGTCGGCGCGCTTACTCAGCTGCGGGTGCCGGGCCGTCGGGTCGAGCTGGACGCCGTTCCCGTCGGCTGAGCGGCAGACATCGTTCGCACGCGCGCTTCCGCGTCGCCGCCACTACTGGTAAGTTTGTTTCTGAAAAGACAGTTTCCGGTGGGAGGCGGCCACATGTCACGTCGCCCTGGAACTCCCAGGCTGCTCCGAGCGATCAACGACCGCAGTGCGCTGGAGTTGCTGCTGGCCGAAGGGCCGCTGACCCGGGCGAAGCTCGGTGAGCTGACCGGACTCTCGAAGGTCACCGCTTCCGCGCTGGTCAGCCGATTGCGGGAGCGCGGCTTGGTCGAGGTGATCGGCACCCGGTCGGCCGGGCGAGGCCCGAGCGCGGACCTGTACGCGGTACGGGCGGGATGCTCCCATGGCATCGGCATCCACATGGGTCCACAGGAGGTCGTCGCGGCCGTCGCCGATGTGACCGGATCGGTCCGCGGCCGCGTACGGTTGCCCGGGTCCGACGTCGATGACCCGGTTCGGCTGGTCGACGGCGCCGTTCGTGCGGTGACGGACGAGGCGGGAATCACGGTATCCGACGTCGCCGACGTCGTGATCGGAACGCCCGGCGTGGTGGACCCCATGACGGGCGATTTGGGTTACGTCTTCGACCTGCCCCGCTGGCACCGCGGCCTTCGTGACGCCCTGCGCGAGGATCTGGGCTGCGCCGTGACGATCGAGAACGATGTCAACCTGGCTGCGATGGCCGAGCGCACCGTCGGCGCCGCCCAGAACGTCGATGACTTCGTGCTGTTCTGGGTTGGCCGTGGAGTCGGCCTGGCAATCGTGGTCGGTGGGCGTCTGCACCGCGGCGCAACCGGCGCGGCGGGCGAGATCGGCTACTTGCCGGTTCCCGGTGTGCCGCTGCCAGCCGGGGGATCCGAGCCGGACAAGCGGGCGTTTCAGCGGCTGGTAGGTGCCGCTTCGGTATCGGCGCTCGCGGCCGCACACGGCGTCGTGGCCGACGATGCGGCGGGTGCGGTCCGGGCGGCGTTTGCGGCCGGTAGCCCGGCACAGGGGTTCTTGGACGAGTTAGCCGACCGGCTCGCGGTCGGAGTGGCGGCGGTATGCGCCGTCGTAGACCCGGCGCTGGTGGTGCTGGCCGGTGAGGTGGGGGCGGCCGGTGGTGGGCCACTGTGCGACTTGGTCACGCGCTCGATGGGCCGGATCGTGCAGTTCAAGCCCGTATTGGTACCCACCAGCGTGCAGGATGCTCCCGTGCTGCGCGGCGCCCTGCTGACCGCCGTGGATCAGGCTCGCGAGACGATGTTCGCGTCCACGGCGCATGACTGACTGTCCGCACAGGGTGCGTTACGCACGCAGCCGCAAGCCGCGAGGTGTGACGTGGAAGCCCGCAGCGGCCAGGGCTTCGCCCAGCGCTGTCGCGGTCACCGCCTCGCCGTCGGCCCGCTCGACCCTCAGGGCGCCGAGCGCTCCGTCCCGGACTGCCAGGGCGAGCGCGTCGGCGGCGGCCCGGAGGCGATCGGCATCGTCGGACCATGAGAGCAGTGTTCGGCCCCCGCGTTCGACGTACAGCACGAGGTCACCGTCGACGAGCACCACGAGAGCCCCCGCCTTGCGGCCCGGACGATGGCCGCTCGGCTGTTCGCGATCTGGCCACGGTAACGCGGCGCCGTACGGATTTGCGGGGTCGGTGGCGGCGAGGACCAGGGCTGGCACCGGCTCACGTCGGGCGGCCGTGTCGGCGAACCCGCGGAGCCGGTCGACGGCCCCCACCGATGCGAATTGGGCCGCACCCAAACCCGCCACGAAGTAACCCCGTCGCGCCCGCCCGGTGTCCTCGAAGGCCGACAGTACGCGGTAGGCGGCCGCGAAACCGCCGGGCAGCCGCTCTGCTACCACCGCACCGCGGGTGACGACGCCGTGCCGGTCGAGCAGTCCCTCGGCGGCAGCGTATGCCCGCCGGGTCGGGTCTGGGTCGCGCGGCGGGAGCAGTGACCACCGGCCGGCCGCGATCGGCGGCCCGCCGCGGGCGGGCAGTGCGGGCTGTCCCCTGGCGTACCGGGCCCGCGGCGGTCGGGTCGGCCGGGGCCGGTGGGTCGAGCGGCCACCGCCGATCAGGGCTCGCATCGGGGCCAGGGTGTCGTTCGTGATGCGGCCCGCCCAGACCAGGTCCCACAGCGCCGTCACGAGTGCGCCGTCGTCGGTCGAGTGCACAGCGTCGGACAGCTGCCGGAAGAAGAACGCACCACCGGAGGACAACACGTCGAGCACAGCGTCGTGCAGCTCCGTCCGGGAGTACTCGTTGCCCGGATCGGGCAGCGTCAGCGGCACGCCCTCGGCGACGTGCAAGGACACCCAGCCATCGGTGCCGGGCAGGGCACCATGTCCGGACCACACCACCTCGCCGGCCGTGGTGAGCTCGTCCAGCCAGGCCTGCGAGTACCCGGCGATCCGGGCCGGCATGACCAGCCGCTCCAGCGCGCTGGCCGGCACGGCGCACCCGCCGAGCTGCTCGACCACCCGCAGCACCCCGTCGACGCCGCGCAGTGTGCCGCCGACGTGCTGCCATGCCGGGAGGAATCGGCCCAGCGCGGCCGGGTCGACTGGCTCCGCCTCCTTGCGCAGCGCGGCGACCGAGCGCCGCCGCAGCAACCGTAGTACCTCGGCCTCGCACCATTCGGTACCGGATGCCCCCGGCGTCAGCTCTCCTTCGACGACCCGGCCGGCCGCCGCCAGCCTCCGCAACGTGTCCGAAACGACCGCAACGCCCAACCCGAGCAACCGGGCAACGTCCTTCGCGTGAAAGGGGCCATGGGTGCGGGCGAACCGCGCCACCAGGTCGCCCATCGGATCGGGCACCGGCTCGGTGAACGCTACCGGCACCCCGACCGGCAGCGGCACGCCCAGTGCATCGCGCAGCCGTCCGGCGTCCTCGATGGCGGCCCAGCGCTCTTCGCCGGCCACCCGGACCCGGATGGCCCGCCGGGTGTCCTCGAGCGCGGCCAGCAGCCGCGGCGCGTCGGCGGCCTCGACACATCGCTCGGCCACGGCGGCCGTCGATAGCGGCCCGAGCAGCCGGAGCAGGTCGGCGACCGCCTCCAGGTCGCGGGCCTGGCGGTCGGGCGCGAGCCGCTGCAGCTCTGCCTCCGTCCGGACGATGACCGACGCGTCGAGCAGCTCGCGCAACTCCGTCCGGCCGAGCAGTTCGGCCAATAGCGTCGGGTCCAGCGACAGCGCCTGCGCCCGTCGCTCGGCCAGCGGCGAATCGCCCTCGTAGAGGAACGAGGCGACATAGCCGAACAGCAGCGAACGCGCAAACGGTGACGGTTGCGGGGTTTCGACTTCGACGACTCGCACCGACCGGTCGGCGATCGCCCGCATGAGCTGTTTGAGCCCTGGCAGGTCGTACACGTCTTGAACGCACTCGCGCAGTGCTTCGAGCACGATTGGGAACGAGCCGTATTTCGACGCGATCTCGAGCAACTGGGCCGACCGTTGTCGCTGCTGCCACAGCGGCGTTCGCCGGCGCGGGTCGCGGCGGGGGAGCAGCAGCGCCCGGGCGGCGCACTCGCGGAAGCGGGACGCGAACAGTGCCGACCCACCGACCTCGGCGGTGACCATGTCGTCGAGATCGTCCGGGTCCAGCACGACGAGCTCGGCGCCGGGCAGGCCGGCGCCGCCGGGCTCGGCGATGTCTGCGGTGTCGGGGATGCGCAGCACGATGCCGTCGTCGGCGTGCGCGGCTTGGACGTCGACGCCGTAGCGCTCACGGAGCCGGGCCCCGATGGCGAGCGCCCACGGAGCGTGGACCTGCGCGCCGTACGGGGAGTGGACGATCAGCCGCCAGTCGCCGAGCTCGTCGCGGAACCGCTCGACCAGCAAGGTGCGGTCGTCGGGCACGTGGCCGGTGGCCTCGCGCTGCTCGCGCAAATATCCGAGCAGGTTGTCGGTGGCCCACTCGTCCAGGCCGGCGGTCGTCGCGCGCTCGCGGGCGGCGTCGTCAGGCAGGGCTGTGACCTCGCGAACGAATGCGCCGACGGCCGCGCCCAGCTCGGCCGGTCGGCCGAGGATGTCGCCCTTCCAGAACGGCAGCCGGCCCGGCTGGCCGGGGGCTGGGGAGACGATCACTCGGTCGTGAGTGATGTCCTCGATCCGCCAGCTGGTGGCGCCGAGGGCGAACACGTCGCCGACCCGCGACTCGTAGACCATTTCCTCATCGAGTTCGCCGACCCGCGCCGCACGCTCGGACCCGGCAAGGAAGACGCCGAACAGCCCGCGGTCGGGGATGGTGCCGCCGCTGGTGACGGCGAGCCGCTGAGCGCCGGGGCGGCCGGTGAGCGTGCCGGTAGTGCGGTCCCAGACGATCCGCGGTCGCAGTTCTGCGAACTCGTCAGACGGGTAACGGCCGGACAGCATGTCGAGCACGGCGTCGTACGCGCTGCGGGGGAGCGTGGCGAACGGATGAGCGCGGCGGACCATCGTGAGTAGCTCGTCGACGTCCCAGCTGTCCATCGCGAGTGTGGAGACGAGCTGCTGGGCCAGCACGTCGAGAGGGTTGCGCGGTGTGTGCAGCTCCTCGATCTGGCCGGACCGCATCCGCTCGACGACGACGGCGGTCTGCACGAGGTCGCCGCGATATTTGGGGAACAGCACGCCGCGGGAGACGGCCCCGACCTGGTGGCCGGCCCGCCCGACCCGCTGCAGTCCACTGGCCACCGACGGTGGCGACTCGACCTGGACGACCAGGTCGACTGCGCCCATGTCGATGCCGAGCTCGAGGCTGCTGGTGGCTACCACGGCCGGTAGCCGGCCGGTCTTGAGGTCGTCTTCGATGACGGCGCGCTGCTCCTTGCTGACGCTCCCGTGATGGGCCCGGGCAACGGTGGCGGCGATGCCTCTGGTTGCGCCGGCCTGAGCCATGATCTGCGCCGGGTGGAGGTCGCCGGCCTGGGGGAGTGCCTCTCCGGTGGCCCGTTCGTCGGATATCTCGTTGAGCCTGGCCGTGAGCCGCTCGGCCAGCCGGCGTGAGTTGGCGAAGACGATGGTGGAGCGATGCTCCTCGACCAGGTCGAGCACGCGTTCCTCGACGTGCGGCCAGATGGACGATCGCTGGTCGGGACTCGAATCGGGACCAGTGTCGTGGCCCCCCAAGTCGCCGAGATCGGCGACGGGGACGACGACCCGCAGATCCCACTCCTTGGTGCTGCTGGGGCCGACGACCTGGACCGGCTGCGATCCGCCGAGGAAGCGGGCGACCTCATCGATGGGTCGCACAGTCGCGGAGAGACCGACCCGCTGGGCGGGCTTGACGAGCAGGGCGTCCAGGCGTTCGAGGGACAGCGCCAGGTGAGCGCCGCGCTTGGTGCCTGCGACGGCGTGCACCTCGTCGACGATGACGGTCTCGACACCGCGGAGCGATTCGCGGGCCTGTGAGGTCAGGATGAGGAACAGCGACTCCGGGGTGGTGATGAGTACGTCGGGGGGCGTGCGCTGGAATCGGCGCCGCTCGTCCGCGGGCGTGTCGCCGGTGCGAATCGCCACGGTGACGTCGGGCTCGGGCAGCCCCAGACGGCGCGCTGCCTGGCCCATGCCGGCCAGCGGGGCGCGCAGGTTGCGCTCGACATCGACGGCCAGCGCCTTCAGCGGCGAGACGTAAAGGACGCGGCAGCGCTGCTTGGGGTCGTCGGCTTTCGGCTTCGCAACCAGCCGGTCGAGCGCCCATAGGAAGGCGGCCAGCGTCTTGCCTGATCCGGTAGGCGCGACGACCAGCGCGTTCCGGCCGTCAGCGACGGCCCGCCAGGCACCTATCTGGGCCACTGTCGGCGTCGCAAACGCGCTTGCGAACCACGCCCTGGTGGCCGGGCCGAACAGCTCGAGGACGTCTGCCATGGGTCCATCCTTGCCCGAGCCACCGACAAAGGCCCGCCTGGCGCCGTCGGCCGCGCCCAGGTGCGCCCGTTCGTCGGGGCACCGATGAGTTTCCGTAGGGTCCGTCGTTGCAGGGGTGAAAGCACTGATTCGTCCTACTGGCCGAGGAGGCTGCACCATGGACTGGAAGCTCGAGCTCGTGCTGGTTCCCGTGTCGGACGTCGACCGGGCCAAGGCCTTCTACACCGAGCAGTGCGGTTTCAACCTCGACGTCGACCACCGGGCCGGCGACGAGTTCCGCGTCGTCCAGATGACCCCGCCGGGCTCAGCCTGCTCGATCTCCGTCGGCGTCGGCATCACCAAGGCGCCACCCGGGACAACCGAAGGCCTGCACCTGGTCGTCACCGACATCGAGAAGGCGCGCGCCGAGCTGCTGGAGCGCGGCGTCGACGTCAGCGAGGTGTTCCACTTCGGAGCCAGCGGCCGGGCACTGGGTCCGCACCCGGAGCACGCCGACTATGGCTCCTACCTCGCGTTCAGCGACCCCGACGGCAACAGTTGGGTAGTGCAGGAAGTCGCCGGGAGGCCGCAGGCATGACCGTCGAGCAGGCGAAGGGACGCCCGCACGCTGCCGCGGTAGCGAACGCCGCCGACGTCGCAGCCGCGGCGGCCGCCGGGGACGAGGGCGCGTTTGCGCTGCTCACCGAGCGACACCGGCGCGAGTTGCATGTCCATTGCTACCGGATGCTTGCGTCGTTCGACGAAGCCGAGGACGCGGTGCAGGAGACGTTCTTGCGCGCGTGGCGCGGCCGCGAGCACTTCGATGGCAGCGCGCTCTTCCGGGCCTGGCTCTACCGGATCTCGACGAACGTCTGCCTCGACATGCTCAGGCATCGCTCACGGCAGCTGACGACGCTGCAGTCGTTTGCCGAGATGCCATGGCTCCAGCCGTACCCGGACCGCCTGCTGGACGAGGTCGCGCCGAGAGCGGACGAGCCGGACGCCGTCGTCGTCGAGCGGGAGACGATCGAGCTCGCATTCGTCGCGGCCATGCAACTGCTGCCGCCTCGACAACGCGCCGCCTTCGTCGCTCGCGACGTGCTCGGGTGGCCGGCAGCGGATACGGCCTCGCTGCTCGAAACCAGCGTCGCGGCGGCCAACAGCGCGTTGCAGCGGGCCCGCGCCACGATGCAGGAATACCTGCCTGCGCGACGGGTCGAGTGGTCCGGGCGCGAACTGACCGACGAGGAGCGCGACCTGCTGGCCCGGTTCATCGACGCGCACGAACGCTGCGACGCCGAGGCCGCTATCGCGGCGGCCGCACAGGACATCCGCATCACGATGCCGCCAAACATGCTGGTCTTCGAGGGACTCGACTCGATCGCGCCGCTGATCGAACGGGCCCTGGGGGAGGAGCGCGACGGAGACTGGCGCCTGGTGTCGACGAGCGCAAACCGGATGCCCACCGCCGCGAGCTATCTGCGTCGGCCGGGCGACACATTGTTCCGAGCGTTCAAGTTCGATGTGTTGCGCGTCGAGGGCGACAAGATCGTGGAGATCACGACGTTCGGCTCCGGACTCTTCCCTGCGTTCGGCCTGCCCGAGACGCTGTGACGACGGGGGTGGCCGCTGTTCAGGCGCGTACGTTGTGCGACGTGCGGTTGACGGAGTTTTGGCGGCGGATGGAGTTCCACCTCGGGCCCGGGTACGCCGACTCCTGGGCGCGTGATCAAGTGCTGCAGAGCCTGGCCGGCCGCACCGTCCACCAGGCACTCGACGCGGGCGAGGATCCCAAGGTCGTCTGGCGCGCTGTCTGCGACGCCCTCAGGCTTCCGGCGAGCGAGCGCTAGTCAGGCACCATCCGTTCACAGTGGTGTGCGTCCAGTCTGATCTGGCAGGTACCGTCGATTCACGTGGCCGCCGCACTCGATCAAGATCCGTCCGGCACGCTGATCAGTGCTCGCGGCCTGACCAAGCGGTTCGGCGAGATCACAGCTGTCGACGAGATCGACATCGAGATCGAGCGGGGCGAGGCGTTCGGCTTCCTCGGTCCGAACGGCGCCGGGAAGACCTCGGCGATGCGGATGATCGGCTGCGTCTCCCCGCCCACTCGCGGCGAGCTGCGGGTCCTCGGCATGGATCCGGCCACCGACGGCCCGGCCATCCGCGCGCGGCTGGGCGTCGTCCCCCAACGCGACACCCTTGACGAAGAGCTCACGGTCCGGGAAAACCTGCTGGTGTACGGCCGGTACTTCGGCCTGCCGCGGGCGACGGTTCGGGAGCGCACTGCCGAGCTGCTGGACTTTGCGCAGCTTGCCGAGCGAGCCGGCAGCAAGGTCGAGCCACTGTCCGGCGGGATGAAGCGACGGCTGACGATCGCCCGGGCGCTGATCAACGAGCCCGAGATCCTGCTCCTCGACGAGCCCACCACGGGTCTGGACCCGCAAGCCCGGCATCTGCTGTGGGATCGATTGTTCCGGCTCAAGCGGTCCGGGGTCACGCTGGTGCTCACCACGCACTACATGGACGAGGCCGAGCAGCTGTGCGATCGGCTGGTGGTCATGGACAACGGCCGGATCGTCGCGCATGGCTCGCCGCGGCAGCTCATCGAAGAGCATTCCACCCGGGAGGTACTCGAACTGCGCTTTCCGGCCGACGACCACGCCCGGTACGCGGCGAAGGTCGCCGACCTCGCAGCCAGGGTCGAGGTCTTGCCCGATCGCCTGCTGCTCTACACCGACGACGGCGACGACGGGGCGGCCGCTGTGCACTCCCGGGGACTGTCGCCACTGTCGGTGCTGGTCCGCAGGGCGACCCTGGAGGACGTCTTCTTGCACCTGACCGGCCGGTCGCTGATCGACTGATGACCGCGTCGACGTTCACGGCCACGAGACGGCCGGCTGCGACGCCCGGTCGGTTCTGGGACCGCGCCTTCGGCTACTGGCTGGCGTCGTACCGCCGGGTCTGGCGAGGCTCGGTGTTCGAAGGGTTCGTTCAGCCACTGTTCTTTCTCGCGGCGATGGGCTTCGGGCTCGGCGTCCTCGTCGACAGCGGCCCGACCGGTGGCATCGACGGTGTCAGCTATGTCCAGTTCATCGCGCCCGGGATCCTCGCGGCCCAGGCGATGAACACTGCCGTCGGCGAGTCGACGTATGCCGTGCTCGGCGCAATCAAGTGGCAGCGGCAGTACCACGCCATGCTCGCGGCCCCACTCACCGTGCCGGATGTCGTGCTCGGGCATCTGGTGTTCGTCCTGATGCGGGTGACGATCACGAGCGCGGCCTTTCTCGTCGTCGCGTGGCTGCTGGGAGCGATTGACTCGGCGTGGTCGCCACTGGCTATGCCGGTGGCCGTGCTCTGCGGGATGGCGTACGCGACTCCGGTATTCGCCTTCTCGGCGCACCAGGACGAGGCAAGCGGCTTCGCGCTGCTGTTCAGGTTCGGCATCATGCCGATGTTCCTGTTCTCCGGCACGTTCTTCCCGGTCGATCAGCTCCCGGTGGTCATCCAGCCGATCGCATGGGCGACTCCGCTGTGGCACGGGGTCGAGTTGTGTCGGGCGCTCGCACTCGGCGGCGCTACCGTGACAGACGCGGTCGTGAACGTCGGTTACCTGCTGCTCTGGGTCGTCGGCGGGTACGTCTTGGCGCTGCGGTCGTTCCGGCGGCGGTTGGTCGTATGAGCACCACGCTGCACGCGGTCGCGCGGGCGTTGCCACTCCCAGCCGGTGCGGGCCTGGCCCGCACGTTGGTCGAGCGAAACATGCGGGCGTTCCGGCATGGCTGGGCGGTGCTGGTCAGCGGCTTCTTCGAGCCGGTGTTCTACCTGTTCTCGCTGGGCGTTGGGCTGGGCGCCCTGATCGGCGATATCGAGGCCAGCAGCGGGCAGCTGGTCGAGTACGCCGTGTTCGTGGCACCGGCGTTGATGGCGTCGGCGGCGATGAACGGGGCGGTGTACGACGCCACGTTCAACATCTTCTTCAAGCTCAAGTACGCCAAGCTGTACGACTCGGTCCTGGCCACCCCGCTTGGGCCGCGCGACGTTGCACTCGGCGAGATCTCCTGGGCACTCCTGCGCGGCTTGTTCTACTCGGTTGCGTTCCTGCTGGTGGCAGCGGCCGCCGGGATCGTCATGTCCTGGTGGGCGATACTCGCAGTCCCGGCGGCGAGCTTGATCGGCTTCGCCTTCGCCGCCGTCGGGATGGCAGCCACGACGTTCATGCGCAGCTGGCAAGACTTCGATTACGTGCAGCTCGCAATCTTGCCGATGTTCCTGTTCTCGGCCACGTTCTATCCGCTCTCCGCCTACCCGGAATCGTGGCGGTGGGTGGTAGAGCTGACGCCGCTCTATCACGGCGTCGAGCTCGTCCGTGGGCTCATGCTGGGCGAGATCGGCGCCGGGCTGCTGGTGCACGTCGCCTACCTGAGCGTGATGGGCGTGGTCGGAACCGTCTTCGCCGCCCGCCGGATCGAACGGTTGCTGCTCACGTGATCGCGAACACTGCCGTCGACGGGATCCAACGGCGGACCGTCCGGACCCTGGTCACGAGCCAGGTCGTCGGCGGGCTCGGCGTCTCGGGCGGTGTTGCGGTTGGAGCCCTGCTCGCGACCGCGGTGCTTGGCAGCGAGGACCTCGCCGGGTTCGCCCAGAGCGCGCAGGTGTTGGGCGCGGCCATGCTGGCGCTCCCGGCAGCTCGGCTCAGCGTGGCTCGTGGGCGGCGTGTCGGGTTGGTGTTCGCCTATGCACTGGGCGCACTGGGTGCAGCGCTGGCCATCGCGGCCGGACAGGTGGGGTCGTTTCCGCTGCTGCTCCTGGGGACCGCGCTCTTCGGCGGCGGGACGACGGCCGGCCTGCAGGCTCGGTTCGCCTCAACTGACCTCGCGCCACCGTCCCGACGGGCGCGCACGTTGTCGATCGTGGTCTGGGCAACAACAATCGGCGCCGTCGTCGGCCCGAATCTCGTCGGGCCGGCTGGAGCGCTCGCGCGCGGGATCGGGATCGAGCCACTGGCCGGCCCGTACCTGCTGGGTGGAGTGTTCCTGTCGCTGGCCGGCCTGGTGATCACGCTCGGCCTTCGACCGGATCCGCTGGTCGTCGCCAGGTCATTACGGTCGGCACCGGCCAGGCCGGGACGGCACAGCGTCATTCGACACGGCCTGGCGGCTGCCCGGCGATCGCCCCGAGCTCTGCTCGGACTCGGGGCGATCGTCGTCGCGCACACCGTCATGGTGTCGGTCATGGTCATGACGCCGATCCACATGCAGCACGGCCACGCCACCCTCGAACTGATCGGGCTGGTGATCAGCGTGCATGTCGCCGGCATGTTCGCGTTCTCACCGATCATGGGATGGCTCGCCGACCGGGTCGGCCGCGTCCCGGTGATCGCTGGCGGCGGGGTGACGTTGCTCGTGGCGGTGGTGTTGTCCGGCACGTCACACGAAGGACACTCAGCCGCCCTGACTGTGGGCCTGTTCCTGCTCGGTCTGGGTTGGTCGGCGTGCCTGGTGGCCGGGTCGACGCTGCTGACCGAAGGAGTGCCGGTCGCCGATCGCCCGGCGGTCCAGGGGATGTCGGACCTGCTGATGGGGTTGACGGCGGCCGCCGGGGGAGCAGTGGGAGGCCTGGTCGTGGGAACGCTCGGGTATGGCGTCCTGAACGCAATGGCGTCAGCTCTCGTGTTCCCTCTGCTCGCCGCGACTGGTCACCCGTCGGTGCGCATAGTCGCTGGCACGTCCACTGGAACAAGAGCAGACTGACGCCATACAGCCGCGGCCCAGGCGCGCCAAGTGCGCCCGGGCCCGACACGCCGGGGTTCGCGACCCGCACGGGGGACAAGGAGGCGGTCGTGACCGTCCAGCGGAGCGAGCGCGATGGCGGCAGCTATGTGGTCGAGCACCTGCGACGCGATCTTGCTGAGGCACGCAAGCAGCTTGCTGCCACGAGCGAAGTTCTGTCGGCGCTGGGGGGGTCCGCGTCGGACCTTGAGGCGGTCCTCGGGACCGTGGTGCAGAGCGCGCGAAGCCTGTGCCGAGCCGACGTCGCCCAGATTCACCTCATGGAGGGCGAGCTTCTCAAGCTCGCCCGCTCGTCGGGCCTCTCGCAGGAGGGCATCGATTACATAGCCCGCCACCCGGCCGGCGCTGATCGGGGATCGCTCATCGGCCGGGTCAGCCTGTACGGCCGGCCCCAGCAGATCACCGACGTCGTCGCCGACCCGGACTACGGCCGACTGGAGGTGCAGCGCCTGACCGGCCTGCGCACGACCCTGGGTGTGCCGATGATGCTCGACGACGAACTCGTCGGCGTCCTGAACGTGTGGCGCATCGAGGTCGAACCCTTCGGTGACCGTGAGACCGAGGTGCTCACCACGTTCGCCACTCAAGCGGCGATCGCCATCCGGCAGGTCCGCTTGCATGCGGCCTTGGAAGCCCGCCAGCAGGAGCTCAGCCAGAAGGTCGACCAACTGGAGGCGTTGGGCGAAGTCGGGCAGGCCGTGAGCTCCAGCCTCGACCCCGACCAGGTGCTTGCGATGATCATCATGCACGCGGTGCCGCTCTCGGGCACTGACGGCGGGTCGATCTTCGAGTACGACGATGCCGAGGAAGCGTTCGTCATCCGGACCGCTTACGGCACCAGCGCCGAGCTCGTCGATGCGCTGCGCCGGAGCCATATCGGCCTGCACGAAACGTTGGTCGGGCGGGCCGCGAAGGAGGGCCGGCCGATTCAGGTGCCGGACCTGCGTAACGAGCACCTTGACCCTCACATGCAGCACCTGCACGATGCGGGCTGGCGGTCGCTTGTCGCAGTTCCGATGCTCCATGAGAACCGCATCGTCGGAGCGCTCGTGGTCCGCCGGCGCCGGCCTGGGGACTTCACCGAGGAGACTTGTGAGCTGCTGCAGACCTTCGCCAGCCAGTCGGCGTTGGCCATCCACAACGCGCGGCTGTTCCGTGAGTTGGAGCGCAAGAGCGACGAAGTCGAGGTTGCCAGCCGGCACAAGTCGGAGTTCCTGGCCAGCATGTCGCACGAACTGCGTACGCCGCTCAACGCGGTGATCGGCTTCTCGGAGGTTCTGCTCGAGCGGATGTTCGGAGACCTCAACGACCGCCAAGAGGAATACCTGCGCGACATTCTGAGCTCAGGTCGGCACCTGCTGGAACTGCTCAACGAGATCCTGGATCTGTCCAAGGTCGAGGCCGGCCGGATGGATCTCCAGCGCTCCACATTCCCGGTGCACGAGACGCTGGAGTACGGCCTGTCGATGGTCCGCGCAAGGGCCGTGCGTCACGACATCTCGCTGTCGCTCGACGTCGCGCCCGAGGTCGACTTGATCGAGGCGGACGAGCTCCGATTCAAGCAGGTGATGCTCAACCTGCTGTCCAACGCCGTGAAGTTCACGCCCGACGGCGGCGGGGTCGTGGTCCGAGCTCGCATCGACGGCTCCGAGCTCGTGGTGACGGTCAGCGACACGGGGATCGGGATCGCGCCGGACGACCGGGAGCGCATCTTCGAGTCGTTCCAGCAGGGCGGCCGGGGGGTGCAACAGCAGGAAGGGACTGGCCTGGGTCTCACGTTGTCGAAGCGCATCCTGGAGTTGCTCGGCGGCAGAATGTGGCTCAAGACCGAGGTCGGCGTCGGCAGCACGTTCGGCTTCGCGGTTCCGGTGGGCACAACCTCAAAGTCGTCTGCACGGTCGGCCGAGCAGGCACCCGCCGGGGGTCCGCTGGTTGTGGTCATCGAGGACGACCGGTCTTCCCTCGAACTGCTGACGTTGTATCTGGAGGGTGCGGGAGTCGAGGTCGTCGGTGAGCGCGACGGCCCTTCGGGCCTGGACACGGTGCGGCGCAGACATCCCGCTGCGGTCGTGCTCGACATCCGCCTCCCGGACATGGACGGGTGGGAGGTGCTGACCGCCCTCAAGGCGGATCCGGTCACGGCAGAGATACCTGTAGTCGTCGTCTCGATGCTCGACGAGCGCGGGATGGGCTTCGCCCTAGGCGCCGCGGAGTACCTCGTCAAACCGGTCAGCCGAGAACACGTCTTGGCGGCGCTCTCGCGAGTCGGAGTCCTGCCCGAGGCCGGGACCTTGCTGGTCATCGACGACGACCCGCTTGCCCTCGAGCTGGTCACTGCGGTCCTCGAACCACGAGGGTGGACCGTCCTAAGCGCGGGCGACGGCGAGACCGGCACTGCCATGGCGCAGGCACACCGACCGTCGGTGGTGCTCCTGGACCTGCTTATGCCCGGTATGGACGGGTTCGCCGTCGCGGAGGCCTTGCGCAACGATGCCGCGACCAAGGCGATCCCGATTGTCGTGCTGACCGCCAAGACGTTGACGCGCGCCGACAGGGACCGGTTGCGGGGACGGATCTCGTACGTAGCGCAGAAGAGCGAGTTCGACCCGGCCCTCCTCGTGAGCCTGGTGACCAGCGCCACCGGTGCCACGGCGGCAGCTGGATCGGAGGCGATGTGACCGCGCAGCGGATTCTCGTCGTCGAGGACAACGAGCGGAATCTCAAGCTGATCCGCGATGTGCTGCAATTCGCCGGCTACGAGATCGTCGAGGCCAGTTCTGGTGAACAAGGTGTCGCCTTGGCGCAGGATTGTGAACCGGATCTGGTCCTCATGGATCTCCAGCTCCCCCAGATGGACGGCATCGAGGCACTACGGCTCCTGCGGGAGAGTCCCCGCACTCGCGACGTGCCCGTCGTCGCGGTGACTGCCTTCGCGATGAGGGAGGACCGCGAGCGCGCCTTTGGAGCTGGGTTCGACGGCTATCTCGAGAAACCGATCAGCATTCGGGCGCTACCGGAGCAGGTTCGCGGCTTCTTGGACGGGAAGGGGTCCCCTGGATGAGCGAGGAACCGACAGTCCTGGTCATCGACGATCTCCCGCAGAACACGCGCCTCCTCGAGGCCATCTTGACCCCCAAGGGGTACCGCGTCGTGACCGCCGCGTCGGGCGAGGACGGCCTGGGGATGCTCCGGGAGAACCAACCGGACCTCGTGCTGCTGGACATCCTGATGCCGGGGATGGACGGTTACGAGGTCTGTCGCCGGATCCGGGATGACCCAGCCACGGCGTTTCTCCCCGTCGTGATGATCACGGCAAGCGGTGATCAGGAGAAAGTACGCGCCATCGAGACCGGCGCCGACGACTTCGTCACGAAGCCGTTCGACCAGACCGAGCTACTCGCCCGCGTCCGGTCACTCGTGCGGATCAAGCAGCACCACGACACGATCGAGCGTCAGACAGCGGAGTTGGCCGTGTGGAACCGCCAGCTGGAGGACCGGGTCAAGGCCCAGGTCGATGAGCTCGAGCGGGTAGGCCGACTGCGCCGGTTCCTCTCTCCACAGGTCGCCGATCTGGTGGTGGACTCCGGCGACGAGTCCTTTCTGGAGAGCCACCGACGCGAGATCGTCGTCGTGTTCTGTGACCTCCGGCGGTTCACGTCGTTCGCCGAGACCGCCGAACCCGAAGAGGTGATGGGTGTCCTTGGCGAATTTCACACGGCGCTGGGAGACCTGATCTTCCGCTTCGAGGGAACCCTGGAGCGTTTCGCCGGTGACGGGCTGATGGTCTTCTTCAATGACCCCATCCGGTGCGAGGACGGCCCGGCACGCGCGGTGCGCATGGCAGTCGCGATGCGGTCGCGGGTTCAGGATCTCGCCGACGGATGGGCGCGCCGAGGATACGACCTCGCATTCGCCGCCGGAATCGCCCAGGGGTACGCCACGCTCGGGCGGATAGGGTTCGAGGGGCGCTTCGATTACGCCGCCATCGGAAGCGTGACGAACCTGGCGTCGCGACTGTGCTCCGAGGCTGCGCCACGGCAGATTCTCGTGACCCAGCGGGTGCACGCGGGCGCCGAGGGGGTTGTCGTCAGCGACGAGGTGGGCGAGCTGACGCTCGCCGGCTTCACCCGGCCGGTGCGCGTTTACGACATCAAGGGGCTCGACGCCGCACGGGTGACGTCGTGACGGCGGAAGCGACGACCACTGCGACCTTGTCCGCACTGAGCGAGGCGGAACGCTACGAGCGTTACGACCGGCTGCAGCAACGCATGGCTGCCGTATGGAATTCGATGCGGCTCAACGAAGAGGGCGAGTCCGTAGTCGTCATACCGTCGGTCACCCTCGACCGGGTGGGGGAGCGCAGCGGCTCGCTGTCGCAGGCTTACGAGGAACGGTTCCTTTTCCTCCTGCTCCTGCTGCGCCAGCCACGGCTCCGGATGGTCTACGTGACGTCGATGCCGGTGGCGCCTGCCGTCGTCGAGTACTACCTCGCGTTGCTTCCCGGCGTGATACCCAGCCATGCCCGGGCCAGGCTCTCGCTCGTCTCCGTCAATGACTCGTCGCCGCGTCCGCTGTCGGAGAAGCTGCTCGAACGACCACGCCTGCTCCGCCAGATCGCCGCGTTCGTCCCCGACCGCTCGCGCTCGCACCTCATTCCATACAACACGACACAGGTTGAGCGCGACGTCGCGCTGGCGCTCGGCATCCCCATGTACGGCGCGGATCCCCGGCTGGTAGAGCTCGGCACGAAGACCGGATGCCGCCGGCTGTTCGCCGAGGAGGGAGTGCGGCATCCGATCGGCTTCGAGGATCTCCACACGTTCGAGGAGCTCGTCGATGCCTCCGTTCGGCTGCGAGCGGAGCGGCCCACCGTCACCGAGGTCATCGTCAAGCTCAACGAGGGGGTATCGGGTGAGGGGAATTCCCTGGTGGACCTGCGGGACCTCCCGCCACCAGGATCGGCACCCGAGCGCGAGCAGGTGGCCCTCCGGCTGCAGTCGATGCAGTTCGAACGGCCCGACATGCCTTTCGATGGGTACATCACCAAGCTTGCTGAGCGCGGCGGCATTGTCGAGGAGCGCATCTCGGGCGTGGAGCTGCGCAGTCCGAGCGTCCAGTTGCGCGTGACGCCGGGTGGCGAGGTCGAGCTGTTGTCTACCCACGATCAGCTGCTCGGCGGGCCCAGCGGCCAGAAATATCTCGGCTGCCGGTTCCCGGCCGACTTCGCCTACGCCCGGGCCATCAGTGCTGATGCGGCCACCCTCGGCGCGCGGCTGGCCAAGGAAGGCGTGCTGGGGCGGTTCGCTCTCGACTTCGTGGTCGTCAAGGACACCGCCGGGACATGGACCCCTTATGCCATCGAGCTGAACCTGCGCAAGGGCGGCACGACGCATCCGTTCCTCACCCTGCAGTTTCTCACCGATGGTCGATACGCGCCGGCGACCGGGCTGTTCCTGACGCCGGCTGGCCGTGAGAAGCACCTGGTCGCGACCGACCACCTCGAGTCACCGCTGCTCCGCGGGCTGAGCCTCGACGACCTGTTCGACATCGTGGCGCGCCACGGCCTGCACTTCGACCAGTCTCGTCAGTCAGGTGTCGTGTTCCACATGATCAGCTGCATCACCGAGCACGGCCGGGTCGGGCTTACGGCAGTCGGCGACACGCCGGCACAGGCCGACGAGATGTACCGGCGGGCGGAGCGGATCCTGCTGGACGAGGCGCGCAGGGCCTTCGAGGAGTCGGCTCTGCCGGTCTGAGCAGGGTCTGGCGGCGTGTCGGGTTCTCTCGAACACCAGTTCGGCATAAGGTCCACAGATGACGTCGGAACGTGAGCGTCGTCCACAGGCCGCGGAGCGTCGCCATGGGTCTGTCGGAGCCGGCGCGTAGCGTCCGAACTGACGACCAGACAGTCCCGGGTCGCAACCGCGGCCCGCCGATCCCAGGTGGCATCCATGGCAGTTCCCGCGGACCGCGACAAGGCCCTCGAGACCGCGATCACCCAGATCAAGCGCACCCATGGTGAGGGGTCGGTGATGCGTCTGGGCGACGAGGCGCGCGCCCCGGTCGAGGTGATCCCCACCGGCTCGATCGCCCTCGACGTCGCCCTAGGCATCGGCGGGTTTCCCCGTGGCCGGGTAGTCGAAGTATACGGACCCGAGAGCAGCGGGAAGTGCCTTCCAGCTGACACGCACATCTGGACCGACCGCGGCCTGGAGACCATCGCTGAGTTGTTCGAGCGGTGCGGGCTCGAAGCATCGTGCACATCGCAGGTCACCGACGTCCGGGCGCTGGGCGTCCGGGTGGTCAACGAGCGGGGCGAGTTGGAGACCGTGGCCGCGCTGACCCACAACAACCGCAAGCCGGTGGTGCGGCTGCGGCTGCGGTCCGGCCGGGTGGTGACAGCGACGCACAACCATCCGCTGCGAGTCATGAGCGAACGTGGCTTCATCGTGTGGCGGAAGGCCGGCGAGATCCAGGTGGGCGACACGGTCGTGTCGGCGCTGTTCGGAGCCACCGAGGCAGCCCATGGCGACGGGCTCAGCGAAGACGAGGCTGTGTTCCTCGGTTACCTCGTCGCTGAAGGCACTCTCGGCTGGGGAGCACGCAATGGAGTCAGGTTCACCAACTGGGATCCCGAGGTGGCAGCCGAGTACACAGGGCTAGCCGAGCGTCTCTTCAGGGCTACGGTGCGCCACTACGACGGCAAGGAGCACCGCATCTTCGACACCGTGCTGCGCACACAGCTCGCCGAGCAGTACGGCCTGGACTACGTGAATGCGGCCGGCAAGGCGGTGCCAGCATGCGTCCGGACAGCCGGACACAAGGTGCAGCGAGCCTTCTTGTCGGCGTTGTTCGAGGGCGACGGTTGGATCGACCCAACGTCTACGATCGGTCTCGGCACAGCCTCTGAACAACTCGCCCGCGAGGTGCAGCTGCTTCTCTACGGTTTCGGTATTCCGTGCACAATCTTGTCGAAGTTCAACAAGACGTACGAACGCAACTACTGGTCGGTAACCATCAATCCTGCAGTCGCCCATCGGTTCCTGGCCGAGGTGGGTTTCCGCTCAGCTCGCCGGAAGGCGCAGGTCGATGCTCATTTCCGCCGGTCTATCCATGACCCACAGTTTGAGAACGTGCCGCATCTGCGCGGTATCCTCACCGATCTGCGCGACACCGTCGGGGCAGACCGGCAATTCGACCGAGTCGCCGGCGACCTGTTCCGGAAGGACTTCAATCTGGCTTGCTCCGGCCGCCGGCTCGCCAGCATCGTCGCGTGGTTCGACGGTCGCGCCACCGAGCTGTCGCCGGGAAACCGTGCAATGGTCGAGCATCTCCGTCAGCTGTCGACAGCGCAGCTTTCCTATGAACGAGTGGTCGAGATAGAGGACGCTGGTCTGCAGCCGACCTTCGACGTCATGGTGCCGGGATCCCACAGCTTCATCGCCAACGGCATCCTTTCGCACAACACCACCGTGGCGTTGCACGCGGTCGCGAATGCTCAGAAAGCCGGCGGTATTGCGGCATTTATCGACGCCGAGCACGCCCTCGATCCCGAATACGCCAAGGCACTCGGCGTAGCCACCGACGAGTTGCTGGTGTCCCAGCCCGACACCGGTGAACAAGCGCTTGAGATCGCCGACACGCTGATTCGGTCCGGCGCGATCGACATCATCGTGATCGACTCGGTGGCAGCCCTGGTGCCGCGAGCCGAGATCGAGGGTGAAATGGGCGACAGCCACGTCGGCTTGCAGGCGCGGTTGATGAGCCAGGCATTGCGAAAGATCGCGGGTGCGTTGAATCACTCAAAAACAACGGCGATATTCATTAATCAATTGCGGGAAAAAATAGGGGTGTTATTCGGATCACCAGAGACGACCACTGGTGGAAAGGCACTGAAGTTTTACGCTTCGGTACGCCTGGATATCCGTCGAATTGAAACGCTGAAAGACGGTACCGACGCTGTTGGAAATCGCACTCGAATCAAGGTAGTAAAGAATAAATTAGCGCCGCCTTTCCGACAGGCAGAGCTGGATATTTTATACGGAGAGGGCATTAGCCGCGAGGGCGGCCTGATCGACATGGGCGTCGAGCACGGCTTCGTCCGCAAATCCGGCGCCTGGTACACGTACGAGGGCGACCAGCTCGGCCAGGGCAAGGAGAACGCCCGCAAGTTCCTGCGAGACAATCCGGACCTCGCCGACGAGATCGAGAAGAAGATCAAAGAGAAGCTCGGCATCGGTGCGCGGACCGACGCCCCGGTGGAGCCGCCGGTCGACTTCTAGCGGCAGGGACCATGACGAGAACGCAGGACGAACGGCGACACGGAGACGACGGCTGCGATGACACCGAGCCTGATCCGGAGAGCATCGCCCGGACGATCGCCCTTCGGAAGCTGGCGGCGGCACCCCAGACCCGGGCCCAGCTCGATGATGCGATGCGACGCTGCGGAGTGGCTGACGCTGTTCGAAATCGGGTGCTCGACCGGTTCGGTGACGTGGGGCTGATCGACGACGCCATGTTCGCCAAGACGTGGGTGGAGTCGCGGCACACCGGCCGAGGGCTGGCCAAGCGTGCGCTGGCGTTCGAACTGCGCCGGCGCGGCGTCGAGCCGTCGATCGTGGACCATGCGGTCTCCGCTCTGCCGGCCGAACAGGAGGAGCAGACCGCCCGGGCCCTGGTGGCGGCGAAGCTCGGGTCGACCCGAGCGCTGGAACCGGCAGCTCGCACCCGGCGGCTGGCCGGAATGCTGGCCCGCAAGGGTTATCCGCCCGGCCTGGTGTTTCGGGTGGTTCGTGACGCGCTGTCCGAGGAGGGAGTCACGGACGATCAGCTGCCCGACGAGCCGGTGAGCAGCTAATGCTGCAAGCAGCTCGTGCTGCAAGCCAACAACCATGAGATGTGCGGACGCCGATCGCCTTGACCGTTTCGTTATCTAGCTCGTAGCCTCCTGAGAGAAGGGACCTCCGCTACCACGGAATCGCGCACACAACACGACATGTAAGACACCGCAGCAACTACTCCGGTCCCCGACCGGTGGGTCTGTAACAGATAACGTCCCTGTCCGCAGGGATCGGAGCCGACGTTCCTCGTCGGTGACGGACGGCACCCGGCACAGCGGGTCGCCGATACGTCGTGCTACCCGGTGTCACCGCGGCCTGCGGTACGGACCCCTAGGGGTGACCGCCCGCGTGCGGGCGGCGACATAGAGGGAGCCGGCGATGGGCATCGGGGAAGCAGCACTGGTTGTCGGAATCCTCATCGCCGTCCTTCTCGGTGTCGTCGCGTTTGCGCTCCTTCGCCGGCCCAGTCGGGTCGCCGCATCATCGGCGTCGGCAGACGCCGCACTACTCGAGTCGCGACGCGAGGCCGACGATGTCCGCGAGCAGGCCCGCAGCACCGCAGACGAACTTGTGGCTCAAGCCACGGCGGAGGCCGAGCGAATCCGGCAGCGCGCGGGAGAGTCCACCGAGTTCGCCAAGCAATTGCGCGCGGGAGCCGAGGCCGAAGCACGGGCCGTGCGGGCCGACCTGACGGCACAGCGGCAAGATCTGGAGCGGCGGGAATTGCGGGTCACCGAGCGTGAACAACGCTTGGACGCCGAGACCAGAGGACTGGAGGAGCGGGCTACGGAACTTGTGCAGCTCAAAGCCGAGGTCGACCGAAAGACCGCGGAATTGCGCGACGTAGAACGGGAACGTCGCGCCATCCTGGAGCGCACGGCTGGGCTCACCGCCGACCAGGCCAGGAACGAGTTGGTTGCTGCCGTCGAGAAACAGGCCAAACGAGAAGCGGCGCTGCTTGTCCGCGAGATCGAACGGGAAGCAAATGAACAGGGCGAAAGCCGGGCCCGCGAGATCATCACGCTGGCAATCCAGCGCTTGGCCTCGGAGCAGACGGCCGAATCCGTGGTCGCGGTCCTGCATCTGCCCGCCGACGAGATGAAGGGCCGGATCATCGGCCGCGAGGGACGCAACATCCGTGCGTTCGAACAGGTCACCGGTGTGAACCTGATCATCGACGACACACCGGAGGCCGTTCTGTTGTCCTGCTTCGACCCGGTGCGGCGCGAGGTCGCCCGGCTGACCCTGGAGGAGTTGGTCCTCGACGGCAGGATCCATCCGCACCGGATCGAGGAGCAGTACGAGAAATGCAAGGCCGAGGTCGAGAAGCTGTGTGCTCGGGCTGGAGAGGACGCCCTGGTCGACGTGGGCATCACCCAGATGCACCCCGATCTGGTCGCGCTGCTCGGCCGGCTCAGGTACCGCACGTCGTATGGGCAAAACGTGCTCAAGCACTTGGTCGAGTCCGCGCACCTGGCCGGCATGATGGCCGCGGAGCTTGGTCTCGACGTGGCCCTGATGAAGCGGTGCGCCCTGCTGCACGACATCGGCAAGGCCCTGACCCACGAGGTCGAAGGCAGTCACGCGATCATCGGCGCGGAGATCGCCCGGCGCTACGGCGAAGATGACGATGTCGTGCACGCGATCGAGGCCCACCACAATGAGGTCGAGGTCCGAACCGTCGAGGCGGTGTTGACCCAGGCCGCAGACGCGATGTCCGGCGGCCGGCCCGGTGCTCGTAGGGAGTCGCTGGAGGCGTACATCAAGCGGCTGGAGCGGCTCGAAGAGCTAGCGCGGGCGCACGAGGGAGTCGAAAAGGTCTTTGCCATGCAGGCCGGCCGGGAGCTGCGGGTCATGGTTCTGCCTGATGTCGTCGACGACCTCGCAGCCGGTGTCCTGGCCCGCGACATCGCGAAGCAAGTCGAGGAGGAGCTGACCTACCCCGGCCAGATCCGCGTTACCGTCGTGCGCGAATCCCGTGCCACCGAGTTCGCGCGCTGAGCGCGCCTCATGGGCCCGCCGCACTCTCGGTCGGTGCGGCGGCTTGCACTTCAACAGCCTCGGCGGGTGGAATCCCGCCCGCGGCCTTGGCGGACCCACGCCGCTCGAGCCAAACGGCGAGCCGGGACAACGTGAAGTTGACCGTGATGTAGATGGCCGCGCCGACGACGAAGAACTGGAACCAGTACCGCTGGCCGAAGAACTGCGTGTTCAGCTGCAACCGCCGGAGCAACTCGGCGTACCCGACGATATACCCCAACGACGTGTCCTTGTTGAGCACGACCAGCTGGCTCACCAGCGAGGGCAACATGCGGCGGACCGCCTGCGGCAACAAGATTGTGAAGAGGGTCTGCGTCCTGGACAGCCCGATCGCATACGCCGCCTCGGTTTGTCCGCGAGGGAGTGACACGATGCCCGCGCGAAAGATCTCGGCGACGATCGCGCCGTTGTAGAGGACAAGGCCGAACACGACACCCCAGAACAGGGGCAGGCCAAGCGCGATTACACCGAAGAACATCAGCAATACCACTGGGAGCCCACGGAAGAACTCGATGACCACGATCAACGGCACCCGCACCCAGCGGGCCCGGGCCATCCGTCCAACCGCAAGCACCAGCCCGACGATGGCCGCGATCACCGCAGCCACGGCAGCAGCCTTCAACGTGGCGAGGAGACCGGTGACGAGCAGCGACCGCCAGACCTCCTGGGCTTCGTATCCCAGTGGCGGATTGCTGAATATCTGCCACCGTTCTGGATCCCACTGACCGCGCTCATCGAGCTGGCGGAATGCGATGTAAAGCAATACCAACGTTGCTACTCCGCCGAGGGCGGATGCGAACAGCGATCGCCGGCGTGCCCGCGGGCCAGGGGCGTCGTAGAGGACCGAGCTCATCGGGCGAACACCACCCTCCGCTCGACCCAGCCCGCGAGCAGGCCGGAGGGAATGGTGATCAGCAGGTAGAAGAAGCCGACACCGAGCAGAACAGCGACGACGTCGGCCGGGTTGGCTGGTGCGAGCTGCTTGCCGACCCCGAACAACTCGACGACGAAGAAGCCGCCCGCTACCGAGCTGTTCTTGGTCAGGGCGATGAAGATGTTGATCAATGGCGGTATCACGGTGCGCATGGCCTGCGGCAGCACGATCGCCTGCAGGGTCTGGGTGAACGTCAGCCCGACAGCGCGCGCCGCTTCCGCCTGGCCGATGCCGACGCTGTTCACGCCCGACCGCACTGCCTCACAGACGAATGCTGCGGTGTACACGGACAGCGCGCAGACCGCCGAGGTGAAGAACGGCAGCTTGATGCCTACTTGCGGCGCGACAAACACGAAGAAGATGAAGACCAGCGTGAGCGGGGTGTTGCGGACCAACTCGACGTAGGTCGTTCCGAACCAGCGCAGCGGGGCCACCGGTGAAACCCGGAAGGCGCCCAAGACGGTGCCCAGGACAAGGGCGATGGCGGCCGAGATGAGGGTCAGCGCCACTGTGGTGCGAAAGCCCTGCCAGTACAGCGGCAGGTTCTCGATCACCGCGTCCATGCGCCGACCTCCTGGTGCGATCGATGCCTACCAACCCGGGTGGGCCTCCTCAGCGGCCCACCCGCGGCTGCCGCGCATCAACAACCAGACGCTTCGTACCGGTCGACGGCAGGCGGCTCGGGAGTCTCGAGCACTGTTCCGGCCGTCGCTTCCCACGCATCGGCCCAGCGACCGTCCTCAAAGGACTCCTCTAACACGTCGTTGATGAAGGAGCGGAACTCGTCGTTGCACCTCATCAGGCCGATGCCGTAAGGCTCCTCGCTGAACGTCTCTCCGACCAGCTTGAACTCACCCGGGTTCTGGTCCACGAAGCCGGACAGGATGACGTTGTCAGTCGTTACCGCGTCGACCTGGCCGTTCCGCAGTGGCTCGAGGCAATCCGAATATGCGGCGGTGGGCAGCAACTCTGCCTCGGGGTAATCCGTACGAATCCGCTCGGCCGGAGTCGATCCCTCGACGGAGCAGACCTTCTTTCCCGCGAGGTCGTCCGGCCCGTTGATGTCGGTGTTGCTTTCCAGCACCATGATCGTCTGGCCAGCCACGTAGTACGGGCCAGCGAAGTCGACGACCTGCTTGCGCTCGTCGTTGATGGTGTAGGTGGCGACGACGATGTCGACCTGGCCTTCCTCGATAAATGGCTCGCGGTTGGCCGAGATCGTCTCCACCCATTCGATGTTCTTTTCGTCGATGCCGAGCTCGTCAGCAATGATCTTGCCGATCTCCACATCGAAGCCGACTGGCACCCCGTCCGGCCCGACCAGACCGAACAACGGTTGGTCGAACTTGGTGCCGATGGTGATCGCGCCGGCCTCCGAGAGCTCGGCCATCGTCGTGCCGGCCTCGAACGCGGGAGTCGTCTCCTCGGTCGTGGGTTCGGCGGCGTCCCCTTCGCCGTCCTCGTCTCCACCGCACGCGGCGAGGACGAGCGCGGTAGCCGCGGCCGCCGCTACGAAGGCGAATCGTGGTGTTCGCATGGTGCGGATCCTCTCCTCTTACTAGGGGTTGTCAGTGGGTCTCGCGGGGATGCGGGAGAACGCGCAGGGACAGGTGCGGCATCAGGATCTTGCTCAGAAAGTCCTGCGCCCGGGCGCTCTTGGCGTGGGCGAAGAACTGGTCCGGAGGTGCCTCTTCGACGATCTCGCCCTCGTCCATGAAGACGACCCGGTTGGCCGCCCGGCGGGCGAAACCCATCTCGTGAGTGATGACGATCATCGTCATGCCCTCCTCGGCCAGCGACGTCATCACATCAAGCACTTCGCTGATCATCTCCGGGTCGAGGGCAGATGTCACCTCGTCGAAGAGCATGACCTTGGGCTTCATCGCGAGCGCCCGGGCGATCGCGACTCGCTGCTGTTGGCCACCGGACAGCTGGGCGGGCAGCTTCGGTGCCTGGTTGGCGACACCGACGCGATCGAGCAGGGCCATCGCCTCCTTGTCCGCCGCCGCCCGAGAAAAACCCTTGACCTTGGTGGGGCCGAGCGTGACGTTTTCGAGCACGGTCTTGTGCGCGAACAGATTGAACGACTGGAAGACCATGCCGACCTCTGCCCGTAGGCGGGCCAGCGCCTTGCCCTCCGCGGGCAGTGGCTGACCGTCGAGCAGGATCGTCCCGGAGTCGATCGGCTCGAGCCGGTTTATCGTCCGGACCAGCGTCGACTTACCCGACCCGGACGGGCCGATGACGACGACGACTTCGCCCCGGTCCACCGTCAGGTCGATGTCGCGCAACACGTGCAACTCGCCGAAGTGCTTGTTGACCTTGTCGAGTACGACCAGGTGCGTGCCGTCTGCGCCGGTCACGTCGACCTTGCTTTCGGTCATGGCAGGCAACCTATCGACGGGGGCGACCGTTCGGCACCCGCGAACGGTCACGGTCCGGAAACGACTGACCTGCGGGGGGCTTCGCCCCCCGCATTCCCCCCAAATACCCTGCGTACCCTGGTGCCCGAGATGAGCACGCGCACGTATGACGTCCGCACCTTCGGGTGCCAGATGAACGTCCACGATTCCGAGCGGCTTGCCGGTCTACTGGAGCAGGCCGGATACACCCGTGCCGCCGACGGCGGGCCGGCTGACGTGGTGGTCTTCAACACCTGTGCGGTTCGCGAGAACGCCGACAACAAGCTCTACGGCAATTTGGGCCACCTGGCGCCGGTCAAGGCACGCACGCCCGGCATGCAGATCGCGGTCGGCGGGTGCCTCGCCCAGAAGGATCGGTCCGAGATCGTTCGGCGGGCGCCGTGGGTCGACGTGGTGTTCGGCACCCACAACGTCGGGTCCCTGCCCGTCCTCCTGGAACGAGCCCGGGTGGAGCAGGAAGCCCAGGTCGAGATCGCCGAGGCGCTGGAGGTCTTCCCGTCGGCCCTTCCAGCGCGGCGCGAGAGCGCGTATTCGGCGTGGGTCGCGATCAGCGTCGGGTGCAACAACACCTGCACCTTCTGCATCGTTCCCGCGCTTCGCGGCCGGGAGCGGGACCGCCGGCCGGACGACATCCGGGCCGAGGTCGAAGCGCTGGTCGCCGACGGTGTCGTCGAGGTGACGCTGCTGGGCCAGAACGTCAACGCCTATGGCGTCGAGTTCGGCGACCGTTACGCCTTCGGGAAGTTGCTGCGAACGGTCGGTTCGGTGGACGGGCTCGAACGAGTGCGCTTCACCAGCCCGCATCCACGCGACTTCACCGACGACGTGATCACGGCGATGGCGGAGACGCACGCCGTCATGCCGTCTCTGCACATGCCGCTTCAGTCCGGCTCGGACGACGTCCTTCGGGCGATGCGCCGGTCGTACCGGCGGGACCGATACCTGCGAATCGTGGGGAACGTCCGGGCCGCCCTGCCGGAGGCGGCCATCACCACGGACATCATCGTCGGCTTCCCCGGCGAAACCGAGGCGGACTTCGTCCAGACCCTCGAGATCGTGCGCGAGGCGAAGTTCTCGTCGGCGTTCACGTTCCAGTACTCGAAGCGACCAGGGACGCCGGCGGCAACAATGGCTGACCAGGTGCCGAGGAGTGTCGTCCAGGATCGTTACGAGCGGCTGGTCGACGTGGTCGAAGAGGTTGCCTCGGCCGAGAATCAGGCGTTCGTCGGCCGCGATGTGGAGATCCTGGTCGCGGAGGGGGAGGGCCGCAAGGACGACCGCACACATCGGCTCTCCGGGCGCGCGCGGGACAACCGGCTGGTCCATTTCTCGGTACCCGCAGTGGGCCCCGTGCCACGTCCGGGAGACGTAGTGACGGCTGCGGTCACCCACGCTGCTCCGCATCATCTCGTCGCCGACTCCGCGCTGGATGGCGGGCCTTACCTGGTACGCCGCACTCGTGCGGGCGACGCCCATGATCGCGCCTGTGCGGCCAAGGGGCCTGCTGGCGACAGGTCGGTCTTACTGGGGATGCCCGCTGTCAGGAGTTGAGGCGCTCGCGGACGGCCTCACGCATGCGGACCCGGGCCCGGTCGGCGACCGCGATTGTGGCCAGGGCACCCACGGCGGCGGCGACCAGCGCCGAGACCATCCGGGTCGGACCGGGCACCAGGTCGAATATGGACCAACCGCGGAAGGCGGCGAAGACCGCGAGCCCGGTGGCAGCCGCCGCTACGAGGATGCCCTTTCTGCGCGGTCGTGGTACATCTGGCTCCGGCTGGCTCTGCCACATCGCGGCCAGCCCCATCGCCGCAAGCGCGGGCCCGAGAATGCCGCCGAGACCGCCGAAGTCGAGGATCGCTGCCAGCAGCCCAGCGGTCGTGAGCAGTCTCGCGGCGAGGCACACCAGTCCCTCGTGCCGTAGTGCGGGTAGCCAGGCCAGGCACAGGCCGACACCGGTGAGCGCGACGGCGATGGCCGCCGAAACCCGCAGCGCATCTGCGGTGTCGATCACGCTTGGCATTCGACCATCCCTCGCACTGTTCCGGGCGATACCCTCCGGACGTGCTCGTCTCGGCTGCCGTCTGCCCGCACCCGCCGTTGCTCGTCCCGGAGCTGGCCGGTAGCACTGCTGGGCAGCTGGACGACCTCCGGGCGGCCTGCGCGGCGGCGATCGACGCCGTCCGCGCCACGGAACCGGAACTGCTGGTCGTCGTCGGCGCGGGTGAGGTGACTCGGCGGTACAGGCCAGGAGCCGCCGGGTCGTTCACCGCATACGGCGCAGACGTGCCGGTTTCCCTTCCTGGAAATGCCGGTTCGTCGCATGACGACGGCCTGCCGCTGTCGCTCGCGGTGGGTGCCTGGCTGCTGGGGCGGGCCGGGTGGACAGGTGACGTGCCTGCACAGTCGGTCAGCGAGTCCAGCCCTGCCGAGGAGTGCCGCCGGCTTGGCAGCCAGCTTGCGCAGGAAACAGACCGGCTCGGACTGCTGGTGATGGGCGACGGCTCGGCCAGCAGGCCGACGGCCGCTCCGGCGCTCGTCGACAACCGGGCCGAAGGATTCGACGCGGTGGTCGGGGACGCCCTGCGCACGGCTGATCCCACCGCCCTCATGGCGCTCGACCCGGTGCTCGCGACGGAGCTTCGAGCGGTCGGCCGCGCGGCGTGGCAGGTACTCGCTGGCGCTGCGGGTGAGGCGGTCTTCGACGCCGACCTGCTCTACGACGCCGCGCCGTACGGCGTCGGTTACCTGGTTGCGGTCTGGGAGCGGCACGGCTGACCCGCGCGTTCTACGTGCCCGCCCGCAGTGAGCGCTACCTCCCCAGGGTGTCCCTGGCCGAGCCAGCGGCGTCCTGAGCCCATGACGGACTCCTATCCGGTAGATGGGCCGCTTCTCTTATTACTCGGGCACAATTCCACCCGCAAGGGAAACGGTCGATCTTGTGGCTGCGAGACTGGCAATGTGCTCATTCCACCCTCCATTCTCGCCGTCGTCGGTCCCACAGCGGCGGGCAAGAGTGGCCTTGCGATGGACTTAGCGCTGCAGGTCGGCGGCGAGATCGTGAACGCCGACTCGATGCAGGTGTATCGCGGCATGGATATCGGCACGGCCAAACCGACAGCGGCCGAACGTCGTCGGGTGCCGCATCACGTCATCGATGTCCTCGACGTGCGGCAGCCGGCCACGGTTGCCGCGTTCCAGACCCTCGCGCGCGCGGCGATCGACGGGTGCCTGGTGCGGGGCGTGGTGCCAGTGCTCGTTGGCGGAAGCGCGTTGTACGTGCGCGCGGTTCTGGACCGGTTCGAGTTCCCCGGGACCAACGCCGACATGCGGGCTCGCCTCGAGCGGGAGCTGGCAGTCGTCGGCGCGAAGGGACTGCACGAGCGGCTAGCGCAGATCGATCCGGGCGCGGCAGCGGCGATCCTGCCGACGAACGGCCGGCGCATCGTCCGAGCGCTGGAGGTCGTGGAGTTGACCGGACGGCCGTTTGCGGCGTCATTGCCGGACCCGGTGTACGCGTACGAGCGAGTCGTTCAATTGGGCCTGGACGTACCGCGTGACGTGCTCGACCGGCGAATCGCCGATCGCGTCGATGAGATGTGGCGCATCGGCCTGGTTGACGAGGTCCGCGGACTGGAGAAGGCCGGCCTGCGCGAGGGCCGGACGGCAAGCAAAGCCCTGGGCTACGCGCAGGTCCTGGCGTTCCTCGCGGGGGAATACGACGAGGTGAAGGCAAAGACGCGAGCCGTCCGAGCGACTCGCCGGTTCGCTCGGCGGCAGGACTCGTGGTTTCGCAAAGACCCCCGGGTCAAGTGGGTTGCCTACGACGCCGACGACCTCGTCGAACGGGCATTGGCTCACTACGTCTGACCCGCGCCCTACGATCGTCGTCCGTGGACCGGTTTCCGTTCGTCAAGGGCCACGGCACAGAGAACGACTTCGTGCTGCTTCCCGACCCCGACGGCACGCTGCATTCCGACCTCGATGCCGCGACTGTTCGCCGGCTGACAGATCGCCACAGCGGACTGGCCGCAGACGGCGTGATCCGAGTGGTGCGCAGCGCCGCGCTGGACGAGGCGGCTGGCCTCGGAGCCGAGACCGAATGGTTCATGGACTACCGCAATGCAGACGGCTCGATCGCCGAGATGTGCGGCAACGGAGTGCGGGTCATGGCCCGATATCTCTGGTCTGCGGGCCTGGTCCGGGGTCCGGTGCTGCAGATCGGAACTCGTGCCGGCGTGCGAACCGTCTACGACGACAACGACGGCTCCCTTACCGTGGACATGGGTCGACCGGAGCGGATAGCGACGAAGGAGCCGGTCAAGGTGACGGCTCGGTGGCCAATCCAGTATTCGGGCGGCACCAAAGACGCCGAATTCGAGGCGGTCGCCGTCAGCGCTCCCAACCCACATGCGGTCGCGTTTGTCGCCGACCTCGATCTGGTGGGGCTGCTGCTCGAAGCGCCGCGCGTCGAGCCCGAAGGCACGTTCCCCGACGGTGCGAACGTCGAGTTCGTCGACGTCCGGGGGGATCACCACATAGCGATGCGGGTCTGGGAACGGGGCGTCGGCGAGACCCGCTCCTGCGGCACCGGGGTCTGCGCCGCGGCCTGGGCCGCGATGGAGCGCGACGGCGCGGTGGCAGCCGGCGCATCGTATGCCGTCGACGTCCCCGGCGGTCGCCTTCAGGTCACCGTGGGCGAGAACGGGAGGCTGCTGCTGACCGGCCCGGCGGAGCTCGGAGTCGCGGGCGAGATCGATCTCGGGCGACGCTGATCCTGCTGCCTGGAGGAAAGCCAGGTGCCGTCGGCAGCGGCGCATGGGACCCTGGATGCCGGAATGCGCGCCGGCCCCCGTCCGTTGAAAGTAGGAGTATGTTGATCTCTTCCCGCAGGGCCGTCGGGCCCGATGCACCCGACGACAACGAGCGCCTGCGCGCCCTCGACGATCTCGCTGAGCCGGACTCGGTCGACGACACGACAGGCGACCTCGATCTCGAAGACCGCATCTCGTTGCGTCGGGTCAGCGGGCTGTCGACCGAGTTGGCCGACGTCAGCGAGGTGGAGTACCGCCAACTGCGGCTCGAGCGCGTCGTATTGGTCGGCGTCTGGACTGAAGGCAGCGCCGAGGACGCCGAGAACTCCCTCACCGAACTCGCGGCGCTGGCCGAGACAGCCGGGTCCCAGGTGCTCGAGGGCGTGGTACAGCGCCGATCACGGCCCGACGCCGCCACATTCGTGGGCTCCGGGAAGGTCAGCGAGCTTCGCGACGTCGCGCTCGAAACGGGCGCCGATACCGTCATCTGCGACGGCGAGCTTTCGGCGGCCCAGCTTCGGAACCTCGAGGACAAGGTCAAGGTCAAGGTCATCGACCGGACTGCCCTGATCCTGGACATCTTCGCCCAGCACGCCAAGAGCCGGGAAGGCAAGACGCAGGTCGAACTTGCTCAGCTGAACTACCTCGTGCAACGGCTGCGGGGGTGGGGCGAGAACCTATCCCGGCAGGCCGGCGGCCGGGCGGGCGGGGCGACCGGTGGCGTCGGTACCCGAGGTCCGGGTGAGACGAAGCTCGAGACCGACCGGCGGCGCATCCGGACCCGGATGGCGAAGCTGCGTCGCCAGCTGGCCGACATGGAGATCGCTCGGGACACCAAACGAGCCGAGCGGCGCCGCCGCGCCGTACCCGCAGTCGCCATCGCCGGCTACACCAACGCCGGTAAGTCCACGCTGCTCAACCGGCTGACCGGCGCCGGAGTGCTGGTCGATGATGCGTTGTTCGCCACCCTCGACCCCACCGTCCGCCGTACCGAGACCGCAGACGGCCGGGTCTACACCCTCGCCGACACGGTGGGGTTCGTCCGGCATCTGCCGCACCAGTTGGTCGAGGCGTTCCGCTCGACGCTCGAGGAGGTCGCTGAGGCTGACCTGATCCTGCATGTCGTCGATGGGTCGGACGCCGATCCCGAGGGGCAGCTCCGAGCCGTCCGCGAGGTGCTCGGTGAGATCGGCGCGGCCGATGTGCCGGAGATCGTCGTGGTCAACAAGACCGACGTCGCGGACCCGCTGGTGGTCTCACGGTTGCTACGACTCGAGCGGGGCGCTGTCGCGCTGTCCGCGCGCACCGGTCACGGCATCGCGGAGCTCCGCGAAGTCATCGAGGCTCAGCTGCCCCGCCCGCCGGTGGAGCTGGAGGCCTTGGTTCCCTACGACCGGGGCGAGCTGGTGTCCCGCATGCACCGGACCGGTGAGGTCATCTCGGTGGAACACGAGCCTGGCGGCACGCGGGTACGCGCCCGAGTGTCCGAGGGGCTCGCCGCCGCCTTGGAGCCGTTCGCAACCTCGTGACGCCGCGGCTGCCAGACTCGGCAGCGTGCTGCATTTTCGCCTGATCTCGCCTGCTGACCGGACCGAAGCGGTCTGCTCCGTGCTGGCGGAAACCGCTGGCGTCACGAACCTCATCGTGCTCGATGGCGCCGCACGGGAGCCCGCCGGTGATGTCATCCTCTGCGACGTTGCCCGAGAAGCCGCAGATCTGTTGGTGAACCGGCTCACCGATCTCGGCCTGGACCGGGACGGATCGATCGCGATCGAGGGGATCGACACTGCGCTGTCCCAGGTCGCCCGGCAGGCCGAGGCGGACGCGCCGGGAGAGGGCGTCGACGCCGTGGTGTGGACCCAGGTGGAAGAGCGCACGAGTGAAGAGTCGACGCTCTCGGTCACGTTCCTGGTCTTCCTCTCGATTGCGACCCTGATCGCCGGCGTCGGCGTACTGCTCGATCAGCCGATCCTGATCGTCGGCGCCATGGTCGTCGGTCCGGAATTCGGGCCTATCGCAGGGCTGTGCGTCGCGCTCGCCCTGGGCGAGCGAGCACTCGCCCTGCGCTCACTGCGGGCGCTGGTCATCGGCTTTCCCGTGGCGATCGCCGTTACGGTGCTCACAACGCTGCTGGCGCGCGCCGTCGGCCTGGTCGAGGCGGCCATGCTGGACATCGAACACCCGCTGACCAGCTTCATCTCCCGGCCAGACGCGTTCTCCTTCGTCGTGGCGTTTCTCGCCGGAATCGTCGGCATCTTGTCGTTGACGGCCGCGAAGTCTGGGGCACTCATCGGTGTACTGATCTCCGTTACGACTGTGCCCGCCGCCGGCAGCACGGCGGTGGCGCTCGCCCTTGGCGAACCACAGATGGCGCTGGGCTCGGCCCTTCAACTCGCGATCAACTTGTGTGGCATGGTGATCGCCGGCACATCCACGCTGCTCGTCCAGCGGCATCTGCGTCGCCACGCCGTAGCCACCTGACCACGCCAGCTTCACGGCGCGGGCGGCGGACACGTTGGCGTTCACGCCTGCTGGCGCCCGCCGAGGTGCTGGGCTAGAAACCGTTCGACGGCGGCATAGAACCGTTCGCGATTCTCGGGCTTGGCCAAGCCGTGGCCCTCATCCTCGAACAGCAGGTACTCGTGGTCGGTCCCCTTCTCGACCAGCGCGGCGACGATTTGTTCAGCTTCGACAACCGTGACCCGGGGATCGTTCTTGCCTTGGGCGATGAGCAACGGTATCGCGATGTCGTCGACGCGGGACAACGGCGAGCGCTCCCAGAGGAAATCGTGCTCCGTGTCGGGGTTACCGACCTTGGTGTGGAACAACGCGATCATCGGTTTCCAGTACTCCGGCACCGACTCGATCAGCGTGATGAGGCTGGACGGTCCCACCATGTCCACCGCGCACCGAAACGCCTCCGGAGTGAACGCGGCTCCGACCAGGGCGGCGTATCCGCCGTACGACCCGCCATAGATGCCCACCCGGTCCGCATCGATAGAGCCCTCTGCAGCCAGGTGGGCTACGGCGTCGAGCAGGTCGGTGTGCATGGCGCGCCCCCACTCCCGGTCACCGGCGTTGGCGAACGCCTTCCCGTACCCGGTCGAGCCCCGATAGTTGACCTGGACACACGCATAGCCGCGGTTCGCGAGCCATTGCGCTTCCGGGTCGTAGCCCCACAGGTCTCGAGTCCAGGGACCGCCGTGAACGTTGACGACGGCCGGCAAGCTCTCCCGTTCGACACCACGCGGGTACGTCACGTACCCATGAATGACCAGGCCATCGCGAGCTCGATATGAGAATGGCTCCATCACCGCGAGGTCGTAATCCACGAGTGCGCGCTTGTGCGCGAAGAGGTAGATCAACGACCCGTCGTCTCGGTCGTACACGTAGTAGCGGACCGGCCCGTCAGAAGGCGTATCGGACACCAGCCAGCGCCGGTCGGTTCGCTCGGACCGGGAAATGCCGATCTCGCCCGGCAACTGCATCCGGAGTGCATCGACTTCGGCGCCGAGTGCCGGATCAAGGTGGACCCAGCTCTCGCGCTCGGCGAGAAAGATCACGGACTGCGGTTCCAGGGTTTCGGGGTCGGACAGCACGTACGCGACGTCGTTCTCCGGATTCTCAGCGAGCACCATCTCGGCGCCGGCGTCCAGGTCGACGCGCAGCAGCCGGGCCGCGTTGGCGCCGACACTCGAAAGTAGGAACAGCACGGAACCGTCGCGGTTGAAGCCGTACACGCCGGTCGTCAGGAGGTCGTCGGCAGGGATCTCGAGCCACGGCGCGTCGAGGCCGGTCGACCTGTCCCGGAGATGGATCACCGCGCCGCCGTCGGGCGTCATGGAGACACCGCCCCGAACGGCGAGGTCGGAGTCAATCAGCCAAGCCGCGTATCCACGATTGGTCTCGACCCTGTCGAATGCTCCGGTCTCGAGGTCGAGGCGATAGACGTCGTGCAGCATGGGGTTGTCCGCGTTCAGCCCGACTAGCATCGTCGTGGGATTCCACCGGTTGTGCGCGAGAACGGTCGCCTGGGCACCCTCCGCGGGCGTGACCAGCCACGCGTCGCCGGAGCCGAGGTCGAGCCGGTACAGGCGCCAGTCCTCGTTGCCATCGGTGTCCTGTAGGTACACCAGCGTCCGATCGTCGTGGCAGAACGCGAATGTGCGGATCCCGCGGCCGCGGTCGTGAGTGACCGGTTTGGCTGCCGACGGCTCATCGGCCGGACCCACCCAGACGTTGAGGACGCCCTCGTCGGGAGCGACAAGGCCTAGCAGCGTGCCATCAGGGGACAACGCGGGAGCGATGCGTTCGGGATTGCCGAAGAGGACGTCTCGGGGGATCAACGGCACAGCGTCATAGGTCGTCTTCACGGCCCCGATCTCATCACGAGCCCATCTGTTCGCCGAGTGCGGGACCGATAGCGTGACCGGGTGAACGCCGCGTCCGGCGCCGTCGACCCCGGCCGTGTTCGCGCACTGCTCGCCATTGCCGTCGACGCTCTCGGCGGCAGCGAGCGGGTCGGTCAGGTGCAGATGGCTGAAGCCGTTGCGGCTGCCTTGAACAGCGGTGAGCATCTGCTCGTCCAGGCGGGAACCGGGACCGGCAAGTCGCTCGCCTACCTCGTGCCGGCATTGCTCTATGCCCACGCGGCCGACAAGCCGGCCGTCGTCGCAACTGCAACCCTGGCGTTGCAGGCGCAGCTCGTCGATCGAGACCTGCCGCTGCTGGCACGGGCGATCGGGCCGGCACTCGGGCGCTCACCGCGCTGGGCGACGCTGAAGGGCCGGGCCAACTACGCCTGCCTGCACAGGGTGCGAGAGGGCGTGCCCAACGACCAAGGCGAGCTGGTGTCGATTGCCGCGTTGTCTTCCACGGCGGTCGGTGCCGACGTGGTGCGAGCCCGGGAGTGGGCCGAGGAGCAGGCATCGGCCGCAGCGACTGGTGACCGGGACCGGCTCGAACCAGGGGTCGGCGACCGCGCCTGGGCACAGATCTCGGTGAGTGCGCGCGAATGCCTGGGTGCGGCGAAATGCCCGTACGGCGCCGAGTGCTTTGCCGAGCGGGCCAAGGCACGAGCCGCCGACGTCGATGTCATAGTGACCAACCATGCGCTGCTCGCGATCGATGCCCTGGGCGATGTGCCGGTGCTGCCGGAGCACGACGTCGTCGTAGTTGACGAGGGCCACGAGCTCGCCGCCCGCGTGACGAACATCGCGACGGCCGAGTTGTCGCCCGGCTTGGTCGAACGGGCCGCCAAGCGGGCCCGGTCATTCGTCGACCCGGAGCCGGCGGACGAGCTCGACGAACGCGGCGAAACCTTGCGGCGCGCGCTCGCCGACGTGGAGCCCAGCCGGTTCGACGAACTGCCCGCCGCCCTGTCGGATGCGGTCGCGAGCGTCCGGGACGCGGCCCGGAAGGTTCAATCGGCGTTCGCGGCGGGCTCCGCCGCCGACCGCGAGCCAGACGTCGAGGCCGGCCGCCGCGCGGCCACCGCGATGGTGGACGAGATCTTCGAGACCGCCGCCCGGATAACAGCGCACGATGAGGGCGACGTCGTCTGGGCCGAGGAAGGAGATCGGTGGCCGCGGCTGCTCCGGGTCGCGCCATTGTCGGTTGCGGCGTTGCTGCGTGACGGGCTGTTCTCGTCGTCGACGGTCGTGGCCACCTCGGCCACGATGCAACTCGGCGGCTCTTTCGACGCCGTTGCTCGGTCTGTCGGCCTGGTCGGTGATGATGCGCCGGCCCATCGCAGCCTGGACGTGGGATCGCCGTTCGACTACGGCAAGCAGGCGATCCTGTACGTCGCGCAGGATCTGCCGCCACCGGGCCGTGACGGGCTTCGTCCTGAAGCACTCGACGTGCTGGCCGAGCTCATGGCCGCCGCCGACGGCCGAACACTCGGCCTGTTCTCGTCACGGCGCGCAGCCGAGGAAGCTGCTGACGAACTGAGGACGCGCGTTCCCGCGCTTCCACTGCTGTGCCAGGGCGACGATGTCGTGGCCGCGCTGGTGCGGCGGTTTGCCGAGGAGCCGCGGACTTCGCTGTTCGGAACCTTGTCACTGTGGCAAGGCATCGACGTTCCGGGTGGCAGCTGCCAGCTGGTCGTCATCGACCGGCTTCCGTTTCCGCGGCCGGACGACCCGCTGCACTCGGCCCGGCAGCAGGCCGTCGAGCGCGCCGGCGGCAATGGCTTCATGACCGTGGCCGCGACTCATGCAGCGCTGCTGTTGGCTCAAGGCACTGGCCGGCTGATTCGCCGCGCCAGCGATCGGGGGGTCGTCGCTGTCCTCGATCCGCGGTTGGTGCGGGCCCGGTACGGCGCGTTCCTGCGGACGTCGCTGCCCCCGATGTGGTTCACGACGGACCGAGCGGTGGCGGTCGGGGCACTACAGCGGCTGGCTGCCGCCCAAGCGGCGCTCAGTGGTTCCGCAGCGCCTTGATCAACTCGCCCTTGTTCATCGATGAGCGGCCTTTGATCCCGACGTCCCTGGCCTTCTTCTCCAGGTCTGCCTTCGACCAGTCGTCGTAACTACCACCCTTGCCGCCACGCCGACCGACCGTCGACCTCCCCTCGGCCGCTACCGCGTTGCTGATACGGGCGGCTTTCTCCTTGCTCTCACCCTTGCGGCGTAGCTTCCGATAGGTCTTCTCGTCCTTGATGCTCGCTCTGGGCACGACGCTTACCTCCTTGTGAGCGCCATTACCCGCTGCCCCAGCCATTAACCGGTTCGGCGCCCGGGAGGACCTAGACCCTGCGCATCACCGCGACGACGCGGCCGAGAATCGTCGCCTCGTCACCGTCGATGGGGTCGTACACCGGGTTCTGCGGCATCAGCCACACGTGGCCGTCACGCTGCTTGTAGGTCTTGACCGTCGCCTCACCTTCGATCATGGCCGCGACGATCTCACCGTTCTCGGCGACCGGTTGCTGTCTGACGACGACCCAGTCGCCATCGCAGATGGCGACGTCGATCATCGAGTCGCCGGTGACGCGCAACATGAACAGCGTGCCTTCACCGACGAGCTGGCGGGGGAGCGGGAACACATCCTCGATGGCCTGTTCGGCGAGCACTGGCCCCCCGGCGGCGATGCGGCCGACAACCGGCACGTAGGACGGTGCGGGCCGCTGGTCGTCGCGGCCGGTCTCGTCGACGCCCGTCGCCGGATGGTCACCAGGAGCCAGCACCTCGAGCGCGCGCGGCAGATTCGGGTCGCGACGGATGAAGCCCTTGGCTTCCAGCGCGTGCAGCTGGTGCGACACGCTCGACGGGCTGGCCAGGCCGGCCGCCTTACCGATCTCGCGCATGGTCGGCGGATAGCCGCGACGCTCGAGCGCGTCGCGAATGACCTCGAGCACGCGGCGCTGCCGAGTGGTGAGTCCTTCCGGATCCTGCGACATGTCGGGGAAGGAGTGAATGGTCCCTCCTGCCCCCGAGTCGTCTGCGCGCTGCCTACCCACGCCGGCCTCCTTTTGGCCTTGGATGACTCCCAATTCAATGGTGGTCGCCGGTTCCGGCGAGCCTGTCATCTCTGACGGTAGACCTGTCGACCGACACGATCAAACACCTGTTCGAACGTGTCTCGACTTTGTCAGACCCGGGGTGTACAACTCGTACGTGCGTTCGATCGAACGATTGTACGACCACGGGAGGCGAGATGATGACCCTGACAATGCTGCCACTCATGGCACCGGCGAATCGGCCGGCCCCGGGATCGGTGCGGGTGGTCCGCCGGGCGCAGTCCCAGCCGAGTCTGCGCCGGCCCGGCGTCTCGGGCCATCGCGCCGCCACCGCCAGGCCGGTCCCGTGCGATCGTTCGTACCCGCCCGATCTTCAAGGCTCGGGCCTTACCCCTCGGGGGCGGGTGGTCGTCGGGCTGGTCTGGGTGGTGCTGGGCCTGATCGCTGCCGTCCCGATCGTTGGATCTGACAGTGGGCAGGCCGAGCCTCCGAAGGTGACGACGACGGTGGTCGTCGATCAAGGAGACACGCTCTGGGCGCTGGCCCGCGAGGTCGATGCCGCCGCCGACCCGCGGACGATCGTCGACACCATCGTCGAGCTCAATGGCTTGGGCTCCGGCGCCGACATCCACCCCGGCGATGTGCTCGTGGTCCCCGCGCCCGGCTAGCCGCGACACGCCGAGCCAGCCCGGCGCAAAGCATCATGACCTGCGGCAATGAACGCGGCGAAACAGCCGGCCCGAATGGGTTGCGCGGAAGACAGCACGGACGTACTGTACCCCTATATATAGTAGTTACACTGGTGTAAGTCATCCACAACTTGTGGTCCACGGCCCACATGTTCTCCCCAGGAGATCCACAGGTTCTCCACGGGGAGCGGGCCGCTTGCTCGTGGAGGGAGGGGTCGTCGTGCACTGTCCGTTCTGCCGTAACCCCGACAGCCGGGTCGTCGACAGTCGGACGGCCGACGACGGGACGGCAATCCGGCGCCGGCGTCAGTGCCCGGAGTGTGATCGTCGATTCACGACGGTGGAGCAGGTCACCCTCGCGGTGGTCAAGCGGTCCGGAGTCACCGAGCCGTTCAGCCGAGACAAGGTGATCGCGGGGGTCCGAAAGGCGTGTCAGGGCCGTGGCGTCGGCGAAGATGCACTGGCCAGGCTGGCCCAGCAGGTAGAAGACCGTATCCGGGCCGCCGGCGCTGCCGAGGTGCCCAGCAACGAGGTCGGCTTGGCGATCCTCGGACCGTTGCGCGAGTTGGACGAGGTCGCGTACCTGCGCTTTGCCAGCGTGTACCGCGACTTCGACTCGCTGGCCGACTTTGAAACCGAGATCTCCATGTTGCGGGCGGAGCGGGGCGAGACGGTCCCGGAGCCGCAGCCGAGGATCCGTGGCTGACCGAGTGCGCCAGCGAAGGAACGCTGACAGCCAACGACGACCGACTCGGGACCGGGCCCGAGCGGGGGACACCGACAAGGAGTGGGGAATGACCGAAACGGTGAGCGGCCAGAGCCAGAGCGCCGACGAGAACCGTCGGGGCAGGCCGAAGGCCGCTGGGCTGACGATCGGGCGGATCTTCACCACTCCGGGCGTCCACCCGTACGACCAGGTGAGCTGGGAGCGGCGCGATGTCCTCCAGCAGAACTGGAAGACCGGTGCAACCGTCTTCGAACAGCGCGGCGTCGAGTTCCCCGACTTCTGGTCGATCAACGCCTCCACCATCGTCACGACCAAGTACTTCCGCGGCGCAGTCGGTACCGACTCCCGCGAGTGGAGCCTGCGGCAGCTGGTCGACCGAGTGGTCAAGACCTATCGGCGGGCGGGGGAGGAATACGGCTACTTCGCCACCACCGACGACGCCGAGGTATTCGAGCACGAGCTCGTCTGGATGCTCGTGCACCAGGTCTTCTCCTTTAACTCCCCGGTGTGGTTCAACGTCGGCACCCCGTCTCCGCAGCAAGTCTCGGCGTGCTTCATCCTCGCGGTCGACGATTCGATGGCCTCGATCCTGAACTGGTACCGGGAAGAGGGGTTGATCTTCAAGGGCGGTTCCGGCTCGGGGATCAATTTGTCCCGGATTCGGTCCAGCAAGGAGCTGCTGTCCTCGGGGGGGACGGCATCCGGTCCGGTCAGCTTCATGCGCGGCGCGGACGCGAGCGCCGGGACCATCAAGTCCGGCGGGGCGACCCGGCGCGCGGCCAAGATGGTGGTGCTCGACGTCGACCACCCCGACGTCGAGGAGTTCATCGAGACCAAGGCGCGCGAGGAGGACAAGATCCGCGCACTGCGCGACGCCGGGTTCGACATGGACCTCGGCGGCAAAGACATCGTGTCCGTGCAGTACCAGAACGCCAACAACTCGGTGCGGGTCTCCGACGAGTTCATGCAAGCGGTCCAGAACGGCGACCCGTTCGGCCTGCGCGCCCGGCTGACCGGTGAGGTGGTCGAGAACGTAGAGGCGAAGGGTCTGTTCCGCAAGATGGCGCAGGCCGCCTGGGGATGCGCGGACCCGGGCATTCAATACGACAGCACGATCAACGATTGGCATACCAACCCAGAAACCGGCCGGATCACCGCGTCCAACCCATGCTTCACCGGCGACACGCTGGTCCACACCGACAAGGGCCTGATCCGGTTCGATGAGCTCATCGGCCGCGCGAACCTCGGCGAGGAGCTCCAGGTCTGGACCCACGATGCGACGAGTGTCGATGAGCGCGCAACCCGTGTCGTGCTCACGACGCCCGAGGCGTACATGATCACGGGCTTCAACCAAGTCGTCCGGCTTCGCTTTGCCAACGGCATGGAGCTCACTTGCACACCCGGTCACCGGATCTGGACCGAGAACCGCGGCTATGTTGAGGCGGAGAATCTCACGGCCGAAGACCGAATCCTCGCCCTCGATGTCCCCACTCCGGCCGTAAACGCCGACGACGAGCTGCCGGTGGCAGCGCTGGTCGATGCGCACGCGTTCGGCGAACGGCACGACGAGATGAACCTGCCAACCACCTGGTCGGTCGAACTCGCGCATTACCTCGGCTGGCTGATAGGCGACGGGTCGACCTCCTCAACGGTCTCCACCGTATATGGCTCGGCCGAGGACCGTGTCGAGATCATGCCGCTGCACCAGAACCTTATCGAGGCTATCAATGGCGGTCGTGGGCTAAAGGTCAGCGAGCAGTTCAATGGCACTGCTCAGCTTCGGCTAACCCGAGGAGCGTTCCGCCGCTTCCTCGAGGGCCTCGGCGTCACGCGAGCGAGGTCGTCCGACAAACGTGTTCCGGCGTCGATCTATCAGGCGCCGCCACAATTCGTTGCGGCGTTCCTGCAGGGACTCTTCGACGCCGATGGGACCGCCGTCCTCAACAAGAAGAGCGGCAGTTATGTGTCGCTCGGGTCGACGTCCATCGAACTGCTGCGAGGAACTCAACGACTGCTCTCGACTCTTGGCATCGGCAGCCGCATCTACAAGACCAACAACGCCCGCAAGGACGGCTACAAGCACACGCAGCCTGACGGCACCGTCGTCACATACGCCCGAAGTACGTCCTACCAGCTGCGCATCTCAAGCGGCAACGTCGAGGGGTTCGCCGCACACGTCAACTTCCGGCTCTCTCGCAAGGCGGGGATCCTGTCGGAAATCCTTGTCACTCGCAATCTATACGAGGGTGATGTCACCACTCGTCTGGTCGATAGGATCGACGAGGGAGTCAAGCTGACATACAATCTTTCCGAGCCGCGGAATCATTCCTACGTGGCGAATGGAATTGTGGTTAGAAATTGTTCCGAATACCTCTCACTCGACAATTCGTCGTGCAATTTGGCCAGTCTAAACCTGATGAAGTTCCTCCGCGACGACGACACATTCGACGCCGATCTGTTCCGCCGTTGCGTTGAACTGATCATTACGGCGATGGACATCTCGATCTCGTTTGCCGACTTCCCGACCCAGGCCATCACTGATACAACCCGTGCATACCGGCAGCTGGGCATCGGCTACGCCAACCTTGGTGCACTGTTGATGGCTACCGGACACGGCTACGACTCCGAGGGCGGGCGGTCGCTAGCCGCGGCGATTACCTCGCTGATGACCGGAGCGGCTTACACGCGGTCGGCGGAGCTCGCCGGCGTGGTAGGGCCGTACCTCGGGTACGCCCGCAACGAGGCCGCACACAAGCGGGTCATGCGCAAGCACACGGCGGCAAACGGCAACTTGAGGACGCTGCACGACCTTGACCAGCCGATCCACCTATTGGCGACCGAGGTGTGGCAGGAGTGCCTCGCTGTTGGTGAGAGAAATGGCTGGAGAAATGCGCAGGCCAGCCTTCTCGCGCCGACTGGCACCATCGGCTTGGCTCTCGATTGCGACACGACCGGCATCGAGCCGGACCTGGCGCTGGTCAAGTTCAAGAAGCTGGTCGGCGGCGGCTCGATGCAGATCGTCAACCAGACTGTGCCCCGCGCGCTGCGCCGGCTCGGATACCAGGAGGAGCAGATCGAGGCGATCGTCGAGCACATCGCCGAGCACGGCAATGTCATCGACGCACCGGGCCTGCGCCAGGAACACTACGAAGTCTTCGACTGCGCCATGGGCGCTCGAGCGATCAGCCCGATGGGGCACGTCAACATGATGGCAGCTGTGCAACCGTTCCTTTCCGGCGCAATTAGCAAAACGGTCAATATGCCCGAATCGGCTACAGTCGAGGAGATCGAGCAGATCTACTTCGAGGGCTGGAAGCTCGGCCTCAAGGCGCTGGCGATCTACCGCGACAACTGCAAGGTAGGCCAGCCGCTGTCGGTGTCGAAGCGGTCGACGGCGACAGCTCAGGCCGAGTCTGAACGAGAGGTCGTCGTCGAGTACCGGCCGACCCGGCGGCGGCTGCCCAAGTCGCGCCCGAGTCGCACGACGTCATTCACGGTGGGCGGCGCCGAGGGGTACATGACCGCCGGTTCCTACCCCGACGACGGGCTGGGGGAGGTGTTCCTCAAGCTCGGCAAGCAGGGCTCGACGCTGGCCGGGGTGATGGACGCCTTCTCCATCGCGATCTCCATCGCGCTGCAGTACGGCGTGCCGCTGGAGACCTATGTGCAGAAGTTCACCAACATGCGGTTCGAGCCGTCGGGCATGACCGACGACCCGGACGTGCGGATGGCCCAGAGCGTGGTCGACTACATCTTCCGACGGTTGGCGCTGGACTACCTGCCGTTCGATTCGCGGTCTGCCTATGGCGTGTACACCGCGGCGGAAAGAGCGCGGCAGCTCGAGACCGGTGAGTACGCGCCGATCGAGGAGGACGTCGACGTCGAGGCGCTGCGTCAGTCGGCGCCGGTGGAGAGCCCGCCAGCGGAGACTCCGGCCGCCGAGGCCGACGGCCAGGACGACGTGATCGAGGCGACCGCCAAGCCAGTACCGGCGCAGGCGCACACGTCGACGGAGCTGCTTGAGTTGCTGCAAGGCACGACGACCGACGCGCCGCTGTGTGTCACCTGTGGCACCAAGATGCGCCCGGCAGGCAGCTGCTACGTCTGCGAGGGCTGTGGGTCGACCAGCGGCTGCAGCTGAGCAAGTCCGTGATCCACGGACAGCAATGAGTGCTATAGGCCCCAGTTTTTTCCGTGGATCATGGATGACGAGACCGGCCGTCACGAGGAGGCCGGCTCCAGAAGGACCACCGGGATGACCCGATCGGTGCGTGCCTGATACGCCCGGTAACCCGGGTAAGCCGCCACGATTCGAGGCCACCACAGAGCACGCTCGCCCACGCTTGCAGTGCGGGCCCAGACTGCCCAGCGTTTCGTCCGGACCTGGACGGTGGCTCGCGGATCATGGGACAGGTTGCGGTACCAGTCCGGGTTGTCGGGCCGGCCTCCCCACGACGCTATTACCACCAAGGTGCGGCCATCGCGGAGGTAGAGCAGCGGAACCGTGTGCGGCTTTCCGGTCGCGGATCCGCGAGTGGTGAGCAGCAGCATGTCGTTTCCGACCAACCGTCGCCCCACTACTCCACCGGTGAGCCGGTAGAGCAGGACGTGCAGCCGGGACAACCGTCGAGCCGTCGAGTCACGCACAGCGATTGGCGAGTCTAGGGTGCGGTCGCATGGTCGAGAGTCCGGAAGTGATCTACCCGCGGGCGATTCAAGCTGCCGACGCCGAGGGCCGGCTGCCGATGCCGCCAGTGGCCGAGTGGGACACGTTCCCGTTCGACGGCGACCTGCGGACAAGGCCGCTCGTACCGCCGACCACGACTGAGCGTCAGCGCAACGGCGAGGACCCGGCGGAGTGCTGGCGCTGCCGGCAGGGGACCTCCGATGCTGTCTGGAGCGACCAGAACTGGCTGGTCGCGCCATTGGCCGAGCCGTCGGGACTCCCGGTAGTGGTGATCCTCCATCCGCGTGCCCACCACGACCTCGGTGATCTGCCGATGGACTTGCTGACCGAGCTCGGCCCGCTCATGCAACGTATCGAACGCGCGATCACCAGCCTCGGCGAGATCGGCCGGGTCCACGCGTGCCGATGGGGCGACGGAAGTGCGCATTTCCACGTGTGGTTCATGGCTAGACCGGCCCGACTTCCGCAGACCGTCGGCGGATTCGCCATGGTCTGGGACGACATCCTGCCGCCGGTGCCGGAGCGGATCTGGCGCGAGACTCTGACCGAACTGGGGCGGCGGCTGGCCGCGGACGGCGGCGCCCGTCATGCCTAGCGAAGCGCGGCCCGCGGGTGGATCCGTCCGGCGTACGCTGACGACGGCCGACGCGTCGACGACAAGGAGGACACGTGCCCGACGCCCCAAAGCCGGCGGCGCGCGTGGCCGCGATTGAACACTCGCTGGCGCCGCTGCGCAGCTACCTCGAGATCAGGGACGCGTTGCGCCGGCAGCCGGGCGTGTGCGACTTCGTTCTCGGCAACCCGCAGGAAATGCCGCTACCAGGATTCGTCGACGCCATCCGGCGGCATGCCGAGCCACAAGACAAGGACTGGTTCGCCTATAAATGGTCTGAGCCGACGGCCCGGGAGGTGGTGGCCAAGGCCCTTCGTGAGTGGCGCGGGCTGCCCTTCGAACCGGAGGACATCGCGCTGACTCCCGGTGCGTTCGGGGCGCTCGAGACGGCGTTCCGGGCGTTCCTCGACCCTGGCGACGAGGTGGTGTTCTCGCTGCCGCCGTGGTTCCTCTACGAAGCCATGCTGCTTTCTGCTGACGCCGTGCCGGTCAAGGTGCGCGTCCGGCCCGACGACAACGATCTCGACCTCGACGCGATCCGGTCGGTCATTGGGCCTAGGACCAGGGCCGTCGTCGTCAACACCCCGCACAACCCCACCGGGCGCATTTATCCACCCGAAACCTTGGCAGCTCTGTCAGAGCTGCTCACCAACGCGTCCGACCGGTGGGGGAGAACGATCTGGCTGATCTCCGATGAGCCATATGCACGACTGGTGTTTAGCGATGCCGAATTCCACAGTCCGAGCGAGTTCTATCCGCACACGCTGATCTCCTACAGCTACGGCAAGGTCCTGCTCACGCCCGGCGAGCGGATCGGGTGGCTGGCGTTGTCACCGTCGATTCCGAATCGCCAGCCATTACGGGAGTCAATCGAGCTGTCCCAAATGGCCGCGGGATGGCTGTTCCCGAACGCCGTGCTGCAATACGCGATTGACGACCTGGAACGGCTCTCGATCGACCTGCCCGGGCTCGAGGCGAAGAGAAACCGGCTGGCGAACGAGCTTGCAGCGGCTGGCTATCAACTACGGGTCCCCGAGGGCACGTTTTATCTCTGGGTGCGTTCACCTGACCCCGATGACGTCGCGTTTTGTCAGCGGCTAGCTGATCAGAAAGTCCTGGTGTTGCCCGGCACGATCTGCGAGGTGCCGGGCCACTTCCGTATCTCGCTGACCGCGAGCAACGACATGATCGATCGGGCGATCCCGGCTTTCCGGGCTGCCGGCGTGGAGTCTGTCCGTGGCTGAGCGGATGCGACGAGAGGTGCGGACCGCCGTCGTATGGAAGGTGCTGTCCAGCGCACTGACCGAACGGATGGCGCAAACAGGGCGCGACCGCCTCGACGTCGTCGACGCGGGCGGAGGCACCGGCGGCTTTGCCGTCCCGCTGACCGCGCAGGGACACCGGGTCACGGTCGTCGATCCCAGCCCCGACGCGCTGGCCGCGCTCGAGCGGCGCGCCGCCGAGGCCGGCCTGCGTGGCCGGGTCAATGCCGTTCAGGGCGACGCCGCGGACCTGGCAGTGTTCCTCGGACCCGAGTCCGCCGACGTTGTGCTCTGCCATGGCGTACTGGAGGTCGTCGATGATCCAGCGGATGCGCTGCGGGGCGTCGTCGCCGTTCTTCGCGCTGGCGGGTTCGCCAGCGTGCTCGTCGCCCAGCGTTTTGCAGCCGTCCTAGCTCGCGCACTGGCGGGTCATCTGGCCGACGCCCGCCACGCGCTGACCGATTCGACGGGCCGGTGGGGAACCGGCGATCCGTTGCCGCGGCGGTTCGACGAGCCGGGCCTGCGTGATTTGTTCGAGGCCGCTGGTATGCGGGTACTTCAGGTCCATGGGGTTCGGGTCTTCGTCGACCTCGTGCCGGGTGCGCTGGCCGACGACCCGACCAGCTCGCGCGACCTGCTTGACCTGGAGGCGATGGCCGCGGGCCATCCAACGTTCCGAGCCATCGCCGGGCAGCTGCATGTACTCGCCACGCCCGAGCCGGGCCAACCGCTCTCGGTTTGATTCGGACCGGTGCGGTAGGCGGCGTGGAACCAACCAATTTCGGACGGCGTTGGGTACACAGGCTGGCTTTCGTCGGTCAACCCGCCCGCCTATGCTGATGGCAGTCACGCGACGGCATTCACAGGAGGGACCGGTGCCTCTCTCCGACCATGAGCAGCGTCTGCTCGAGCAAATGGAGCGCGCGCTGTACGCCGAGGATCCGAAGTTCGCTACGACCATGCGCGGCGCCGACCTGCGCCGTCGCTACCGTCGGCGGGCCGTCGCCGCCGCGTTCGTATTCCTGGTCGGGATCGCCGTGCTCATGACCGGTGCCATCAGCAGGATGATCCCCGTCGGTGTCGCGGGCTTCGTCATCATGCTGGTCTCCGCGTGGTACGCCGTCACCTCATGGCGGCGTGTTCCTGCAGTCGGCGAGATCGGCACGTTCGACGCCGCCGCCGGGGAGAAGCCGCAGGCCAGCCACACCAAACCGACCCGGACCGCGGCAGCACGCCGTCGCGGATTCATGGAGCGTATGGAGGAACGCTGGCGCCGCCGCCGCGAAGGCGGTCCCGGCCGCTAGGTCGGGTCAGCGCCGCCGTCCCCTCAGCTGGCTGGCCCGCTCCCGCATCTGCGCTCCGGCCGCGTCGATCCAGTCCAGACCGTCCGCGACCCGGTTCGCCGTCGTCACCATGGCATCGCGGGTGGCCGCAGGCCAGATCAGCGCACCGACCCGCTGCAGCACCGGCCGTGAGCGCAGGACGGTTCTGCGCAGCATGGCCGAGTCCGCCTTCAAGCCCTCGGGATCGTCCGGGCTGGTCGAATAGCGAGCACGCTCGGTCGTCGTGACGACATGGCCGAGCAGATCATTCGAGTCGATGTCGAGCTTCGCCTTCGTCGCCAGCGCGGTTCCGGTCTGTCGCGGGGTCGCCGCTGGGTCCCAGTCGAACCCGGCGTCGCGTGCGGTGTCGCGGAGGTCTGACCAGGCGGCCTCAGCCGCACCCACCCGGTCAGCGCCGACCCGGCGCCAGCGCCATGCCCGTCGGATCCGCGCAATGACAACCGGCACCGCCAGCACCAGACAGCCGCCGGCAACGGCCAGCAGCACGGCGATCACCTGCGACGCGCCCGCGCTGGCACCGCCGGCCGCACCGGCTCCGGTGTCATCGAGGCCGCGAGGAGGGGCCTGCGGTTGCTCCTGTCCTGGTGGGAGGGACGGCGCAGCAGGTGCGTCCTCCCCGACGGGCGGTGCGACGGTCCACGGCGGGACGCTTCCCGTCCGGCTCGCCGGTGTCGGTTCGAAGCGGACCCATCCAGTGCCGTGGAAATAGAGCTCGGGCCAAGCGTGCGCGTCGTGCGTCCCCACCAGCCAGCTGCCGTCCCCCTCGGGGGTTCCTGGGGTGAAGCCCACGGCAACCCGGGCAGGAATCCCGACGGCCCGGGCCAAGACCGCCATGCTGGCGGCGAACTGCTCGCAGTACCCACGGCGGTTCTGCAAGAAGTTGACCAGGGCTGAGGATGAATTACCGGGCTCGGTCTCGAGGTCGTAGACGAAACCGCCTTCGGACCGGAAGAACGACTGGAGCACCGCTGCGCGTTCGAAGGCGGTGGTTGCGTCGGCGGTCACCCGCCGAGCCAGGTCCACGACCTCGGCCGGGATGTCATCGGGAAGCTCGCGCAGCTCCGCGAGCTCCTCGGGCGGGGCAGCCGCGGCGATCAGAGCGGCTGGGTCGTAATCGATCTCCAGGCTCGAGACGATGTAGTCGGCATCCTGGGCGTCCCGTTCCGGTGAGACGACGTCGAGACTGGACACGTCGTAACGCCAGTCGCCGTCGATGTCGATCTCCTGCGCCGGATACGGCAGCGGCAGCCACCTGGAGTCGTAATTCGTTCCCACGTCGAACCGGTACTCCCGCAGGATCCCTTGATCTGGGGGATCCAGCCCCGGAGGTGGCGGCATGCCATCGCTTACCCGTTGCGAGTCGGGAACCTTGCGGTCGGAGATCCGCCACTCCTCGCCGTCGAACACATCGAGAGTGGCCCGGCGGATGTACTCGGGAACCGGCGCTGTCGTCTCGTAGCGAAGGACCGGCGCGTTCTCCGGCTGGGTGAGGTCTCCCCGCAGGTCGACAATGGGATTGTCGGTGCGAATAGTGCGCCCGCCGCCTTCGCCGGAGTCCCCACCGCGGCCGAACACCCCCTCGGTCAAGCCCGGCACCAGGGCAGGCACGGCGACGGCCGCGGCGACCGCCACTGCCCCGACCCGCCGGCCGTTCCGGGCCAGCGAGTCCGTCTCAGGTATCCCGGTATGGGTGGCTGACGGCCCGGCCGAGCGGCCCCACCGGACGATCCGGGTCCGGCCCTCGGCGACCAGCACCGCCAGAAAACCAACGGCGGGCAGCACGAACCAGTACCACGCCAACCCACCGGGAGCGACCGACGCCGAGACCGCGTAAACGGCTCCCAGCGCAAGGCCGGCGAACGGCACCCGCCGCAGGCCTACTGCAAAGAAGTCGACCAGCAGTGCAACCAGCCCGGCCCCTCCGACCAGAAGCAACAGGATGCCCCTCGTGACGGGGACTGGTGCGGCGTATTGCAACACGGCTCCGATGCCGTCGGTGAACACGATGAACATCCGTCGGGCCCACGAGATGGTCGGCACCACCCCGAACCACGCGACGTCACCTGCCACCAGCACGCCGAGCCATAACACCAAGCCGATGAGCTGGCCGAGCACCACCAACGGGACGGGAACGCCGAGCCGGCGCAGGCCGAGACCCAAGCTCGCGACCAAGGCGATGGCCAACGCGGCCGGTACGACCCAGGCATGGTCTTCGGTCAACGATGCGAGCGAGAGCACCGCCAGTCCGGACGCCAGGGCGCCGACGACGGTTAGCCGGGTACGGCCGGTCACGCCGTACCTCCGAACTGCCCGGCCCCACCAACGGTCGTCGTGGAAATGCGGCGGGCGGAGCGAACCACGCCGAGGCGCTCCCACAGGGCCGCCAGATTGTCGCCTCTCCTGGCGGTAACCACGCCCCATCCAGCGCGGCGCAGCACCTGCGCAGTCTCCGCCAGGCGCTGTTCCTCTGCGGCCTGGACGTGGGGGGCCACAGACGTCCACGAGGTGACATCCAGCAGGATCGCCATCGCTCCGGTGGCCCCATGGCGCAGCCGGCCCACCAGCGACGCCTCCTGCGGATGCAGCCGTCCGAGCACGGCCACCAGCAGACCGCTAGCAGCCCCACCTCCGCTGAGCAGATCAGACCACCGGCCGACGGAGGCATCGCGGGAGGATTGAACGACGGCGAGCGCGTCGAGCAGAGGAACCTCGGCGCCTGCCGGGCCGCTGCCGGAATCGTGCCACGAGCCGCTGACCGCACCCCCCTCATCAGTGACCAGCCGCACAGCGTAGCCACGATCGGCGAGGTGGATACCGATGGACGCGGCGGCGGACACCGCGTACTCGAGAGACGAGTCCGGGTCGTGTCCGGCATGAGCGACGGTCCGGGTGTCGAGCAACAGGGTCGCGCGGCTCTGCCAAGGCTGTTCCTCCCGGCGCACCATCAGCTCCCCGTGGTGGGCAGTCGCCCGCCAATGAACGCGGCGCATGTCGTCGCCGTCGCGATAGGCCCGGACGGTGGCGTCCTCCTCGCCTGCACTCGCGACCGATCGGGGCCGGCTTTCGCCGCTGCCGCTCCACTCGCCCAGCAGTCGGACGGTTGGCAGCCGGACGACCTTCGGCGTGATGATCACAGTGGCGGTTTCGCTGAAGGCCCGACGAAGTTCGACCAGCCCGAACGGGTCGGTGAGGCGCACCGTCAGCGGACCGACTGGATAACGTCCCCGCAGATCGGCGCGAATGTCGTAGCTGACCTCGCGACGAAACCGCGACCACACATGGTCAAGGACGAATCGCGGTCTGCTCCCGAGGGCGAACGGCACCGTGTCCTCGACCAGGAGAACGCCCGTGGGGATACGCGCCATGTTCTGCAGGATGAGCCGCACCCGTGCCGGTGTTCCGACCGGCGTGCGCGGCGGCTCCACGACCCGAGCGGCGGCGAGGCGCACGCGGCTGCGCATCGCGACGAGCAGGCTGACAGCCGGCAGTGCCAGGAGCAGGATTCCGACTCGCAACAGGTCACGCTGGCCTATGCCGACGGCGATGATCGACGCGGCGAATCCGATGGCCAGGAACAGCCGGCCGCGGCGGGTAAGTCCGGACAGCGCCGTGCGCACCTCCTACCGCGCCCCCGTCCCGTCGGCGTCAGGCTGTGGCACCCGGGTGACGATGTCGGCGACGATGTTTGCGGCGTCGCGGCGCCCGATCTGGGATTCGGCGGTCGGTAGCAGCCGATGCGAAAATACGGTGCCCACGAGCTGTTGGATGTCGTCCGGGAGTACGTATTCACGGTCGTGCAGGGCCGCCCACGCCTTGGCGGCGCGGACCAGGTGCAGGGTCGCTCGCGGCGAGGCGCCGAGCCGAAGCTCGCCCGACCGGCGGGTGGCGTTGGCCAGGCTCACGCAGTACTTCTTGACTGCTGGAGAGACGTAGATCCCGCGGACGATGTCGACCAGCTTGGCAACGTGTGCCGCGTCGGTGACCGCGTCGAGCTGATCGAGCGCTCCGGCACCGCCATGGGTCTCGATCATGTCGATCTCGTCGGCTTCGCCCGGGTAACCGATCGCGAGCTGCGCCATGAACCTGTCGCGTTGCGCCTCGGGCAGCGGATAGGTGCCTTCCATCTCGACCGGGTTCTGGGTGGCGATCACCATGAACGGCGCGTCGAGCTCGTACGTCGTGCCGTCGACCGTGACCTGACGTTCCTCCATGCACTCGAGCATCGCCGACTGGGTCTTCGGTGAGGCACGGTTGATCTCATCGCCGACCACGATGTTGGCAAAGATCCCGCCGGGTTTGAATTCGAAGTCACGGGTCTCCTGGTTGAATACCGACACCCCGATGACGTCGCTCGGCATCAGGTCCGGGGTGAACTGGATCCGCTGGACCGAGCAGTTGATCGACCTGGCGAGTGACTTGGCGAGCATCGTCTTCCCGACGCCGGGCACGTCCTCGATCAGCAGATGGCCCTCCGCCAGCAGGACGGTGATCGCCAGCCGGATCACATCGGGCTTGCCCTCGATGACGGTCTCGATCGCCTTCTGGATCCGGCCGGCGGTGTCGGCGAGTTCGGCCAAAGCCGGCTCGAATTGCCGACGGTCTCCGTCCTGCGTGGTCGGACGCTGAGTCACTCGTTCCTCCTGCGGCGTGGCGCCCTCCGCACCATTGGCCCTGATGCCCGGGCGCGTCGGACCCAACCAGAGCGGATCGTCGGTCCCCCCGACCCGTCCAACGGTACGTCTAGACGCGCGCACCTGGACGGGCGGTTGCGGTGTTCGGACGCCTCGCGGCGAGGCAGCGCGATTGCCAGTGGCGCGCCTGGCCGACAATCCGGGCAGGCCGTGGTGTGGTTGTGGAGCATTGTGGGGTACAGTGGCGCACGGTGGAGGAAGCAGCTCAGGCGGTGGGAGGTGGCGGCCGTGTTCCTGGGCACGCACACCCCTCGCCTGGACGACAAGGGCCGGCTGTTTCTGCCGGCGAGGTTTCGGGATGAACTGGCGGAGGGGGTTGTGATCACGCGGGGACAGGAGCGCTGCCTGTACGCGTGGCCCCGTGCGGAATTCGTGCGCTTCACCGAGCAGTTGCGAGCAGCACCGATCACCCATCGCGGGGCGCGGGATTTCGCTCGGATGCTCGCCGCCGGTGCCACCGACGAGGTTCCGGACCGCCAGGGCAGGGTCACAATTCCCGGCGGGTTGCGCACCTATGCCGGCCTCGATCGCGACTGCACGGTCGTCGGGGCGATGACGCGAGTCGAGATCTGGGCCGCCCCCGCCTGGGAGGCATACCAGGCGGAGAAGGAGCCGCTGTTCGCCGACGTCTCCGAGGAGGTGCTGCCCGGCATCTTCTAGCAACGCCGACGACCCAGCCCCGCACGGCGAGGCCTCCGGCCCGCTCGCCGTTCCTGACGCCCCTTCCCCGGCGCCAGGGACGAGGTCGCAGACGAGCGGGCGGGGACCTGGCCGTACGGACGGACCGGCCAGCGACCGAGAGATCAGCCGTATCGGGGGGTCGAGAACAGTGCACCGCACCGTAGCAACGACGCGAGCCGGGTGCTGCCGGCGCGGGCGGGCAGAGTCTTGATCGCGTCTGCGCACGTACCGGTCCTGCTCGAGCGAGTCGTGGATCTGCTCGTCCCCGCGCTGGAATTTCCGGGCGCCGTAGTCGTCGACGCGACGCTGGGCCTGGGCGGACACGCCGAAGCGCTGTTACAGCGGTGCCCTCAGGCCCGGCTGATCGGGCTGGACCGTGACCCAGAGGCTCTCGAGCGAGCTCGCGAGCGGCTTGCGGTGTTCGACGCCCGGGTCGAGGTGGTGCACGCGGTCTATGACCAACTGCCTTCGGTACTTGCCGAGCTTGCTCTCGCCAAAGTCCAGGGCGTCGTCTTCGACCTCGGTGTGTCGTCGCTGCAGCTCGATCAGCCTGCTCGCGGTTTCGCGTATGCCCACGACGCGCCACTGGACATGCGAATGGACCCCGCCTCCGGAATGACGGCCGCCGACGTCCTCAACACGTATGCCGCCCCTGACCTGGCCAGAGTGCTGCGCGAGTACGGCGAGGAGAAGTTCGCGCGGCAAATCGCTGCAGCAGTGGTGCGGGAGCGGCAGCGGACCCCGTTTACGACCAGTGCCAGGCTCGTCGAGTTGCTGCGCCAGGTCGTCCCAGCGCCGGCAAGACGGTCTGGAGGGCACCCGGCCAAGCGCACGTTCCAGGCACTTCGCATCGAAGTCAACGCGGAGCTGGCGATCCTGGGTCGGGCGCTGCCAGCCGCGGTCGACGCACTCGATGTCGGTGGCCGAATCGTCGTCTTGTCCTACCACTCCCTCGAGGACCGGCTGGTCAAGAGAGCCTTCGGTGCTCGCGCGACGAGTACCGCGCCACCCGGCTTGCCCGTGGAGCTGCCCGAGCATCGTCCCCAGCTGCGCCTGCTGACCCGGGGCGCGGAGAAGCCACGGGCCGCGGAGGTAGCCGTGAACCGGCGAGCAGCATCAGCCCGGCTGCGCGCGGCCGAACGGATCCGGAGCGCGGCATGAGCCCGGCTGCCGCACTCGGCTCTGTTGCCCGGACGGTGCTGCCCGGACGGCTTGATTCACGGTCGCGGCTGCGAGTAGTGCCGGGCCGGGTGGCCCGTCCCCGCCGCGCGCCGTTCGTCGTCCTCGTTATGTTGCTGCTCGCGGCCGGACTGGTCGGACTGCTTGTGCTCAACACGGCTCTTCAGCAGGGATCGTTCGACCTCACTGAGCTGGAGCAGCAGACGGCCTGGCTGCGCGACCGGCAGTCCGAACTCGTCGAAGACGTGGCGAATCGATCAGAACCAGGCGCGCTGGCCCGCCGGGCGAGACAGCTCGGCATGGTGCCGGGTGAGAACCTGGTCTTCCTCCGTCTCGACCGGGCGGACACCGGATGACAAGCGAACGTGGACGGCCCAGGGCCAGCCCACCGCGGCCGAAGGCCGCCTCGTCCGAACGCACCAGGTCAGCGAGCGGCGACGGGCGTCGGCGTGGCACCGGATCCACCGGCCGCTCGTCGGCTGTGGAGGTTCAGCGCCGGGAGAGAACGACGACGCGGTCCGGTAATCAGCGGCGAGCGGCGCCCGCTGACGGACCGCCATCGCGTGCCCGGGCCCGGCAGCCCGTTCGGCGGCCGGTCCCCAGACCCACGCCGGCTCCGCGTCGTCCCAAGCGGCCGCCCCGTATGGTGCGGCTGGCGGATCCCCGCCGTCGGCTGCACGTTGCGCTGGTGCTGATCTGCGTCCTGCTCTCGCTGTTCGCCGGCCGGTTGGTCCAGCTGCAGGGTCTCGATGCCTCCACGTACGTTGCAGTGGCCGGGCACGACCGGCTCCGGCCGGTCGCTCTGCCGGCGCTGCGGGGGCCGATCCTGGACCGGGACGGAGAGCCACTGGCGCAATCGACCGAGGCGTTCCACCTGACGACCGACCAGACCCTCGTCACCAATCCGGCGGCGTACGCACTTCAGCTCGACAGCCTGCTCGATGCCGACGCTCAGTCCATTCAGCGAGCCCTTACCGGTGAGAAGCGGTTCAAGTATGTCGCCAAGTGGTTGTCGCCGCAGACCTGGCGGGCGATCGACGAACTTGACCTCCAGGGTACCTATGCCGAAGTTGCTTCGCGGCGCGAATACCCCGCGGGCGCCGTGGCAGGAAACATCGTCGGGTTCGTCGGCGCCGAAGGGCACGGCCTGGCCGGTGTGGAACTGTCCATGGACTCGGTGCTCGCTGGCGAGGACGGCGAGCGGGCCTGCCAGCTGAGTGCCGGCGGGCACTGCATTCCCCTTGGCAATGGCAGCCGGCGAGCCCCGGTCCCGGGTGAGGGCGTGCGTCTCACGCTCGATCGTGACGTCCAGTGGTACGCGGAGCAGGCGCTCGCTCGACAGGTAGCCGCTGCGAAGGCGGACGCCGGCAATCTGGTGGTGATCGACACGCGCACATTCGAGATCGTCGCGATGGCGACCGCACCGGCTGTGGATCCGAACGATCCGGGCGGCGCCGACGAAGACAACCGAGGCAACCGGGCCGTCGAAGAGGCGTATGAGCCGGGCTCGGTGTTCAAGCCGCTCACGATGGCCGCCGTCATCGAGGAGGGCAAGGCCGATCCGAGCACCGTGTTGTCGGTGCCCGATCACGTGCAGCGCAGCGGAGAAGTGATCAACGACTACTACGGCCACGGGGAGGAGCAGATGACGCTCGCCGGCGTGCTGGCAAAGTCCAGCAACGTCGGGACGCTACTTGCCGCCGAACGGATCGACAAGGAGGCGTTCCGGGACCATCTCGCGGCGTTCGGGCTCGGTGCCCGGCCCGGCCTCGGCCTGCCGGGGGAAAGCGCCGGCCGGCTCCCGAAGGATTGGGCCGACCTGACCCGGGACACGATCGCCTTCGGGCAGGGCGTCTCGGTGAGCACTGTGCAGATGGCTGCTGCGTACGCCACCATCGCCAACGGAGGCATCCGGCTCCCGGCCCGGCTGGTGGACGCCACGATCGATGCGGACGGCGTGGAGACGGCCACTGCCACCGGTACGCCGGTGCGGGTGGTGAGCACGAAGACGGCGTCGGCGGTCACGGCGATGATGGAGGCCGTCATGGGCGAGGACGGCACCGGACACCGCGCGAGCGTCGATGGATACCGGGTAGCCGGGAAGACCGGTACTGCGCAGCGGGTCAACCCGTCCTGCGGCTGTTATCAGGGCTACAACGCCTCCTTTATGGGTTTCGCCCCCGCCGACGACCCTCGATACGCCGTGGTCGTCTCGGTGCTGAACCCTCGCAACGGCAACTCCGGTGGCGCCCTGGCCGGGCCGGTGTTCGCCGACGTGATGGGCTTCACCCTCGCCCATATGGGCGTCGCGCCAACTGGCACCGAAACACCGGAGATCCCCCTCTACGCCGACTGACCTGCTCGGCATCACACGGCCGAGCGGTAGCCTCTGCCACCGATGCCGGACCGTCCCTCCCTGCGCCCGCAGCGCGTGCCGCCGCGACCTCTGCACGGTGTAGCGCAGCTGCTTGGCCTGGACCACTCAAACAATGCTGAGGTCGTCGTCACCGGCGTCACCCACGACTCCCGACAGGTCCGGCCCGGCGACCTGTACGCGGCGCTCCCGGGGAGGAACGTGCATGGTGCTGCGTTTACCGACCAGGCCATTGCAGCCGGGGCGGTCGCCGTGCTGACCGACTCGACGGGAGCAGTCGCGGGGCACGGCCGGCCGGTTATCCGGGTGGACGACCCCCGGGCGCAGCTTGGCCGCGTGGCGGCCTACATCTACGGCGAACCGGCCCGCGACCTGGTCATGCTCGGGATCACCGGGACGGATGGCAAGACGACCACTGCGTACCTCGTGGAGTCCGGATTGCGCGCGGCCGGACACCTCGCCGGACTGATCGGAACCATCGAGACGCGGGTGGGTGACGAGCGATTTGCGAGCGTGCGGACCACACCCGAGGCGACGGAGCTGCACGCGCTGCTCGCGGTGATGCGCGAGAAAGGCGCGACCGCGTGCGTGATGGAGGTGTCCAGCCACGCGCTCGTGTTGGGCCGCGTCGACGGGATCGTCTACGACGTCGCCGGCTTCACCAACCTGTCTCAGGACCACCTGGACTTCCATGCCGACCTCGAGGAGTACTTCGCGGCCAAGGCGGCCCTGTTCACCCCGCAGCGTTCCCGCCGCGGGGTCGTCACGGTGGACGACGACTACGGGCGGCGGCTGGCCACCCAGGCGGAGATCCCGGCCGTGACGGTGTCCTCCCGACACGAGGCCGACTGGCGGGTGACGGTGGACGAAGTCGGAGATACCGGTGCCTCCGTGGCCACCCTCGAACACCGCTTCGACCAGCGGCGCTTCACGCTGGATTCGCCGATGCCGGGTGACTTCAACGTGGCCAATGCAGCGCTCGCAGTGGTCATGTTGCTGGAAGCGGGCGTCGACGCCGGTGCCGCGGTGCGCGGTGTTGGCACCTGCTCAGGGGTTCCGGGGCGGATGGAGCGGGTGCAGTCGACCGGTGCCGACGAGCCGCTCGCGCTGGTCGATTACGCGCACACCCCACAGGCGATCGAGACGGTCCTGCGCGCCCTGCGACCAGCCACCAGAGGACGGCTGATCGTGGTCGTCGGCGCAGGGGGCGACCGTGACCCACACAAGCGAGCGGCTATGGGTGCCGCGTCGGCGCGCAACGCCGACCTGGTGATCGTCACCGACGACAATCCGCGCTCGGAAGACCCGGCGGCAATCCGGGCCGCCGTTTACGCGGGCGCGCAGACCGTGGCCGGTGGCGGTGAGGTGGAGGAGGTCGGCGGTCGTCGAGCCGCGATCGAGCGAGCAGTCGAGGCTGCCCGTAGCCGAGCCGACACCGTCGTCGTCGTGGGAAAGGGACACGAACAGGGCCAGGAGATCGCCGGGGTCGTCCATCCCTTCGACGACAGAGTGGTGCTCCGAGCGGCACTGGAGCGGGTCGACGGCCTCCGGGACGAGGAGATCCGGTGATCGCTGTCTCGCTGGCCGAGCTGGCGGCGCTGACCGGAGGCCGACTCGACGGGGGCGCCGATCCAGAGACGGTGATCTCCGGAGCCGTGGTCGTGGATTCCCGCGAACTGGTTCCGGGCGGGCTGTTCGTCGCGGTCAAAGGCGAGCGGGCGGACGGACATGACTTTGCAGCCGCCGCAACCGCAGCAGGTGCGGCCGCCGTGTTGGCGGAACGTCCGGTCGCCGTGCCGGCGGTCGTCGTCGCCGACTCGGTGACTGCTCTCGGGGATCTGGGCCGGTCGGTGGTGGACCGGCTCGACCAGGCAGCGGTGGTCGCTGTCACCGGCTCGTCCGGCAAGACCGGCACCAAGGACCTGTTGAGTCAGGTGCTCGCGGCTCGGGGCCCCCTGGTGGCACCGCCGGGGTCGTACAACACCGACATCGGCGTTCCGCTGACCGTGCTGGCAGCCGATACCAGCACGCGCACCCTCATACTCGAGATGGGTGCTCGCGGTCTGGGGCACATTGCCCGGCTGTGCCGCATTGCTCCACCCACCGTCGGCGTGGTCCTCAATGTGGGCTCCGCTCACCTGGGGGAGTTCGGCGACCGGGACAGCATCGCGCGAGCCAAGGCCGAGCTGGTCGAGGCGCTGCCGGTCGGTGGGACCGCCGTGCTCAACGGGGACGACCCTGTCGTCCGCCGGATGGCCACGCAGACCGAGGCGCGCGTACTCATGTTCGGCGCGTCGGTGCACGCGGATCTGCGGGCACAGGACGTCGGTCTCGATGCGGCCGGCCGCGCGCATTTCACGTTGGTGGCACCAGACGGCACCGCCGCGGTCGCTCTCACCGTGGTCGGCGAGCACAACGTCGCCAACGCGTTGGCGGCCGCTGGCGTCGCACATGCGCTCGGCCTGCGGGTGGACCTGGTGGCGGCCGAGCTCAGCAAGGCGCGGGCCATCTCTCGCTGGCGAATGGAGGTCACCGAACGGCCCGACGGCATCACGGTGGTGAACGACGCCTACAACGCGAATCCGGAGTCGATGCGGGCCGCACTCAAGGCGCTGGTGGCCATGGCTGGGGGGAGGCGCACCTGGGCGGTGCTCGGCGAGATGCGGGAACTGGGCGATGCGTCGGCGGCCGACCACGACGCGCTGGGCCGGCTTGCCGTCCGGCTGGATGTCAACCGGCTGGTTGCCGTCGGGCCTGCGGCCAGAGCCGTTCACCTCGGCGCGGCACACGAGGGCTCGTGGGCGGACGAGGCAGCTTGGGTACCCGACATCGGGGCAGCGCTCGACCTGCTGCGGGAGCAGCTTCGACCTGGCGACGTCGTGCTGGTCAAGGCGTCGCGAGCGGCTGGACTGGAACGGCTCGCCGAGGCGCTGGTGGCGGAGGTGGCGCCGTGATCGCGGTCCTGACCGCGGCGGTGGTGTCGCTCGTCGTCTCGATCCTCGCCACCCCTGCGGCGATCCGGCTCCTGGTCCAGCACAACTATGGACAGCTCATTCGCGATGACGGCCCGACTAGCCACCACGTCAAGCGCGGGACACCGACGATGGGCGGCGCTGTCATCATCATCGCGGTCATTGCGGGCTATACGATGGCTCACCTGATTCGGCTGTCGCCGCCGTCGGTATCCGGTCTGCTGGTGCTCCTCCTGGTTGTCGGGCTCGGCGCCGTTGGTTTCTTCGACGACTTCATCAAGATCTCCAAACAGCGCAGCCTGGGCTTGCGCACCGGCGCGAAGATCGGCGCGCAGGCCGCGGTCGCCATCGTGTTCGCCCTCGGTGCGCTGCGGTTTCCCGACGAGCAGGGCTACACACCGGCTTCCGAAGCACTCTCCGTGCTGAGGGACACCCCACTGGTGTTGGGCCCGGTGCTGTTCGTCGCCTGGGCATTGATCATGGTGACCGGCGCTTCGAACGGCGTCAACCTGACCGACGGGCTCGACGGGCTGGCAACAGGTGCCTGCGTGATGGTGTTCGGTGCCTACACCCTGATCGGGGTATGGCAGTACAACCAAGGCTGCCAATTTGCCCCCGGTCCGAGTTGCTACGAGATCCGTGATCCGCTGGACCTGGCCGTCGTGGCCGCGGCGTTGGTCGGGGCGTGTTTCGGGTTCTTGTGGTGGAACGCGTCCCCAGCGAAGATCTTCATGGGGGACACCGGGTCGCTAGCGCTGGGCGGCGCCCTGGCCGGGCTGGCAATCGTCAGCCGCACCGAGTTGCTGCTGCTGGTTCTCGGCGGCCTGTTCGCCCTCATCACCGTCTCAGTCGCCCTTCAGGTCGGCTGGTTCAAGGCCACCGGTGGAAAACGGCTGTTCCGGATGGCGCCGCTGCAACACCATTTCGAGCTCAAGGGCTGGGCCGAGGTGACGATCGTCATCCGGTTCTGGATCATCGCTGGTATGTTCGTCGCGCTCGGACTCGGCGTGTTCTACGCCGAGTGGGTGGTCGGCACGTGAGCACGCCGGACTGGCTCGACCGCGCGAACCGGGACAGCGACTGGTTCCAACTGTCAGTGGTCGTGGCCGGCATCGGCGTCTCCGGGTTCGCCGCCGCCGACGCGCTGGTCGGGCTGGGGGCGAATGTCACGGTCGTCGACGACCGGGACGGAGTTACCGAGAACGAGCGCGCACGTGTGCTGGAAATTCTCGGTGTAACGGTATGGCTGGGAGCCGCGACAGTCGACCTGCCGCGCGGCACCGACCTGGTCGTCACCTCGCCGGGCTGGCGGCCCACGGCGCCATTGCTGCAGGCGGCGGATAGCGCGGACGTGCCGGTCTGGGGGGAGGTGGAGCTTGCCTGGCGCCTGCGCGATCTCGACCGGCCGGCTCCATGGCTGGCCGTCAGCGGAACGAACGGCAAGACCACGACCGTCCGGATGCTGGCCGAGATGCTGCGCGCGTCGGGATTGCGTACAACCGCCGCGGGTAATGTCGGGACCCCCGTCATCGAGGCCGTCCTGCACCCCGAGCCGTATGACGCGATTGCACTCGAGCTGTCCAGCTACCAGCTGCACTGGATCCGGTCCATGACGGCACGGTCTGCAGCCGTTCTCAATGTTGCTCCCGATCACCTGGACTGGCACGGATCGTTCCCGGCCTACGCGGCCGACAAGGGACGCATCTACAGCGGCGTCCAGACGGCATGCGTCTACAACGTTGAGGATCCCGAGACCGAGCGGCTGGTCCGGGCCGCCGAGGTGACCGAGGGGGCTCGCGCGATTGGTGTCACTTCGGGCATTCCGAAGGTGGGCATGCTCGGCGTTGTCGACGGTGTGTTGGCCGACCGCGCATTCGTGGCGGAGCGGCAGACGGCCGCGGCCGAGCTCGCTGCGGTCGCGGATGTTCGTCCGGCGGCACCGCACAATGTCACGAACGCCTTGGCAGCCGCAGCCCTGGCCCGCTCGATCGGTGTGCCGCCGGTCGCTGTTCGCGATGGGCTGCGTGCCTTCCGTCCGGATCCACACCGTATTTCGCTGGTCGGGACCGTCGACGGGATCACCTATGTCGACGACTCCAAGGCGACCAACGCGCACGCGGCGCAGGCGTCGCTGCAGGCGTACGAGGAGGTCGTCTGGGTGGCCGGCGGGCTCGCCAAGGGAGCGCAGTTCGATTCGTTGGTGGCCGCCGTCCACCAACGTCTGCGCGCAGTGGTGTTGATCGGCGCCGACCGCGAGCTGATCGCGCAGGCATTGGCGCGACACGCGCCCGACGTCCCCGTCGCGGAGGTGGTCGGAACTGACAATGGCGTCATGGACCGCGTGGTGGCCGAGGCTGCGTCGCTCGCCCGGCCGGGTAGCACCGTGCTGCTCGCGCCGGCGTGCGCGTCGATGGACATGTTCGGCAACTACGCGGTCCGCGGAGACGCCTTCGCCGCTGCCGTGCGGCGTCATGGCGACCGGCGTTGAGGACCAGCCGCGGTCCGCTCTGACCGCGGGGCTGTCGGCGACCTCGCGGCTGCTGCGCCGGCCACTCGCGTCGTACTACCTCGTGCTCGGCTCGGCCGGACTACTGCTCACACTCGGACTGATCATGGTGTTCTCGGCATCCAGTGTGTACTCACTGCGCGAACACGGGTCGTCGTACTACATCGTGACCCGGCAGGTGGCGTGGGTGCTCGCTGCCTTGCCAGTTGGCTTTGTGGTTTCCCGGGTCTCGCCGCGGACGATCCGACGGCTGGGGCTGCCGCTCCTGCTCGTGTCCGTAGCACTACTGCTGCTGACCTACGTGCCCGGCCTCGGCGAAGAGGTCAGAGGAAACCGGAACTGGATCGACTTCGGTGGGCCTTTCCGGATACAGCCATCGGAGCTGGCCAAGCTCGGGTTGGTGTTGTGGGGCGCCCGCGTGCTCGCCGGGGCCGGCGGATCGCTACGGCAATGGAAGCAGCTGGTCATGCCGTTCACCCCGGTTGCTCTGATCGTCGTAGCGTTGATCGTCGGGCAGGGTGACCTGGGTACCGCCGTCGTGTTGATGGGTGTCGTCCTCACCTTGCTGTGGGTGGTCGGCGTACCGAGCTGGTTGTTCAGCCTGGCGGTCGGCACGGCCGGGATGGTCGGTGTGTACTTCGTCATGGCGGCCGAGCATCGCCTGGACCGGGTCAGGTTGTTTCTCGACCCGTTCGCTGATGTCGACGACCGCACCTTCCAGGCGGCCCACTCGATCTACGCCTTCTCCAACGGTGGCTGGTGGGGTCGTGGGCTCGGCGGCAGCGTCGAGAAGTGGGGCGGGTTGCCCGAGGCGCACACCGACTTCATCTTCGCGATCATCGGTGAGGAGCTCGGCCTCCCCGGAACGTTCATGGTGATTGCGCTGTTCCTGGTCCTCGGCTACGCCGGTATCCGGATCGCGTGGAACACCCGGGATCCGTTCGTCCGGCTGGCGACCGCCGGAATCACCGGCGGACTCGTCGTCCAGGCATTGCTCAACATGGGTAGCGTGCTGGCGGTACTGCCGATCGTGGGCGTCCCGCTGCCACTGGTCTCCTATGGCGGGTCGGCGCTGATGCCCATGCTCGTCGCAGTGGGTGTGCTGGTGGCGTTTGCTAAACACCAGCCGGGGGCACAGGCGGCGTTGGCGGCGCGGCGGGGCAGCCGCGTGCAGCCGCGCTCCGGCGCGAGTGGGGAGGAGTGAACACCTAGTGCGCGTGGTGCTCGCCGGCGGGGGCACCGCGGGACACGTCGAGCCCGCACTGGCGACGGCTGACGCTCTGCGCCGCGACGACCCCGTCGTTCAGATCACCGCCCTCGGTACCGAACGCGGGCTGGAGCGGCGGCTGGTGCCGGCGCGTGGTTACGACCTGCGGTTGATTCCAGCGGTCCCGTTGCCGCGGCGGCCAACGGCCGATGTGTTTCGGGTGCCCGGCCGGCTAGTGCACGCGGTCGACATGACGCAGGCAGCCCTGGGTGACCTCATGGCCGACGTGATGGCCGGCTTCGGCGGCTATGTCGCACTGCCGGCCTACCTGGCTGCCCGGCGCCTGCGAATCCCGATCGTCGTGCACGAGGCCAACGCCCGGCCAGGACTGGCGAACCGGATCGGCGCCCGATTGACCCGGCACGTCGCGGTCGCCTCGCCGCAGATCAGGCTGCCGCACGCCCGGCACATCGGCATTCCGTTGCGGCAGGCGGTGACGACGCTCGACCGGGCCGCTCGGCGGCCGACGGCGCGCCTGTCGTACGGCCTGCGTCCCGATCTCCCGACGATTCTGGCGTTCGGCGGCAGCCAGGGCGCGCGGCGGATCAACCAAGCGATGTCCGAGGCCGCGGATGCCGTGACCGGTGCGGGCGTCCAGGTGTTGCATGCCGTCGGTCCTGGCAACGATCCCGGCCCCGTGGTCGGCGGAGAAGTCCCATATGTCGCCGTGGCATACCTGGACCAGATCGAGGACGCATATGCGGCTGCGGACCTGGTGGTGTGCAGAGCTGGCGCGATCACCTGTGCCGAACTTGCCGCCGTCGGCCTTCCTGCCGTCTACGTGCCATTACCACACGGCAACGGTGAACAGCGGCTGAACGCGGAGCCGCTGGTGCGGGCCGGAGCAGGCGTGCTCGTCGACGACGCTGACCTGACCGGCACCTGGATCAGCCGGCACGCTGTGGCTCTGGTGGCGGATCGGACACGACTTGCGGCGATGAGCGCCGCAGCCGCTACGCTCGGCCGGCGCGACGCGGACGAAATGCTCGCGCGGATGATCCGGCGTGCGGCTTCCGGTTCACAGGTCCGGGGAGGTTCGTGGTGATCGTGGTCCCCCCCGACCGGGTGCTCACGGCCGACGAGCTCGGCCGGGTTCACTTCATCGGGATCGGCGGCGCGGGGATGAGCGGCATCGCCCGGATCATGCTTGCGCGCGGCATGACCGTGTCCGGCAGTGACGCGAAGGACTCCGGTGTGCTGACCGGTTTGCGGGCCCTGGGGGCGGCGGTGTACGTCGGGCATGACGCGTCCCAGCTGGGGGACGCCGAAACCGTCGTCGTGTCGACCGCCATCCGCGAGAACAACCCAGAAGTCGTCGAGGCGCACCGGCGCCATCTGCCGGTGCTGCCCCGGGCTGCGGCCCTGGCGTCGGTGATGGCTGGCCGGCGAGCGGTCGCCGTCACCGGCACGCACGGAAAGACCACCACGACGTCGATGCTCACGGTGGCGCTGCAGCACTGCGGCGCCGACCCGTCGTTCGCGATCGGCGGCAACCTCAACGAGTCCGGCGCCAATGCTCACAACGGCTCGGGCGAGATCTTCGTGGCCGAGGCCGACGAGAGCGACGGGTCCTTCCTTGCTTACGACCCCGAGGTCGCGATCATCACCAACGTGGAAGCCGACCACCTTGACAACTACCGCACTGCGGAGGCGTATGTGCGGGCCATCGAGGCCTTCGCCGGCCAGGTCACCGGCTTCTTGGTGACCTGCGCCGACGATCCCGGAGCGCGCAGGCTGGCCGACAGATGCCGTGCGCGCGGAATCGATGTGCGTACCTATGGCGAGTCCTCCGACGCTGACGTCCGGGTGGCCGAGATCGTCCTCGCCGGAGCGGGGGTTTCCTTCGAACTCATTGCCTACGGCCGGCGGCTGGGTCGGGTAGCGCTCCGGTTGCCGGGCAGGCACAACGCGCTCAACGCCGCAGCGGCCCTCACGGCCGGCCTGGGACTCGGTTTCGGCAGCGCCCCGCTGCGTGAGGGCCTGGCCGGGTTCAGCGGCACCCGGCGGCGTTTCGAACTCAAGGGATACGCAGGCGGCGTGTGGGTCTACGACGATTACGCACACCACCCGACGGAGGTATCGGCCGTGCTCGCGGCCGCCCGCCCACTTGCCGGCGATGGTCGCCTGGTCGCGATCTTTCAGCCGCACCTGTTCAGCCGGACCCGGATCTTCGCGACCGAGTTCGGCAAGGCGCTCGGGGCAGCCGACGAGGTGATCGTGATGGATGTATATGCAGCTCGCGAAGATCCTGAGCCGGGCGTCACCGGCGCGCTCGTCGCGGCTGCAGTCCCCCTACCCGCAGAGCTCGTGACGTTCGAGCCGTCGTGGTCAGCAGTGCCAAAGGTGGCGGCAGCTCGGTTGCGGCCCGGAGATGTCGTGTTCACGTTCGGTGCTGGAGACGTGACGCTCGTCGGCCCGGAGGTGCTCGACCTGTTAGAGCGTGAGCCGGCCGGGCAGCACACATGAGTGGATCGCGAGTCAGCACCTCGCGTCGGCCGGTTTCGCCGTCGGTCAGGTTCACGGCACAGTCGCGCCGACGGCGGCTGCGCCGCGTCCTTTTTGGCTTTCTCGCGGTTCTTGCCGCCGCGGCGCTCGGCGCCGCGATCTGGCTGGTGGGTTGGTCGGATGTGACCAGGCTCGAGACGGTACGGGTCGAGGGTGCCGGCGGCCCGCTCGCTGAACACGTGTCAGTTACCGCCGAAGCACCCATCGGCGAGCAGCTCATCCGGGTCGATACCGACGCGGTGGCCGCCCGGGTGAGCGAGCTGCCCGAGCTCACCTCCGTTTCGGTGCATCGGTCGTGGCCACGCTCCCTCGTCCTGTCGGTCAGCCCGCGCGTGCCTGCGGCCGCGATCAGAACCGACGGGTTGTGGTGGCTCGTCGACGCGTCTGGGGTCATGTTCGGACCCGCTGACGACCGGCCACCCGGGCTGCCGGTCATCGAGGCGCCAGCCGATACCGAGGCAGCCGCAACCCGCGCTGCGGGCATCGCCGTGCTGACCGGGTTGCCTGGTCAGGTCCGCGACCTGGTCGGCACGGTGTCGGCACACAGCCCGGCCGACGTCCGGTTGAAGCTCAGCACCGGTGCGACGGTCAACTGGGGCGGTCCAGGTGACGGCGCCGACAAGGCCGCGGTCCTGCTCGCCCTGCTCGCCGAGGACGCGACCACCTACGACGTGTCCGCACCGAGCCGGCCGGCGATCATCCCCTGATCGAGCCCCAACGCGGCACCCCCGCCCCCCGAGCCCAATTTGCGTCCTCGCTGAATAACTCCGCGTTTTGCGGCCGGAATGGGCGTGTTAGCGCGGATTTAGCCAGCGAGGTTGGCCACGGGGGTCGCGCCGCAGCATCCACAGGCGGAGTTTGGACGACGGGTCCGTCCACAACACAGGTGATGGCGCTGCGCCGGTCCGCGATGGCGTCGGACCGTGCAGTGCATGCCACGAAGAACCGAGATCCCAGCAGCTCTGAGCACGTTGTTGCGTGAGGGAGGGGGCGTATTCACGGCCCGCGAGGCTGTCCGCGTTGGAGTCAGCGACGACCGACTGCAGCGGCTGGTTCGTGTGAACCTGTTGACCCGCCTGGCCAAGCGTGTGTACGCCTCCACCGAGCAACTCAACGGCGACCCGTGGCTCGCCCATGCGATCCGAACTCGCGGGTTCGTCCGCGCGTGCGGGCAATCGACCCTAGCCACTGGCTGGTCGGCAGTCGCCATCCGCTCACTTTTCACGATTGGTCATCCGCCACGCCTGCCGATGGTCGTCCGCGCGTATCCGGCCCGGCGGGGGTCGTCGCGAACCCGTTTCGGGGTGATCAGAGCAACATGTATCCCGGCCGAGCACTACGCCGTCCACGCTGGCTGTCCGGTCGTCAGTCCGGCGTGGATGGTGTGTGATCTGGCGCGTACGGCAGCGCGACCCGCGGCGCTCATCGTCGCGGATGCAGTCATGCGGGCCGGTACGAGTCGAAGCGAACTCCACGGCGTCATCGGACAGATGAGCCACTGGTCCGGAGTCTCCGAGGCGTCCTGGATTGCCGAGCATGGCGATGGCAGAGCCGAGTCGGGGTTGGAAACTCTCGGTCGGCTGGGCTGCATCGAGGGTGATCTTCCCGTCCCGTTGTCGAACGTGTGGGTCGGCCCGGGATATCCGATGTACCGGCTCGACCACCTGTTCCCGTGGCACTGGGTTGCGATGGAAGGAGACGGAGCGCTGAAGTACGACGGGCCGATGGCCGCGAAGGTCGTACAGGCCGAAAAGGAGCGCGAATGGTTCCTACGCCGGCTTGGTCTCGAGGTGGTCCGCTACGGCTGGGGCCTCGCTTACCGTCGACGGGCGGAGCTCACTGCTCGGGTCGCGAGCGTCCTCGGCGCGAATCCGGCGCAGACGGAGCCAATCCAGTGGTGGACAGATCACTCGCACCTCGCTGGCTAGATCCGTGCCTAGATGGTCTATCGGGCCCGGTAAACCCGGAGATATTCAGCGAGGATGCGGATGGGGGAGATGTCGATCACTGCTGCTTCGGCGTGTCTGCCGGGCAGGTTTCGTACCCAGCCTTAGCGTTCAGCACAAGCACTCAGGTTGACATAACTATCAAGCTCAACTTGAGGGTGAGGGTTCTGCCGAACCGGCAGGGGGACGGACGAGCGAGAGGCGACGCGACGTGACTGCTCCGCAGAACTACCTCGCGGTGATCAAGGTCGTCGGTATCGGCGGCGGCGGCGTCAACGCTGTCAACCGGATGATCGAGGTGGGCCTCAAGGGCGTCGAGTTCATCGCGATCAACACCGACGCGCAGGCGCTGCTGATGAGCGACGCCGACGTCAAGCTCGACGTCGGCCGTGACCTCACTCGTGGCCTCGGCGCAGGGGCCAACCCCGACGTCGGCCGCAAGGCCGCCGAGGACCACGCTGAGGAGATCGAGGAGGTCCTCAAGGGGGCCGACATGGTCTTCGTGACCGCCGGCGAGGGCGGCGGTACGGGCACCGGCGGTGCGCCGGTGGTGGCTCGGATCGCCCGCTCGCTGGGCGCACTGACGATCGGCGTGGTCACTCGGCCGTTCATGTTCGAGGGCAAGCGCCGAGCAGCGCAGGCCGACGCCGGCATCGAGGGCCTGCGCGAAGAGGTCGACACGCTGATCGTGATCCCGAACGACCGGCTGCTGTCGATCAGCGACCGTCAGGTCAGTGTGCTCGACGCGTTCAAGAGCGCCGATCAGGTGCTGCTGTCCGGCGTGCAGGGCATCACCGACCTCATCACGACGCCAGGTCTGATCAACCTCGACTTCGCCGACGTCAAGTCGATCATGAGCAATGCCGGCTCGGCGCTGATGGGCATCGGATCCGCCCGCGGCGAGGACCGTGCGGTGGCAGCCGCCGAGATGGCCATCTCGAGCCCGCTCTTGGAGGCGAGCATCGACGGCGCTCACGGCGTTCTGCTCTCCATCGCCGGTGGCTCCGACCTCGGCCTGTTCGAGATCAACGAGGCGGCAAACCTGGTCGCGGCTGCGGCGTTCGACGAGGCCAACATCATCTTCGGTGCGGTCATCGACGACGCTCTGGGCGACGAGGTGCGGGTGACGGTGATCGCGGCAGGTTTCGACGGAGGAACCCCCAAACGCCGTGAACTTGGGTCTCTTCGTCGTTCCATCGCCCTCGGCTCTTATGAAGACGCCGCACCGGCCGTTATCGAGGACCGCGGCCCGTCGGAGGTCGATGGCGCCGAGTCGGAGGCGCACATTGACGACTCCGAGCTGTCGTCGTACGCCGCGGCCGCCGTTCGTGAGCCGCACCGGATGGTCCATGCGTCCGACGACGACCTGGACGTCCCCGACTTCCTGAAATAGCGCTGCGGCATTCTCGACGTGTGCTGCGGTATGACGAGGACCTCGGCGGTGCGCGCTTCGCCCTGACCGATCGGATGGGCGGAGTGAGCTTCGAGCCGTATGCCGAGCTGAACCTCGCGCAGCATGTCGGTGATCACTCCAGCGCTGTCGAGGAGAACCGGCGGCGGGTGGCCGCGCAGCTCGGCCTGCGGGCCGAGCGGTTGGTCTTCATGAACCAGGTCCACAGTGGCGATGTCGCGATCGTCGCCGAGCCTTGGCAGGGCAGGCCGCCAGCTGTCGATGCGCTTGTAACCTGCAGCACCGGCATCGCGCTGGCCGTGCTGGTAGCCGATTGCGTGCCGGTGCTGTTCGCCGATCCGCGAGCCGGCGTCGTCGCGGTCGTACACGCAGGTCGCAGGGGCTTGCTCGCGGACGTCGTCGACTCCGCGGTCGATGTCATGCGCGATCTCGGTGCTAGCGCGATCCTCGCGCGGATCGGTCCGTCGGCGTGTGGGCGATGCTACGAGGTGCCCGACCAGATGCGAGCGACGGTCGCGAACGCCGAACCGGCGGCGTGGTCGACAACCCGGGCAGGGACACCGGCTCTCGACGTCGCGGCAGGGGTCACCGCCCAGCTGCGCCGCCGCGGCGTCGACGTCGGCAGGCTGGCCGGTTGCACCGTCGAGGATCTCTCGCTCTATTCCTACCGGCGTGACCACACCACCGGGCGTTTCGCCGGCCTGGCCTGGCTGTCCGAGCGCAGTATCCCGTGAACCGGAAGGCCGAGATTGCCGCGGGCCTGGCGGCGGTCCATGAGCGCATCCGCCGAGCGTGTTCGGCCGTGGGTCGCAGTCCGGCGGACGTCACGGTCGTCGTTGTCACCAAGACGTTTCCCGCGAGCGACATCCGCCTGCTCGCCGAGCTGGGCGTCAGAGATATCGGCGAAAACCGCGACCAAGAAGCCGCAGCCAAGGCGGCCGAGTGCACCGATCTCGGGTTGACCTGGCATTTCGTGGGTCAGCTGCAGACGAACAAGGCCAATTCGGTGGCCCGATACGCGTCGGTGGTCCACTCGGTGGACAGGCACCGGCTGGTCGATGCTTTGGCTCGGGCCGCCGCACGCAACGGGCGGCCGGTCGGCTGCCTCGTCCAGGTGTCGCTCAGCGGTGACCAGCCTCCCGGACGAGGGGGCGCGGCCGCGTCAGATGTCGCGAGTCTCGCGGCCGCCATCGCTTCAGCCGACGACCTGCGAATGCTGGGCGTCATGGCGGTCGCGCCCCCTGACGCTGACCCGACGGCGGCGTTCGGTCGACTCGCTCAGGTAGCGACAGCGGTCCAGAAGCGGCATCCGGCAGCGACCTGGATCTCCGCCGGGATGAGCGAGGACCTGGAACCCGCTATCGCCGCCGGTGCGACACACCTGCGTGTCGGCAGCGCAATCCTCGGTCGGCGCCCCGTCCCGGGCTAGGGTCATTGACCGAGGAGATCGGCGACCGTCGGTCCCTGGACGGACGTTCCACCAGTGCGGAGGACGTGGAGCATGGCCGGCGCGATGCGCAAGGTTGCGGTCTACCTCGGCCTCGTGGAGGACCAGGACCGCTATGACGACTACGTCGACGAGCAGTACGACGATTTCGGCGAAGACAACGCCGAGCCGGCGCCGGAGCCCGCGCGGGGGACCGCTGCAGAGTCCGATAGCCGGCCGCGGGAACGCTCCGCGACCGTCGCCACCCTGGCTGACCGGCGGCCGATGAGCGTAGCCGCTACCTCGCGCGCGGACTCCGCGCGGATCGTCACGCTGCACCCGCGGACGTACAACGAGGCCCGAACCTTGGGTGAGCACTTCCGGGATGGCACGCCGGTGATCATGAACCTGTCCGAAATGGACGACGTTGATGCCAAACGGCTGGTCGACTTCTCCGCAGGTCTGATCTTCGGTCTTCGCGGTGACATCGAGCGGGTCACCGCCAAGGTGTTCCTGCTCTCACCGCCGGACGTGACCGTCACCGCTGAAGACAAGGCCCGGATCGCCAGCGGCGGGTTTTTCAACCAGAGCTAGCCCTCGGCGCACCGCGGGCAGAGCCCGAACACCTCGACCGTGTGTGTCACGTCGACGTAGCCATGTGTGCGTGCAACCTCGTCTGCCCACGCCTCGAACGACGGCCGGGCGATCTCCACGGCGGCACCACATGATCGGCACACCAGGTGATGATGGTGATCGAGTTCGGCGCAACGGCGGTAGACGGCCTCCCCCGCATCCGAGCGCAACACGTCGACGCGGCCGTCGTCGGCCAGCGCCTGCAGCGTGCGATAGACCGTGGCGAGACCGACCTGCGAACCGCGGTCGCGCAGGACCTGGTAGAGCTCCTGGGCGCTGATGAAGTCGTCGACCTCATCGAGAACGTGGTCGACCGCGACGCGTTGGCGCGTCTTGCGCTGCTCCTTGACCGGCTGCTCGCTCATCGACCCTCACCTGCGGGGGCTTCGCCCCCGCATACCCCCTACCTACCTGCGGGGGCTTCGCCCCCGCATACCCCCTACCTGCGGGGCTTCGTCCCGAGTCCGGTCCAGTCTAGATGGGATCGGTGACCATCGGATTGATTGCCCAGCCCGGTCAGGTAGGTTCGTCTCCTGTGATTCCGGTCGTCGCCCAGGTGCTTTACGTGGCGTTGTGGCTGTTCTTCATCGCCATGCTTGCCCGCTTGGTGGCCGACTGGATCCAGGTGTTCGCCCGGGACTGGCAGCCGAAGGGCCTCCTCCTGGTGGTCTTGGAGGCCGTCTACACCGTGACAGACCCGCCGCTGAACGCGATCCGGCGGTTCGTTCCACCCCTCCGATTGGGGTCGATCGCGCTCGACCTCGCCTTCATCATTCTCATCATCCTGGTCCAGATTGCGCTTTCGGTTGTGGGCTCCTTCCGGTGACGGGGTACGGTGACCACTTGTCCGCGCTCAACCCTGAGGTGAAGCTATGCCGCTGAGTCCCGAGGACGTCCAGAACAAGGAGTTCACGACCGTCCGCCTCCGTGAGGGTTACGACATGCAGGAGGTCGACGAGTTCCTGGACGAGGTCGAGGCCGAACTGACCCGGATGCACCGTGAGAACGACGAGCTTCGTGACAAGCTCGCCGCTGTCACGCGAGGCGGAGGCCTGGTCGCCACTGCTGTGACGCCGGTCGCACGGCAGCGCGCCGAGGCGCCACCCCCCGCCCAGGCGCCTGCCCCCGCGGCTGCGCCCGCCCCTGCGCCGGGTGGCCCTCCGATCGAGGCGGCTGCAAAGGTTCTCGCGCTGGCTCAGAAGACCGCTGACGAACTGCTCGCCGATGCCAAGGTCGAGGCCGACAAGCTGCTGGCCGAGGCACGCCAGCGCGCCGAGTCGGTCGATGCGGAGAGTTCGGCCAAGGTCACCCAGATCGAGCAGGACGCCCGCTCCCGCGCCGAGACGCTCGACCGGGAGGCTCAGGAGCGGCACGAGCAGGTCGTCGGCCGGCTGGAAGCCGAGCGTGAGCACCTGGAGAGTCAGGTCGAGAACCTCAAGGCGTTCGAACGCGAATACCGCAGCAGGCTCAAGGCCTACCTGGAGAGCGAGCTCCGCAAACTCGAAACCACTGCGGGAACGCCTGACGGAGCCGCGGCGGCTCCGATCGTCAACGAGGCCCCGCCGGCCGAGGCGATGGCGACGACGGCTGCCGCCAGTTCAGCAGGCGGATCGCTGCGGTCCGTGGCCAGCCTGCTCGACGACGAACAGCACTAGGCGCGCTGCTTCGCCCGGCGCAGGCGGAAACGCAGGCCCAAGTCGGCGGCGGTGTGATCGGGCTCGCCGGCTAGAGCGCTGAGGTCGTCGTGAAGGGATGTCGCCAGTACTTCGGCGGCAACGGTGCCGGCATGCTCGCGGAGTGCCACAGCCAGCTCACCGTCGGCATGCCAGGCAAGCTCCACGCGATCGGTGACGTCGAAGCCGCGGGCCTTGCGGGCCTCTTGGACCAACCGGACGACTTCGCGCGCCAACCCGGCGCGCACCAGTGTGTCAGTCACGGTGAGGTCGAGGGCGACCGTCTCACCCTCGCGCGCAACCGCCCAGCCCTCTCGTGGGGTCTCGGTGAACAAGACGTCATCGGCGCTGATTTCGACATCGCCGAGGTCGGCGAGGGCGAGCGACGCCCGACCGTCCGTGCGCAGAGCGGCGGCGAGGGCCCCGGCATCGGCAGCGCCGATCGCCGCTGCCACGCGCGGCGTGTCCTTGCCGAAGCGCCGGCCCAGCGAGCGGAAGTTCGCCTTCGCGGTCAGGTCGACCAGTTCCTGTGCCGACTCCGCCAGCGCTGAAACCTCGCCGACGTTGAGCTCGTCTGCGATCTCGGCCCGAAGCGCTGCCGGCAGCGAACTCCATCCCGACGCACCGACCAGGGCGCGGGCCAGCGGCTGACGGATCCGCACACCCGACGCCGCCCGGGCCGCACGGCCCAGCTCGACCAGCCGGCGGACCAGTGCGACGTCAGCGCTCAGCACGTCATCGATTGCAGAATCGTCGTGTGCCGGCCAGGCTGCCATGTGCACCGACTCGGGGGCATGCGGCAATACCGGCCGGACGATGTCCTGCCAGACCCGCTCGGCGACGAACGGCACCATTGGCGCGAGCAGCCGGGTGAGGACCTCGACGCATTCGTGCAGGGTCGCCAGCGCCGCAGGATCGCCGTCCCAGAACCGCCGCCGCGACCGCCGGACGTACCAGTTGGACAGGTCGTCGACGAACGCCGCCAGCTGAGCACCTGCCCGCTGGGTGTCGAACCGGTCCAACGCCGCGTCGACGTCCTTGACCAGCCGGTTGAGCTCAGAAAGAGCCCATTGGTCGAGCACCGGCCGGTCCCCGGCTGGGGGTACTCCGTCAGCTGGCGACCAGCTGTTCGCCCTGCCGTAGAGGGACAGGAAAGACACGGTGTTCCAGTAGGTCAACAGGACCTTGCGCACGCCTTCCTGGATCGACGCATGGCCGACCCGGCGGGGGAGCCAGGGCGATCCGCTCGCCAGCATGAACCACCGGACGCCGTCTGCGCCGTGCCGGTCCATCAGCGGCAGCGGCTCGAGGATGTTGCCCAGATGCTTGCTCATCCGGCGGCCGTCATCCGCGAGGATCAGGCCCAGGCACACGACGTTCTCGTACGACGAACGGTCGAAGACCAGCGTGCCGACCGCCATCAGGGTGTAGAACCAACCCCGCGTCTGGTCGAGTCCCTCGCAGATGTACTGCGCCGGGTAGGAGGTCCGGAACGTCTCGGCACTGTCCGCTGCGTGCGGGTATCCCCATTGGGCGAACGGCATCGATCCCGAGTCGTACCAGGCGTCGATGACGTAGGGTTCCCGGCGCATCGTCCCGTCCCCGTGCGGGCAGCGAAGGGTCACCTCATCGACGTACGGGCGGTGTGGGTCCAGGTCGGACAGATCCCGACCGGCGAGTTCGGACAGTTCGGCGAGGGAGCCCACGCAGACCAGATGATTGGGTTCGGTATCGCATCGCCACACCGGCAGCGGCGTTCCCCAGTACCGGGTGCGGGACAGTGCCCAGTCGACATTGTTGCGCAGCCACTCGCCGTAGCGGCCCCACTTGATCGTCTCGGGATACCAGGTCGTGTGCTCGTTCTCACGCAGCAGCGCGTCCTTGATCGCGGTGGTTCGGACGTACCACGACGGCTGCGCGTAGTAGAGCAGCGGCGTGTGGCAGCGCCAGCAGTGCGGGTAGGCGTGCTCATAGCCGGTATGGCGGAGGAGGAGCCCCCGCACTTCCAGGTCCTTCACCAGCGCCGTGTCGGCGTGCTTGAAGAACTGCCCGCCGATGAGAGGCACGTCGTCGGCGAACGTACCGTCCGGGCGGATCGGGTTGACTATGGGCAGCCCGTACATGCGGCAAACCCGCAGGTCATCGGCACCGAAAGCGGGCGCTTGGTGGACCAGCCCGGTGCCATCCGCTGTGGTCACGTACTCGTCGACGACGACGAAGTGCGCATCGGGGATCTCGACCAGCTCGAACGGCGGCAGATACCGCCAGCCCTCCATGTCGGCACCGGTGTAACGGTCGACAACCGTCCAGCCGGGGCCCAGGGACGACTCGATCAGCGGCTCGGCCACGACCAGAGTCTCGGTGCCGTCGGTCGCCACACCATAGGTGACCATTGGGTGTACTGCGGTGGCTGTGTTGGCGACGAGCGTCCACGGCGTGGTCGTCCACACCAGCAGGCTGGCCCGACCTGCCAGCGGCCCGGACGTGAGTGGGAGGCGTACGTAGACCGAGGGGTCGACGACGGTCTCATAGCCCATCGCGAGCTCATGATCGGACAGTCCAGTCCCACAGCGAGGGCAGTACGGCGCGACTCGATGGTCCTCGACGAGCAAACCCCGGTCGTACACGAGCTTGAGCGACCACCAGACACTTTGGACGTAGCTGGAATCCATGGTCCGGTAGGCCTGGCTGGTGTCGACCCAATACCCCATCCGCTCTGTCATTTCCTCGAACGCGTCCACATGGCGTTCGACGGATGCCCTGCAGCGGGCGTTGAACTCGGCGACACCGAACGCCTCGATGTCGGGCTTCCCGGAAAAACCGAGTTCCTTCTCGACCTCGATCTCCACAGGCAGGCCGTGACAGTCCCAACCGGCTTTCCGCGGGACGTGGTAACCCTTCATCGTCCGATAACGCGGAAAGACGTCCTTGAAGACCCGAGCCTCGACGTGATGTGTGCCGGGCAGGCCGTTCGCCGTCGGGGGGCCTTCGTAGAAGATCCAGCGGGGCCGGCCCTCGCTGAGCTTGAGTGTCCGGGCGAAGGTGTCGTGTTCGCGCCAGAATGCGAGGATGTCACGCTCCATGGCGGGCAGATCGACCTGACTGGGCACTGGTCGGTACAGCGGCGTGTCCATAATCTCGAGGGTCCTCCGTCGTTTCTGGCCTCCGACGGAGGGACGAGGATTGCCGGTCGTCTGACCGGCCATGCCCCGCGGTACCACCCTCCTTGGCCGCCTGGATGCACGGCCCACTTCATTTCGCCGCGGCCGGTTCTACTCGGGCAAGCGCCCTTTCTCCCGGCGGCTCCGGGGTGATCTTCGTCACAACTCGAGCCCCCGGGCTCACACCGTCCCCGGGTCGCTGGTGGCCGTCTGTCGGACTACTCGTCCCCATCGACACCTGTTCGCCCGGTCAGTCTACGGGTGCGGGTCCAGCGCGGTCCTGCGGATTACCCCGGCCTGCGGTGGGGACAATTGCTGCCTGGCTCGCCGGGGATCTATCCTCACGAGACCTCAGACGATCACGTGATCAGCCAGGCAGGGGGCCGCGTCATGGTGGACAGCGGCAAGGGCATCACCGGGCGCGTGCGCCGGGCAGTCTCGGACGTAGCGTCGGCGGCGCGCGCCGTCACTGGCGGCCGCGGGCGCGCATCTGGGTCTAGCCCGCCAGCCTCTTCGGGCAAGGCAGCCGGGAACACGACCGGAAAACAGGCGGCCTCGGCCGAAAAGGCGACCCCGCCGAAGAAGACATCGGCGAACGTCACACCCGCAACCAAGGCGGCGGCCAAGAAGGTCCCGGCCAAGAAGGCGACGCCGGCCAAGGCCACCCCCAGCACCACCGCGCCGAAGAAGGCCGCGCCGAAGAAGGCCGCGCCGAAGAAGGCCGCACCGAAGAAGGCTGCCCCGGCGAAGCGAGCCCCAGCGAAGAAGGCCGCACCGGTGAAGCGGGTTCCAGCGAAGAAGGCCCCGGAGAAGCGGGCCCCAGCGAAGAAGGCGCCTTCCACGGCGACCAAGAAGGCGCCTCCCACCGCGACCACGGCACGAGCTCGGAAGGCCGCACCAGAAGCACTGGTGGTCCGCGCGGACGAGCGGCCATGGACTGCTGCCGAGCTCGCCGAGGTCAGGACTCTCCTCGAAACAGAGGCCGTGCGTCTACGCAGTGAGATCTCCGAGGCAGAGTCCGACATCGCCGACCTGCTGCGAGACAGCACTGATACCGGTGGTGAGGACCAGGCGGATACCGGCTCGAAGACGTTCGAGCGGGAACACGAGATGTCCCTCGCGGCGAGCCATCGCGAGATCCTCGGTCAGACCGAGCGGGCGTTGGCCAGGATCGACGACGGCTCATACGGCGTGTGTGAGAGTTGCGGCAACCCCATCGGCAAGGCGCGGCTGCAGGCGTTCCCGCGTGCGACACTGTGCATGACATGCAAGCAACTGGAGGAGCGTCGCTGACGGGCGACGCTGCCATACAGGCAACGGGAGGACGCCGCCGGGTCGGCGTCCTTCTCGCTGTGGCCGCTACCGTGGTCGTCCTCGACCAGATCAGCAAGGTTGTCGCCGTAGCTTCGTTACAGGACGGCACCGTGGTAGAGGTGATCGACGGGATTCTCGAGTTACGCCTGGTCCGTAATCCCGGCGCCGCCTTCAGTTTCGCCACCGGGATGACGGGGCTGTTCACGGCGATTGCCGTGGCGGTGATCATCGTCATCCTCCGGCTGAGCAGGAGCGTGAGCAGTTTGCCGTGGGCGGTCGCGTTCGGCGGTCTGCTGGGCGGAGCCGTCGGCAACCTCCTCGACCGGGTGTTACGAGAGCCAGCGCCGTTTCGCGGCCATGTTGTCGACTTTCTGGAGCTGCCGAACTGGCCGGTCTTCAACCTGGCCGACTCGGTGATCGTGGCTTCCGCCGTGTTGATGGCGTGGCTGAGCCTGCGCGGCGTGACCTACGACGACGCTCGACCCGGCCGGGAGAACGGGTGACCAACCGGCGGAGCTTGCCGGTGCCGGAGGGACTGCAAGGCGAGCGCTTGGATTCCGCGCTTGCCCGATTGTTCGGGCTTTCCCGCAGCCGGGCCGTCGCGCTGATCGAGGATGGGCGTGTACTAATCGACGGCGCGGCCGTCGCGAAGTCCGACCGGGTGCAGGCCGGCTCCTGGCTCGACGTCGAGTTACCGCCGTCGCCCGGCCCGGTGCAGGTCGTGCCAGTGACGGTCGAGGGTATGACCGTGGTGCATGACGATCGGGATGTGGTGGTCGTCGACAAGCCGGTCGGGGTGGCGGCCCACCCGAGCCCTGGGTGGTCCGGCCCGACGGTCGTTGGCGGGTTGGCTGCGGCCGGTTTCGCGGTGTCGACGAGCGGCGCGGCTGAACGCCAGGGGATCGTGCACCGGCTCGACGTCGGCACCAGCGGTCTGATGGTGGTTGCCAAGTCAGAGCCCGCCTACACCGTGCTCAAGCGACAGTTTCGAGACCGCACTGTCGACAAGATCTACCACGCGCTGGTGCAGGGCCACCCGGACCCGACTCGGGGAACCGTCGATGCACCGATCGACCGTCATCCGACCCAAGACCATCGCTGGGCCGTGGTGGCCGGCGGCCGACCCAGCGTCACGCAGTACGACACGTTGGAGGCGTTCCCGGCGGCCAGCCTGCTCGAGATCCGCCTCGAGACTGGGCGAACCCACCAGATCCGGGTGCACATGAGCGCGCTGCGCCACCCGTGCGTGGGCGACCTGACCTATGGTGCTGACCCGGTCTTGGCCGCGCGGCTGGGGCTGCAGCGGCAGTGGTTACATGCCGTTCGCCTCGGCTTCGACCAGCCAAGCACCGGGGAGCGGGTGTCCTTCAGCTCGCCCTACCCGGCCGAATTGCAGCACGCCCTCGACCGCTTAGCCGCGTCGTGAAGATCGTTGTGATGAATCCGCTGCCGTAGACACATGTCTCAGACATCACGACGATCGTCACAATCGGGAGAGCGCGCCCCGGTGCGGAACGGGAATGGATCGATCTCGACATCCGAGACGGGCGTCTCGACGCGCTGGACGCAAAGCCCGAGCCAGCCGTAGGGTCGCGCCCGTGCGTCAAGCGTATTTCGCGTTTAGGGAGCCGGCCCGGGCGGCCGGCGTCGGCGCGACCTGACGCAGCATCCACCCGAGTCGGCTCGAAGGCAGAGGCGTCGCCTCTGCCTTTCGTCATGAAACGGCCGGCTCGGGCAGCGACACCGGGTGCGGGCCCCAGAGCGAGGAGCAGCATCCAGTGACCACAACAGCAGACCCGTCGGCATCCAGCCGCCACTGTGCCGTGCCGATCGGCACCGAGCTCTTCGGCGGGACCCGCCTGCCGGTCCTCGCTGGGCCGCGGCGGGGAGCCGACGTCGTCCACGTCAGCCTGCGCCGCCACCACGGCCGGCCGAGCGCCGCCGATGCGCTTGCCCGAACGCGGGACATGACTGCCGCCCCCCTCCTGGTCGAGCCCTTCTCCGCCGACGACCTGCCCGCTGTGGTGCGGTACGCCGACGGTGTCGTCGTCGGCGCGGAGTGGATGCAGGATTTCCGCTTGCTCGCTGCTGTCGGGCGCACCGGGTTGCCGGTCGTGCTGCACCGGGGTGCGCATTGCAGTATCGACGAGTGGCTGTCGTCGGTCGAGTACGTGCGCGCCGAGGGCAACGACGCCGTCGTGCTCTGCGAAGGCGGCAGCCGCACGTACTCGGGTGGCCGGACGACGCTCGACCTGGCCCTGGTCAATGAGGTGCGAGACCGGTCCGGTCGGCCGGTTCTCGTCGACGTGGGCGGGACACCCTGGCTGGCCGGCGCGGTCGTGGCGGCCGGTGCCGACGGCGTCTGGCTCGGCGAGGACGCCGAAGCAGCTGACGTCGATGCCGTCATGGAAACGGTCACGACGCTGACCCCAGTGGTGCGGCAGGTCAATCCGCAATCGCTGCCGGGTTGTCGCGAAGCGATCGATCGGGTGGACGCGGCACTGGCCGCGCTGCTCGAATACCGCGTCACGCTCGTCGGTGAGGTCCAGCGGCACAAGCCGGTGAGCGGACATGCCGGCCGGGATCGCGCCCGCGAAGCCGAGATCGTGCGCGCCATGGCCCGGCGGGCCCCGTCACTCGACCGAGCCGGACTCGCTCAGATCATGGACGCGGTGATCACGGTCGGATTGGACGCCGCGGAGGCCGCGAACGCACGGTCCGTCTGGCAGATGTAGGCGCGTACGTTCGACCGTTTGGCATAGCTGGAATGCACCAAACCGGCAAGCAAGCGCCTCCGGCGGGGCGTGCCGGGGTTGTCCGCGAAGCCACCTAGACTCGGGCCAACCCTGCCGGCCGAGGAGGCTTCCGCGTCGTGCCAGACCTGTCCACCGTGAGCAGCGAGGCCAATTTCGCGCACCTGCATGTGCACACCGAGTACTCGATGCTCGACGGCGCGGCGCGGCTGGACGACCTGTTCGCCGAGGCAGCGAACCAGGGCATGTCGGCACTGGCGATGACCGACCACGGCAACGTCTTCGGCGCCTACGACTTCTACCGGAAAGCCGGTCGGCACGGCGTCAAGTCCATCGTGGGTATGGAAGGGTACCTGACGCCTGGGACCAGCAGGTTCGACAAAACCCGGGTGCGCTGGGGCGCCGGCGGTGAGGACGACGTCTCCGGCGGCGGCGCCTATACCCACCTGACGTTGCTGGCCGAGAACACCGGCGGGATGCACAACCTGTTCCGGCTCGCCTCGCTGGCCTCGCTGGAGGGCTTCTACTTCAAACCCCGGGTAGACCGGGAGCTGTTGCAGACCTACTCGGGGGGTCTGATCGCCACCACCGGGTGTCCCAGTGGCGAGGTGCAGACCATGCTGCGCCTCGGCCGTTACGGTGACGCGATCGCGGCTGCGGCGGAGTTCCGCGACATCTTCGGGGAGGACAACTACTTCGTCGAACTCATGGATCACGGCCTCGCCGTCGAGCGCCGGGTCCATGGCGACCTGTTGCGCTTGGCGGGCGAGCTGCGACTGCCGTTGGTTGCCACCAACGATCTGCATTACACCTACCCGCGCGACCACGAAGCACATGCCGTGTTGCTGTGCGTACAGTCCGGGTCGACGTTGGCCGACCCCAACCGGCTCAGGTTCGATGCCGACGACTTCTACCTCAAATCTGCAGCGGAGATGCGCAAGGTCTGGTCCGAGCTGCCCGAGGCGTGTGACAACACGCTGCGCATTGCCGAACGATGCGACGTCAGGTTCACCGAAGGTGCCAACTTCATGCCGCGTTTCCCGGTGCCGGACGGTGAGGACGAGACCTCGTGGTTGGTCAAGGAGGTCGAGCGCGGCCTGCACCGCCGGTATCCGCGCGGGGTGCCCGACCGGGTGCGCACCCAGGCCGAATACGAGACCGGGGTCATCTGCGACAAGGGTTACCCGGCGTACTTCCTGGTCGTGGCCGATTTCATCAGCTGGGCCAAGGCCCGCGGTATCCGGGTGGGGCCGGGCCGCGGGTCGGCAGCGGGTGCCATCGTCGCGTATGCACTGGGGATCACTGACCTCGATCCGATCCAGCACGGCTTGGTGTTCGAGCGGTTCCTCAACCCGGAACGGGCGTCGATGCCGGACATCGACATCGACTTCGATGAGCGTCGCCGTGGCGACGTCATCCGCTACGTCACCGACAAGTACGGGCCGGACCGAGTGGCACAGATCGTCACCTATGGAACGATCAAGGCCAAGCAGGCGATAAAGGACTCCTGTCGGGTGTTGGGCTTCCCGTTTGCGATGGGAGAGCGCATCACCAAGGCAATGCCGCCGGCAGTGATGGGCAAGGACATCGCGCTCGCGGGCATCTTCGATCCACAGGACAAGCGGTATGCCGAGGCGACTGAGTTTCGCGAGCTCTACGCCGCTGACCAGGACGTGCAGAAGATCGTCGACACCGCAAATGGGCTGGAGAACCTCAAACGCCAGTGGGGCGTGCACGCGGCCGGCGTGATCATGTCCTCCGAGCCGCTGATGAATCACATTCCGATCATGAAGCGGGAGCAGGACGGCGCCATCATCACCCAGTTCGACTACCCGACCTGCGAGGCGCTTGGCCTGGTGAAGATGGACTTTCTGGGGCTGCGCAACCTCACCGTCATCGACGACGCCTGCCGAAACATCGTCCGCAACGGCAAGGAGCCAATTGACCTCGACCGCCTGACGCTGGACGATCCGCTGACGTACCAGCTGCTTTCTCGCGGTGACACCCTTGGGGTGTTTCAGCTCGACGGTGGTCCGATGCGCTCACTGCTGCGCCTGATGAAGCCGGACAGCTTCCAGGACATCTCCGCCGTCGGCGCGCTCTACCGCCCGGGGCCGATGGGTGCGCAGTCGCACACCAACTACGCATTACGCAAGAACGGCAAGCAGCCGATTACGCCGATACATCCCGAGCTCGCCGAGCCGCTGGCGGAGATCCTGGACGAGACCTACGGCCTGATCGTCTACCAGGAGCAGGTTCTCTCGATCGCGCAGAAGGTGGCCGGCTACTCCCTCGGCAAGGCCGACCTCTTGCGCAAGGCCATGGGGAAGAAGAAGCGCGAGGTGCTCGACGCGGAGTTCGTCGCATTCTCCGACAGCATGCGCGCATCCGGTTTCTCAGCCGCCGCGGTGAAAACGCTGTGGGACACGCTGGTCCCGTTCTCCGACTATGCGTTCAACAAAGCGCACAGCGCCGCATACGGGCTGATCTCGTACTGGACTGCCTTCCTCAAGGCCAACTATCCGGCCGAGTACATGGCGGCGCTGCTCACCAGCGTCCGCGACGACAAGGACCGCACCGGGGTCTACCTGGCCGAATGCCGGCGGATGGGGATCAAGGTCTTGCCACCGGACGTGAACGAGTCCGAAGGTGACTTCACCCCGGTCGGCACCGACGTGCGGTTCGGCCTGGCGGCCATTCGCAACGTTGGTGGCCATGTCGTCGATGGCATCGTCGCTGCGCGCGCCGCCGATGGCCGGTTCGAGTCCTTCCCGGATTTCATGGACAAGGTGCCCGTCGTGGTCTGTAACAAGCGGGTGGTCGAGTCACTGGTGAAGGCGGGTGCATTTGACTCACTCGGATACTCCCGGCGGTCACTCGCAGCGGTCTTCGATGCCGCCGTCGATGCCGTGCTCGATATCAAGCGCAACGAGGCAATCGGCCAGTTCGACCTTTTCGGCGGGGCCGTAGGCGACCGGCATGGCCTCGAAGTGACGGTGCCCAATCTGTCGGAATGGGACAAGAATGTGAAGCTCGGCTACGAGCGGGAGATGCTCGGCCTCTACGTCTCCGACCATCCCCTGCTCGGTGTCGACCATGTGTTGTCCCGGTCGACCGACCACAGCATCTCGTCGTTGGCCGACGACGAGGAGTGCCCGCCCGGCACTATCGTCACCATCGGCGGGCTGGTCACCGGGTTGCAGCGCAAGGTGACCCGGCGAGGTGACACCTGGGCGATCGCTACCGTCGAAGACCTGGAGGGTTCGGTCGAGGTCATGCTGTTCCCGGCCACCTACCAGCAGCACGCTCTGCAACTCGCCGAGGACACCATCGTCGTCGTCAAAGGCCGCGTCGACCGCCGCGACGACTCCCCGCAAGTCATCGCGAGCGAGATCAGCCTGCCCGACCTGGCCGAGGCGCCCGCTGGCCCCGTCGTCGTGACGATTTCCGTGAGCAGGTGCACTGCCCCGGTCGTCGAGCGGCTCAGGGACGTCCTCGCCACGCACCCAGGCAGTACCGAGGTTCATCTCCGCCTGGACGGCGGCGGTCGGACCACTGTGTTGCGCCTGGATGATGCCCTGCGGGTCGCCCCCTCGAGCGCCCTGATGGGCGACCTCAAGGCCTTGCTGGGCCCGACCTGTCTCGGTTGAGTGTGGCGACCAGTACTGGAGAAAACCGCCGCCGAACTCGCGGTCGGCCCCCGTCCACGCGCCGGGTCGTCGTCGAGACGACGGTGGTCTGCCTCGCCACCGGCCTACTTGTCGGAGTGCTGTGGTGGTTGCTTGCCCCACCGTTCGCCGTCGAGATGGTCGCGGGCGAGCTGCAGCCCTCGGAACCAGTGGGCGAGAGCCGGTTCGGCGCCGACGCCTGGTTCGCAATGATCGCCGGCGTGGCTGGTGTGCTGATCGCCTTGGTGATCTTCACCCGCCACCGGCATCGCCCCATCGCGACTGTGTGCGCGCTTGCGGTGGCTGGGTTGTTCGGCAGCGTCGTGGCGTGGCGGCTGGGTGTGCTGCTCGGTCCCGATCCGATCAACGGAGCACCCGAGGACATCGCTGACGGCACTGAGCTGGTTTTCCCGCTCAGCCTGGGAGCCACCGGCCTGCTGCTGATGTGGCCGATCACCGCCGTCGCCTCGGTGCTGCTGATGTGTCTGCTCGGCAACAACCAGAGCCGATGGCGGTCGGCATCCGCAGCCCAGGGTCTCAGCCGTGCCGACCGATCCGTGCCGTCGTCGCCCCCGTGAGGCGGATCAGGTCCGCGGGAGCCAGCTCAAGGTCGAGCCCACGCCGGCCGGCTGAGACATAAACCGTGTCGAAATCGGTCGCGCTCTTGTCCACGACGGTCGGCAACCGACGGCGCTGACCGAATGGACTGATCCCGCCGACGAGGTAGCCAGTCGCCCGCTCGGCCGCCGCGGATGCGGCCATGCTGGCGCGCTTGCCACCACTGGCGGCGGCCAGCGCCTTGAGGTCGAGCGACCCGACCACCGGCACCACGGCGACGATCAGGTTTCCGTCCACATCGGCGAGCAGGGTCTTGAAGACCCGCTCAGCCGGCACCGCCAAGGCATGGGCGGCTTCCAAGCCGTACGACACTGCGGCTGGATCGTGCTGATAGCGGTGAACTGTGAATGCCACCCCGGACCGGCTCAATGCGGTCATGGCCGGTGTGACGGCATTCGTCGCTGCCCCCCTCGACGTGCCCATCGGGCTCCATCCTGCCGCAACGCTGGGTCGGCCGGTCACGTGGAGACCACAATCGCGAGGCGGTGCGTTCACGGTCTCAGTCTCTGGGCTCGATGTCTTGGCATCCGGGCGGCCGGCCGGGTGCCCACGTGGCCCACCTAGACTCGACGGGTGATCCGGCGCCTCGACCTGCGCGGCAGACTCGCCGCGGGCGAGACGCTGGACTACCGCGCGCTGATACCGCGGTCGCCGGTGGACGTCCAATCGGTTCTCGGACCGGTGGGGCAGATTTGCGCCGACGTACAGGAGCGCGGACTCGCCGCGGTGCGCGAGTTCACCGCACGCTTCGACCGCGTCGAGCTGCTCGACCCGCGTGTGCCCGAGTCGGCGCTGGAGTCCGCCCTCACCAGCCTCGACCCGTCGGTGCGGACGGCATTAGACGAGTCCATCGCCAGGGCACGCAGAGTCCACACCGACCAACAGCGGGCTGACGTCGCCACCGAGATCGTCGACGGCGGTACCGTCACCGAACGCTGGGTTCCCATCCAGCGCGTGGGCCTCTACGTCCCCGGCGGGCTGGCGGTGCTGCCCAGCAGCGTCGTGATGAACGTCGTCCCCGCCCAGGTCGCCGGGGTGGAGAGCCTTGCGGTGGCGAGCCCACCCCAGCGCGACTGCGGCGGCCGTCCCCACCCGGCGATCCTGGCTGCCTGCGCGTTGCTGGGGGTGGACGAGGTCTACGCAGTCGGTGGGGCACAGGCAATCGCGATGTTCGCCTACGGGGTCCGTGACGACGCCGGCGCGCTGGTGTGCCCGCCGGCCGACGCTGTCAGCGGACCAGGCAACGAATACGTCACGGCCGCCAAGCGGCTGCTCCGCGGCGTGATCGGCATAGATGTCGAGGCCGGCCCGACCGAGATCCTGGTTCTCGCCGACGACACCGCCGATCCTGGGCACGTTGCCGCCGACCTGCTCAGCCAGGCCGAGCACGGCCCGCTCTCGGTGAGCATCCTGGTGACAGACAGCGAGTCGCTGACCGCTGAGGTCGAGCAGGAGCTCCAGGAACAGGTGGCGGCCACCAAGCATGTCGAGCGAGTCCGGACCGCACTGTCCGGCCGGCAGTCCGGTCTGGTGCTGGTCGACGATCTGGACCAGGGGTTGCGCGTCGTCAATGGTTATGCCGCAGAACACGTGGAGGTACAGACTCGAGACGCGGCCCGCGTTGCCGCCCGGATCCGCAACGCCGGTGCCGTGTTCGTCGGACCGTGGGCCCCGGTAAGCCTCGGCGACTATTGCGCGGGGTCCAACCATGTCCTCCCGACCGGGGGATGTGCTCGGCACTCCGGCGGCCTGTCGGTGCAGTCGTTCCTGCGCAGCATCCACGTCGTCGAGTACGACCGACCCGCGCTGGCAGGCGCAGCCCACCATGTCGCCGCTCTGGCCGCAGTGGAAGATCTGCCCGCCCACGCCGCGGCGGTTCACGCCAGGTTCCGGTGATGGGCGGCGCACCGCCGCTGCGAGATGAATTGCGCGGCCGGGCCCCGTACGGGGCGCCGATGGTGGACGTGCCGGTGCGGCTCAACGTCAACGAGAACCCCTATCCGCCGTCAGAAGCCATGGTGGCTTATGCGGCCAGCGCAGTGGGGGACGTGCTTCGCGGGCTGAACCGGTATCCGGACCGGGACGCCAGGGCGCTCCGGCGCGACCTTGCCTCATACCTGGGTCACGGGCTGGACGAGAGCCGGGTGTGGGCCGCCAACGGTTCCAACGAGGTCATGCTTCAGCTGCTGCAGGCCTTCGGGGGGCCCGGCCGAACGGCGTTGTCGTTCGCGCCGACGTATTCGATGTATCCGGAGTACGCGTGCAACACCTCGACGACGTGGGTGACCGGCAGACGTGACGAGGATTTCGGCATCGACGCGGCCCATGCGCTCGAGCAGGTGCGTCAACATCGCCCGAGCGTGGTGTTGCTTGCCTCGCCCAACAACCCGACCGGCACCGCTCTGCCGCTGGAGATCGTGGCCACCCTGCACGATGCTTGCGCCGGGATCGTCGTCCTCGACGAGGCGTACGCCGAATTTCGACGGACGGGCACGCCGAGCGCCATCACGCTGTTGGACGACCATCCACGGCTGGTCGTCGTCCGCACGATGAGCAAGGCTTTCGCTTTTGCCGGCGCCAGGCTCGGCTATCTGGCCGCGGGGCCGGACATCGTCTCGGCAGTCCAGGTGGTTCGGCTGCCGTATCACCTCTCGTCGGTGACTCAGGCTGTCGCTCGGGTGGCGCTGGCACATGCGCACGAGTTGTTGGCGAAGGTCGAGGCCATCCGCATCGACCGAGACAAGATTGCGCAGTGGCTGCGCGACCAGGGCCTCATCGTGCCCGACTCCGACGCGAATTTCGTGCTCGTCGGGCGATTCGAGGACCGGCACGCCGTCTGGCAGGGACTGCTCGATCACGGTGTGTTGGTCCGGGAGACCGGACCGGAGGGCTTCCTTCGGGTAACGGTCGGCACGCCGGAGGAAATGGCCGCGTTCCGCGACGCGCTGGTGGAGGTACTGAAATGAGCGGCCGGACAGCACGCGTCGAGCGAGCGACCAAGGAGAGCCGGGTCGTCGTCGAGCTGGACCTGGACGGCTCGGGCAAGAACGACGTCAGTACCGGCGTGCCGTTCTACGACCACATGCTTGCAGCGTTTTCCCAGCATTCGCTGATCGACCTGGCGGTGACGGCCGAGGGTGACCTGGCGGTGGACGCGCATCACACCGTCGAGGACGTGGCGATCGTGCTCGGCCAGGCGGTCCGACACGCGCTCGGCGACAAGGTCGGTATCCACCGCTTCGGCGACGCGCTCGTCCCTCTCGACGAGGCGCTGGTTCAGGTGGCCGTCGATGTTGCGGGCCGGCCCTACTGCGTGCATACCGGCGAGCCGCCAGGGCAGCACTATGCGTTGATCGGCGGCCACTTCGCCGGCTCGCTGACCCGGCACGTCCTGGAGACGCTGGCATACCACGGGCAACTGGCGCTGCACGTGCGGGTCCTCGCCGGTCGCGACCCCCACCACGTTGCCGAGGCGCAGTTCAAGGCCGTCGCCCGGGCCTTGCGCGACGCGGTGGCGCTCGATCCCCGCGAGGGCGGAGTTCCGTCGACGAAGGGCAGCCTATGAGCCGAGGCGGCATACCGGCATGACCGGGCCTCGTGTGGTGGTGCTGGACTACGGCTCGGGCAACGTCCGCTCCGCCGTTCGAGCGCTGGAACGCGTCGGAGCCGACGTGACGCTCACCGGCGATCGGTCGGCTGCAGCGGAGGCCGATGGGCTGGTCGTACCCGGTGTCGGCGCGTTCGCCGCCTGTTCGGCTGGGCTGCGACTCGTGCACGGTGACCAGATAATCGACCGTCGGCTGGCCGGCGGGCGTCCGATTCTCGGTATCTGCGTCGGCATGCAGGTGCTCTTCGATCGAGGTATCGAGCACGAAGTGGCGACCGAAGGTCTGGGGGAGTGGCCCGGCGTCGTCGAACGGCTCGACGCCCGTCCGCTGCCGCACATGGGCTGGAACACCGTCGACGCCGCGCCGTCGTCGGTGCTGTTCGCGGGCGTCGAGGATGCGCGGTTCTACTTCGTGCACTCCTACGGTGTCCGCCGCTGGGTGATGCTGCCGCCGCGGCGGCTGCGCCCGCCGTTGGTCAGCTGGTCCGAGCACGATGGCGACCGTTTCGTCGCCGCGGTGGAGAACGGTGTGTTGTCGGCGACCCAGTTCCACCCGGAGAAGTCCGGTGATGCTGGCGCGGTGCTGCTCGAAACCTGGGTGAGAGGGTTGAAGACATGACCGAGGGCTGGGACACCCGGGCCTACGACCGGGACTTCGCTTTTGTCTCGGCCTATGGGGCAGAGCTGCTGGACTGGCTGGACGCGCAGCCCGGTGAAACCGTCCTCGATCTGGGCTGCGGTACGGGTGAGCTCGCGGCGAAGATCGCCGACACCGGTGCGACCGTCATCGGGATTGACTCCGACCCGGCGATGATCGAGGCGGCCAGGCAGCGCCTCCCCGACGCCGACCTGCGCGTCGCCGACGCGCACGACTTTGCCGTCGACGAGCCCGTCGACGCCGTTTTCTCCAACGCAGCACTGCATTGGATGCCCTCGTCGGTCGAGGTACTCGGGTGCGTGTCCGACGCGCTTCGCGCTGGCGGCCGGTTCGTCGCCGAGATGGGCGCCACCGGCAACGCCGCCGCCGTCACTGGCGCTGTTGACCAGGCGTGTCGGGAGGCTGGTCTGCCCGAGCGCACCTGGCCGTGGGTCTTTCCGTCACCGGCCCAGTACGCGGCCATGCTCGAGGACGCCGGTTTCGAGATCCGGGAGCTCGACTTCCGCGACCGGCCAACTCGGCTCACCGGCGAGGACGGGTTGGTCGGATGGTTGCAGATGTTCGCCGGCAGTGCTCTCGCCGATGTGTCGCACGACATACTCGGCCGCGCCGCCGAGGTCGCCCGGCCCCAGCTCTGGCGCGACGACGCGTGGTGGGCGGACTACCGGCGGCTGCGCTTTCGCGCCGTCAAGGTGTCTTAGGGCTGCAGTGGTGCGTCCAGACAGGTCGGTTCGGTCCGGGAGGCCAGGTGTGCTCTCAGTGCCTCCCTCGCCCTATCGCTCGCACCCCAGCTTCTGGATTGGCCTCTCGGACCGAACCATCCTGGCCCTGCTTTCCCTGGCCGTGCCCCGGTTGACGCCGCCCCGCCGATTTCGTGATCCACGGACGAGTTTGGGGGGTATAGCACCCAGAACTGTCCGTGGATCAAGGTTTGACCCATGACCCGACTGGTGCTGTTGCCAGCGGTGGATGTCGCCGCAGGACGGGCGGTGCGACTGGTGCAGGGGGAAGCCGGTTCCGAGACGGTCTACGGCGTGCCGCGGGACGCCGCACTGGCGTGGCAGTCGGCGGGAGCGGAATGGATTCACGTGGTCGACCTGGATGCCGCCTTCGGTCGGGGTTCGAACCATGCGGTCCTCGCCGAGGTCGTCGGTGTCCTGGACATCGCCGTGGAGATATCGGGCGGTATCCGAGATGACGCATCCCTCGAAGCGGCCTTCGCTACCGGATGCGCGCGCGTCAACATCGGTACCGCAGCGCTCGAGAATCCCGACTGGACGGCCCGTGCGATCACCCGCTACGGCGACAAAGTCGCAGTTGGCCTCGACGTACGCGGAACGATGCTGGCCGCCCGCGGGTGGACACACGAAGGCGGCGACCTGTGGGAGGTTCTGGACCGGCTGGAACGCGACGGCTGCGCCCGATACGTCGTCACCGACGTCACCAGGGACGGCACCATGTCCGGCCCCAACCTGACGCTATTGCGCTCGGTGTGCCAGCGGACCGACCGCCCGGTGATCGCGAGCGGCGGGGTTGCAGGCCTCATCGACATCGCGGCCCTCCGCTCGCTTGTCCCGCTGGGCGTTGAAGGCGCAATCATCGGGAAGGCGCTCTATGCGGAGGCATTCACGCTTCAGCAGGCATTGGCGGCAGCCGGATGACCCGCCGGGTCTCCTCGACGGCACCGTGGGAGGCCGTTGTCGGGTACAGTCGGGCGGTCGCTGCCGGCGACCATGTGTGGGTCACCGGGTGCACGTCGATTGTCGACGGGAACATCGTCCATGCCGGCGACGCGTACGCACAGACGGTGCAGGCGATCCGCAACATCGGCTGGGCCCTGGAACAGGTGGGCGCGTCGCTCGGCGACGTCGTCCGCACCCGGATCTTTGTCACCGACATCTCTCGCTGGGAGGAATACGGGCGCGCGCATGGCGAGGCGTTTGGCGCGACCATGCCCGCGACGTCGATGGTGGAGGTTTCTGCGCTCATCGATCCTCGAATGCTGGTGGAAGTCGAGGCGGTGGCCCACCGCCCGGGTGTGGGCGGATGAGCGTCGCGGTCCGGGTCATCCCGTGCCTGGACGTGGATGCCGGCCGGGTGGTGAAGGGCGTCCGGTTCACCGACCTCGTCGATGCCGGCGACCCCGTCCAGCTGGCCCGGGCGTACGACGCCGAGGGCGCGGACGAGCTGCTGTTCCTCGACATCACAGCGTCCACTGATGACCGCGCCACGACCTACGACGTGGTGTCCAGAACCGCCGAGCAGGTGTTCATCCCGCTGACGGTCGGAGGTGGCGTACGGTCCGTCGACGACGTCGACCGCCTGCTGCGCGCCGGCGCGGACAAGGTTGGCGTGAACACGGCGGCAGTCGGCCGCGCTGAGCTGATCGGTGAGATCGCCGAACGGTTCGGTTCGCAGGTGCTTGTTCTCTCAGTCGATGCCCGGCGCGGCGACGGCATCGTGTCGGGATTCGAGGTGACGACGCACGGCGGGCGCCGCGGCACCGGAATCGACGCTGTCGAATGGGCGGTGCGGGCGGCCTCGCTCGGCGCGGGGGAGATCCTGCTCAATTCCGTCGACGCCGACGGCACCCGCTCGGGATTCGACCTGCCGATGATCGCTGCGGTTGCCGAGGCCGTGACGGTGCCAGTGATCGCCAGCGGCGGCGCCGGTGCACTCGAGCACTTCGCCCCGGCCGTCGCTGCCGGTGCGGATGCCGTGCTCGCGGCCAGCGTGTTCCACTTCGGCGCGCTGCGAATCCGCGACGTCAAGCAGGCGCTGACAACGGCCGGACACCCAGTCCGGTGAGCAGACGGACTACTGGTAGATGCGCTGGAAGGCCGCGACATTCGCGTCATTTCCCAGCACTACGACCCGGGCCTATTGTGTGCAGCCGAACGCGTACAGCAGCAGCTCGCCAGGTCGGCCCGCCATGACGACGGCACCGTGGTGGCCGCCGGCCGAGCGCGCTGCGAACGTGGTTCCGTCAGGTCGTCGGAGCGTCACCGCGACGGGTGAGTGGCGGAAGAAGAACCGGTTCCGGGCCACGATGGCCTTCCACAACGCCTCCTCGTAGTCCGGGTCCAAAGACCGTGGCTCGGTCCAGTTCGGCTGGCCCCGCAGGACATCCTCGTGATGGACGAAGTTTTCGGTGATGTTGGCGGCCTCTTCGACAGGCGACCACGAAAACGGCGTCCAGAACGGCGGATCCTGGACCCGACGCACCAGCTCGAGCCAGGGCTGATCAGCGAGCGACCGCTGGACTCGTTCAGTCCAACCTGCGATTGGCCGCAGCACGATTCCCGCCGCGGCTATCGGGCCGGTCTCGCGCAGCACCAGATGTGCGGCCAGGTCTCGGCTACGCCAGCCCTCACACAACGTCGGCGCATCCGGCCCGACGGCCAACAATGTTTCGCAAAGCGCTCGGCGTTCGCGGCGGGCGTAAGTGGTCATGACCCGGGAGGGTTTGTCGGGACTGGTCCACGGCGTTCATCACCAGGCCTGCCGGGCGGTACGGGAGAATGGTCGCGGTGACCGAACGATCAGATCAGGTGACCCTGCGCGAGGGCTTTCGCGTGCTGCTGCGGGCCATCCGAGAAGAACCGGCGATCTTCGGCGTCGCGGTCGCGGGCAGTGCGCTGTACGGGGTGATGACCGGCCTCGCGGCGACCGTGATCGGCCAGGTGACCGACGAGGTGATCGTGCCGGCGTTTCAACAGGGCCGCACGACGACGGCCGCCCTGGTGACAGCGACGCTCGCGATAGTCGGAGTCTCGACCCTGAAGGCCACCGGGATCGTGGTCCGCCGGTACTACGCGGGTGTGATGCAATACCGCCTGCAGGCGGCCTATCGCCGCAAGGTGACTCGCCGCTACCTCCAGCTGCCGCTGTCCTGGCACCATGAGCATCCCACCGGCGTCCTGCTGTCGAACGCCAACGCCGACGTCGAGGCGAGCTGGTATCCGATCGCGCCGTTCCCGATGGCGGTCGGGGTGCTGTTCATGCTGGCCTTCGCCATTGTGTCGATGGTGCTGACCGACCTGGCGCTGGCCGTCATCGGGCTGCTCGTCTTCCCGGCGATCCTGTTGATCAACCTCCTGTACCAGCGGCGACTGTCGCCGTTGGCGACCCGGGCCCAAGCGCTCAAAGGGGAGCTGTCCGGCATCGCGCACGAATCCTTCGACGGCGCCCTCGTCGTCAAGGCGCTGGGCCGCGAGGCCGACGAGACCGCCCGGTTCGCCGCCGTGGCAACTGAGCTGCGGGATGCCAACGTGGCGGTCGGACGCGTCCGCGGCGCTTTCGACCCCGTGTTGGAAGCGCTGCCGAGCATTGGCGTGCTGGCGGTGCTGCTCGTCGGATCTGCCCGAATAGCCGCCGGAACCCTGGACCCGGGAGCTTTGGTGTCGGTCGCGTACCTGTTGATGGTGGTGGCCTTTCCGGTGCGGGCCATCGGGTGGGTTCTGGGTGAGCTGCCCCGGGCGGTTGTGGGGTGGCGCCGGGTCGAAAGGGTGCTTCGGGTCAGCGGTGCGCTGCCATACGGCGACCTGGTGCTCCCCGACACGACAGACCCGGTCGATCTTCGGCTGCGCGGCGTGACGTTCGGGTACGCCGACGAACGGGACGTGCTGCACGGGCTCACGCTGGACGTGGCTCCGGGCCGGACGGTGGCCGTGGTGGGGTCGACCGGCTCCGGCAAGTCGAGCATCGCCGGCCTCCTGGTGCGGCTTGTCGACCCGCGCACCGGCGTGGTCCTTGTAGACACCGTCGAAGCACGCCGGCTCGCCCGCGGCGTGGTCGCAGGATCGGCAGCGCTGGTGTTCCAACAGGCGTTCGTCTTCGAGGACAGCGCGCGCGAGAACGTCGCCCTTGGGCTGCCGGTGACCGACGACGAGGTATGGGCGGCCCTGCGTCTCGCGCAAGCCGACCGGTTCGTCGCCGCCTTGCCCGACGGTTTGGATTCGGTCGTCGGCGAACGTGGCGCGACCCTCTCCGGCGGCCAACGCCAACGGCTCGCGCTGGCCCGCGCGCTCGTACGCAGACCACGGCTGCTGGTCCTCGACGACGCGACCAGCGCGGTGGACCCGGAGGTCGAACGACGCATCCTCGCGGGCCTGCGGTCCACCGACGTACCGGCAACCGTCGTCGTCGTTGCATACCGGAGGGCGACGATTGCGCTAGCCGACGAGGTTGTGTACGTCGAGCACGGCCGCATCGTCGCGCGGGGGACGCATGAGGAGCTACTGGCCTCGTCGGCGGGCTATCGCACCCTACTCACCGCCTACGAGCGTGACGCCGCCGAGCGGGCGGCGCTGCGAGCGGACGAGGACGCCGATGACGACCTGCAGGCCAGCGAGGAAGTGGTCCGGTGAGCACGGCGACGACGTCCAGTCTCGGCCATGGAACCGAGGACACCGCGGTCGAGACGATCCGTAGGGGCCTGTCGTACTCGCCGGAGATCCGCGAGGGCCTTGGGTTGACCCTCGTCTTGGCCCTGGTGGCGACCGCCGGGCGGGTCGTCGTGCCGATTGCCGTCCAGCAAACTGTCGACCGCGGCCTACTGAATCCGGGCGGCCCGGATCTGGAGTTCGTTCGGTGGATGTGCCTAGGTGCCGGGGTAGCGGTGCTCGTGACGGCCGGCTGCGCCTACTTGATGAACCTCCGCCTTTTCCGGGCCAGCGAAGCGGGCCTCGCGACTCTGCGGACAACCGCATTCAGGCATGTGCACGACTTGTCCGTCCTCACTCAGAACACCGAGCGGCGCGGCTCGCTGGTCTCCCGGGTGACGAGCGACGTCGACACGCTGTCGCAGTTCGTCCAGTGGGCCGGTCTGCTGTTCGTCGTCAGTGTCGGGCAGCTGATCGTGGCGACCGTGATCATGGCCGTCTACTCGTGGCAGCTCACGGTGTTGGTGTGGATCTGCTTTCTGCCGCTGTTCCTGCTTCTCCGGCTGTTCCAACGCAAGGTGTCCGCGGCATACAGCGTGGTCCGCGAACGAGTCGGGGCGATGCTCGGCGCCATTTCGGAATCAGTCGTCGGTGCCGAGGTGGTCAGGGCGTATGCAATCGAAGATCGAACCCAGGACCGTATCGACACCGCAGTGGACCGGCACCGGCTCGCCGCCACGCGGGCCCAGAAACTGGTCGCGATGTCGTTCTCCACTGGCGAGGTCGTCGCCGGGATTGCGAACGCCACCGTGGTAGTTGTCGGGGTGTTGCTCGGGCTCGCGGGCGAGTTGACGTTGGGCGGGTTGTTGGCGTTCCTGTTCCTGGTGACGTTATTCGTCGGACCGGTGCAGGTGGGGACGGAGGTGCTCAACGAGGCGCAGAACGCGGTCGCCGGTTGGCGACGGGTCCTCGGCGTGCTGGACACGCCGGCCGACGTCGCCGATCCCGGCGCGGCCGGCGTCACCCTGCCCCGCGGACCGATCGAGGTCCGCTTCGACGACGTCTCGTACGCCTATCCGGACGGACCCACAGTCCTGCATCGCGTGAACGTGGAGATTGCCCCACGCTCGCGGGTCGCTGTCGTCGGTGAGACCGGGTCGGGCAAGACCACCTTCGCCAAGCTGCTGACCCGGCTGATGGACCCGCTCGAAGGCCGGGTACTCATCGACGGTGTCGACCTGCGGCAGATTCGCTTCGCCTCACTACGCGCGCGAGTCGTGATGGTTCCGCAGGAAGGCTTCCTGTTCGACGACACGCTGGCAGCGAACATTCGCTACGGCTGCCCGTCAGCCTCGGACCAGGACGTGCGGCTCGCGCTGACGGAACTGGGCCTGCTCGATTGGCTCGAGGGGCTGCCGGTGGGGCTAGAGACTGCCGTCGGTCAGCGGGGCGAGTCACTGTCGGCGGGTGAGCGCCAGCTCGTCGCTCTCGCCCGGGCCTACCTGGCCGACCCTGACCTGCTCGTGCTCGACGAAGCGACCAGCGCCGTCGACCCGGCAACGGAGGTGCGCCTCGCGCGGGCACTGGAGGGGATCACTCGTGGCCGGACAGCCGTGACCATCGCGCATCGGCTCTCGACTGCCGAGGCTGCCGACGAGATATTCGTCTTCGACGCCGGCCGGCTCACCGAGCGGGGACGGCACGCTGACCTGGTCGAGGCCGGCGGCGCCTATTCGCGGCTATACGCCGCATGGGCCAACCGAGCCCAGACGCGCACCTGATCTCCGGGTTCGCACCTGATCAGCCTCGGCAATCGGCCGCCTGGCGATCAGCTGACCCGAGGCACCCAATCTTGGCGGGGTTGTTCACCTGATCGTTCGGGACTATTTCGGCCGGTCGAGCGGACAAATAGCCCTTAGCGCTCGGCGCCACGCAGACTGCCGGTCACCTCCTCCAACGGATCGAAGATCGTGCAGAGCACCTCACGGTCGCCGTTCGCCCAGCTATCCTCGGTCGGCGTCAAGTAGCCGATGTCGAGGACGGAGTCGTCATACGCGAGCCCGACGAAGCCCTCGTACTCGGCGAGGCAGATGTCCTGGGCGGTGGCCTCGATGGCTTCCGAGCCGGGGAACGTGTCGGCGTCGGGGATCGCACCCTCCGCGTAGATCTCGTCGCTGTGCGGTTCGGAGCACGGCGAGGCTTGGATGCGGGACAGCTCGGTCGCGTCCTGGAAGTCGGCGAGGCAGTCGCCGACCTTCAGGTCGAACACCCCCACGTCGCCGGACTCGGCCAGCTCGCCCGTCTCGTCATCCCTCTCTGGCGCGCAGCCGATGATCGCCACCGCGGCAACCATGGCGAGCGCCGAGCGGAGGGCTTCGACCTGGCTGCGTCGAGACGACATGCCGATGCTCCTCGATCCGGTCGTTTGGCCATATGCGGGAGCGCATTCGACCATGACGATTCACTGCCTGCAACACCCGAGGCCGGCCGATGCGGCGTGCTCAGCCGGTACGCACCAGGAAGTGCCAGCCGAGCCATGCCCATAACATCAGGATCAGCACCCGGGTCCCGCGCCGGGCGAGCAACGCGTCCGTCACTTCTCCCGACCGGGTCAGGACTCCGAGCCGGCCCGCCGCGATAAGCAATGTGGTGGCGCACCCGAGTACCAGGTACCCGATGATCGTCACCGTCCGCGAGCTCATCGGCGCACCAACCGCCAGCCGCCCAACAGCCACACCGCCCAGGCACCGAAGCGAACCAGCGGATCCCCCAGCGCCGGCTCCGCCAGCAGCGACAGGGTCGGGTACTGGTACTGCCCGACGATGTGCTCGCCGATGAATGCCCCGGCCTCCCACAAGAACGCGGCCGTCACGAGGCACGCCCACAGCATTGTGGTCCGGCGAAGAGATGGGCTCGGCTCGACCTCCTGCGGCGGCCGTCGGAGGGTCCAGCCTGTTACGGCGGCCGCAGGAAGCACCACCGCAACCAGTGCCGGCAGCGTGTTGGGTCTCGTGGTCGATGCCAATGCCGCGTAAGCGGCGATCACAACCGCGAGGAATGCGACGACGCTGCGACGGCGGGAGCCGACCCAAGCGCCATCGTCGACGGCCACGGCAGCAGTCTCGCACCGCGGCCGTGATCCCCGGCTGGGGCCGGCTCGGCAACAATGGCCGGATGTCCTTTCTGGATCCCGCTGTCTCCGCGCGGCTCAAGCGGAACGCCGACGGATTGGTCGCCGCTGTCGTCCAGCAGCACGACACTGGCGAAGTGCTCATGGCGGCGTGGATGGACGACGAGGCATTGCACCGGACACTCACCACCGGCCGAGCCACCTACTGGAGCCGCAGCCGCCGGGAGGTCTGGGTCAAGGGTGAGACCTCGGGCCACCGGCAATGGGTCCGGGAGGTCCGGCTGGACTGCGACGGCGACACGATCCTGGTCAAGGTCGACCAGGAGGGGCCGGCCTGCCACACCGGCACACGGACCTGCTTCGACGACGGCCTACTCCCGGCCGTGCTGAAGGTGGCGTCGTGACCAGCCTCGAGACGACACCGGATCTCGACGCGTTCCGAGTGCTGGCGAAAGACCGGCGGGTGATCCCGATGGTGCGCCGGTTGCTCGCCGACGGAGAAACGCCGGTCGGGATTTATCAGAAGCTGGCACGGAGCCAGCCCGGGACCTTCCTCCTGGAGTCTGCCGAGCACGGCGGCGTGTGGTCGCGGTACTCCTTCATCGGTGCGCGGTCGTCGGCTGTGCTGTCCGAGCGCGACGGGGAGGCGGTCTGGCACGGAACCCCACCGGTTGGCATGCCCCGTGGCGGAGACCCGTGGGAGGCGCTGCGTGGCACGCTAGCAGCGCTGCACACTCCGCGGTTGCCCAACCTGCCACCGCTGACCGGAGGGCTGGTCGGGTACGTGTCGTACGACGCGGTGCGCCGACTCGAGCGACTGCCGGATCTGACCGACGACGACCTCGGACTGCCTGAGATCGCGTTCCTGCTGGCCACCGACATTGCCGTGCTCGACCACGAGGACGGCACAGTGCTGCTTGTCGCCAACGCTGTCAACTGGGACGACACCGACGAGCGCGTCGACCAAGCCTGGGCCGACGCGGTCGCCCGGCTGGATCGGATGACCGGGGAGATCGCCGCGCCTACACCCTCGTCGGTTGCGTCGTACGCTCCCGAAGCGGCCCCTCGGCACCACAGCCGAACGCCGCGACCGGACTACCTGGCTGCGGTTGCGCAGGCGAAGGAGGAGATCCGTGCGGGCGAGGCCTTCCAGGTCGTCGTCTCCCAGCGGTTCGAGGCGATCACATCGGCCGACGCCCTGGACATCTACCGGGTCCTTCGGCAGAGCAACCCCAGCCCGTACATGTATCTTCTCCGGCTGCCCGGCCGCGACGGCGGGCCCGACGGGGGGTTCGACGTGGTCGGCTCGAGTCCCGAAGCTCTGGTCAAGGTCAACGGGGACCGCGCGATGACTCACCCGATCGCCGGCACCAGATGGCGGGGGGAGACACCCGAGGCAGATGCGTCGCTCGCCGCGGAGCTGCTGTCCGACCCCAAGGAGCGGGCCGAGCACCTCATGCTGGTCGACCTGGCCCGTAACGATCTCGGCAGGGTCTGCGACCCGGGCACGGTCGACGTCGTCGACTTCATGACCGTTCGCCGGTACAGCCACGTGATGCACATCGAATCGACGGTTGTCGGCCGGGTCCGGGCCGATTGTCGGGCGCTCGACGTGCTCGCGGCCTGTTTTCCCGCTGGGACTCTCTCCGGTGCGCCGAAGCCTCGGGCCATGGAGATCATCGAGGAATTGGAGCCGACGCGCCGCGGGGTCTACGGCGGAGTCGTCGGCTACCTGGACTTCGCCGGAGACCTCGATGTCGCGATCGCGATCCGTACTGCCGTCGTCCGGGACGGCGTGGCCTACGTGCAGGCAGGAGGTGGCGTCGTCGCCGATTCCGATCCGCCGGCGGAGGACACCGAGAGCCGCAACAAGGCTGCGGCCGTCCTGCGGGCGGTTGCGGTCGCGGAGTCGATTCAGCCCGTCTCAATCCACGACGAGTCGCCATGACCGACCGCCGAGCGCGCGGCGAGCTTGCGGTCTCCGTCCTGCTGCTCGTCGTCGGCGGGGTGCTCGGACTTGCCGCGACGAGTCAGCCCTGGGCCGAGGTCTCCGGCACCGACGGCCTGACCGAGGTCACGCTGGTGGTGACCGGCCGTGACTTGTTGCCGCTCAGCCCGGCTGTCGCGTTGCTCGCGTTCGCGGGGGTCGTGGCCGTAGCAGGGCTGCGCAGTATCGGCCGGTTCGTCACTGGAACGGCCTTGGCTTTCGCCGGTGTCGGCATGGCGCTGGCCACCCTCGGTGTGGCCCGCGAGCCCGCCACGCATGTCGATGCATGGGCAGCCGAGTCGGGTCTCACGGTTTCGGTTATCGTCACGGCCAACCCGTGGGTGCTGTGGAACGGCGTCGCCGGGCTGCTCATCACCGGGGCGGGCGTCCTGGTGGCGATGCGCGGGTCGAGGTGGCCAACGCTCGGCCGGCGATACGAGCGCGGATCCGCGGGCAGGGCAGCGGCTGATAACTCGACGTCGCAGCGCGCTTGGGACGCACTCGATCGCGGGCAGGACCCGACGGCTGGAGCGTGAACAGACAGGCGTCCCCGAACCCGGTCCGAGCGGGCACAATGAGGGCAGGATCGCGGCAGAGGAGCGGAGATGGCTCAGAACAGTCACGGCAACGACCACGGCAACACCCCGGCCGCCTGGACCGCGGTGATCATCATGATCATCGGGTTTCTGATCGGAGCGATCGCGGTGATGCTGCTCAACTGGCCGCTGTTCTGGATCGGAGGCGTCGGAGTGGTGGTCGTGGGCGCGGTCGTCGGCAAGGTCATGCAGATGATGGGCATGGGCCGGCAGTTGCCGACAGAGCAAGAGGCGTCCGGGGTCCCGACCACTGTGGACGACACCGCTTAGGCCATGGACGCCGGGCGGCCCGGTCGCGACCACCCGCCGGTAACACTCGGTGGGGTGACCCTCGACGTCGCTGGCCGCCGGGCCGTCGCGGCCGGCCGTGAGGTCAGGCTCACCGCGACCCAGTTCGCACTACTCGCCCACCTGATGGGCCACCCCGGTCATGTCTGCAGCCGGGCGGAGCTGATGACCGAGGTCTGGGGATACCCGGTGACGACCCACACCAGAACCATCGATGTGCACGTCGCAGAATTGCGCGCGAAACTCGGCGAAGCCCTGCGGATCCGGACGGTACGGGGCGTTGGATACGGCGTGGAGATGCCGAGGCCATCGACCTGATCGCCACCGGCGGTCGGCGGGGGGTCGGGCTGTGAGGTTCAGGACCGTCGCTACTCTGGGCGACGGCACGGCCCGGACTCAAACCCCGACCGATGGCGAGTGAGTGTGAGCGTTCTCGACGAGATCCTCGACGGCGTGCGAGCCGACCTCGCCGAACGCCAGGCCCAGGTCTCTCTCGACGAGCTCAAGGTGAGGGCCGAGCGTCAGCCACCGGCCAGGGATCCCATGCCGACGCTGCGATCCCCGGGTGTCTCCGTCATCGCGGAGGTCAAGCGTTCGAGCCCGTCGAAGGGCGCGCTAGCCGAGATCAGCGACCCCGCCTCACTGGCCCGCGATTTTGAGGCCGGCGGTGCTACCGCAATCAGTGTGTTGACCGAACGGCGGCGCTTCGGTGGAACCCTCGACGACCTGAGGGCAGTCCGGGCCGCCGTCGAGGCCCCGATATTACGCAAGGACTTCATTCTCACCAGCTATCAGCTGTGGGAGGCGCGGGCCTGCGGCGCCGACCTTGCCCTGCTCGTCGTCGTCGCGCTCGAACAGAACGCCCTGGTGGGCCTGGTGGAGCGGGCCGAGTCCATCGGGCTCACGCCGCTCATCGAGTGCCACACCGCGGACGAGGTCGAGCGCGCGGTCGATGCGGGCGCCCGGCTGATCGGGATCAACGCCCGCGACCTTGCAACGCTTCGGGTCGATATGGACACCTTCGGCCGGCTGGCTCCGCTGGTACCGGACGGCATCGTCACGGTGGCGGAGTCTGGGGTGCGTGGCCCGCGCGACGTCATCGAGCTGGCCCGAGCAGGTGCGCATGCTGTGCTGGTGGGCGAGAGCCTGGTGACGGGCAAGGAGCCCCGGACGGCGGTGGCGGACCTGGTGGCGGCCGGCGCGCATCCGGCGCTGCGCCAGGGGCGGTCGTGACGATCGGGACCGTGCCCGATGCCCGGGGCCGGTTCGGACCGTACGGCGGGAGGTTCGTCCCCGAGGCACTGGTCGCGGCGCTCGACGAGCTCGATCGCGAATACCGCGCCGCCCGCGCGGATTCCTCGTTCAACGCCGAGCTCGACTACCTGTTACACACCTACGCCGGGCGCCCGACACCGCTGACCGAGGCCCATCGGTTCGGGATGGAGGCAGCGGGTGGTGTCCGGGTGCTGCTCAAGCGGGAGGACCTCAACCACACCGGCTCCCACAAGATCAACAATGTGTTAGGCCAGGCGCTGCTCACCCGGCGTATGGGGAAGACCCGGGTCATCGCCGAAACCGGCGCGGGTCAGCACGGTGTCGCCACCGCGACGGCCGCTGCGTTGCTGGGGCTCGAGTGCGTCGTCTATATGGGCGAGGAGGACACTCGTCGGCAAGCCCTGAACGTGGCTCGGATGCGGCTGCTCGGTGCGCAGGTCGTGCCCGTCGGCACTGGCTCCCGGACACTGAAGGACGCGATCAACGAGGCGATGCGGGATTGGGTGACCAACGTCGAGCACACTCATTACCTGCTCGGCACGGTAGCCGGACCACACCCGTTCCCGGTCATGGTCCGTGATTTGCAGCGGGTCATTGGTGACGAGGCCAAGAGGCAGGTCAGGGACTTGACCGGCGGCAGGCCCACGGCCGTCGCCGCGTGTGTGGGCGGCGGCTCCAACGCCATCGGCATCTTTGCTGCGTTCCTCGACGACCTCGAGGTCGCTCTGTACGGGTTCGAGGCCGGCGGCGAGGGCGTCGATTCAGGACGACACGCCGCCACGATCACCGGCGGCTCTCCGGGCGTGCTGCATGGAGCGCGCTCCTACCTGCTACAGGACGACATGGGCCAGACCGTGGAATCGCATTCGATCTCGGCCGGGCTGGACTACCCGGGCGTCGGCCCAGAGCACGCATGGCTGCATGACATCGGGCGGGCGAGCTACGAGGCGGTGCCCGACGCCGAGGCGATGGAGGCGTTCGCCCTGCTGTGCCGGACCGAGGGGATCATCCCGGCCATCGAGAGCGCACACGCCCTGGCTGGGACCCGTCGGCTGGGCGGGCGCCTGCCGGTCGGCTCGGTCGTCCTGGTCAATCTCTCTGGGCGTGGCGACAAGGATGTCGATACCGCGGCCACGTGGTTCGGGCTGGTGACGGGGGAGTGACTGTGCGTACGGCCGCACCGCTCACTGCCGCGTTCAGCCGGGCTCGGACGGAGGGCCGCGCGGCACTCGTGGGGTATCTGCCGGCCGGATACCCCCGTGTTGCCGATGCGATCAACGCCTTGCGCGCGATGGTGGAGGCGGGAGTCGACGTCGTGGAGGTCGGCCTGCCCTACAGCGACCCGCTGATGGACGGCCCTACCATCCAGCTGGCCGTCGATGCTGCGTTGCGTTCTGGCACGACGACGGCTGACGTCCTGCACACGGTCGAGGCCGTGGCGGCCACGGGCACCCCGACGGTGGTCATGTCGTACTGGAACCCGCTCGACCGCTATGGCCCGGATCGGTTCGCCCGCGACCTGGCATCCGCCGGTGGGGCCGGTGTCATCACCCCTGATCTCATCCCCGACGAGGCCGAAGAGTGGCTGCCGGCCGCTCGCGAGCATGGCGTGGACACGGTTTTCCTGGTGGCACCGTCGTCGACGGACGAGCGGATCGCGCTGACGGTGCAGGCCTGCCGTGGGTTCGTATACGCGGCCTCGACCATGGGGGTCACCGGCGCCCGGGCCAGCGTCAGTCTGGCGGCGGCCACCCTCGTCGACCGGGTGCGGGCGGTCACCGACCTGCCGGTCGCCGTCGGCCTGGGTGTCTCGACCGCCGAGCAGGCGGCCGAGATCGCCGGCTTTGCCGACGGTGTGATCGTCGGCTCCGCGTTCGTCCGCCGGTTGCTCGACGCCGAGGACGCTGAGTCGGGTGCCGCGGGTTGCGCCGCGCTCGCCGCCGAGCTGGCCGGTGGCGTGCGTCGTCCGCAGCACCGGCAACCGACGGTATGACCGGCGACCGGTCCGCCGCGCGGGCCAAGGCCCGCGAGCTACGTGAAGCCGAGGCCCGCCGCAAGCGACGGCGGGAGCAACTCGTCCGGTTCGGCGTCCTCGCCGTCGTCGCTGTCGCAATCCTCGCCGTGGGCATTGCGGTCTTCGCGAACCGACCGGATGAGGACACGTCGGCTCGGTTGCCAGCTGGAGTCAGCGGGCCGGCAGGCGGGGTGGCGATCGGCGACGACTCGGCACCGGTCACGGTCGACCTGTGGATCGACTTCCAATGTCCGTTCTGCCGCGCCTTCGAGCAGGACGCGGGTTCGACGCTGGAACAACTCGTGGAGAGCGGCGACGCCGTTCTCGTGTACCACCCGCTGTCATTTCTGGGCGAGGAGTCCCAACGAGCAGCCAACGCATTCGGCTGTGCGGCGGATCAGGGTCTGGCCGGGAAGTATCAGTCGGTTCTGTTCGAGAACCAGCCGCAGGAGGGAACGGGCGGATTCACCACAGAGGATCTCATCGCGCTGGGCGCTGAAGTGGGGATAACCGGCTCGGAGTTCGAGCGTTGCGTCGAAGCCGGTACACACGCCGACTGGGTGGCCAATGTTGCGGCCAGCCAGACCGAGGCCGGGATCGGGGCGACGCCGACGATCTTCGTCGACGGAGAGATGCTGCCGGCGGACCAACTCACCTCCGAGGGTCTACAGGCGGCGGTAGCTGCTGCGGCGGAAGGCTGACGGTGACCGGGTAGCGTCGGCGCTATGCCGGCATCCATCCCGAGTCCGCCCGCCGCAGTATGGCACCTGGGGCCGATTCCGGTCCGGGCGTACGCGCTGTGCATTCTGGCCGGGATCCTGGTAGCGATCTGGGTCGGCAACCGGCGATGGCTCGCCCGCGGCGGTGCACCAGGAGTGGTCGGCGACATCGCGGTGTGGGCGGTCCCGTTCGGCATCGTGGGTGCTCGGCTTTACCACGTGGCGACCGACTTTGAGTCCTACTTCGGCCCCGGAGCCAACCCGTTGGACGCAGTGAAGATCTGGGAGGGCGGCCTCGGGGTGTGGGGGGCCATCGCAATGGGCGTCCTCGGCGGCTGGATCGGAGCGAAGCGCCGCGGTGTACCGCTGCCGCCGCTCGCCGACGCGTTGGCACCGGGCATCGTGCTGGCCCAGGCCATCGGCCGATTCGGCAACTGGTTCAACCAGGAACTGTTCGGCCGGCCGACGGACCTGCCGTGGGGACTGGAGATCGATCCGCAATTCCGGCCGGGGCAGTACGCCCAAGTCGAGACGTTTCACCCCACGTTCCTGTACGAGGCGCTGTGGTGCGTGGTGGTCGCGCTGATCCTGGTGTGGGCTGACCGGCGGTTTCGGATGGGCCACGGCCGGGTGTTCGCGCTGTACGTTGCGCTCTACACGATGGGCCGCTCCTATATCGAGACCCTGCGGGTGGATCCCGCCCGGGAGGTGCTGGGCCTGCGGGTCAACGTCTGGACCTCGGTCGTGCTGTTCGCCGGTGCGGTGATCTACATCGTCGTGTCGGCCCGCATGCGTCCCGGCCGGGAAGTGCTCACCTCGCCCGCACCCGAACACGAGGTTGCCGTTGAGCCGACCGAGGGCGTGGAGCATCAGGAGCCGCGCTGAGGCGCAGCGACGATCAGGTGAACAACGCGCCCACTCGGCGGTCGCTCGTGCACCTGATCGCCAGCAGTTCACATCGTGATATGCGATCAGATGTACATCCATCCCGGCAGCCGTCGCCTGGATCACCTGATCGCTGATAGCGTCAAGATCAGGTGCAAAACTGACGATCAGGTGAAAGAGAGCCTCCCCGCTGTCGACGAGCGGCAGGCCCACTCATGGGTCAGGGAAGGCTCAGCATCGTTGTTCGGTCGAAACGTGCCACCCTAACCTCGACCCATGACCAGAAGAGACCTGACTGTTGGCCATGAGCACGCCGACGTGACCAGCGGATGGCTGCGGCCAGCGGTGTTCGGCGCGATGGACGGATTGGTCTCGAACTTCGCACTGATTGCCGGAGTCACGGGAGGCAGCGGCGAGCGGTCGGTCGTCATCCTCGCCGGACTGGCCGGCCTCGCCGCCGGTGCCTTCAGCATGGCAGCAGGCGAATACTCCTCCGTTGCCGCCCAGGCCGAGCATGCCGAGGCGGAGATCGCCGTCGAGCGCGAGGAGCTGCTTCGCAACCCAAGCGGGGAGCAGGCGGAGCTGGCCGACAAATACGTGAAACGAGGCCTGGACCCGGAGCTAGCGGACGAGGTCGCCCGCCAGCTGCACCGAAATCCGGAAACGGCGCTCGACGTGCACACGCGTGAGGAGCTCGGGGTGACGCCGGACGACCTGCCCTCGCCGCGGCTGGCCGCGCTGTCGTCGTTCCTCTCCTTCGCCGTGGGCGCGTTGATTCCGGTGTTGCCGTACCTGCTCGGCGCAACCGCGCTGTGGCCCGCCGCGGTCGTTTCCCTGTTGGGACTGTTCGTCTGTGGCGCCGTGGTGACCCGCGTGACATCGCGGCGGTGGTGGTATGGCGGGCTGCGCCAGCTCGTTCTGGGAGCCGCAGCCGCGACGCTGACGTATGCTTTCGGCAACGCAGTGGGGACCGGGCTCGGGTGACGGGCCTGGTCCTCAACGCGAAAACCGCGCAGGGCCAGTGCAGTCCCTCGCACCCGCCGCCAGCCGCGACGACGGGAGCGCCGATGCACCACCAGCCGCACCCACAGGGGCTCTACGACCCCCGTCATGAGCACGACTCGTGTGGAGTGGCCTTCGTCGCCACGCTGAGCGGTGTCGCGAGCCACCGCATCGTCGACCTAGGCTTGGCGGCTCTGCGCAACCTGGCTCACCGCGGCGCCTCTGGTGCGGAGCCGGAGTCTGGTGACGGCGCCGGCCTGCTGGTCCAGGTCCCTGACGAGTTCCTGCGTGCGGTCGTGGACTTCGACCTACCGACCGCCGGTTCCTACGCCGTCGGCCTGGCGTTCCTCCCCGACGACGACGTGGCGGAGTCCGCCGCCGTCCAGCGGATCGCGGAGCTGGCCGCCGAAGAAGATCTCGACGTACTCGGTTGGCGGCACGTGCCCACGACCCCGGCCTTGCTCGGGGCGACGGCCCGTGGGGTGATGCCGAGATTTCGACAGGTCTTTCTCGCGACGAGCCATGGTGAAAGCCATCTGACTGGCCTCGACCTCGATCGGCGCGCGTATTGCCTTCGCAAACGGGTCGAGCAGGAGACCCCCGCCTACTTCCCGAGCCTGTCTGCTCGGACGCTGGTCTACAAGGGCATGCTCACGACCGGACAGCTGGAGCCGTTCTTCCCGGACATCTCGGATCGTCGCTTCGCATCAGCGCTCGCCGTCGTGCACTCCCGGTTCTCGACCAATACCTTCCCGAGTTGGCCACTGGCGCATCCCTACCGGTATGTGGCCCACAACGGCGAGATCAACACCGTCATGGGCAACCGGAACTGGATGCGCGCCCGCGAGTCGCAGTTGCACAGCGACCTGATCCCGGGTGACCTGACCCGACTGTTCCCCATCTGCACGCCGGGCGGGAGTGACTCGGCGAGCTTCGACGAGGTGCTGGAGCTACTCCATCTCGGTGGCCGGAGCCTGGCCCACGGCATGCTGATGATGATCCCGGAGGCGTGGGAGAACCACACCGAGATGAGCTCCGCCCGGCGGGCGTTCTACGAGTTCCACAGCACGATCATGGAGCCGTGGGACGGTCCGGCCGCCGTGGTGTTCACCGACGGGACCCGAGTCGGCGCGATGCTCGACCGCAACGGCTTGCGGCCCGGCCGGTTCTGGGTGACCGACGAGGGATTGGTCGTGCTGGCGTCGGAGACCGGCGTGCTCGACGTGGACCCGGCGACGGTCGTTCGCAAGGGCCGGCTCCAGCCGGGCCGGATGTTCCTCGTCGATCTCGGCGAGCACCGCGTCATCGAGGACGACGAGATCAAGGCGGGGCTGGCTGCCGTCGCGCCTTACGACGAGTGGCTGCACGCCGGCCAGCTCCATCTGCCCGATCTGCCCGACCGCGAGCACGTCGTGCACACCCACGCCAGCGTCACCCGACGTCAGCAAACCTTCGGCTACACCGAAGAAGAACTCCGCGTCCTGCTGGCGCCGATGGCCCGGGCCGGCGTCGAACCCATCGGCTCGATGGGCACCGACACGCCCGTCGCGACCCTGTCCGACCGGCCCCGGCTCTTGTTCGACTACTTCACGCAGTTGTTCGCGCAGGTCACCAACCCGCCGCTGGACGCGATCCGGGAAGAGCTGGTCACATCGCTGCGCGGCACCATCGGCCCGGAGAACAACCTGCTCGACGCTAACGCGAGATCGTGCCGGCAGGTGGTGCTGCCGTTCCCCGTCCTGGACAACGACGATCTGGCGAAGATCATCCACATCAACCGCGACGGCGACCTGCCCGGCTACGGCACCCACGTGGTGCGCGGCCTGTTCCAGGTCGCGGGCGGCGGCGACGAGTTGGCCAGGCGGCTGGACGAGATCTGTTTCGAGGTGTCGGCTGCCATCGCCGACGGTGTCCGAATCGTCGTGCTCTCCGACCGCAACTCCGATGCGACCTGGGCGCCGATCCCGTCGCTACTCCTCACCTCCGCCGTCCACCACCACCTGATCCGGGAGAAGACTCGTACCCAGGTCGGGCTCGTCGTCGAAGCGGGCGACGTCCGTGAGGTCCACCACGTTTCTCTCCTGCTGGGCTACGGCGCGGCTGCGGTGAACCCGTACCTGGCCATGGAGAGCGTCGAGGATCTGGCCCGGCAGGGGGTCCTGCTCGCCGATGTCCCTCCCGAGGTGGCGGTCAAGGCTCTGATCAAGGCGCTCGGCAAGGGCGTGCTGAAGGTCATGAGCAAGATGGGCGTCTCGACGGTGGCGTCGTACACCGGGGCACAGATCTTCGAGGCCATCGGCCTGTCCAACGACGTTGTCAACCGGTACTTCACCGGTACCACGTCGCGGCTGGGTGGGGTGGGGCTGGACGTGCTGGCCGAGGAGGTCCGGCTGCGGCACGTCAAGGCCTACCCGCCCGACGGCGTCGCACCGGCGCATCGGCAGCTCGACATCGGCGGTGAATACCAGTGGCGGCGCGAGGGCGAGCCGCACCTGTTCGACCCGGAGGCCGTTTTCCGCCTGCAACACTCCACCCGCGCCGGGAAGTACGACGTGTTCAAGAAGTACACCCAGCGGGTCGACGAGCAGTCGGAGCGGTTGATGACGCTGCGCGGGATGTTCCGCTTCGTCACCGACCGCGCCCCGGTCCCGGTCGACGAGGTCGAACCGGTGTCGGCGATCGTGCGCCGCTTCTCGACCGGTGCGATGTCTTACGGGTCGATCAGCCAGGAGGCACACGAGACGCTCGCAGTCGCCATGAACCGGCTCGGCGGACGCTCCAACACCGGAGAAGGCGGCGAGGACCCGGACCGGTTGCACGATCCTGAGCGGCGCAGCGCCGTGAAGCAAGTGGCGAGCGGCCGGTTCGGCGTGACGTCGGAGTACCTTACCTATGCCACCGACCTGCAGATCAAGATGGCGCAGGGCGCCAAGCCTGGTGAGGGCGGCCAGTTGCCCGGCGCGAAGGTATATCCCTGGATCGCACAAACCCGGTACTCGACGCCCGGTGTCGGCCTGATCTCACCGCCGCCGCACCACGACATCTACTCGATCGAGGACCTCAAACAACTCATCCACGACCTCAAGAACGCGAATCCATCGGCCCGCGTGCACGTCAAGCTGGTCGCCGAGGTCGGGGTCGGGACGGTTGCGGCCGGGGTCTCCAAGGCGCATGCCGATGTGGTCCTGATCTCCGGCCACGACGGCGGAACCGGCGCTGCGCCGTTGACCAGCCTCAAGCACGCAGGCGCCCCGTGGGAGCTCGGCCTGGCCGAGACCCAGCAAACGTTGTTGCTCAACCGGTTACGAGACCGGATCGTGGTCCAGGTCGACGGTCAGCTCAAGACCGGTCGGGACGTGATGATCGCGACGCTGTTGGGCGCTGAGGAGTTCGGCTTCGCGACGGCTCCGCTGGTGGTGTCTGGCTGCATCATGATGCGGGTCTGCCACCTGGACACCTGCCCGGTCGGCGTGGCGACCCAGAACCCGGTGTTGCGTCAGCGGTTCACCGGGAAGCCGGAGTTCGTCGTGACGTACTTCGAGTACCTCGCACAGGAGGTTCGCGAGTACCTCGCAGCGCTCGGCTTCCGAAGCCTGGACGAAGCGATCGGGCACGCCGAGCTGCTCGACACGTCGGCCGCCATCGAGCACTGGAAGGCGGCGGGGCTGGACCTCTCGCCCTTGCTGCACGTTCCCGAACTCGCCGACGACGCTGCCCGGCACCAGGTCGTCGGGCAAGACCATGCCCTGGAGAAGGCGCTGGACAACCAGCTCCTGACGATCGCCGACGAGGCGATCACCGACGGCGTGCCGTTGCGCGCCCAGCTTCCAGTGCACAACGTCAATCGCACCGTGGGAACGATGCTCGGTCACGAGGTCACCAAGCGCACGGCTGGCGCCGGGCTGCCTGACGGAACCATCGACCTCACGTTGATCGGCTCGGCCGGCCAGTCCTTCGGCGCATTCCTCCCCGCCGGCGTCACCCTGCGGCTGGAAGGCGACGCGAACGACTATCTCGCCAAGGGCCTGTCCGGCGGCCGGATCGTCGTGCGGCCGGATCGTGCCGCGACATTCACCGCCGAGGACAACGTCATCGCGGGCAACGTCGCCGCGTACGGGGCGACCGGCGGTGAGCTGTTCGTTCGCGGCATGGTGGGAGAGCGGTTCTGCGTGCGCAACTCCGGCGTCACCGCTGTGGTCGAGGGCGTGGGCGACCACGGTTGCGAGTACATGACCGGCGGCACCGTGGTGATCATCGGCCGGACCGGCAGAAACGTCGCTGCGGGCATGTCCGGCGGCCTTGCGTACGTGCTCGATCTCGATCCCGAGCGAGTGAACACCGAAATGGTCGACCTGGAGCAGCCATCAGCAATCGATCTCGAACAGATCCACGACCTGGTACGCCGACACGAAGAGGAAACCGGCTCGACGGTTGCGGCTGCACTGCTCGCCGACTGGGCAACGTCGGCAACCCGCTTCAGCAAGATCATGCCGCGCGACTACCGGCGGGTGCTGGACGCCCGGGCAGCGGCCGAACGCGACGGCCGCGATGTGCTCGACGCGATCATGGAGGCGGCACATGGCTGACCCGCGCGGCTTCCTCACCACCCCACGCCAGGCCGCGCCGACCCGCCCTGTCGACGAGCGGATCCGCGACTGGCAGGAGGTTTACGCCGGTGGTGGCATCGGCCGGGCCGTCCTGCCCATCATCGGTCAACAGGCAGGCCGGTGCATGGACTGCGGCATTCCGTTCTGTCACGAGGGCTGTCCACTGGGAAACCTGATCCCGGAGTGGAACGACCTGGTCTGGCGTGACGACTGGTACGCCGCGATCGAGCGCCTGCACGCCACCAACAACTTTCCGGAGTTCACCGGCCGGCTCTGCCCCGCCCCCTGTGAGGCCGCTTGTGTTCTCGGGATCAACTCCGACCCGGTCACGATCAAGAACGTCGAAGTGGCGATCATCGATCGCGCCGTCGACGAGGGGTGGGTGACACCGCAGCCGCCTGATCGGCTGTCCGACCGGACGGTCGCCGTTGTCGGGTCGGGACCGGCCGGCCTCGCGGCGGCCCAGCAGCTCACCCGGGTGGGCCACACGGTCGCGGTGTTCGAACGCGCCGACCGTGCAGGCGGCCTGCTGCGCTATGGCATCCCCGAGTTCAAGATGGAAAAGCGGCACCTCGACCGGCGCCTGGACCAGATGCGTGCGGAGGGCACCATTTTCCGGACCGGTGTCGAGGCCGGTGTCGGCCTGACCGGCGAGCAACTGCGGCAGCGGTACGACGCAGTAGTGCTGGCCGTCGGCGCGACGGCGTGGCGCGACCTACCCATTCCCGGACGCGAGCTTGTCGGCATCCATCAGGCGATGGAGTTCTTGCCGCAGGCCAACCGGGTGGCGCTCGGCGAGTCGGTGCCGGGCCAGATCACGGCCACCGGCAAGGACGTCGTGATCATCGGCGGGGGCGACACCGGGGCCGACTGCCTGGGGACCGTGCACCGGCAGGGCGCTGCGTCGGTGACCCAGCTGGAGATCTTGCCGCAGCCTCCGGACGTGCGGGACGTGTCGACGCCCTGGCCGACCTGGCCGCTGATGCTGCGCTCCTCCGCCGCCCACGAAGAGGGCGGCGACCGGGTCTATTCGGTGTCGACCCAGCGCTTCCTGGGCGATGAGCAGAGTAGGCTCCGGGCGCTGCAGCTGGTTGAGGTGTGCCAGGGCGCCGCCGGATTCGAGCCGGTCGAGGGAACCGTGCGGGAGCTGCCAGCTCAGCTGGTGCTGCTGGCGATGGGGTTCGTCGGCCCCGAACGCTCACCGCTCGTCGAGCAGCTCGGTGTGGAGCTGGACGCGCGCGGCAACATCGCCCGCGACGCCTCGTACGCCACGTCCGTGCCGGGTGTCTTCGTCGCCGGAGACGCCGGCCGCGGCCAGTCGCTGATCGTGTGGGCCATCGCCGAAGGCCGTGCCTGCGCCGCGGCCGTCGACACCTGGCTGACCGGCATCCAGCGGCTGCCGTGGCCGGTCGCCCCCACCGCCCGTCCGCTCGCCGTCTGATCCGCCAGCCAGCTTCCTCGCTGAATAAATCCGCGTTTCGGAGTCGCTTGGGTCCGCAAGACGCGGAGTTGTTCAGCGAAGACGAGGAGACTGGGCGGGCTGGCGCGAATCTCACAGGTCAGCGACGTACAACCCGGCCGTTGGTACGCGACTAGCCTGGGTGCGTGCGCAGAGCCAAGGTTGTCTGCACGCTGGGGCCGGCCGCCTCGACGCCGGAGCGGCTGGAGAAACTGGTCGAGGCCGGGATGGACATCGCCCGGATCAACATGAGCCACGGCAGTCATGCCGAACATGAACAGCGCTATCGCGACGTCCGGCAGGCGGCGAAGGTATCCGGCCGCAGCCTCGGCGTGCTCGCCGACCTGCAGGGTCCGAAGATCCGCCTCGGCAAGTTCGCCACCGGATCGGTTGAGCTCGAGCCCGGAGCCCGGTTCACGATCACGACCGACGCAGTGCCCGGCGACGCACAGCGCGCATCGACGACATATTCGGGGTTGCCCGGCGACGTGCACGAGGGCGACCGGGTGCTGATCGACGATGGCCGGCTCGCGCTGGAAGTCGAGCAGGTTCAGGGCGCAGATGTGGTCACCCGTGTCGTCCAGGGAGGACAGGTCTCGGACAACAAGGGGATCAACCTGCCTGGCACGGTCGTCAGCGTGCCGGCGATGTCCGAGAAGGATGTGGAAGACCTGCGTTGGGCGCTGCGCATCGGCGTGGACATCATCGCTCTCTCGTTTGTCCGGTCACCCGACGACATTCGCGACGTACGAAAGATCATGGACGATGAGGGGGTGCGGCTGCCGGTCATCGCCAAGCTGGAAAAGCCGCAAGCGGTCGAGAACATCGAAGCCGTCATCGATGCTTTCGACGGGGTAATGGTCGCGCGCGGCGACCTGGGCGTGGAGCTGCCGTTGTGGGACGTGCCGCTCGTGCAGAAGCGCGCCATCGAGCTCGCTCGGCGGCGCGCCAAGCCGGTGATCGTCGCCACCCAGATGCTGGAGTCGATGATCGAGAACCCTCGGCCGACCAGGGCCGAAGCGTCCGATGTCGCGAATGCTGTTCTCGACGGCGCCGACGCCGTGATGCTGTCAGGCGAGACGAGCGTCGGGGCCTACCCGGTCGAGGCCGTCGCGACGATGGCGCGCATCGTCGAGACGGTCGAGGTGAAGGGCCTGGACCGAATTCCCCCGCTCGGCACCCGGCCCAGGACCCAGGGCGGCGCCGCCACCTGGGCTGCAGCCGAGATTGCCGACATGCTGGGTGCGCGGTTCCTCGTCGCCTTCACGCAAAGCGGTGACTCTGCGCGTCGCGTGTCGCGGCTACGCTCACCGATCCCGCTGCTGGGTTTCACGCCGTTGGAGTCAACCCGAAACCAGCTCGCCTTGTCGTGGGGCGTGGAGCCGTTCCTGGTGCCACACGTCAGCCATACCGACGAGATGGTGCTGCAGGTCGACCGGATGCTGATCGAGATGAGCCGCTGCGACCCGGGCGACCTCGTGGTCGTGGTCGCAGGGTCGCCGCCGGGAACTCCGGGTTCGACGAATACCGTGCGGATCCATCGGATCGGCGAGGCGGTCGGAAACTTGCCGGCGTTCAGCTGAACTCACCCCGGTCGACAGCGGTGCCCTGGGTGGGAGTCGAACCCACAGACACCGCATTTTGAGTGCGGCGGCTTTGCCAGTTTGCCTACCAGGGCGTGCACCCGTGCAACGCAGTTTTGCAGCGCCAGCCTACCGGCCCGTCCGCGTGTCGAATGCTGCGGACGCTCGGGACCGCGTGGTCTGCTCAGTACGCTGCGGGTGTGCCCGCCGCACCCGTCCGTCGTCGCGTTCTGGTCGCCGAGGACGAGTCGCTGATTCGCCTCGACCTGGCCGAGATGCTGGTCGAGGAGGGGTACGAGGTGGTGGGTGAGGCCGCCGATGGCGCCGCTGCGGTGCGCCTTGCGGAGGAGCTGCGGCCGGATCTGGTCGTGATGGACGTGAAGATGCCGGTGCTGGACGGGATCTCCGCGGCCGAGCGGATCGTGGCCCAGCGCATCGCACCCGTGCTGATCCTCACAGCGTTCTCTCAGCGTGAGCTGGTCGAGCGGGCGCGCTCGGCCGGCGCCATGGCCTATCTGGTCAAGCCGTTCGTCAAGGCCGACCTGGTTCCGGCGATCGAAATGGCGCTCTCCCGGCACGAGGAGATCACCCAACTCGAGCAGGAGGTCACCGATCTCACCGATCGGCTGGAGACCCGCAAGCTCGTCGACCGGGCCAAGGGCCTACTGCAGACCCGGTTCGGGCTGACCGAGCCCGACGCCTTCCGGTGGATCCAAAAGGCCGCAATGGACAAACGGACGTCGATGCGCGAGGTCGCGCAGGTGGTCATCGCGGAGACGACGGCGGCTGCGGCTCCGGCAAAGCAGGAGCCACCGCAGCGGGACCGTTGACATGCGGCCGACCGTCGCATGCCGCGTGGCGACGGCCGTCGTGACGGCTGGTACGCTCGTCAGCTGTTCGTCGGTCGGCGATCTGCTCGCCCACGACGAAGAGCGCGGTCCCCCGACAGCGGAGATCGTCGTGCTCGCGCCGCAGGAGGCCGACGAGACCGCCGCCGGGGTCGTTGCTGCTGTGCAACTCGCGCTGGAGGATGAAGCGCCGGTGGCAACCGGCTGGACCGTCCGGGTCGTCGCCGTCGACGAGGCGCCCGACGCTGCGACGGCGGCCGAGGGTCTCGCCGAGAAAGACGAGGTCGTCGCAGTCGTGGGCGGGCTCTCAGGGGAGGCGGTGCGTGCGGTCCAGCCGGTGCTGGCCGCGGCCTCGATACCGTTCGTCTCGCCGGCCGACGTCGCTCCCGAGCACACTCGCGGAGCCGATCCGGCCAATCCGCTGCGGCCGTACACCTCGTACTTCCGCACATCCCTGGCGGGCGGCGACGCGATCGAAACCGCCGCGGATTACGCCGTCCGCGGCCTGGGTGCGCAGAAGATCGCTGTGGTCGACGGTGGTGGAAGCGATGAGACGGCGCGGTTCACCGCCGAGGTCCGTTGGCTGGGGGCCGAGGTGGTGGCATCGGCGCCTGCCGGTGCCGACGGGGCCGGGATTGCGAAGGTGATTGCCGCCGCGGTCTCGGCAAAGGCCGACGTCATCTACGCCGCCGGCGACGCCGTGGTCGCGGCTGAGGTCGCCAAGAGACTTGCGGGTACCGGGCTCGACGCGAAGCTCGTCGGCAGCTCCACGCTGCGTTCCGAGACCTTTGTGACCGCGGCCGGAACCGCAGCCGACGGCGCGGTCGCAGTCGTCGCGCCGATGCAGCGACAACACCCGGGCGACGCATCCGGTGATCGTGCCGCTCGGCTCGCCGAGCGCGGTGTCGACGCCCCCGGCTTGCTCGCCGCCACGGCGTACGACGCGGGGACGGCAGTGGCCAAGGCGCTGAGTCGGTGCCTCCCCGCGCATGTGACGGCCGCCGCAGCGCGCCAAGCCTGCGTTGCCGAGATGCAGCAGGTGTCGTTCGCCGGTGTCACCGGCGAAGTTCGCTTCGATAGTTTCGGCGATCGCGCCGGCAGCCGTCCGGCGGTCTATGAGTTGCGCGACGGAGGCTGGATGCAGATAGGCGCGGCCTGATCACGGTTGCAACACGACTCCGACAGGCAGGTCACAGTGTCGTCACAACCTGCGCCAACTCGGGCATGCAAGGTGCGCAGCGGCGACCCCGCGGATTAGGTTTCGCACCGACGAGGGGTAGGTTCGCCTCGTTCGGGCGTCACCGGCTCACCGAAGGAGAACACATGATCCGCACCACACCGCTGTGGCGATCGGTCGCTGTCGTCGGCGTGGCTTCCCTTGCGCTCGCCGCATGTGGAGGCGACGGCGACGACGGGACCGCCGCCAGTGATACTGAGTCGCCGACCGCTCCTGCGGTGCAGGGCGACGGTGTGCTGGCACTAGGTACTTTGCTGCCGCAGACCGGCAGCTTGTCGTTCCTAGGGCCACCCGAGTTCGCCGGCGTCGACCTAGCAGTCAAGGAGATCAATGAAGCCGGTGGAGTTCTGGGCAAGGACGTCACCGTCACGCATACCGACTCGGGTGACACCACCACCGACATCGCTTCGCAGTCCGTCGACCGCCTGATCACAGAGGGAGTCGATGCGATCATCGGCGCGGCGTCGTCCTCAGTTACCCTGACAGTCCTCGACGCGGTGGTCCAGAACAAGACAGTCATGTTCTCGCCGGCGAACACCTCGCCGGACCTCACGACGTACGCCGACGACGGCTTCTACTTCCGCACCGCGCCGTCCGACGTCCTCCAGGGCCGGGTCATGGGCGACCTGGTGATCTCTGACGGGCACGCCAATGTCGGCATCATGGCCCTGCAGGACCCGTACGGTGAAGGCCTGGCCGACAACGTCCAGAAGTCGGTCGAAGAAGGCGGCGGCGCGATCGCCGGCGACGCGCCGATCATCTACGACCCGAACGCCGCGAGCTTCTCGACCGAGGTCACCGAGATGAAGTCGCGCAACCCGGACGCGATCGTGCTGATCGCGTTCGACGAGACCAGGACAATCATCCCGGAGATGGTGAACCAGGGCATCGGGCCGCAGGACATACCGGTGTACTTCGTCGACGGTAACCTGTTCCAATACGGCGACGACTTCCCCCCAGGCACGCTGGAGGGCAACAAGGGCACCCTGCCCGGCGCCGAGGCGCCAGGGGACTTCCAGGCGCGGATGGACGAGGTCAACCCCGACCTCGAGGGCAACTACGCATACGGTCCGGAAGCGTACGACGCGGGGGTCCTGATCGCGTTGGCCGCCATCGCGGCCGATGACGACTCGGGTACGTCGATCTCCCAGAACCTGATCGCCGTCTCCAAGGAGGGCACCAAGTGCACCACCTTCGAGGAGTGCGCAGGGCTGCTGGAGAACGGCGAGGACATCGACTACGACGGTATATCCGGCCCGGTCGAGTTCAGCGACGCCGGTGACCCGACGCAGGCCGTTGTGGGCATCTACCAGTACGGCAAGGACAACAACTACACGAACCTCGAGTACCGGGAAGGTCAGCTCGAGGAGTAGAACCATCCGGACGAGGGCCCGGGTTCCATGTGGGACTCGGGCCCTCGGCCTATCCGATTGACGCCGTCAGGCCCGGGCCAGTGTGCCGAGGTAGAGCTCGATGACCTTGGGGTCGTTGATCAGGTCCCGGCCGGTGCCGGTGTAGGCGTTGCGTCCCTGGTCCAGCACATAACCGCGGTCGCAGATCTGCAGGCAGCGGCGGGCGTTCTGCTCCACCATGACGACCGAAACGCCGGCCTTGTTGATCTCCCGGGTGCGCAGGAAGACCTCGTCCTGCAGCACCGGAGACAGTCCGGCGGACGGCTCGTCGAGCAGGATCACCGACGGATCGGCCATGAGGGCCCGGCCCATGGCGACCATCTGCCGCTCGCCACCGGACAGGGAACCCGCACGCTGCTTGCGCCGGTCGCCCAGCGCGGGGAACAGGCTTGTTACGAAGTCGAACCGCTCGGCAAACCGCGAGGGAGCCTGGTACAGGCCCATCTCGAGGTTCTCCTCGATGGACAGGCTCGGGAAGACGTTGTTGGTCTGCGGCACGAACCCGACGCCCTTGGTGACCAGCTCGTTCGCCTTCCGGTTGGTGATGTCCTCGCCGCTGAGTATCACCGTCCCGGTGCTGACCCGGACCAGCCCGAACAGCGCCTTGAGCAACGTCGACTTGCCTGCGCCGTTGGGCCCGATGATGCCGACGATTTCTCCCTCTGTGCAGTACAGGTCGCATCTGTTGAGGATGTTGACCTCCGGGATGTACCCGGCGACGATCTCGTCGGCGCGCAGGATCGCGCCTTCTGCGCCGGCCTCGTGTGCGCCGCGGTCCTGGACGTCGTCTTGACCCGCGATCCCGGTCACCGCTCCTCCTCCTGCGCGGGAACGGTCTCGCCGTGCTCTGCCGCGAGCTCGGCGGCGACCTCCTGCTGGATCTGCGCCTCCACTTCACCCTCGAGCAGTGACTGGTCGTGGTGCGCGCCGAGGTAGGCGTCGATCACTCGGACATCGGCCATCACCGAGTCCGGCGGACCCTCGGCGATCAGCTTGCCCTGGGCCATCACCAGCACCCAGTCGGAGATGTCACGCACCATGTCCATGTCGTGCTCGACGAACAACACCGTCATTCCCTGCTCACGCAGGTCCTTCACGTGACCAAGCAGCGATTGGGTCAACGCCGGGTTGACGCCGGCCATCGGCTCGTCGAGCATCACCATCTCGGGCCCAACCATGAGCGCCCGGGCCATCTCGAGCAGCTTGCGCTGGCCGCCGGACAGCGACCCCGCGAAGTCGTCGCGCTTGGTGTCGAGCTTGAACCGGCCAAGCAGCTCCTCGGACCGGGCAGTGATGTCGTGCTCCTGGTGCCGCCAGAAGCCGGGGAACATGGCGCGCCACACGCTTTCCCCACGCTGACCGACCGCACCAAGACGCATGTTCTCGATCACCGTGAGCTTCGCAAGCGCCTTGGTGAGTTGGAACGTACGAACCATGCCGCCCCGGGCCACCTTGTATGCCGGCATACCCGCGAGCGTGCGCCCGTTGAAGGTCCAGCTGCCGCTGTCCGGCCGATCGAAGCCGGTCAGCAGGTTGAACAACGTTGTCTTCCCGGCGCCATTGGGGCCGATCAGCGCCGTGATCGAACCGCGCTGGATCGCGACGTGTTTCACTTCGACTGCCGTCAGGCCGCCAAACCGGCGGACGACGTTGTCGGCCACCAAGATGGAGTCGGGCTTCGGCGACCCGGGTTCGTGCGGAACGTCGGCGAAAGCCTTGAGTGCCGCCTCCTTGAGGGGCGTCGTCGTCTCCAGCTCGGTAAGGACTGGAACCTCGCCGACCTCTTGCCGGGTCACCGGCGTGTCGACCGGAAGCTCATCTGGCATCGAGCGCAATCTCCTTCCGGTCACCGAGGATCCCCTGCGGCCTGAACACCAGCAACAGGAGTAGGGCGATCCCTACCAGCATGAACCTGACTGCTCCGACGTCGTTGCTGTCCATCAGCCAGCTCGGGATCACACCGGTTTGTACGCCACCGGTGAGAAGGCCCGCCAACAGTTGGAGCAGGCACCAGAAAATCATGGCACCCACGACCGGTCCCAGCACTCGGGCTGCCCCGCCGAGGATGAGGATCGTATAGGCGAAGAACGTGAGGTTCGTCGAGTAGAGGTCGGGCTGAACGGCGGCCTGGGCCAGCGCGAAGATGAACCCGCCGAAGGCACCGAGCAAGCCACCGATGATCAGCGACTGCATCTTGTACGAGTACACGTTCTTACCGAGGCTGCGGACGGCGTCCTCGTCCTCGCGGATCGCCTTGATCACCCGGCCCCATGGGCTGCGCATGAGTGCCCAAACGATGAGGCAGGCAAGAATCACCAAGATCCACCCGACCGTGAGGACCCAGGCGTCCCGGGGGCCGAAGTCGAACGGCCCGAACCCGACCCGGTCGGTGTATGGATTGAGGGCAAAGAAGTCGGTGCTGAACCCGCTGATGCCACCGGACCCGCCAAACGTGTCCCGCAGCGATACCGACCGGAAGATCAGCCGGATGATCTCCGCCGCCGCGATCGTCACGATGGCCAGGTAGTCGGCGCGCAGCCGCAGTGTCGGGACGCCCAGTAGCACCGCAAGCACGATGACGCCGGCGAACCCGACCACGATGCCGAGCCAGAACGGCAGGCCGAACGTGACCACAGTGGTCGCCAGGCCATATGCCGCAACGGCAAGGAACGCGGCCTGGCCGAAGTTCAGCAACCCGGTGTAACCGAAGTGCACGTTCAGACCGATGGCGGCCAGAGCGAACACAACGGCTTCGGACCCGACCAGTGCCCGGAGCGCATCTCCGATGATGTTGCTCCACTGCATGTGCGCTTCCCTCCGCTCAGCCGATTCGCTCTCGGCGGCCGAGGATGCCCTGCGGCCGGATCAGAAGGATGATGATGAGGACCGCTAGGACACCGGCGATCTTGAGCTCGGAGGGGATGATCAGCGTAGAAACCTCGATGAACACTCCCACGATGAGAGCGCCCACCATGGCACCCCAAGCCGTTCCGAGACCACCGAGGACTACCGCGGCGAAGACGAGTAGCAGCACCCGGAACCCGAGCAGGAAGTCGACCTGCTGGATCAGCGCGAACATCACACCCGCCAAGGCGGCCAGCGCGGTGCCGACGATCCATACCGTGGTGACCACCCGGTCTACGTCGATACCGGATGCGGCGGCCAGGGCCGGGTTATCCGACACCGCCCGGGTCGCCTTGCCGATCCGGGTTCTGACCAGCGCCAGAGCGACCAGCGCAAGCACGAGGGCAGAGATGCCCATGATCCATAGGTCCCGTGGCGCGTAGCCAAACGGACCGAAGTCAATGGCGCTCTGGATGACGTACTGGTTGTAGGAGCGCCGCTCGCCGGCGAAGATGTAGAGGTAGAAGTAGCGGAGCAGCAGGCTTACGCCGATCGAAATGATCATTAGCGCGATCAGGCCTGTTCCCCGCTTACGCAACGGCCGCCAGAACCCGACGTCCTGCGCCCAGCCGAACACCCCGCCTAGGACGACGGCGAGAACCGCAGCGGCGACCAGCGGGAGTCCGGCCCTGTTGAGGTACCACGCGGCGATCGCCCCGAACGTGACGAGCTCGCCGTGGGCGAAGTTGGTCAGGCCGGTCGTGCCGAACACCAGGGAGAGGCCGAGGGCAGCGAGCCCGAGGACCAGCCCGAACCGCAGCCCGCTCGCGACGAGCTGCCAGACCTGGCTGGCCTGCGCCGTTTCGGCCGATCCCTCCGCGGGCGTTCCGGGCGCCCCACCGCCCTCCTCACCTCCGGCACCGCCCGCCTCGCCGATGCGGAACAGCACGGCCTTAGCCTGCAAGGGGTTGACGGTGGTCGTGACGGTGTCCTGCACGACGCCCGGAACATCGTCGGGCAACGTCTCGGTGTCGAGGACTACCTCGTATTCGCCCGGGCCGGGCACCGGGATTTCCCAGGCGCCGTCGGCGGCAGTCTCGGCCGTCCCCACTTCAGCGCCGTCCGCGTCGTTGACGGTGATCGTCACGCCGGGAACGGGCTCGCCTTCGTTCCTCAAGAATCCGCGGATCGACTCTTCGCTCGCCGCCGGTTGCCCCCACGCCGTCCCCGCACCGACGAGGAGGACGGCGATCCCGGCAACCAGCCCGCACAGAGCCGCTATACCTCTGCGCACCTGCGGTGTACCTCCGGTCAGGCTCGGGGGCCCGACCCGGTCGAGGGCCCCGGGCCGTGCCCGTTTCGATCGTGCGGGAGCATAACCCCTGAACCCGTCGCCGTCACATGACTGCGACGGGCCGTGTCCGTTCTGATACCTCACGAGCGCACTGCTGACACTACCGCCACCAGGGCCGGAGCGACTGCAAGCGCAGGCAACAAATCGCCGACGGGTAGCGGCTTGATCCTTAGCAGCCGCAGCGCCACGCCCACGAGCAACAGCCCGCCTACGGCAGTAATCGCAGCGACATACCCGGCAGCGAGGACGTCGCCCACCAACAATCCGATCAGTGTCAGCGCCCCCTGGACGACGGCGACGACCAGGGCAGTGGCCATGACACCCCAGCCGAACGACGCCGCGAAGGCGATCGCGGCGAACCCGTCGAGCGCCGCCTTGAGCGCGAGCTGCTGGTAGCCCAGGCCGAGGCCGTCGGACAGCGAGCCGAGAATCGTCAGTGGCCCGACGCAGAACACCAGCGATGCCGTCACGAAGCCTTCGACGAAGCGCCTGCGCGCCGTGCTGTCGCCGGTGCCGGCCAGGCGGTCCCGCAACGCTCCGCCCAACGCCTCCAACCTCGCCTCGATCCGCAGCAACGATCCGACGATCCCGCCGAGCACGAGGGCACCAAGGACGATGAGGACCGTGCTGGACCCCCCGACCAGTCCGGCGAACTCCGGCTCGAGCACCGCTCCGGCCGAGATCGCAGCGATGAGCAGCGTCGTCAACCCGAGCCCGTCCGTGACGACGTCACGGGTCCGCTGGTGGAGCCGGTGCCCGAGTAGAAGGCCGAGACCGGAGCCGATCACGACCGTGGCGACGTTCAGGACCGTGCCGAACCCCCGGAACATCGGCCTCCTTGTGGCAATCTCCGCGGGAGCCTATCCAGGGCTGTATCCGGGCGGCGGAACCGTCGGGAGCGGCGACTAAGGTGGCGGCCGTGACGGGCGCTCCCTCGCGACTGCTGTTGCTCGACGGGCATTCGCTGGCGTACCGGGCCTTTTATGCCCTACCGGTCGAGAACTTCTCCACGACGACCGGCCAACCCACGAATGCCGTGTACGGGTTCACCTCCATGCTGATCAACGTCATGCGCGACGAGAAGCCCACGCATGTAGCCGTCGCGTTCGACGTGTCACGTCACACGTTCCGCAATGAAGCATTCGCCGAGTACAAAGCGAACCGCACCACGTCACCGAGCGAATTCAGCGGTCAGGTGAGCCTGGTGAAGGAGGTGCTCGACGCGCTGGGGATCGTCAGTGTCGAGAAGGACGGATTCGAGGCCGACGATGTCATCGCGACGCTCACGACCCTCGCGGAGGCCGAGGGTTTCGACGTGCTGATCTGCACCGGCGATCGCGATGCCTACCAGCTGGTCGACGACCGCGTCACCGTCCTGTATCCGCGCAGAGGAGTATCGGACCTCGTCCGGACGACCCCTGAGGTCGTGCGGGACAAGTACGGGCTGGATCCGGCGCAGTACCCCGACTACGCCGCCATCCGTGGCGACCCGTCGGACAACCTGCCAAACATCCCGGGGGTGGGGGAGAAGACCGCGGCGCGGTGGATCGCCGAGTTCGGGTCGCTCGACGAGCTGGTCGAGCGTGTGGACGAGGTCAAGGGAAAGGCCGGCGATCTCCTGCGGGCGCACCTCGCGCAGGTGCTGACCAACCGCAGGCTTACGGAACTGGTCCGCGACGTGCCACTCGATCTTCGGACCGACGACCTCGCATTACGCCCATGGGACCGCGAACAGGTGCACCGGGTCTTCGACACCCTGCAGTTCCGGGTGCTGCGCGATCGGCTGTACCAGACGCTCGAGGCCCCCACACCGGAGGCTGACGAGGGCTTCGAGATCGACGCCGTGCGCCTCGGGCCCGGCGAGTTGACCCGCTGGCTCGCCGACCATGCGGCGGCCGGGCGAATCGGGGTCTCGGTTCGGGGCTACTGGGGACACGGCACCGGCGAGGCGACCGAGATCGCGCTGGCCGCTGTCGATGGCGCCGGCGCCTGGTTCGACCCGGCGTCGCTCCAGCCCGCCGACGACGCCGCGTTCGCCGCCTGGTTGGCCGACCCCGAGCATCCCAAGGTGCTCCATGACGCCAAGGGGCCGATGCACGCGCTCAATGCCCGCGGCTGGCCAGTGGCTGGCTTGGCGAGCGACACCGAGCTGTCGGCCTTCCTGGCGCTGCCTGGCCAGCGGTCCTATGACCTCGCCGACCTGGTGCTGCGCTTCTTGAACCGGGAGCTACGGGCGGAGGGAGCCGACGTTGGCGAGCAGCTCTCCCTCGACGGGGGAGACGAGCTGCGCCGCGGCGAAGCCGAGGCGGTACGGGCCAGGGCGGTCCTCGACCTGGCCGAGGCACTCGACGCCGATCTCGAGCGCAAGGGCGGGCGGCGGCTGCTCGACGAGGTCGAGCTGCCGCTGGTCGACGTCCTCGCCTCGATGGAACGCACCGGCATCGCGGTAGACGTCGACCGGCTCTCCGAGCTCGAATCCTCCTTTGGCGATGCCGTGAAGCAGGCAGCCGACGATGCGTACGCCGCGATCGGCCACGAGGTCAACCTCGGCTCGCCCAAGCAGCTGCAGGTCGTGCTGTTCGAGGACCTGGGCATGCCAAAGACCAAACGGACCAAGACCGGATACACAACCGACGCCGATGCGCTCGCCGAGCTCTACGCGAAGACCGAGCATCCCTTCCTCGAGGCGCTGCTTCGCCATCGCGATGCCTCCCGGCTTCGGGTCACGGTGGAGGGGCTGCTCAAGACCGTCGACGACGACGGCCGCGTCCGAACCACGTTCAACCAGACCATCGCGTCGACTGGTCGGCTGTCGTCGACTGACCCCAACCTGCAGAACATCCCCATCCGTACCGAGGAGGGCAGGCAGATCCGCGAGGCGTTCATCGTCGGAGCTGGCTGCGAGTGCCTGCTCACCGCCGACTACAGCCAGATCGAGATGCGGATCATGGCCCACCTCTCCGAGGACGACGGGCTGATCGAGGCGTTCATGTCCGGCAAGGACTTTCACTCGGCAACCGCGGCGCGGGTGTTTGGTGTACCACCGGAACAGGTCACCGGTGGCATGCGAGCCAAGATCAAGGCGATGAACTTCGGTCTCGCCTACGGACTGTCTGCCTATGGCCTGTCCCGCCAACTCGCGGTCGACGTCACCGAAGCCCAGACGCTGATGGACGAGTACTTCGAGCTCTTTGGCGGCGTGCGCGACTACCTCGCCGAGGTCGTCGACCGGGCCCGCTACGAGGGGTACACCGAGACGATCCTGGGCCGCCGCCGCTACCTGCCCGACCTCACCAGCGACAACCGCCAGCGCCGCGAGATGGCAGAGCGGATGGCGCTCAACGCGCCGATGCAGGGGTCGGCCGCCGACATCATCAAGGTGGCGATGCTCGGCGTCGACCGGGCCCTGCAGGCTGAGGGGTTGTCGTCTCGGATGCTGCTGCAGGTGCACGACGAGCTGGTGCTCGACGTCGCGCAGGGCGAGCGGGAAGCTGTGGAGAAGCTGGTCCGCCGGGAGATGGGAGCGGCTTATCCGCTCCGGGTGCCGCTGGACGTTTCGGTCGGCGTGGGCCGCACCTGGCACGAGGCAGGTCACTGACCCGATCCACAGTCCGGGCTGGCTGCGTCCCCGGAAGGGGTGGCGATTTCGGCCCCTGCATGACACTGTCGAGAGTCGGGGGAAATGCAGGGGGAGGGACACCGAGGGGGCGGGTCGTGAGGGCAGGGCTGCGTCACACCGCGGGGGCGGTGGCGGTTGCCTGTGCACTGACCCTTTCCGCCGTGGCGTTTCTACCAGGTACAGGTCCGGACCCAGACACCTGGATCGTGTCGACCGAGCCGAGCGCGGACATCCGGCCGAGCGTCGTCACGGGCCAGGACTGGGCGCAGGCGGAGCCATTGGTCGGCATGCCCCAGAGCACAGTGTCGTCAGATCCCGGCCCGGTCGACGAACGCCCGAACCTGCCGGTAGTGCACCGAGTCGGCGTCGGCAGCCAGTCCATCCCGGCGATCGTGCTGGCGGCCTACCGCATGGCGGCCGACAAACTCACCCAGGACGACCCCTCGTGCGGCATGCGTTGGCAGGTCCTGGCCGGCATCGGCAAAGTCGAATCGGGTCACGCGGGCGGCGGACGCGTCACGGACGAGGGCGACGCAGTGCCGCGGATCCTGGGCCCACTGCTCAACGGCGTCGGGCCGATAGCGGCGATCTCCGACCATGACGACGGTCGCTGGGACCTCGACCCCTTGTGGGATCGCGCCGTCGGACCCATGCAGTTCATCCCCGGGACGTGGTCGCTGTTCGGAGTCGACGGGTCCGGCGACGGCGTCGCCGACCCCAACAATGTCTTCGATGCTGCTCTGTCCGCTGGGCGCTACCTCTGCGTCGGCGATTCCGAGGTGTACACCGTCGCCGGGCTGGCCACCGCGCTACGCCGGTACAACGACTCCGCTTTTTATGTGGCGACGGTCATGAGCTGGATCGACGCCTATGACAATGGAAGCGCCGTGGCCGCCGAGGGCGCCGGAGCCGGCTCCGGGCCCAACTCCGACCCGTCCGCATCGGCGAGTCCCACCCTGACCCCGGCGACGACGTCCGCCACGCCCAACCCCTCGACGTCGCCCACACCCTCGCCGCCGACATCGCCGAGCCCGACGTCCCCGTCGCCGAGTCCGCCGCCGTCGGTTTCGCCAAGCCCTACTCCGACCGCCACCCCGACGCCGACCGTGTCGCCGACGCCGACGCCGACGTCCTGTCCTACGCCGTCGCCAACACCCACGCCGACCCCGACGAACACCCCGAGCCAGACTGCTGCGCCGACCCCCACTCCCACGCCGACCCCGACTCCGACCCCCACGCCGACGCCGGCGCCAAGCGGGTGTCCGACCCCGGGACCATGACGCAGGAGCCGTCCAGTGTCCCGTCCCGGCGTCACTTCGACTGCCGGTCTGCGGAACGCCCGGTCGCTCGCTCCCGAAGCAGCCCCCACAGCACTACAACGGCAGCCGCGCAGATCGTCGGTAGCAAAACGCCGGGCACGGTGACGGCGGTGAGCTCGACCACCGCAACGTAGGCCACCAGAATCGCCCAGACGATCACCGTGGTGAGCCGGTCGCCACTGGCAAGATGCGCGTATACGAGCAGTTGCGCGACGGCCAGCAGCGCACCGAGTGCAGTGAACCAAGGGACCCACGGACTCAACGCGGCGTACTGCTCACCCGCAACAATCGCCACAGCCAGCCTGGACCACACTGCGACCCCGGCGACCAGTACCGCTCCGCAGCCGACCACGGCAAGCAGGCCGAGCCGGACCGCGCCTCTTCGGCGACGGGGGTCGGTCAATGCTGGGAATGCGACCAGCGGCACGAACTGCGGCAGCCAGAACGCGATCTTCGTGAAAACCGCGCCGGCCGCGTACAGGCCGCTCTGCTGCGCCGGAAGCACATGGCGGGCGAGGAACACGTCGGCGTTGGTCAGCAGGACGAAGCCCAGTAGCATCCCGCCGGAGGCGACCGTGGATCGCACACTGGCCCCGAGCGTCTGCAACTCGGCCGGCCATAACGGTGGTCGCGCGACCAGCCAGCAGCCGACTCCCGCGACGACCAGACAGACGGCAATGCCAACGAGCGCACCGGCTGCAGTCGGCTCGATTGCCATTCCGACCAGTCCACCGGTAACCCGCAGCAGCGCCTGTCCGGCAACCATGGCCGCCAGCACGGGGAACCGTTCGGCACCCTGCACGACGCCCAGGGCCGGTGCGGTGGCCGTCAGCGCCACAATGCCTACCGCCACTGCTATGGCCGGGACCACGGACGAGAGCTGCAGGAACTCGCGCAGCAACGGTGAGATCAGACCCAGCACAACGCCGACGGTGAGCGCAATGATGAGCCCAGCCCGGACGACCGGGACGACGGCCTGGCCCTTCGCGGTTGCCCGGGCCGTGGTCGCCTGCACGGCCAGCGCCGCCACGCTGTCGGCGATCACCAGTGCGAGTAGAGCACCGAACGCCCCGAACTCGGCCGGGCCCAGAACGCGCGCCGCGATTACCGTCAACAAATACCCGAGCGCGTTCGCAACGATCGTCCCGCCAGCCACCGCACCGGTGCCGACGAGCTGGGCCGGTCGCCTGGCTCGCTGATGCTGGGTCACTGCCGCCTCGGACTGGTCGCGGACTGTGGGCTCGTCATCAGCAGTCCTACCGGATGCCCGGCGGATGTGGCGTCTCTTGGACGGGCTGACGTTGGGGTTGTCGGGCTGGTACCGTGCGGTGCACCGGTGACTTCGTCGTGACACCGGTAGTCAGCACGCCGATTGACCGTGATCGCCTGCGGCGGGTAGCCTCTGCCGTGCGCTGTGGGCCTGCGCGACCTCGGACCGAGCAGGCTCGCGCTCGTTCATGTCGGTTCACTGGTTCTAGATGCCATCACGGTGTCCGGGTCCCACGGCACGGCGATCACAGGGCCCTCCGCGCGCAACCTGGCATCGCATTTGTCCGACCGGAGCCCCCCACCACATGACGAGCAGCATCGAGGCGCCCGCCACCCCCCAGGTCGCCGTGAACGACATCGGGTCGGAGGAAGCTTTCCTCGCCGCGATCGACGAAACCATCAAGTATTTCAACGACGGCGACATCGTCTCCGGTGTCATCGTCAAGGTCGACCGGGACGAGGTCCTGCTCGACATCGGCTACAAGACCGAGGGCGTCATCCCCTCCCGCGAGCTGTCCATCAAGCACGACGTCGACCCGGCTGAGGTCGTCTCCGTCGGTGACCACGTCGAGGCCCTTGTCCTGCAGAAAGAAGACAAGGAAGGCCGGCTCATCCTGTCCAAGAAGCGGGCTCAGTACGAGCGCGCGTGGGGCAAGATCGAGGAAATCAAGGAGGCCGACGGCGTCGTCAGCGGCACGGTGATCGAGGTCGTCAAGGGTGGGCTCATCCTCGATATCGGCCTGCGCGGGTTCCTGCCTGCGTCGTTGGTTGAGATGCGCCGGGTCCGTGACCTGCAGCCATACGTCGGCAAGGAGATCGAAGCCAAGATCATCGAGCTGGACAAGAACCGCAACAACGTCGTTCTCTCTCGGCGGGCGTGGCTCGAGCAGACCCAGTCCGAGGTCCGCTCCACCTTCCTGCAGACGCTGCAGAAGGGCCAGATCCGCGGTGGCGTCGTCTCCTCGATCGTCAACTTCGGCGCGTTCGTCGACCTCGGTGGGGTCGACGGTCTGGTGCACGTCTCCGAGCTGTCCTGGAAGCACATCGACCACCCATCCGAGGTTGTCGAGGTCGGCCAAGAGGTCACCGTCGAGGTACTCGACGTCGACATGGACCGCGAGCGGGTCTCGCTCTCGTTGAAGGCCACCCAGGAAGATCCCTGGCAACAGTTCGCACGGACCCACCAGATTGGGCAGATCGTCCCCGGCAAGGTCACCAAACTGGTGCCGTTCGGTGCGTTCGTACGCGTCGACGACGGCATCGAAGGCCTGGTGCACATCTCTGAACTGGCCGAGCGGCACGTCGAGATCCCCGAGCAGGTCGTGCAGGTCGGCAAGGACGTCATGGTCAAGGTCATCGACATCGACCTCGACCGACGCCGGATCTCACTGTCGCTCAAGCAGGCGAATGAGGGCGACGTCGCGGCAACGGTCTCCGAGCACTTCGACCCGACCCTGTACGGAATGTCCGCCGACTACGACGAGGCGGGCAACTATCGATACCCCGAGGGCTTCGATCCCGACACCCAAGAGTGGCTGCCAGGTTACGAGAAGCAGCGCGAGGAGTGGGAGCAGCGCTACGCCGAGGCGCACGCTCGCTGGGAGGCGCACAAGAGCCAGATCGAGTCCGCCCAGGTCGAGGAGGCTCAGGCGAGTGCCGACGAGCCGTCGTCCTACTCCTCCACGGAACGGGCCGAGGACGAAAGCGGCACGCTCGCTTCCGATGAGGCATTGCAAGCGCTGCGGGAGAAGCTCACCGGAAACTGATCCGCCAAGCCGTCACGGCCCGGTATCGCCTTGGCGGTGCCGGCCGTTCTCCGTTCGGGCGGCCGTACGGTTGGGCCGTGCCCCGTCCCGCGGTGTTCGCCGTTCTCGGTCTCCTGCTGGCGGCCGTCGGGTGCGCACGACAAGCCGACGACACTCAGCTGCCGGTGCCGCAATCCGGCGCCACGGCCACGCCAACCGCCGGGGATCCCCCGACGACGACGCCGGCCGACGGCCCGATCCCGGAGTTCTGCGACGAGGTCATCCCGTTCACCGACGTCGTACGGATCGTGGCTGTTCCGATCAGCGGCGGAAGCAGCCGTACATACGCCACCGACTTCTCAGCAGAATCCGGCCGCACCGCTCGGTTGACCTGCCAGTACGGCATAGGGCCCAAGCCGGCGCGGGGGGACGCTCCACCGCCCCAGGTCGAGATCAGCCTGAGCAGCTATGTCGACGCGGCGGCTGCTTCGGCTCGACTCGAGGACACGGTCGGGTCCGCTCGGACTTCTGGTCAGCAGGTGGAGGCCCAGGCAGCGACCAATCACCAGGGGTTCTTGCTCGTCGACGCGAAGGACATCACGTACGTGGCCGCTGTCGGTGATCGCACGGTGGTCGTGACCCTCGCCCGCAAGGTCGTTCCTGCCCCTGCCGAACGGGTCGTCCTGCTGGGTCTGGCCGAGGCTGTTCTTGGCGTCCCGATCCCGACGGTGTCGCCAACCGGGTCTCCCGCGGCAACCTGAATCCGTCGGCCGTTTGCCGTGGTTCGCTGAGGACGAACAGTCGACTGGAATTGAGTCAAGTCGACTCAAGTTCTACCGGGTAGCAGCCGGCTGTACGGCTGTATCGAACTGACGGAGGTTTGTTCATGAGCACTCTGGTGCTGCGTCGGCGGGACCCGTTCGCCGATTTCGACGCACTGTTCCGCGGGGTATTGACCCCAGTCAACCGGTCGGTGGGCTTCACCCCGGCGTCCGAGGTGAGCCGCGACGGCGAGGACGCCGTCGTTCGAGTCGAGTTGCCCGGGCTCGACGCCGAGCATGACATCACCGTGGAGGTCGACCGGGGCCACCTCGTGGTGCGCGGTGAGCGCCGCGACGAGCGGTCCGACCAGAAGAACGGTCGCATGCTGCGGGAGGTCCGCTACGGGGCATTCCGGCGCTCGTTCTCACTACCCGAGCACGTGACCGGGGACGACGTGAGCGCGAGCTATGACGCCGGTGTGCTGACCGTGCGGGTCGCGGGCGCCTACACCGGGACCACCCCCCGCCGAATCCCGGTGAATGGTTCGTCGTTCGGGCCGGCCGACGAAGAGCAGGCTGCCTGACCAGACCCGCTTGGCACGCTGAACCGTGATGCCTGGCACGCCGAATGGTTGTTGCCGCGACCAGTTTGTCTAGGTTTGTGGAGCGGTTCAGCGTGCCACGCGCGGCGACAGCGGCGTCGTCTAGCAGCGTCTGTCGCCGCCTAGGCTTCGGCCATGCTGCGGGTAGGGCTGACGGGAGGTATCGGATCAGGCAAGTCGACGGTGGCTCGCCGGCTGGTCGACCGTGGCGCTGTGCTGATAGACGCGGACGCCATCGCCCGCGAGGTCGTCGGGCCGGGCACACCGGGCCTAGAGGCGGTGCTGACGGAGTTTGGCGTACATCTCCGAGCACCTGATGGTTCCCTGGACCGGGCCGCCCTGGCTCGGGTCGTCTTCGATGACGAGACCCGGCGACAGGCGCTGAACGCCATCGTGCACCCGATGGTCGCCGTCCGGCGAGGCGAGCTGGTGGGCGCAGCAGCGCCTGACGCCGTCGTGGTCGAGGACATCCCGCTGCTCGTCGAGAACGATCTCGGAGCGGCATTCCACCTGGTGCTGGTGGTGCACGCGGCGCCCGAGGTGCGTGTGCGTCGCCTCAGCGCCGAACGCGGGATGGACGTCGAGCACGCGTGGGCGCGCATCCGCTCCCAGGTCGATGACGACACCCGTCGCGCGGCGGCCGACGTGTGGCTGGACAACAGCGGCTCGGCGGAGGAGTTGCTGACCGCGGTCGACGCGTTGTGGGATCGCCGGTTGGTGCCGTTCGAGCACAACGTGCGGACGCGCACCATTGTCCGGCGGTCGGAGATGCCGACACTGGTCAGCCATGACGAGACCTGGCGAGATCAGGGTCGGCGGCTGTGTGCGCGGGTGGCATTCGCCGTCGGATCGAAGGGGCTCGGCGTCGAACACACCGGCTCGACCGCGATCCCGGGCATTCGAGCAAAGGACGTCATTGACTTGCAGCTCGCCGTCCGTTCGCTCAACGACGCGGACACAATCCGCCCAGCACTCGAGGACGCCGGATTTCCCTTCGTTCCCGGTCTTTGGGCAGACCGCCCCAAGCCGATCGACCCCGATCCCACCCACTGGCAGAAGCGACTGCACGGCTCGGCCGATCCGGGTCGCATCGTCCACCTGCATATCCGGGAGCAGGGGTCGCCGGGCTGGCGATGCGCGCTGCTGCTGCGTGACTGGCTGCGTACGGAGCCGAGCGAAGCCGGTGCCTACGAAGCCGAGAAGGTCCGCCTTGCTTCGCAACATGAGACAACCAGCGCCTACGCCGACGCCAAGGAGCCGTGGTTCGACGCCGCGCTGCCGCGCGCCGAAGAGTGGGCTGCGCGTACATCGTGGTCTCCTCACACCGAGCTCTGAGCCTGTCGGCGGCCCGACGTACGGTTGACCCGTGCGACCAGTTGCCGAGATCCAGCGCAGCATGACGCCGTTACGGGTGGTCAGTGAGTGGCAGCCGTCTGGCGACCAGCCGCAGGCGATCGACGAGCTCGAACGCCGGATACAGGCCGGGGAACAGGACGTCGTCCTCCTCGGCGCGACGGGCACTGGCAAGAGCGCGACGACAGCATGGCTGGTGGAGCGCGTCCAGCGCCCGACTCTGGTCATGGCCCCGAACAAGACCCTGGCAGCACAGCTCGCCACCGAGTTCCGGGAGCTGCTCCCCGACAATGCCGTCGAGTATTTCGTCTCCTATTACGACTACTACCAGCCCGAGGCGTACATCCCGCAGACCGACACCTACATCGAGAAGGACTCCTCGATCAACGAGGAGGTCGAGCGGCTGCGCCATGCCGCGACGGCCAGCCTGCTGACCCGGCGCGACGTCGTAGTGGTCGCTACCGTCTCGTGCATCTACGGGTTGGGTTCGGCGCAGGAGTACCTCGACCGAATGGTCTGGCTGCAGGCGGGGGAGGAGCACGACCGGGAGAAGTTGCTTCGCCGGTTGGTGCAGATGCAGTACGTGCGCAACGACCAGAACTTCCATCGCGGCACGTTCCGGGTGCGTGGCGACACCCTCGAGATCATCCCGATGTACGAGGAGTTGGCCCTGCGGGTCGAGTTCTTCGGCGACGAGATCGAGCGGATCACGACGCTGCACCCGTTGACCGGCGAGGTCATCCGTGCAGAGGACGTCGTCCACGTCTTCCCGGCCTCGCACTACGTTGCCGGCCCGGAGCGCATGCAGCGGGCTATCCAGGGCATCGAGGCTGAGCTCGTCGAACGTCTGCAAACGCTAGAACGCCAGAACAAGCTGCTGGAGGCCCAGCGGTTGCGCATGCGCACCACCTACGACGTGGAGATGATGCGCCAGGTCGGGTTCTGCTCGGGCATCGAGAACTACTCCCGGCACATCGACGGCCGGCCAGCCGGTAGCGCACCGAACTGCCTACTCGACTACTTCCCGGAGGACTTCCTCCTCGTCATCGACGAGTCGCACGTCACCGTGCCGCAGATTGGCGGCATGTACGAAGGCGACATGAGCCGCAAGCGCACGTTGGTCGAACACGGTTTCCGGCTGCCCAGCGCCATCGACAACCGACCATTGCGGTGGGAGGAATTCCTGCAGCGGATCAACCAGACCGTCTACCTGTCCGCGACCCCCGGGCCTTATGAGCTGGGCAAGGCGAAGGGGGTCGTGGAGCAGATCATCCGGCCGACCGGTCTGGTCGACCCCGAGGTGGTCGTCAAGCCCACCCGCGGCCAGATCGACGACCTGATCCACGAGATCAAGCTCCGCACCGAGCGCAACGAACGCATCCTGGTGACCACCCTGACCAAGAAGATGGCCGAGGACCTCACCGACTACCTGCTCGAGCACGCGATACGGGTGCGGTACCTACACAGCGAGGTCGACACCCTGCGCCGGGTCGAGCTGCTCCGCGAGCTGCGAACCGGTGAGTTCGACGTCCTGGTCGGCATCAACCTGCTCCGGGAAGGGCTCGATCTACCCGAGGTCTCGCTGGTCAGCATCCTCGACGCGGACAAGGAAGGCTTCCTCCGCTCGGGCACGTCGCTGATCCAGACCATCGGCCGGGCGGCACGCAACGTGTCCGGCCAGGTGCACATGTACGCCGACGTCGTGACCGCGTCGATGCGAAACGCGATCGACGAGACCAACCGGCGGCGACGCAAGCAGGTGGAGTACAACACCGCGCACGGCATCGACCCGACGCCGTTGCGCAAGCGGATCAGCGACATCACCGAGATGCTGGCCCGTGAAGACGCCGACACCGACTCGCTCATCGGCGGATCCGGACGGGCGCAGAGCAGAGGGAAGGCGCCGGTGCCGGGCATGCGCAGCACTTCCGAGGTCGGCCGGCACGCGGCCGAACTCGCCGGGATGCCCGCCGCCGATCTCGCCGATCTCATCCAACAGCTCACCGACCAGATGCATACCGCGGCCGGCGAGCTGCAGTTCGAGCTGGCTGCCCGGCTGCGCGACGAAGTGGCGGAGCTGAAGAAGGAGCTGCGCGGGATGCACGAGGCCGGCGTCGCCCGGTGACCGGCGAGGAGCTGCTGGCGTACTGCTTGACCAAGCCCGGTGCGTGGGAAGACGAGCCGTGGGAGGGCGATGTCGTCGCGAAGGTCGGTGACAAGATCTTCGCCTTTCTCGGCGGTGCTGACGGCGTCGGCGTCAAGGGCGGTCGCAACCGGGACGAGGCGAACGAGTGGCTGCACCGCTATCCGGACGACGCCTCGGTGATGGCGTACATCGGCCGGTCCGGCTGGAACACGCTGCGGATTGGCGGCAAGATCCCCGACGACGAGATCTACCACGCTGTCGACGATTCCTACGACCTGGTTGTTTCGAAGCTCCCGAGGCGCTTGCGACCCGACTCGGTCTGACAACCCCCGCGATCGTGAGAGGATCGGCGGGAGCGTGGAGGGGAGTATTCCTTCGCGGCGGCATCGTCATCACGGCCGTTCGTCCGATCACTGAATGACGCCCGGTGCCGCCGGCCCCGGCGTCGGGGCGGAAGAGACCTCCGGGTCATCGGCTTGTCCTGACCGCGGAGGCTAAGTGGACATCAGCACAACCACCTGGCTGGTCACCATGGCTGTGCTGCTCGCCGTCATCCTCGCGGACCTGTTCATCGTCGGCCGGAACCCACGCGAGCCGTCGATGCGGGAGGCGACCGGCTGGGTCGTGCTGTATGTGAGCCTCGCCGTCCTGTTCGGGATCGCGGTTGGGCTCACCACGACTTCGCAATATGCCGGCGAGTTCTTCGCCGGCTGGCTGACCGAGTACAGCCTGTCCATCGACAACCTGTTCGTGTTCGTGATCATCATGAGCAGGTTCGCCGTCCCCCGGCGATATCAGCAGACAGTCCTTCTCGTCGGCATCGTGCTCGCGCTGGTCTTCCGCGGGCTGTTCATCGCGGCCGGCGCTGCGGTGATCTCCTCGTTCAGCTGGGTCTTCTATCTGTTCGGTGCGTTCCTGGTATGGACCGCGATCGGGCTGGTGCGCCACGGCCAGGACGACCAGAGCGACTACAAGGAGAATGTGATCATCCGAACCGTCCGGCGCCTCCTGCCGACCACAAAGAAGTACTACGGCCTGAAACTGGTGGTCCGCAGGGGCGGCAAGCGGTTAGTGACGCCGATGTTGATCGTCATGGTCGCGATCGGGACCACCGACGTGCTGTTCGCGCTGGACTCGATCCCGGCGATCTTCGGTCTGACCAAGGAGCCGTATCTGGTCTTCACCGCGAATGCCTTCGCTCTGATGGGTTTGCGGCAGCTCTACTTCCTGATCGGCGGGCTGCTGAACCGGTTGGTCTACCTGTCCTACGGCCTAGCTGTCGTGCTGGGCTTCATCGGCGTCAAGTTGATCCTCGAGGCCTTGCACACCAACGAAGTGCCGTTCATCAACGGTGGTGAACCGGTGCCGTGGGCGCCGGAGATCCCCATCTGGCTCTCGCTGGTGGTCATCTTCGGCACCATCGCGCTCACGGCGGTCGCGAGTCTGGCCAAGACCCGACGCGATGTCCGGCGAGCCAACACCGTGGTTCGAAACGATCCGCCGGAAACCTGACGCGCGTGAGCCGTGTCCGCACTAACCACGAGATGCTCTCCCTTCACGTCGAGGACGTGGCCCGCGAACGTGTAGATGTCGCCAATCCGGGAGTGCGACGGATGTCGCGCGGCTTCCTGAACGGCTGAGCGTGGTTACCAGCCGCGGGTCCGCCAAGCCGGTAGCGCGGGCCGTTCGGCGCCAAGCGTTGTGTCGTTGCCGTGCCCCGGGTACACCCAGGTCTCGTCGGGTAGCCGGTTGAACAACTTGCCTGTGACGTCCGCGAAGAGCTGTTCGAAGTTCTCTTTCGAGCCGTGGGTGTTGCCCAGGCCACCTGGGAAGAGGCTGTCGCCGGTCCACAGGTGGGGCGGGCCGGTCGGGTCGTCGTAGAGCAACGCGATGCTGCCGGGCGTGTGGCCGACGAGGTGGACCACCTCGAGCACGCAGGTCCCCACTGGGATCCGGTCGCCGTCCGCGACGAACTCGTCCGTCGGAACGGAGATCGCTGGTGCATCGGCGATGTGAGCGACGGTCGCGGCGCCGGTCCGGGCGGCGACCTGGGCGAGCGCCTGCCAATGATCGGGGTGACGATGGGTCGTGACGATCCGGGTCAACGGCCCTTCGCCGCATAACGCGAGGATGCGTTCCGGCTCCGTAGCAGCGTCGATGAGCATTTCGTCGCCGGTATCCCGGCAACGCAGGACGTACGTGTTGTTGTCCATCGGGCCGACCGACGCCTTGGTGACGATCAGATGGGTGAGCTCACGGACTGCGGGCGGCCCGCCCGGCACGACTTTGCCGCTATAGGTGCTCATCACGCCCACGGCGGCAAGGCCGGCAGCGGACCAGGCGGATCGACATGCAAACCGTCACCAATGGACCGTCCGGTGAGCCAGCCGAGCATGGGTGTCGCGGAGCCAGTGACCGTAAGTTCACCTCCGGAGCCGAGCCGCTCGGTCGCCCCGTCAATGACCAAGGTCAGCTCGGGCACGTCCTCGCGCCGAGCGAACCTGCGCAGCGTCTCGGCCAGCGCCCGGTCGACGAACCGGGGGGCCCAGTCGGCAGGGGTGTAACCGGCGTCGAGGTCGACGTGGTGCAGCTCCAACTCCTTCAGCCGCTCCCAAAGCACCCGGCGGGCCGGGATCGTGCGACCGGCGGCGGCGGATCCCATCCGGACCTGTTGTTCCCACGCCTCGTCTGGAACCGCTGTCACGGCGGCGGAGAACCGCTCAGCGGCGGAACGCAGGTCCTCGACGATTTCGCCCGGACCGCGCGCTGCACCGGCTTCGATGTCTGCCGCGCGGGCTTCGGCACTCGGATACATCGGGGTCTCCACGCCGGTTGTCGCCCACCGAAGCAGGTTGGCCAGTGCGTCGGCATTCCGGGCGACGTGGCTGAGCACGTGGGCTCTGGTCCAACCAGGGCACAGGCTGGGCTGGCGCAGCGCATCCGCGTCGAACGCCGCTGCCGTGCTCGCCAGCCGTTCGGTCGCCGCCGTCACCGGCCCGACACTCGCTCCCTCGGTAGGGCCTTCACCCTCCGAAATGACCACGTGCACCACCCTTGTGGGTACACCACCAGGCTTGCAAGCCCGGTGGTGTACCCACAGCCTGGTGGTGCTCGCGCGACCGGCGTGCCGACCTTCTGCGGAGCGGCCGTTCGCAGGGCAGCCGATACCCCTCCGCCGGGCGATTGTCGCCGCGGCCACATAACCTGTCCGTCGTGGTCGACGATCCGCCCAACACCCTGGTCATCCGGGGCGCCCGCGAGCACAACCTCAAGGACGTCTCGCTCGACCTGCCCCGTGACTCGCTGATCGTGTTCACCGGGCTATCGGGTTCGGGCAAGTCCAGCCTGGCGTTCGACACCATCTTCGCCGAGGGCCAGCGCCGCTACGTCGAGTCCCTGTCCGCGTACGCCCGGCAGTTCCTGGGCCAGATGGACAAACCTGACGTCGACTTCATCGAAGGCTTGTCGCCGGCGGTGTCGATCGATCAGAAGTCGACCTCGCGCAACCCCCGTTCCACCGTTGGCACCATCACCGAGGTCTACGACTACCTCCGCCTGCTCTACGCTCGAGCCGGCCGGCCGCATTGCCCGGTCTGTGGACGCCCTATCGGCCGCCAGACACCACAGTCGATCGTCGACCGAGTGCTCGAACTCGAGGAGGGCTCGCGGTTCCACGTACTCGCACCGGTCGTCCGCGCTCGCAAGGGTGAGTACGGCGACTTGTTCCGGACCCTGCAGACCCAGGGGTACTCCCGGGCTCGGGTCGACGGGGTGATGTACCAGCTCACCGAACCGCCGGTGCTGAAAAAGCAGCAGAAGCACACCATCGAGGTGGTCGTCGACCGGCTGACTGTCAAGGGCTCGGCCAAGCGTCGGCTGACCGATTCGGTCGAGACCGCGCTGCGCCTGTCTGGCGGCCTGGTCACGTTGGAGTTCGTCGACCTGCCCGAGGACGACCCGCATCGCGAGCGGGTGTTTTCCGAGCACCTCTACTGCCCGTACGACGATCTGTCGTTCGAGGAGCTGGAGCCGCGGTCGTTCTCGTTCAACTCCCCATTCGGGGCATGCCCGGTCTGCACCGGGATCGGGACGACGATGGAGGTCGATCCCGAGCTCGTGGTGCCTGACCCGGGCGAGAGTCTCGACGATGGCGTGCTCGCGCCCTGGTCCGGCGGACAGACCTCCGAGTACTTTTCCCGGATCGTGCAGGCCCTCGGCGACACGGTCGGGTTTCGCACCGACGTGCCGTTCGAGCGGCTGCCCGCCAAGGCGCGGACCGCATTGCTGCACGGATACGACGGGCAGGTACACGTCCGGTATCGCAACCGCTACGGGCGGGAACGCTCGTACTACACGACCTACGAAGGTGTGATCCCGTGGGTGCAGAGGCGGCACGCCGAGGCCGAGTCCGATACCAGCCGGGAACGGTTCGAAGGATTCATGCGGGAGGTGCCGTGCGCGGCGTGTGGCGGAGCGCGGCTCAAGCCGGTGAGCCTGGCGGTGTCGTTCGGCGGCAAGAGCATCGCCCAGATCGCAGCGATGCCGATCGGGGAGTGCGCGACATTCCTCCGCGAGCTGTCGCTCACTGACCGCGAGCGGCAGATCGCGGAGCGGGTGCTGAAGGAGATCAACGAACGGCTGCGATTCCTGGTCGACGTCGGTCTGCACTACCTGTCGCTGGACCGCCCATCGGGCACGTTGGCGGGTGGCGAGGCGCAGCGCATCCGGTTGGCGACGCAGATCGGTTCCGGGCTGGTCGGCGTCCTCTACGTCCTCGACGAACCGTCGATCGGGTTGCATCAGCGTGACAACCGGCGGCTGATCGAGACCCTGCTCCGGCTGCGCGACCTCGGCAACACGCTCATCGTCGTCGAGCACGACGAGGAGACGATCCGTACCGCGGACTGGGTGGTCGACATCGGCCCGGGAGCCGGCGAGCACGGCGGCCAGATCGTCGTCTCGGGCCGCGTTGCCGACCTCCTCACCCACGAGAGCTCGATCACCGGTGCCTACCTGGCTGGCCGCCGCAGTATCCCAGTCCCGGCAATCCGCCGGCCCACCGCTGGGGCTCGGCAGCTGACGGTCGTGGGTGCACGAGAACACAACCTGCGCGATGTCACCGTGGGCTTCCCGCTCGGCTGTTTCGTGGGCGTCACCGGGGTCAGCGGTTCCGGCAAGTCCACCCTGGTCAACGACATCCTGTACAACGCGCTGGCCAAGCATTTGTACTCGGCCCGGACGGTCCCGGGCCGGCATCGGCGCGTCGAGGGCGTCGATCGGGTCGACAAGGTCGTGCACGTCGACCAGTCACCGATTGGCCGAACTCCGCGGAGCAATCCAGCGACCTACACGGGGGTCTTCGACAACATCCGCAAGCTGTTCGCGGACACCCAGGAGGCCAAGATCCGCGGCTACCAGCCGGGCCGATTCTCCTTCAACGTCAAGGGCGGACGCTGCGAGAACTGCACCGGTGACGGCACGATCAAGATCGAGATGAACTTCCTGCCCGACGTCTACGTCCCGTGCGAGGTCTGCCACGGCGCCCGCTACAACCGGGAGACGCTGGAGGTTCACTACAAGGGCCGGACGATTTCCGAGGTGCTGGACATGCCGATCGAGGAGGCGCTGGAGTTCTTCGCGCCGATCGACCGCATCTCTCGCCACCTGCGCACCTTGGTCGACGTCGGGCTCGGGTACGTGCGGCTGGGCCAGCCGGCACCGACGCTGTCCGGCGGGGAGGCGCAGCGGGTCAAGCTGGCCTCCGAGCTGCAGCGCCGCTCCACCGGGCGCACGGTCTACGTGCTCGACGAACCCACAACCGGGCTGCACTTCGACGACATCCGCAAGCTGATCGGCGTTCTGCAGGACCTGGTCGACAAGGGCAACACGGTGATCGTCATCGAGCACAACCTGGACGTGATCAAGACCGCCGACTGGCTCATCGACATGGGCCCCGAGGGTGGCAGCGAAGGCGGGCGGATCATCGCCACCGGCACGCCGGAACAGGTTGCTCTGGAACCGGCGAGCCACACCGGTGTGTTCTTGCGGCGCGCGCTTGGCATCTCAACCACGGAGCGTCAGCCGGCCGCCGTGTGAACTCTTTGAACCGATCGGGCCGCGGTTTCGTTGCCACTAGGGTGACGACGTCGACCCGAAACGGGGGGCCGCAATGACCGATCCTGACCCGATCATGACCGACTATGCGCCGCTCGAAGTGGGCCGACGGGTCGTGCTGCTCGGTGCCGGGGCTGTTGGTGTGGCCGGCGTGTTGGCGGCTTGCGGCGGAGGCGACGACGATACGACCTCCGAGGGTGGGGCGGCGGAGACCCCGGACGAAACCGAACCCGATCCGGCCGAGTCCACCGAGCCACCGGCCGGGGGCGGCGCGACCGGTGTGGTCGCCGTCGCCGACGTGCCAGTCGGGGGCGGTGTGATCGTCGTGGCCGAGAAGCTGGTCGTGACCCAGCCGGTCCAGGGCGACTTCAAGGGGTTCGACAGCACCTGTACCCACCAGCGCTGCCAGGTGGCCGAGGTGTCCGACGGCGAGATCAAGTGCCCGTGTCACGGCAGCCGATACTCCATCGAGGACGGATCGGTGGTCCGTGGCCCGGCGCTCGCGCCGCTGGCCGAGAAAGGCGTCGCTGTCGAAGGAGACCAGGTCATCCTGACCTGAGTCGCGTAGCGCGTCAGGCGCCCAGGACCAGGAAGGGTCCGGCATAGGGTTGGGGGTTGTGCCGGACCCTTCCACCTACCGCCCGGCGGCCGGCTCGATCCCCGACGAGCCGGGCGTCTACCGGTTCAGCGACCAGGCGGGACGGGTCCTCTACGTCGGGAAGGCGAAGAGCCTTCGGTCCCGGCTCAACTCCTACTTCCAGGATCTTTCCGCGCTGCACGCGCGCACCCTGGCAATGGTCACCAGCGCCGCGAAAGTGGAGTGGACCGTCGTTCGGAACGAGGTCGAGGCGCTACAGCTCGAGTACTCCTGGATCAAGGAGTTCGACCCCCGTTTCAACGTCCGTTACCGCGACGACAAGAGCTACCCGTATCTCGCCGTCACGCTCGACGAGGAGTTCCCACGAGCCATGGTCATGCGCGGCGCCAAGAAGCGCGGCGTGCGCTACTTCGGGCCGTATGCACACGCATGGGCCATCCGCGAGACGCTCGATCAGCTGCTGCGGGTCTTTCCGGTGCGCAGCTGCTCCGCCGGGGTGTTCAAGAGGGCCGGCCAGGTCGGCCGGCCCTGCCTGCTCGGCTACATCGGCAAGTGCTCCGCGCCATGTGTCGGACGGGTCAGCGCCGACGAGCACCGGGACATCGTCGACGACTTGGTCACCTTCCTCGAGGGCCAGACCGCAAAGTACATCCGCCGGTTGGAACGGGAGATGCGGGCGGCGGCCGCAGAGACCGATTACGAGCGCGCAGCCCGCTTGCGCGACGACATCGCTGCCCTTCAACGGGCCATGGAACAGAACGCCGTCGTGCTCGGCGACGCCACGGACGCCGACGTCGTTGCCGTTGCCGAAGACCCGCTCGAGGTCGCGGTGCACATCTTCTACGTCCGGGGCGGACGAGTCCGCGGACAGCGTGGCTGGGTCGCGGACAAAGCGGACGACGCTCCGACCGGTGCATTGGTGGAGCGCTTCCTGCTCCAACTTTACGGAGAGCAGGGAGATGGCAGCATTCCTCGCGAGATCCTGGTTCCGGCTCTGCCGGACGACCCGGACGAGACCCGGGCACTGACCGAGCTGCTCGAGGGACTGCGTGGAGGCCGGATCGAGATCCGGATACCCCGCCGTGGGGACAAGCGGGCGCTGCTCGAAACCGGTGCCCGCAACGCTGGTCAGGCGCTCGCGGCACACAAGACCAAGCGAGCGAGCGATCTCACGACTCGCAGCCGAGCCCTGGACGAGATCCGGCTCGCCCTGGGCCTGGATGAGGCGCCGCTTCGCATCGAGGCCTACGACGTCTCGAACCTGCAGGGCACCGACGTCGTCGCTTCCATGGTGGTGTTCGAGGACGGGCTGCCCCGAAAGTCCGAGTACCGCCGGTTTGCAGTCAGAGGTCATGAGGGTGGGCACGACGGCACCGACGACGTCGCCGCCATCCGCGAGGTGCTGAGCCGCCGGTTCCGGCGGTTGCGTGAGGCTGCCGGAGCGTCCCAACCCCTCGATCCGGAGACCGGCCGGCCCCGCAAGTTCGCCTACTCGCCCGGCCTGGTCGTGGTCGACGGGGGACACCCGCAGGTCAACGCCGCTCGGTTGGCTATGGACGAGGCCGGTGTCGCCGACATTCCGGTGATCGGGTTGGCGAAGCGGCTGGAAGAGGTGGTCGTCGACACCTCAGACGACCCGGTGATCATGCCGCGGGCCAGCGAGGGTCTCTACCTCTTGCAACGGGTTCGGGACGAGGCGCACCGGTTCGCGATCACCTACCACCGGCAACGCCGTTCGCGATCGATGGTCGACAGTCTCCTCGACGGCGTGCCCGGCCTGGGTCCTTCGCGCCGCAAGGCGCTGCTGACCAGGTTTGGCTCCCTCAAGCGGCTGCGCGCGGCGACCGCCGAGGAGATCGCCCAGGTGCCGGGGATCGGCCGCCGGACCGCTCAAGCCGTGGTCGAGGCCGTCTCCCATGACGTTGGTACACGTCGGCCAGCCGCCGCCGTCAACATGGCAACCGGTGAGATCCTCGAGCCGGATCACGCCGTTCCGAAATGACGGGAGGACGGTGGTGAGCCCGGACCTCCCCGAGCTGCTTGTCGTCACCGGCATGTCCGGCGCCGGTAAGACCGCGGCGACAGCATCCCTCGACGACCTGGGCTGGTTCGTCGTCGACAACCTGCCGCCGTCGCTTCTCATGGAGCTCGTCGACACCGTGACCGAACGCACCGACCACCGGCGTATTGCTGTAGTAGCAGACGTTCGCGGGGGAGTGTTCTTCCGAGAGCTTCGCGGTGCGCTCGACGAGCTGGCTACCCGCGGTGTCAAGCCGCACGTACTGTTTCTCGAAGCAAGCAACGAGTCGCTGGTACGACGGTTCGAATCAGCTCGCCGACCGCATCCGTTGCAGGGCGAGGGGCGGGTCCTCGACGCCATCAATCGCGAGCGTGAACAGCTGGCCGAGTTGCGCACCAGCGCCGACATGGTCGTCGACACATCACTGCTCAACGTGCACGAGCTTGCCGGTCGCATCCGCACGGCATTCTCCAGCGCCGACGTCGGGCTGCAAGCCATCGTCGTGTCTTTTGGCTACAAGTACGGGATACCGGTCGATGCGGACGTCGTCGCCGATATGCGGTTCCTGCCGAATCCGCACTGGGTCCCGCACCTCCGTCCGCAAACCGGGCGCGACGCCGCGGTGAGCGACTACGTCCTTGGTCAGCCCGGCGCGGCCGAGTTCCTCGACCGTTACGCGGATTTGCTTGGCTCGATGGCTGAGGGATATCTGCGCGAAGGCAAACGGTTCGTGACGGTCGGGATCGGCTGCACGGGTGGGAAGCACCGCAGCGTGGCGATGAGCGAGGCCCTTGCCGCAAGGCTGCGTGATCAAGGTGTCGACACGATCGTGGTCCACCGCGACCTGGGCAGAGAATGACCGATTCCGACGAGGCGCGCCGGTTGGCGGGTCCCAAGGTCGTCGCCCTCGGCGGCGGCCACGGACTGGCTGCGTCGCTGTCTGCACTGCGCCGGGTCAGCGGACGGCTAACGGCTGTCGTCACGGTGGCCGACGACGGTGGATCCAGTGGTCGTCTGCGCCGCGAGCTGGGGGTCCTGCCACCTGGCGACCTCCGGATGGCGCTGGCGGCTCTGTGTGGCGATGACGAGTGGGGGCGAACCTGGGCCCGGGTTCTGCAGCATCGCTTCGCCAGTAAGGGCGAGCTGCACAACCACGCAGCCGGAAACCTGCTGATCGTCGCGTTGTGGGAGCTGCTCGGCGGCCATGTCGAGGGCTTGGACTGGGTGGCCCGGCTGCTGGGCGCCCAGGGTCGGGTACTGCCGATGTCGTCGATGGCGTTGGACATCCACGCTCTGGTCGGCCGCCTGGACGGCGACGGCCGGGTCACCCGTGAGGTCGAGACGGTCGTCGGTCAAAACGCGGTCGCCACTGCACCGGGTCCGGTGGTTGCCGTCGAGTTGGTTCCGTCAGATCCGCCGGCCTGCCCCGAGGCGCTGGCCGCCATCGAAGAGGCTGACTGGTTGGTTCTCGGACCCGGCTCGTGGTTCAGCAGCGTGATCCCGCATCTACTCGTACCCGAGCTACGCGAGGCGCTGCTACAAACCCGGGCGCGCCGATTGGTCACGCTGAACCTGTCCGCCGAGGGTGGGGAAACCGAAGGATTCACCCCCGAGATGCACGTCGAGGTACTCGGGGCATACGCCCCTGACCTGCGTCTCGATGCCGTCCTCGCCGACCCCTCGTCGGTGCCCGATCTGGCTCTGCTGCGGCGGGTATCTGCTGACTTCGGGGCGGAGCTCACGGTCGCCGAGATCGCCCGAGGCGACGGGACCCCCCGGCACGATCCGGAGCGGCTCGCGCACGCCTACGCAGCCACCTTCGCTCGTGGCAGGATCGGCCTATGGCGATGACGGCGTCGGTGAAGGACGAGTTGGCTCGCCTCGACGTCACCAAGTCGTGCTGCCGCAAGGCTGAGGTGTCGGCCCTTCTGCGTTTCGGCGGTGGTCTGCACATCGTGAACGGTCGCATCGTCGTCGAGGCAGAGCTGGACACCGGGGTAGCAGCGCGCCGACTCCGCCGGAATATCGCCGAGGTCTACGGGCACGAGAGCGACATCGCCGTGGTGTCGTCCAGTGGCGGTTTGCGGAAGGGCAGCCGGTACGTGGTGCGGGTGGTGGCCGCGGGTGAGGCGCTAGCACGGCAGACTGGCTTGATCGACGCGAGCGGCCGCCCTGTGCGAGGGCTGCCGCCTCAGGTCGTGTCGGGCTCGATGTGCGATGCGGAGGCCGCCTGGCGTGGCGCCTTCCTTGCCCACGGCTCGCTGACCGAACCCGGCCGGTCGTCAGCGATCGAGGTCACCTGTCCCGGACCGGAGGCCGCCCTGGCACTGGTCGGCGCGGCCCGCCGGGTGGGCATCCAGGCCAAGGCACGCGACGTTCGAGGGGTCGACCGGGTCGTCGTGCGCGATGGCGACGCGATCGGGGCATTGCTGACCCGGTTGGGTGCCCATGACAGCGTGCTCGCGTGGGAGGAGCGCCGGATGCGGCGCGAGGTACGGGCCACCGCCAACCGGCTGGCGAACTTCGACGACGCCAACCTGCGCCGGTCGGCCCGCGCCGCGGTGGCCGCAGGGGCCAGGGTCGAGCGCGCCCTGGAAATCCTCGGCGACGACGTGCCCGACCACCTGCGGGCCGCCGGTGAGCTGCGGCTGGAACACAAGCAGGCCAGTCTCGAGGAGCTGGGCCAGCTCTCGTCCCCGCCGATGACCAAGGATGCCGTCGCCGGTCGGATCCGGAGGCTACTGGCGATGGCCGACCGGCGAGCGGCCGAGATCGGCATTCCCGGCACCGACGCCAACCTGACGCCCGACATGCTGGTGCCGTAGCGAGGCGTGTCGCCGGTGTTCCCACGCCGCACTTCAATGATCGAACTCTCGCCAAAAGCGCCGAAATGACCTTCTTTGCGCGGATTTGATCATTGAAGACAGGAGCGTCGACCCTGTCATTGAGATGTAGCTGCATTATGATGAGTAGATGCGTACGACGATCGACCTGCCTGACGATCTCCACCGGGTCCTGCTTTCGGTTGCCCGCGACCAGGGGAGGACGCTGAATCAGGTCGTTGCTGGGTTGCTGCGCGGGGCTCTGATGCCCGGTGGCTCGTCGGCGATCAGCACGGACAGCAGGACTGGTCTGCCCGTTGTCCGTCTCGGTCGTACGATCACCAGGGACGACGTACGCAGCCTCGAAGACGAGGCGTAGTGACGATCCTGCTGGACGGCAACGCGCTGGTCGCGCTGTGTGTCGGCGACCATGTACATCACACTGTCGCAGCGAACTGGTTCTCGTCACTCGAGGATCGATTCGCGACAACTCCGATAACACAGGGGACCCTGCTCCGGCTGGCGCTACGCGAAGGTCTGGACGTGCAGACGTCCATTGACCTGCTGAACAGGATCACTGGACACCCGCGACACGTGTTCTGGCCCGATGACCTGCCGTACACGGCGGCGACGTTGCACGGCGTGGTCGGTCATCGCCAGGTGACCGACGCCTACTTGGTCATGCTGGCCCGCCACCAGGGCGGGCAGCTGGCAACCTTCGACCATGGACTAGCGGCATGGTCTCCGGACGTCGTGCACGTCGTTTCGCCGCCATGAGATGCTCAGTGCGGCCGGAACGTCCGCCGCCTGCTGAGTTTCCGTGGCGGTTCCGGAGGATGGCTCGCCGTCGCGGTGCCTTGTCGGATGCCATAGGGTCGGGTCTCGGTTCTCCACGACGACGTGGGCGACCGCGCCTGCCCCCGCACCAGCTCGGCGCGAGACGCCGGGTCCGTGAAGGAGTCTCGAGTCCATGACCATCCGCGTCGGCATCAACGGCTTCGGCCGCATCGGCCGCAACTTCTACCGGGCCGTCCTCGCGCAGGGCGCCGACGACATCGAGCTGGTCGGCGTCAATGACATCACCGACAACAGGAGCCTTGCCCACCTGCTGAGGTACGACTCGATCCTGGGCCGGCTCGACGCCGAGGTCAGCTACGGCGGCGACGAGATCACTGTCGCAGGCCACTCGTTCAAGTCGCTCGAGGAGCGTGACCCTGCCAACTTGCCCTGGAAGGACCTCGGCGCCGACGTCGTGATCGAGTCGACTGGCCTGTTCACCGACGCCATGAAGGCGAAGGCGCACATCGACGCTGGGGCCAAAAAGGTCATCATCTCGGCACCGGCCAAGAACGAGCATGTCACCGTCGTCATGGGGGTCAACCACGACAAGTACGACCCGGTGGCGCATTCGATCATTTCCATGGCGTCGTGCACGACCAACTGCCTGGCGCCGATGGCGAAGGCCCTCAACGACGCGTTCGGGATCGAGCGCGGCCTGATGACCACGATCCACGCCTATACCCAGGACCAGAACCTCCAGGACGGCCCACACAAGGACCTGCGCCGGGCCCGTGCTGCTGCCCTCAATATCGTCCCCACCAGCACCGGCGCCGCGAAGGCCATCGGTCTGGTGCTGCCGGAGCTCAAGGGCAAGCTCGACGGCTTCGCCCTGCGGGTCCCGACGCCGACCGGGTCGGTCACCGACCTGACGGCGACGGTCAGCCGCGAAGTCTCCGTCGACGAGGTCAACGCGGCGATGAAGGCGGCAGCCGACGGCCCACTCAAGGGGTACTTGACCTACACCGAAGACCCGATCGTCTCGACCGACATCGTCACCGACCCGTCGTCGTGCATCTTCGATGCTGGCCTGACCCGGGCGATCGGCAACCAGGTCAAGGTAGTCGGCTGGTACGACAACGAGTGGGGTTTCTCCAACCGGCTCATCGATCTGATCCGGCTCGTCGGCCCCAGCGTCTAGGGCGGCCGTGCGCTCCATCGACGACCTCGGTGATCTGCGCGGCAAGCGGGTGTTGCTGAGGTCAGATCTCAACGTCCCGCTGGAGGACGACCGGGTCGCCGACGACGGCCGGATCCGCGCGAGTGTTCCGACGATCGAACGGCTGGCCGCTGCCGGAGCCAAGGTGATAGTGACGGCGCATCTCGGCCGACCCGACGGCAAACCCGACCCCCGGTACTCCATGCGCCCGGTCTACAACCGGCTGGCCGAGTTGCTCCCGAACCACCACGTCATGTTCGCCATGGACACCGTCGGACCCACCGCGAAGGCCACTGTCGATGCGCTGCCCGAGGGCGGCGTCGCCGTGCTGGAAAACCTGCGGTTTGACCCCCGCGAAGCCTCGAAGGACGATGCCGAGCGCGAGTCGTTTGCCGACGAGCTGGCGGCACTGGCCGACGTGTTCGTCTCCGACGGCTTCGGTGTCGTCCATCGAAAGCAGGCGAGCGTCTACGACGTCGCGCAGCGGCTCCCGTGCGCCGCCGGCTTACTTGTCCACGCCGAAGTGGAGGCGTTCGACAGGGTGCTGCGGGACCCGGAGCGGCCTTATGTTGTCGTGCTCGGCGGCTCGAAAGTCTCTGACAAGCTCGGCGTCATCGACAACCTGCTGGCGAAGGTCGACCGGCTGCTGGTCGGCGGCGGCATGTGCTTCACATTCCTCAAGGCGCAGGGGTACGAGGTCGGCGGCTCGCTGCTGGAGGCCGACCAGCTCGACACGGTGCGCGGATTTCTCGACCAAGCGGGGGAGCACGGCGTCGAGATCGTTCTCCCGGTCGACGTCGTCGTCGCTGCGGAGGTCGACGAGAACGCGGAAACCATGGTGGTTGCAGCTGCGGCGATCCCGGCCGACCAGAAGGGGCTGGACATCGGCCCGGAAACGGTGGAGCTCTTCCGCGACAAGCTCACCGACGCCCGAACCGTCGTCTGGAACGGCCCCATGGGCGTGTTCGAACTCGCGCCGTTCGCCGAAGGCACCCGGCAGGTTGCGTTGGCGATTGCCGGTGTCGATGGCACGACTGTGGTCGGCGGGGGCGACTCGGCGGCGGCCATCCGCCAGCTGGATCTCGACGAATCCGAGTTCACCCACATCTCCACCGGTGGTGGCGCCAGCCTGGTGCTGCTCGAAGGCAAAACCCTGCCCGGTCTGACGGTGCTGGAGGACTAGCACGTGGTGAACGACTCGCGCCGGCCGCTGATGGCCGGCAACTGGAAGATGAACCTCAACCACCTCGAGGCGATCGCGCTGGTGCAGAAGCTAGCGTTTTCACTCACGGACCGGGACTTCGACGCCGTCGAGGTGGCCGTGCTGCCCCCCTTCCCACACATCCGGTCGGTGCAGACCCTGGTCGACGGTGACAAGCTGCGCATCGTCTACGGCGCGCAGGACCTGTCCGAGCACGACGCCGGCGCGTACACGGGTGACGTTTCCGGCGCGATGCTCGCCAAGCTCGGCTGCACCTATGTGGCCGTTGGGCATTCGGAGCGCCGCCAATTCCATGGCGAAGACGACGCGGTGGTCAACCGGAAGGTGAGGGCGGCGTTCCGGCACGGTCTGGTCCCCATCCTGTGCGTCGGCGAGGGGCTCGATGTGCGGCACGAGGGCCGGCAGGTCGAGCACACGCTGTCCCAGTTGGACGGCGCCCTGGCCGACGTATCAGCTGATCAGGCCGCGTTGCTCGTCGTCGCGTATGAGCCGGTGTGGGCGATCGGCACCGGCGAGATAGCGACGCCCGAGGACGCAGAGGAAGTATGCGCCGCGATCCGCACTCGGCTCGGCGAGCTTTACTCAGCGGAGTTGGCCGCCAGCGTCCGGGTTCTGTACGGCGGTTCGGTCAAGGCGGACAACATCGGGCCGATCATGGCGCAATCCGATGTCGAAGGCGCCCTGGTCGGCGGCGCCAGCCTGGACGCCGATGGGTTCACGGCAATCTGCCGCTTCGACCGCGCCAGCTGACCGCTTGGCGTACTCGTGAGCGGTGCGGCGGCGCCGCCGTCGTCGTCGGCACCGATGGACCCGACAGAGGGCGCCAGGCGGTCATGCGCGCCCGATCGTCCAGGGTAAGCAGCAATTCTCACGGTGAGAACGCAACCAAACGGGGTGAGCACCATCCCGAACCCTCGACAGCTGTCTGCCAGCCGGGTTCGTCGGGGAGAACAGCGAGGCGGGCCATCATCACCAGCAGTGCGATGAATGACCAGCCGATGACGATCCACGCCAATGTTCCGATACGGGTTCGTTCCTGCGGAGCAGCGATGGTCTGGGCGGTCGTCTCGGTGTTCCACCGGCGCCATGCCCGATCGAGGACGAGATAGCTCAGTACGCTTCCCAGCGCGAGTGCCAGCACATCCAACACCGACCAGGGCGCAAGAACCATGAACGGTCCTGACAGGACGCCGGCGGTGCCAGCGATAAGGAACAACAGGACTCGCCTCAGCCGTACCCGGCGGGCCCGTCGTTCGACGAGCTGGCGCGCGGCGAATTCATCGAGAGGGCCGGCTCCAGTAGGTCGTGGATCCGTCGCACGACCTCTTCGACATTGGGCGTGCGTGGCTGCCGCTCGGACATCGGACGCGGTGACACACGGGACTCATATTGCACTACGCTGCAGAGTATGACGGCTGCGCGGGTCACGATCACACTGCCGGCGGAGCTGGAGAGTGCGGCCCGAGATGTTGCCGAACATGCCGGTGTTCCGTTCTCGACGGTAGTCTCGGAGGCGCTGGCCGCGTGGGTGCGCGGTCGCCTGGTCGACGTTTGGCTCGCAGAGCACCAAGCGAGGCACGGAGCATTCGATGAGGACGAGCTGCGGGTCCTCGCTGAGAGCGCCGGCGTACCGTACATTCCGGCCGGTCGGGGGCGGAGCGCCGCGTGAAGCTGGTGCTCGATGCTGGCGTGCTGATCGGCATCGACCGCGAGGACCGCAGGGTGGCGGGCCTCATCGAACTCGGTCGCCGCGCTGGAGCGGGTCTCGTGACGACGGCACCTGTGGTCGGCCAGGCGTGGCGCGACGGCGCCCGGCAGGCACGCCTCGCTCGCGCCTTGGCGATGATCGATGTGCGAACGGTCGGGCTTCACGACGCCAAGGACGCAGGTGTGCTGCTCGGCCGCAACGGGTCGTCTGACATCGTCGATGCACTGGTGGTCATGCTTGCCCTTCCGGGTGACCAGCTCCTCACGAGCGATGACGACGACATGGCTGGACTGGTCGGCGCGCACGGCGGTGACGTCCGAGTCGTCGCCGTCTGACGATCTGCTGGCCCGCTCATCTCGCGGCGCCGTATCCGAGCGCCCGGTAGAGGGGGGCTCCGGTGGCTGCTCGGACGTCGGCCACGGTGATACCGGGACTTGTCTCGACGAGGACCAAGCCGTGCCGTGTCACGTCGATCACGGCGAGATCGGTGATGATCCGGTTGACGACAGACTTGCCGGTGAGGGGGTAAGTGCAGCGCTCGAGGATCTTCGGATCGCCTCGCCTGGTCACGTGCTCCATGAGGACCAGGACGTGCCCGGCCCCGTGCGCGAGATCCATGGCTCCGCCGATTCCCTTGACGAGCTGGCCGGGTATGGCCCAGTTCGCCAGGTCGCCGGTAGCGGAGACCTGCATGGCGCCCAAGATCGCGGTGTCGACGTGGCCGCCGCGGATCATGGCGAAGCTACTGGCGGAGTCGAAGAACGACGCCCCGACGTTAACCGTCACCGTCTCCTTGCCGGCGTTGATGAGGTCAGGGTCGACCTCGTCTTCGCGCGGATAGGGGCCGACACCGAGGATTCCGTTCTCGGAGTGCAACACGACGTGAACACCCATCGGCAGATAGTTCGGAACCAGGGTGGGCAGGCCGATGCCGAGATTGACGTATTGGCCGTCGTGCAACTCGAGGGCGGCGCGAGCGGCGATCTGCGCGCGTGTCAACCCCACGGCGGCTCTTGCGAGTTTCCGGATCTGGTCGTGCGTTTCTCGATGCCCTTGTCGGTTGCCTGGGCCGGGGTGAGGCCAAGGACTCGTCGGACGAAGATTCCGGGCAGATGGACGTCGTCCGGGTCGATCTCGCCGGCGTCGACGACCTGTTCGGCCTCGACGATGGTGATCTTGCCAGCCATTGCGACTACCGGGTTGAAGTTGCGCGCCGCCCGACGGAACAGGCAGTTGCCGTGGCGGTCGGCGACGGCTGCCCGGACGAGGGCGTAGTCGGCGGTAATGGATTCTTCCAAGACGTACTCACGGCCGGCGAACACCCGCACCTCCTTCGCCGGGGAAGCCTGAGCGACGGTTCCATCGGCGTGGTAGCGCCACGGCAGGCCGCCGTCGGCGACCTGGGTCCCGACGCCAGTCGGGGTATAGAACGCGGGTATGCCGGCCCCGCCGGCCCGGAGCCGTTCGGCGAGAGTGCCCTGTGGGGTGAGCTCGAGGTGCAGCTCACCGGCCAGATACTGACGGGCGAACTCCTTGTTGTCGCCGATATACGAAGCAACGACCCGGCGGATGCGGTGCTCGGCGAGAAGGAGCCCGAGGCCGGCGCCATCGACTCCACAGTTGTTCGATACGACAGTCAGGTCTGTGGCACCCTGCTCGAGCAAGGCTGTGATCAACACCACCGGGATGCCGGCCAGGCCGAAACCGCCGACCGCCAGGCTGGCCCCGTCGGTGATATCGGCGACCGCGTCCTTCGCGGAACCCACGGTCTTGTCCATCAGGACCTCCGCCACGACGGCTACCGCTATGTCCGACGTCGCGGTCGTCAGAGCACCTTGTTGCCGTACATCTCGCCCAGCGGGTCGGCGATGAGCTCGACACGGGTCCCGTCGGGATCGCGGAAGTAGACCGAGGTCCCGCTCTCCATCTGGTAGGACACGCCGGCCTGCTCGAGCTTGCCCTTCAACCGCTCCCACTTCGCCGGATCGACGGATATGGCGATGTGGTGCAGCCCCCCGAGGACCTCGGCATAAGCCCCAAGGTCCAGGCCCGGAAAGTCGAAGAACGCCAGCAGGTTGCCGTTGCCGATATCGAAGAAGAAGTGGTTGGACCCCCGGTAGTCGCGGTTCTCGAAGATGTCTGTCAGTGGAAACTCGAGCAAGCCCTGATAGAAGCGAATCGTGCGCTCGACATCGGAGCAGAGCACCGCGGCGTGATGCAGACCCCTGGCCGAGGATGGTGGCCGCTCGGCGGCGGGCCGCAGATACGTCTCGCGAACCGTTGCCCGGCGCTCCTCGATCGCCACCAGGTCGATGTCGGTCATGGCGCTCCTCAGCGCTGCTCAGATTCGGAAGAACAGGCTGAGGAAGCGGTCGGCCAGCTGAGTGTCGCCACGGACCGTTCCCCCGTTGAAGCGTCCGAATGCGGTGAGCACGAAGCTACCAGGATCGAACTCGATCACCGTACTCAGATTGCTCGCGTCCCCCTGCTCGACCGCCATGCCGTCGGGCGAAACGGAGATGCGGGAGTCTCCGGCGTTCGGCCCGCTGAGGATACGAACTCCAATGTCCATGGGTTCCGTTTCCGGCCCGACTCGGGCGGTGCCCTGCCAGATCCCGAACATGAACGGAACCAGCAGATCCGCGACATCGCTGGAAAGCCCGTGCTCACGGCCTGTTCCTTCGCGGACGTCCCACGAGTGGATGCCATAGTCCATCAACTGGAATGCGGGGTAGAAGAAAGCCGGCACCGAGCCCATGTAGAAGTGCGGCACCATCAGCCCGGTCCAGTCCTCCGGGGTGAGGCCCTCGAAGATGTCCATCATCTTGTCGAAGTCGGTGCGTAGCCGCTCGACCATCTCTGCCTGGGGCAGCTCTCGGAACGACTTGCCCTGCTCCTCGGCCCGCTTCGCCATGCCGACCAGCCCGTAAGCCGGTTCCACCTCGCTGTGGCTGCGAGCGGCGTCGAACCCCCCAAAGTACGTCTCGGTCGTGTCGACGATGTGCCCGACGATGTCGCGCACCTCCCACTCCGGGCAGGCCGTCTTGGCTTCCCAGGTCTCCGGCACCTCCGCAAGCGCGAAGAACCTCTCCGCCTGTTGTTTGACCGCGCGCAGGACCGTGTCCTTGCCCTCGTAGGTCATGGCGTTCCAACTCATGGCTGACCGTCCTCTCTGGGTCATGTTGGCCGTATTCCGTCGAGGGCAGCGAGCAGCAGCCGCTGGACCTCGTTCTTGGTGACACGTCGTGGGTTCGGGGGCCCGGCGTCGACGACCATCTCAGCCGCCGCGACGGCGTCTTCCCGATGGAAGCCGAGTTCGCCGAGCGATGTGGGGGCCCCGATGGTGTGTGCGAGGTCCCATAACGCGCTAGCGGGCTCGTCGGTGGACAAACACCGGGCCAGCGTGGCCATGGGCTCCGGGGCCGCGGGTGCGTTGTATGCGGTGGCGTGCGGTAACACCGCCGAATGCGTTCCCGCATGAGGCAGGCCGAAGGTGCCGCCGAGCACATGGCAGATCGTGTGGTGGACGCCCATTCGGACACTTCCCAGCGTCCAACCAGCGAGCCACGCGCCGTAGAGAGCGGCTGACCGCGCGTTCATGTCGTCGGGGCGTTCGATCACATGTGGAAGCGACCTCGCCAGTGTGCGAATTGCTTCCTCGGTGAGCAGAACGGTGACCGGTGACGCATCAGCGGCGTACAGCCCCTCCACGCAGTGCGCCAGCGCGTTCACCCCGCTGGCCGCGCTCATCGGCGCTGGAAGGCTGATCGTGAGCTCCGGATCGTAGACGACGACCCGCGGGAGCGCGCGGGGGTCGCGCCCTGTTGTCTTCCGACTGCCTTCGGTCACCCCCCAGATGGGCGTCATCTCGCTGCCCGCATATGTCGTGGGAATGGCCAGGATTGGCCGGCCGATTGTTATGGCGACGGCCTTGGCCAGCCCGGTGGCCGAACCGCCCCCAAGGCACACGACGAGGTCGACGTGGACGTCGCTGGCCATGGCCGCGGCTTCCGTCGCGATCTCGGCCGGCACGTGCTGTGTCACGCCGTCTATCCGGGCCGACACGGCCGAGCCCAACCGCCCGGCCAGCACGTCCGCATGCGGCTTCATCGCCCGGGTGGCAATCACCAGTACGTGCTCGGCCGATAGCCGGTTGACTTCCTCAGGCACGCGATTTCGCGACTTGGGCGCGAAGATCATTCTGCTGCCGACCTGCTCGTAGACGAAGTCGTTGATGATCAGAGCCCCCGGGCGCGTGTTGTCTGTCCCTCGCTCCATGATCCCGATGTTCGTAACGCGAACAATTGTGCGGAATACAACCAGAGCGTCCCTCGCTGCCGTGACCCTGTCAATACTGCTCGGTCGAGCGGAGTGCCGTAACGTTCGGCATGCGAACATCCGAGGAGGGCGAGTGCCCGTCGCCGAATCCGCCGAGCGGCCAGCCGGCTATGTGCAGTCCCTTGACAAGGGTCTCGCGGTGATCCGCTGCTTCTCGGCCGAAGCGCCCGTGCTGACGATTTCCGAGGTGGCTCGGCAAACCGGGTTGACCCGGGCCGCGGCGCGACGGTTTCTGATCACTCTCCAAGCGCTGGGATACGTCGGTAGCAACGGTCGTCAGTTCTTCCTCACTCCGCGTGTCCTCCGTCTGGGATATGCGTACCTGTCGTCATTCTCGGTCGCCGACGTCGCTCAAACCCACCTGGAGCAACTGGCCGACGTCGTCCACGAGTCGTGCTCGGCATCGGTCTTGGACGGGTCCGACATCGTCTACGTCGCTAGGGCGGCAACCAAGCGGATCATGACCATTTCACTCTCGGTTGGTACCCGGCTGCCTGCTCATCCCACGTCGATGGGGCGCGTGTTGCTGGCTGGCCTGCCAGATGACCGGCTCAACGCGTACCTCGAATCGGTGCCGCTCGCGAGGTTGACCGACCGCACGATCGTCGACCGTCACGCCCTCCGAGTGGAGCTGGAGAAAACCCGGATCCGGGGGTGGTGCATGGTCGACCAGGAGCTCGAGGACGGGGTGAGATCCGTGGCCGTCCCGGTTCACGATGACTCCGGCCGGGTCATAGCGGCCGTGAACACCAGCGCTCACGCGGCTCGGGTGCCTCTGGGGCGGCTGCAGAAGCACTTTCTTCCGCGGCTCCGCGAATGCGCGTCGGCGATCGACGCCGAACTCCGGATGCTGCGATGGCGAGAAGCGCCATCGTGACGGACTGGTTATCGACTGCCTGGCGCAGCGCCGTCGTCTGCGCGGCGTGTGAGCGACATCGGGCGATTATCGGTTGACAGCGCCCAACAGCTTCGCGACCTTCGAGAGATGCACCTTGGCCTGTCGACGTTGGAAGCCGGTGTCGGCGAGATTCGCCGTTCACCTTCGAACGTCGGCACGGTCGAACTCATCGTCCGGCGCCCGGCGGAGAACGAGCGCGAGACGCTTACCGAGGCGCACCTGGACACCACCGCGGGTCTGGTTGGCGACGGATGGCTGGCTGACGACGGTGATGTGCGGCGACAGGTAACCGTGATGAATTCGCGGGTGGTTTCGCTGTTGGCGGGATCGCGTGACCGGTGGCCACTCGCGGGCGACCAGCTCTACGTCGACCTCGACCTCAGCGTCGAGAACCTGCCGCCCGGCACGCGGGTCGAAATCGGAGCGGCAGTCCTCGAGGTCAGCGGCGAGCCCCACCGTGGGTGCAAGAAGTTCGCGGCGCGGTACGGGCTCGATGCGCTGCGGTTCGTGAACTCCAAGGTCGGATATGCGTTGAACCTGCGCGGCATCAACACCCGTGTCGTGCGGGGAGGCGTCGTCCGCCCTGGCGATGTGGTCCGAAAGCTGAAGGATTCCCTGTGAGCGCGCCGCGGGCTCCGCGGACCCGACTAACATGCTAAAGCCCACGGCACGAAGGGTCACCACCTGCGCGGTTGGCTCAGGATGCCGATCAAGCCGCGTATTCGACATCGAATCGCCTGGTTTCCTCAACCTCGTCGTGGGTATCGACAAGCGCACCGGCCCGTAGACGACCGAGGATGGGTATTCGACGCTGATGACACTGTCGGGGCGCGCTGCGTACCTCAGCCCCCCGCACCCCATACCGGATCAGACCCACGAAGGGAGGCAAGGCGATGACCACTCCAGCACGGCGTGAGCGCCCGATGTTTGCGGAGCTGGTCGACTGGCTGGAGGGTGGGTTCCCGCCCCTGATGCGACCGTTCGCCGGCTCGCACGTGATGCGCGTCGAGGATTACGTCGAGGGCGAACAGTACGTACTGCGTGCGGAGCTGCCCGGGATCGACCCCGATCAGGACGTCGAGATCACTGTCGACAACGGGGTCTTGACGATCAAGGCAGAGCGGCGCGAGGAGAAGAAGGAGGGCGGTCGGTCGGAGTTCCGGTACGGCGCGTTCTCCCGCAGCGTGACGCTGCCCACCGAGGCCGACGAGGATGCAGTCACCGCCACATACGGCGATGGCGTCCTCGAGGTGCGCGTTGGTATGAAGGCCGCGAAGGAGCTGGAGGCCAAGCGCATCGCCATCAGCAAGAAGTGACCGGGGGGTCATGCCGATCGGACGAGGTCGGAGCCCCACGCCGTGGCCCGCTCGGGCTCGCCGGCCCGCAGTGGTCCCTCGGTACCATCGATGATGAACCCCACCGGCTCAGCGATCAGCTCGTAGCCGTGCCGGCGCAGCCGGCGAGCGATCCTTGGTCCTTAACTCCACGTCCCGACGGTGGAATGTTCCGCGGTCACGCATTCGGTCCGAGTCGGCTCAGGGAGCCAGCCGGAACGGCGGGTACTGGTCGGTGACCAGGATGAACGCATAGCCAACGACTCGGTTGTGCCAGCGGATGACGCCCTCCACGAAATCGAACATTCCACGCGGGTACCGCCCGGTGAACAGGATGCCGAACCAGGCGATGATCACCACGATCACCGCAGCGATGCTCAGGAACGCCAACACGACGTAATGCGGGATGGCCAGGAACCACTTCACCAGCGGAAGCCACTGGTTCAGATCACGCGCGGCGTCTGGATAGGGGTAGTCGAGGCGGACGGACTGGTGGTCGTCAGTTGCCGGATACCGGTCATCCATCAGGGCGAGGTAGGCGCTGACTCGATTGGCGAACCGCTGCAACTCGAGATTCCAGTCGAACCACCACCGCGGGTACTTTTGCCGGAACAAGATCATCAGCAACGGACCAAAGAACAGCAGTCCACCGGCACCTGCCACGATCACCTCCGTCTGGCCGTCAGTCGTCCACTGCCAGCTGCCTCCGTACACCGCCCCCAGCACGATCAGGATGGGGATGGCCGCGAAGATCCGGAAGGCCGTGGTCACCCGGTCGAGCGGCCGATCCGGGTACTCGACCGAGAACTGGATTGGGTATGCCGTCTGTTCCATCTGTTCGCCCTTCGTCTCGTCGGGTTGGATTCTTGCCGGTGCGCACGAGCCTGGCACCGACACCGGTGCAGGCAGCGAGGCAACGCCGCTTGCGATTCCGGATTCTCAGGACCTCAACGCCACGACGTTTCCACGGACACCCCGTGCGTGTGCATTTCCTGGCCATATTCGGGTTGGCTCTCATCGCGATGCCGGCTTGGTCGCCTGGCATCGGCCGAAGGTCCTGAACGACAAGGGAGTGTGGGGCCGACCGGCCCTGCGACAACGCCGGGCGTAGAGAGCAGTATTGAAAGAGAGCATGAGGAGGCGACCATGACACAGCCGGCGCATTCTTCGTACCGTCGAGGCAGCCCGACGCGTGTCACCTCGGGCGGCGGTAACGCCGTCTACGGCCTGGGCCTGATCGGCGCCCTGGTGTTTTTCTGGCAGCAAGCCGACTCGTTCGGCCAGTACCTGCTTGCCATCCTTAAGGCCGTGGTCTGGCCCGCGTTCCTGGTGTACGAGGCGTTCCAGGGCCTGATCGGCTGACGGCTTCTACCCAACGGTGTTGCTCGACCACGACCGGTGCGACACCGCGGCCGTCAGCCTGCAGCCGCAGCCGCGTGCGTCAACAAGTGGGCGTGTCGTCGGGCCAGGTCCAGTCGCGAACCTCCGGGTTCCTCGTCGCTTATCCGGGCCAGCAGCGCCGGGTTAGCGATCTTGTAACCGTTGAGGTGGAGGATCGGCATGACAGCGCCGTCGCCGACCGGGTCGATGAAGGTCGTCGAATGCCACGCCGTCGCCAGCGGCACTCGGCCTCACCGTCCCCCACCACGCATGCCACGATCAGGTCCGGATTGCCGAACGCAGGGCCGTACGCATGCGCGATTGAGTATCCGAGCTCGCCGCCCTCGTGGATCGAACCCGGCACCTCGGGCGCGAAGTGACTCGGGATCCCGCCGGGAAACGAGAACTGCTTGAACAGCCGCGCCATCTTGAACGTCGGATCATCGATGGGTATCCGGAAGCTACGCCGTGGCCCCACCACCATGCCGAGACCGTTGCTGTGGCAACGCCAGCTACTTGCGGAGTAGTGCCTCCCGTCTCCACGTCGGTGCCGGAGCCATCGCGGTAGGTTCCGATCGATGGCCACCGTTACGCCAGGCCTGCTCCGGCTCCGCTCGTACGAGCGCAGCTGGCTGCGCGGCGACGTGCTCGCCGGTGTGACCGTGGCCGCTTATCTGATTCCCCAGGTGATGGCGTATGCGGAGGTCGCGGGACTCCCGCCGGTCGTCGGGTTGTGGGCGATCATGGGACCACTGTTCGTCTACGCCCTGATCGGCTCCTCCCGGCAACTGTCGGTAGGCCCGGAGTCCACCACCGCCCTCATGACCGCCTTGGTGGTGGCTCCGCTGGCTGGGGGCGATCCTGCCCGCTACGCCGCCCTTGCGGCAGCGCTCGCTCTCATCGTTGGTGCGCTCTGCCTGCTCGCATGGCTGGCACGCCTCGGGTTTCTCGCCGACCTGTTGTCTCATCCCGTGCTGGCGGGGTACATGGCGGGCATTGCAGTCTTCATGATCGTAAGCCAGCTGACCAAGATCACCGGTGTGCCGGTCGACGGCGAATCGCTCGTCTCGGACGTGGGCTCGTTTCTGTCCGGTTTGGATCGAATGCATCTGCCGACGCTGGTCATGAGCGCGGCGGTCTTGGCTTTCTTGCTGTTCGGCGCATGGTTGTGGCCGAAGGCACCGGTTCCGTTGGTCGGCATGCTGCTCGCCGCCGGGGTGGTTGCCGCATTCTCGTTGCAGGACCGTGGAATCCGGGTCGTGGGGGAGATTTCCGCCGGGTTACCGACTCCGGGCCTTCCCGGTTTGGCCTTGGAGGAACTCACCGCATTACTACTGCCCGCAGTGGGTGTGACCATCGTGGCGTACTCCGACAACGTGATCACGGCTCGGGCCTTCGCCATCCGTAACGGCTATCATGTCGACGCAAACCAGGAGCTGTTGGCGCTCGGCACGGCCAACCTGTCCGCTGGTGTTCTGCGCGGATTTCCGGTCAGCAGCAGTGCGAGCCGCACGGTGATCGCGGACGCGCTCGGAAACAAGAGTCAGCTCTACTCCCTGGTCGCCCTCGGCGCGGTGCTGGCGACACTGCTGGTAGGCCGCACGGTTCTCGCTGCGTTTCCGAGCGCTGCCCTGGGTGCGATCGTCGTGTATGCAGCGCTACGTCTGATCGAGGTGAGCGAGTTCCGCCGGATAGGAGCGTTCCGGCGCAGTGAGCTTGTTCTCGCTCTAGCAACCACGGCAGCCGTGTTGCTCCTCGGCGTGCTGTATGGCGTGCTCGCTGCCGTTGGCCTATCCATCCTCAACCTGCTGCGCAGAGTGGCGCGTCCGCATGACGGCGTCCTCGGCTACGTCCCAGGCCTTGCGGGAATGCACGACATCGACGACTACCGCGACGCGACGCTGGTGCCCGGCCTGGTCGTCTATCGGTACGACGCGCCACTGTTCTTCGCGAACGCTGAGAACTTCCGGCAGCGGGCCCTGGCCGCTGTCGACGCATCGCCGACCCCGGTCGAATGGTTCATGCTGAACGCCGAGGCGAACGTCGAGGTCGACATCACCGCCATCGACACCGTCGAGGAGCTTCGAGCGGAGCTCGACCGGCGCGGCATCGTCTTCGCGATGGCTCGGGTCAAACAGGACATGCGGGCCGATCTGGCCGCTGCCGGGCTGGTCGAGAGAGTCGGAGACGACCGCATCTTCCCGACGCTGCCTACTGCCGTACAGGCGTATGTCGCGTGGTACACCGCTCGACACGGGGAGCCGCCAGTGGGTGGTGTCGCTGCGCCTGCCGCGCCGAGACACAGCCAGGCGGAACCACAAAGCTGAAGGTGAGCAGAACGGACACGTGATGCTCTAACGATCGCGTCAATGATCCAGCGAAACGTTGCGCACCACGTGACTCAGCGGTCCCGTGAAGTAGGGCTCGGGGCCGGACGGCAGCAGCCAGACCGCCTCGACCATGCCTGGCACGGCGCGCCCGTCGACGACTTCCCAGCCCCTCACCGGTGTCCGCCACTCGGCCCGGACCAGCTCGCCTGGAAGGTCCGTGTACCGGTCGGTCGTGCTGAAGTCGTACGGCGCGCCGCGATCGTCGACGAAGACCCGGCCGGTGACCGTCCGGTGGGCGTTGGTCAAACGCACGTCGAAGCTGCCGTCGTTCAGGGCCAGCCAATACGTCGCCGGGCCGAGCAGCATGGAGGGCGCCAGCAGGATCGCCTGAGGTCGGCCTTTGTCACGGGTGCACCGTCGTCGGGACCCGCTGGCAGACAGGCGGCCTCGATCATTCCGGCGAAACGCCGATACAACCGGTTTCGTCGAGTTGGGTTCATGCCGGGTCAACGCGCCATATAGCCGCCGTCGATGTACAGCTCGAGGCCCGTGACGAAAGATGCGTCGTCGCCGGCGAGATACGCGACGCCGGCGGCGATCTCCTGTGGTCGACCGAGCCGACCCAAAGGCGTCAGCGAGATCATCGTCTGCTCGTACTCCGTCCCCTTGGTCGGCTCCAGGATCGGAGTGTCGATGAAGCCGGGGTGCACGGAGTTGACTCGGATGCCCTTGTCCGCCCAGTGCAACGCGGTGTTCTTCGTCAGCGTCCGGACCGCGCCCTTGGCCGCGTGGTAGGCCGGCGAGGTGCCGAAACCTCCGCTCGTGCCGAAGATCGAGCTGATGTTGATCACCGAACCGTGTGGTGATGCGCTGAGCAGCTCGGCGGCCACCTTCATGCCCAAGAAGACCCCAGTTTGGTCGATGGCGATGGTGCGCTCGTAGTCCTCGAGCGACGTCTCCTCGATGACGCCCAGATCGCCCAGGCCGGCGTTGTTGACCAGGATGTCCAGACCGCCGAATGCGGCCGCCGCCGCTCCGACTGCCCGCTCCCACTCGGCCTGGGACCGTACGTCGTGGTGTACGAAGACGGCCCGACCGCCGGTCTCGCGGATGCCTTTGGCGACCACTTCGCCGGGCTCGTCCTGGATATCGGTGACGACGACCGCGGCGCCTTCCTGGGCGAGGCGAACTGCGATCGCGTGCCCGATGCCGCTGGCCGCTCCGGTGACGAGTGCAACTCGGCCTTCCAGCCGCTGCATGACGACCTCCTCGACAACGATCCAGTGGGTACCAGCCATCATCATCGGCGTCGAAGCTCGCGCGGAGGGCCGTTGGTCCCAAATCTGTCAGGGTTCCGCAGCAACTGTCGTCGAGACCGACGCCGCGAGTGAATGCAGGGCGTCCCTGACCCCGTCGGCGAACGTATCGATGTCAGGGCAGCCGTCGCGGTAGGCAACGGCCGGGATGTTGAACTGCCCCGCGTAGGAGAATGCGCCGACGCCAAGGGTGATGTTTCCGATGAGGGGCACGATGAGGAATACCTCGAGCAGTTCCGCGCTGGCGAGGTAGAGCCGCGTCAGTGGACCGGGCACGTTGGCCAGTATGTATTGGCCCAGCGTTGACGTGCCAGGGCCGGCAGTAGGGCTCGCTGGACAGCTCCGTTCCGAAGCACGGTGCCCGCCGGGGGCGGCGCTTCATCTTTTGACGGGTGGTCTCGGCTGCGATCAGCCGAACTCTCCGAACCGGATCACGTACGCCGACAGGTAGCGAAGCTGGTTGCTGATGCGTCGGTGCTGCGGATAAGCGCGAGCCTGCGGTCGGGCCCGATCGTGTGGTTGATGCTCGTCCTGGGTGCTCGTTCGCCAAGCCAGGGTCTCGCGCACCGCCGGCCAAGCCTCCCACATTGCACGGGCGGTGTTCACTGGCCGAGCGAGCGCCGAAAACGCACGGGCGATTCCGTCCGGGCGACACCGCAGGTTGTCTCGAAACAGCTCGCGGGCCGACGGCATCGTTGTCGGTGTCCACGGCGGTCCTGCGTGGAGCCGAGTTGGGGATGGCATCGAGGAGTGCGCCCAGCGCCGCTACCCCTGCCGCGCCGTCGGCAATGGTGTGATGCACCTTCAAGTACAGGCCGATCCGACCTCCCGGCAGGCCAGGTAGGAACCACATCTCCCACAGTGGCCGGGTGTGATCCAACGGGCTCCTGCGCAGTTGCTCTGTGGCACCCAGGAGTTGCGTCGTGTCCCCGGGAGCCGCGATTGGAAAGACCCGGACGTGCTCGGCGATGTCGAAGGCCAGTGCGTCGACCCAAAGCGGCCATCGGTATCGATCAGCGGGCGGCCGTCGAGGATGGCCAGCGCGCCGATGTCTTGCGGCCAGCCGACATCATCCGGCCACAGCATGATCAGATCGTGCGCCGTCAACCTGTCCACGCGGCATCACCCGACTCCCCACATCAGCGTCGCTCAATGCATCGGTGCGACATAGGGCCTATCGACCTGTGAGACCCAGGTCGTACGGGAATGGTTACGACCGGGATGCCCGCACCAGCGTGTCGATGGCGTCGTGAATCTGACCGCCGACGTCGACTGGCCGGCGCACGCGTTCAGCTCGCTTGATGGACAGCCCAGGCAGCTCGGCTGCGATGGCGGCCGGCGAAAAGAGCAGGGCCGGATCCTGTGGTCCGCCTACTCCGTCGCCGAGGTTGGTCAGGTCATGGCCGATGACCAGAATTTCGCCGGCCGGAGCCAGCGCTGAACAGGCCCTGACGAGCACTGCCGCCCGCTCCATCGGTGCGATATGGAGGTAGGCGAGCAAGACGAGCTGATAAGTCCCCGCGGCTGGCTCGTAGTCGAGCAGGTCGGCCAACACCCAGTCGACCTTCACCCCACGCGCGTCGGCCAGCCGCCGGGCCTTGTCCAGGCCAACGGGGGAGAAGTCCACGGCCGTAACGCGCCAACCGCGCTGGGCCAGCCACACCGCGTTGCGACCCTCGCCACACGCGAGATCGATGGCTCGCCCTGGTGGCAGATCGCTGAGCTCTTGGACCACGAACCGGTTCGGTTCCATGGTCCAGAGGAATTCGCCGTCCGCGTATCGGCGATCCCATTCCCCACTCCGCACGACAGGCAGTCAAGCATCGCAGGCTGCTGGTCAGGCGGAGACCTCCATACCATCACGGGACCTGCATCGGGTTACCCTGTGCGTGCGCGCGCCGTGCACGCGGCCGACCGGAAGGAACCGCTCAGCCCGTGAAGATCGTCTTCATCGTCCTGCTCGTCATCACCAGTCTGCTGTTGGTTCTGCTCATCCTCCTGCACAAGGGCAAGGGGGGCGGCCTCTCCGACATGTTCGGCGGCGGCATCTCGTCATCTCTGGGCGGGTCCTCCATCGCCGAACGCAACCTCGACCGGATCACGATCGCGATCGGGATCCTCTGGGCAGCCAGCATCATCGGACTCGGGCTCATCGCCAAGGCCGCTGTCTGACCCTATTCCTGCCAGGACTGACACCGAGGGAGTCCATCCGTGGCAAGTGGCAACGCGATCCGCGGCAGCCGTGTGGGTGCCGGTCCCATGGGAGAGGCCGAGCGCGGTGAGTCCGCGCCCCGCCAACGCATCACGTTCTACTGCGTGCAGGGTCATGAAACTGTGCCCAGCTTCGCTGCCGATGCGTCGATCCCCGAGTACTGGGACTGCCCCCGTTGTGGCTTACCGGCGAGCCGCGACCCTGAGAACCCTCCTCCCGCGCCGCACAACGAGCCGTACAAGACTCATCTCGCGTACGTGAAAGAGCGCCGCAGCGACGCAGACGGTGCGGCGATTCTCGAGGAAGCGTTGGAAGGCCTGCGCAAACTACGCCAGCCATAGGCACGTCGGGACTGGCATCTCCCACCGGGAGTCGCGGTGAAGCATGACGATGGCGGCGCCGTCGGTCAGGTGTCGGAGTTCGCGTCTGCGGCGATGGCGTCGGTGTCGGCCTGAAGCTGCCTTCTCTCCAGCTTCTCGGCGTTCCTCATGGCCTGCTCGACTCGCGCCCCAACATCTTCGACGCCGACCACGACCAGACCGGCCTCGCCCGCGTCGAGTTGCTCGCCGAGCTCCTTGAGGTCATGCCGGCTCATTCCCGCCGCTGCATGCCCAGCCTGCGCCCCCAGCAGGGCACCGCCGCCGGTCGTTCCCACCAACAGCCCACCGCCGATCGCCGCGAACGGGAACAGCGCGACCACCAGTCCGGTCGCCAACCCGACCCCGCCACCGAGTACGCCGCCGACCCGAGTCGGGGTCTCATGTTTCTTGGTGATCTTGACCTTGCCGTCGTCCCGGCGGGCGATCACCGCCGCGTCGTAGGCATCCAACAAGCCAGCCTCGACGTGCAGATCATGCACTGCCTGATAGTCGGCCTCTGCGTCATCGACGTTGCTGTACACCCCGACGAACACCACGAACGTGTCTACGGCCATCTGCACCCCTTCGTGGATCCCGTGATCGCCAACCGTACTCAGGGTGACGCAAGCCGCTCCAGGCCGCGGGGGAGCGCGGATGCCGCTGCCCGATCCAGCAACCACAAGGTGCGATGGCGCCCCCTCGCCCCGGCGGCAGGGACCTGGATCTCACCCGCGCCGGACAACGCCATCCGCACGGCAGCGGCCTTGTCTTCGCCGCCGACGACCAGCCAGACTTCTTCGGCGGCACGAATTGCCGGCAGGGTCAGCGTCAGCCGAGTCGGCGGCGGCTTCGGCGCCCCGTGGACGGCGACCACCGGCCGGGTCTCGTACAGCGCAGGCTGGTCGGGGAACAGCGACGCCACATGCGCGTCGGGGCCCACTCCGAGTAGCAGGACGTCGAAAGCGGGAACCCCGGAATGGTTCTCTGGGCGAGCAGATGCAGCCAGTGTCGACCGATACAGGTCTGCTGCGGCCTCCGGGTCGCCGCGAACGTCATCGGTGTCCGACGCCGGCATCGCGTGGACCCGATCGGCGTGAACCGGCACCTGGTCGAGCAGGGCCGCCCGCGCCCGCGTCTCGTTGCGCTCGGCATCCCCGCTCGGGAGGAACCGCTCGTCGCCCCACCACACGTCCAGGTGGCTCCAGTCGACGGCCGACCGCGCTCTCGACCTAGCGACTGCCTCCAGACTCGCAATTCCCACGCCCCCGCCGGTCAGCACGAGGGACGCGCCGCCACGGGCTGCCTGCACGTCCGCGACCCGTGTGATCAACCGGGCGGCGACCGCCTCGGCCAGTACCCCGACGTCGTGATGGACCACGACGAGCGGTGTGCTCATCGAGCCGGCACCTTCGGCGGCTCGGTGCGAGTACGGGTAGTTCGGCCTGTGTCTCGCAGCCGGGCAAGCCCCTCGGTGAGCACCGCGTGGTAGACCTCGTCGGGGTCGAGGCGCCGCAGCTCTTCGGCAAGACAATCTCGATCCAGTCGCTTGGGTAACGCAACCCGGCGCTCATTTCGGCCTGGAACGGACAACGTCGCGTTGTCGTCGCCAGGCCGGTCCAGCTCGAGTGGTCCCGACCGACGGTCCAGGCGGACATTGACCACGCCGTCCACACCGCTGGCCTTGGCGCGGGTCACCGGAACGCGCAGTGTGAGCGCCAGCCAGGCCGCGAGCAGATCGGCGCTCGGACTGTCCGATGCGCCCGTGACCCGGGCCGCCGTGACCCGTTGGAACGGCGGCTGGTCCAGGGCGGCAGCGAGTATTGCTCGCCACCCGGTGACCCTGCTCCATGCCAGGTCGGTGTCACCCGGTCGGTAGGATTCGGCCCTGGCGGCGAGCGCCGCCCCGGGCCGCTTGGACGCCGCGGCATCGGTAATACGCCGGCTGGCGAGCCGGCCGACGGGATCATCGGCTGGCACTGCCGGAGCGGCGGCTGGCCACCACGCAACGACCGGCGCATCTGGAAGCAGCAGGGGGAGGACGACGGACTCCGGGTGACCGGTGAGCGCCCCGAAGGTCCGCAGCACGATGACCTCGCTCGCGCCGGCGTCGCCGCCGACCCGGATCTGAGCGTCCAGCCGGGGCGCTCCGCGCGCGGACTCCTCCGCGACGACCAGGATCCGGCACGGATGCTCGTGGCTGGCATGGTTAGCCGATGCGATGGCCGGCTCGGCGCTGGCTTCGTCTACCACCAGCACCAGCGTCAGCACCCGGCCCAGGGCGATGGCGCCATGCGACTCGCGGAGATCCACCAGCCGCTTGGCGATCTTGTGCGCTGTAGTCGACGGCAGGTCGGTGATCAACGCGGCCTCCCGTTTCTACGGCCGACGCCAGACCCGGCCGTCCCGGGCCAGCATGTCCGTCGCCGATACCGGTCCCCACGAACCCGACCGGTACGGCTCTGGCTTACCGTGCCGTGCCCAGTACCGTTCGATCGGGTCCAGGATCTGCCAGGACAGCTCGACCTCTTCATGCCGCGGGAAGAGTGGTGGGTCCCCGAGCAAGACGTCCAACAACAGTCTTTCGTAGGCCTCCGGGCTGTCCTCCGTGAAGGAGTGGCCATAACCGAAATCCATCGTGACGTCGCGCACCTCCATCGCGGTGCCCGGAACCTTGGATCCGAACCGCATCGTCACGCCCTCGTCCGGCTGCACTCGGACCACGAGCGCGTTCTCGCCGAGTTCTTCGGTTGACGTCGACTCGAATGGCAGGTGTGGTGCCCGCTGGAAGACGACGGCCACCTCGGTGACCCGGCGGCCCAGCCGCTTGCCGGTGCGCAGATAGAAGGGCACGCCGGCCCAGCGGCGCGTGTCGATGTCGAGGCGGATGGCTGCGTACGTCTCCGTGTGCGAATCAGCCGGAATCCCCTCCTCCTGCAGATACCCCGGCACCTTGACTCCGCCGGCCCAGCCTTCGGTGTACTGGCCGCGCGCCGTATGCCGGGCGAGATCGGGCGGCAGCCGGACCGCGGAGAGCACCTTCTCCTTCTCCGCCCGTACGTCACTGGCACGGAACGAGACCGGCTCTTCCATACCGATCAACGCGAGCAACTGCAGGAGGTGGTTCTGGATGACGTCTCGGGCCGCGCCGATTCCGTCGTAATACCCCGCTCGGCTCTCGATGCCGACGTCCTCAGCCATGGTGATCTGCACGTGGTCGACGAAATGGGCGTTCCAGATCGGCTCGAAGAGCTGGTTAGCGAACCGCAACGCCAAGATGTTCTGGACCGTCTCCTTGCCGAGGTAATGGTCGATGCGGAAGGTCGCGTCCGGCGGGAAGATCGACTCGACCGTGTTGTTGAGGTCGCGAGCGCTGGCCAGGTCGTGCCCGAACGGCTTCTCGATCACGACACGTCGCCACTCGTCCGGGTCTTCCGGCTCGGCCAGCCCGCAGCGGGCGAGCTGTTTGCACACGACGCCGAAGAACTTCGGGGGAATGGACAGGTAGAAGGCGTAGTTGCCGCCGGTGCCCTGCTGCTCGTCGAGGGAATGAACCGTCTGCGCGAGCCGGTCGAACGCGTCGTCGTCGGCGAACTCACCGGGCACGAACCGGAAGCCCTGGGCAAGCTGGCGCCAGGTGGCCTCCCTGAACGGGGTCCGCGCATACTGGCGGACGGCGTCATGGACTTCTCTGCTGAAGTCCTGGTCGGCCCAGTCTCGGCGGGCGAACCCGACGAGGGAGAAACCCGGCGGCAGCAGCCCGCGGTTGGCCAGGTCGTACACCGCCGGCATGAGCTTCTTGCGGGACAGGTCACCCGTGACACCGAAGATCACCAAACTGCATGGGCCGGCGATACGCGGCAGCCGCTTGTCCCGCGGATCGCGCAGTGGGTTGCGACTTCGCGAGTTGATCTTCGTGGTCACCGCAGCACCTCGAGCAAGCGGGCGATACCCGCCGCTCGGTCATTCAGATGCAGCCGCAGGATCGGCCGGTTGTGGTCAGCGAGCACCTGAGCATCTCCCGCTGCTTGTGCCGTGATGAGCTCGCCGAACGTGAAGGGCCGTTCCGGCACCGCAAGGTCCTCGTCGACAGCTCCAGTCACCTGCAGGAACACCCCAGTCGCTGGTCCACCCTTGTGGTATTGCCCGGTCGAGTGCAGGAACCGTGGCCCCCACCCGAAGGTCACTGGGCGCTCGGTACGCATCGCCAGTGGCCGCCGGACGTCGGCCAGGACCGCGTCCGCCCCCTCTCGGTCCAGATACGCCATCACCGCCAGGTAGCCGTTTGCGGGCAGCTGGGCCAACAATGCGGTCACCGCGGCGTCCAGCGAGCGCGCATCATCGAGCAGCTCGGAATTGGCACGTAGCTCGATCGATCCGTCGGTGAACGCGGCCGGCTCTGGTTCGGGCCGCCCGTCGAGGAGACCTCTTGCAGCCTTCTTGGCGCTCTCGACGTCGGGCTGGTCGAACGGATTGATACCGATCACCCGCCCAGCCACTGCGGTGGCGTACTCCCAGAGCAGGAACTGGGCTCCCAGCGGCCCGATGACACTCACGCCGCTGTCGGGCGGAGCCGGGCCGAGCAAGGCCGGCAGCACGTCTGGTGCCGGCCACCGGAGCTCTGGGTCGTCGGTTCCGGCGAGGGCGATCGGCAGTATGCCGGTGCCGTCCTTGCCGGTCGACTCGGCGATCAGCTGCTCAGACCAATCGGCAAAGCCGACGATCCCCGACCCCGCGTCGGCGATCGCGACCTTGTCCCGGCCGAGCGTGACACCGCCACCGAGGGCCGCTCCGAGGACCAGCGCAGGGTTGCCCGGGTGGTCAGCCGCCAGCATCGGTGCCGCCGACGCCGCCTCGTCGAGCAGAGCGGACACGTCGACCCCCGCCATTGCCGACGGCACCAGCCCGAACGCCGTCAGGGCGGAGTAGCGTCCGCCGATGCTCGGATCTGCGAGGAACACGCGGCGATAACCCGAGGCCATCGCCAGTTCCGCGAGGCCTGAGCCAGGATCGGTCACGGCGATCATCCGCGATCCGGGCTGGATTCCCGCCGCGGTGAAAGCGGCCTCGAAAGCGCGGCGCTGGCTGTCGGTCTCGACAGTCGATCCAGACTTGCTGGACACCACCACAACGGTGCGGTCGAGGTCGGCGATCGCGGCTTTGACCCTCCCGGGGTCGGTGGTGTCGAGGACCGTCAGCTCTACGCCAGCAGTGCGGGTGATGACCTCCGGGGCGAGGGACGAGCCGCCCATACCGCAGAGCACGATCCGGTCCAGCCCCTCGGCACGCAGATCAGCCTGCAGAGCCTCGATCTCGGCCAGCAGTGGCCGCGACGTTTCGTGTAACCGTACCCAGCCGAGCCGAACCGCGGCCTCCTCCTGAGCGGCCGGCCCCCACAGCGTCGCGTCGGCTGCGGCCAGGCGCGAGGCGACCCGGTCCGCCACCAGGGTGGTGAGGACGGCCTGGTCACCAACCCGGGCCGATACGGCGAGGCCACCCATCAGTGACCGGCCTGCAGGCTCGCCTGGACCGTGTGGTGCAGGTCTGCCCAGCTCGTGGCGAACTTCTCGACGCCCTGCTCCTCGAGCACCCGGCCGGCATAGCCGAGGTCCACGCCAGCCGCTGCGAGCCGGTCGAACACGGCCCGGGCCTGGTCGTAGCTCCCGTGAATGGTGTCGCCACGGATCTCGGCATGGTCGGCGACTGCCTCCAGCGTCTTCTCGGGCATCGTGTTGACCGTCTCCGGGGCGACCAGCTCCGTGACGTACAGGGTGTCGGAGTACTCCGGGTTCTTGGTTCCCGTCGACGCCCAGAGCGGCCGCTGCCGGGCCGCGCCAGCCTCCTCGACCGCCCGCCACCGATCGCTGGCGACGAACTGTTCGTACGCCTGGTAGGCCAGCCGGGCATTGGCGACCGCCGCCTGTCCGCGCAACGTGAGCGCTTCGTCGGTTCCGATCGTCTCCAGCCGCTTGTCGATCTCCGTGTCGACCCGGCTGACGAAGAACGACGCCACGGATGCGATGCCGTCCAGCGATTGTCCCGGAGCGAGCCGCTGCTCCAGGCCCGACGCGTACGCGTCCATCACTTCCCTGTACCGGTCCACCGTGAAGATCAACGTGACGTTGACACTGATCCCTTCGGCGATCGCCGAGGTGATCGCCGGCAGGCCGGGTCCGGTGCCGGGGATCTTGACGAACAGGTTGGGCCGGTCGACCTCTGCCCATAGTTCGCGCGCCTGGGAGATGGTGGCCTGGGTCTCGTATGCGAGGCCCGGGTCGACCTCGATCGAGACCCTTCCGTCGAGCCCGCCGGTCCGCGCGGCCACCGGCGTGAGTAAGTCGCAGGCCGCGCGGACGTCGTCGGTGGTGATGTCGCGGATGGCAGCGTCGGCGTCGGAGCCGCGCTGTGCGTGCGTCCTGAGCTGCCGGTCGTAGGCGGTGCTCTTGGTGATCGCGGCCTGGAAGATCGTCGGGTTGGTGGTCACCCCGACGACGTAGCATTCGTCGACCAGCTTCTGCAACGTTCCAGCCTCGAGCCGGTCCCGGGACAGGTCGTCGAGCCAGATCGCCACGCCCTGATCGGAGAGCCGGCGCAACCGGTCGACGTCACGGACGGTGGGCGGATTCGTCATGGCAGTCCTCCGGACGGTCGGTGGACGGGTCAACCTGCGGCGGCCGCGATGGACTCCTTGGCCGCTGCAGCGACGGCCTCCGCGGTGATGCCGAACTCACGGAAGAGCGTCTTGTAGTCGGCGGAAGCCCCGAAGTGTTCGAGGCCGACACAACGGCCGGTGTCGCCGACCAGCTCGCGCCACCCCTGTGCCACTGCCGCCTCGACGGAAACCCTGGCGCGCACAGCGGGCGGCAGCACCTCGTCCCGGTACGCCCGCTGCTCGCGCAGGAACCACTCCTTGCACGGCATCGAGACGACTCGCGCCTGAACGCCGTCGGCTGCCAACAGATCCCGCGCGGCCACGGCCAGTTGCACCTCCGAGCCGGTTGCGATCAAGACGACGTCGGGTCGGCCGTCTTCGGCCGAGTCGACGAGTACGTAGGCACCCCGAGCTACGCCGTCGGCGGATGCGAACCCGTCGGTACCACGGGGAAGGGTCGGGACGTTCTGCCGAGTCAGGCAGATGCCCGCCGGTCGTGGCTGGGTCGCATGGTGCTCCAGGACCGTGCGCCACGCCACCGCGGTCTCGTTGGCGTCCGCCGGCCGGACGACGTCAAGACCAGGGATTGCACGAAGTGCGGCCAGGTGTTCTACCGGTTGATGGGTCGGGCCGTCCTCGCCCAGCCCGACCGAGTCGTGGGTCCATACGTACGTGACCGGCAGGCCCATCACGGCGGCGAGGCGCACCGCCGGCCGCATGTAGTCGCTGAAGACCAGGAACGTCCCGCCGTAGGGGCGAGTCAGCCCGTGCAACGCGATGCCGTTGAGGACAGATCCCATCCCGTGCTCGCGGATCCCGAAGTGCAGGACCCGGCCGTACCAGTCGCCCTCGAACTCTTTGCTGGACCGGTCCGGCGGCAGGAACGACAGCTCGCCTTCGGGCGTGGTGTTGTTGCTGCCTGCCAGGTCCGCCGAGCCGCCCCACAGCTCGGGCAGAACCGGCGCGAGAGCGGTGAGCACCTCCCCCGACGCCTTGCGGGTGGCGACGTCCTTGCCAGGTACGAATGTCGGCAACGCATCGGTCCAGCCCACAGGAAGCATCGAGTTCGACAGCCGGTCGAGCAGCCGGGCCCGATCCGGATTGGCCTGTTGCCAGGCGGCGAACGGCTCATTCCAGGCCTTGTGTAGCGCAGCACCGCGGTCGCGGGCGGCCAGCGCGTGCTCCCGGACGTCGTCGGCGACGGCGAATGTCTGCTCGGGGTCGAAGCCGAGTAGCTTCTTCGTGGCGGCCACCTCGTCGGCTCCGAGTGCCGAACCGTGCGCGGTCCCGGTGTTCTGCTTCGTCGGCGCCGGCCAACCGATGATCGTCCGGAGCGCGATGAACGAGGGTCGGTCGGTGTGGTCGCGAGCGGCCTGCAAGGCCGCGTACAGAGCGTCGACGTCCTCGTGGTACGGACCGTCCCGTCGTTCGCGCCCGACCCAGTCGACAGTCTGGACGTGCCAGCCATAGGCCTCGTACCGGGCCGACACATCCTCGGAGAAGGCGACCCGGGTGTCGTCCTCTATCGAGATCTGGTTGTCGTCCCAGATGAGCACCAGATTGCCCAGCCGCTGGGTGCCGGCAAGCGAGGACGTTTCTCCTGACACGCCTTCCTGCATGTCACCATCCGAGGCGATGCACCAGATCGTGTGGTCGAAGACGCTTTCGCCGACAGGGGTGTCGGGATCGAGCAGGCCACGGGTGCGGCGCGCAGCCATCGCCATCCCGACGGCGTTGCCGACGCCCTGGCCGAGCGGCCCCGTCGTCGTCTCGACGCCGGGAGTGTGATGCAACTCCGGGTGTCCCGGTGTGATGGAGCCCCACGTACGCAGCGCAGCGAGGTCGTCGAGAGCCATCGGGTAGCCGGACAGGTAGAGCTGGATGTACAGAGTCAGGCTGGAATGGCCGGCGGAGAGAACGAAGCGGTCGCGGCCGAGCCAGCCGGGATCCTGCGGGTCATGCCGCAGGAGGTGTTGAAAGAGGAGGTAGGCGGCCGGCGCGAGACTCATTGCCGTACCGGGGTGCCCATTCCCGGCCTTCTCCACGGCGTCCATGGCGAGAACCCGGATGGTGTCCACAGTCCGCCGGTCGAGATCGGTCCAATCCAGGGTGCTCTGCTCGGCCACCGCGATCGGGCTCCTCTCGGGCATCGACCTGGACGGTTTGGGCGTGATCACAACCCGGATCGAGCCTACCCATCACCGAACAGACCACGCGTCCTGAGTGCGTTCGTGCAGCGGCGTATCGCTAGACTCGCGTCGTCCCGGGCTGCGCTGTCAGGGCCGACCATCCCGCGGCATCGAGAGAGGTAGGTCGTGACGACCGTCGAGCCGCACCGTCCGCTGGACGTGCGATCTCGGCCGAGCTCATGGCGTGTGCACTCCGCCGCTTACGTCTCGTTGATGAAGCTGCGGGTCGTCGAGCTGCTGTTGGTGACCACCCTCCCGGCGATGGTCCTGGCCGAACGTGGCGTGCCACCGATTGAGCTGGTCGTGGTGACGTTGCTGGCCGGAACGCTGGCGGCCGGCAGCGCTCATGCGTTCAACCAGGTGCTCGAGCGCGACATCGACGCCGTCATGCGCCGCACGCACCGGCGGCCCATCGCGTCGGCGGTGGTCTCCCCTGTGGCAGCGGCCATATTCGCCGGGGTTCTCCTCGCCGCCGCCGTGCTGCTGATGCTTGCCTTCGTCAATCCGCTAGCGGCGGCATTGACGGCCGCCGCGAACGTCTTCTACGTCGTGGTCTACACGTTGCTGCTGAAGCGGAGGACGTCGCAGAACATCGTCTGGGGCGGGATCGCCGGCTGTCTGCCGACCATGATCGGCTGGGCCGCAGTCACCGGCAGTCTGGCCGTGCAGCCGGTGCTGCTGTTCTTGGTCGTGTTCTTCTGGACACCGCCCCATTACTGGCCGCTGGCCATGCGTTTCCGCGACGACTACGAGCGGGCTGGTATCCCCATGCTGCCCGTCGTCGCATCGCCCGCGACGGTTGCCCGCCAGATCCTCGCGTACTCGTGGGCCATGGTCGTGACGACGCTGGTGCTCTGGCAGGTGGCCGACCTCGGCTGGCTCTATGTCCTGGTAGCCGTGCTGGCGGGCGTGTGGTTCCTCGCCGAGGCCCACCGCCTGTACCGGCGGGCGCGGGCCGACGCCAGCGGCGGATCAGCCCTTCGGGCGATGCGGCTGTTCCACGGCTCGATCACCTACCTCACGGTGGTGTTTGCCGCGGTGGCTCTCGACGTGCTGCTGGTCACCTAGCGGACGCCACAGGTGCGTGACCGTCTGTTGGGCCTCGCCGGTGTCGCTATCGTCGGCGCCGCCACGCTCTGGGCAGCTGCGGGCGGAGCGGCGGCACCCGTGGGCACGCTGGTCGTCATCGGCGTGGTATTCGCACTCGCCGACGCAGCGGTGTGGCGAGCGGCCGAAGACGACGTCTCCGATGATCTCGACTTCCCGGCGGGACGGCGACTGCCGCCTCAGCCGCGAAGCCTGCTGGTTGTGGCGGCGACGGGGTTGGGAGTCATCGCCGCCCTCACGGCGAGAGCTGTGCCGGTCGCGGCCGTCGTCGGGTTGGTCGGCGCCGCAGCCGTGTTCGGCATCGTGCGGCCGCGCGGCGACGCCGTTCTTCCCGCCCGCACCGTTGGCACCGCCCGCCGGCTCCGGGCCTTTGTGCGCGCACACGGCGTCGAGCGAGGTCAGATGGCAGAGGGATACCTCACGGCAGCGGGGGAGCCAGGGACGCGGCTGCTCGTGGTCGCACCCGATGGCGCATGGGCCGATGCGATGCTGGGCGAGGATGCAGTGGCAGTGACCCGCCTGGCCCGGATCACACTGCGCGAGCAGGGCGATCCGGCCACCGGGCAGCGGCTGCGGATCGGCCCCGGGCTATGGACCCGGATGACGGATTCGTGGTGACGGCGCTGGTTCGGGCAACCATCTGGATGCGAAGAACGCATCGGCCGCAGCGGCGACAAGCAAAGCGGCACCGAGCATGTGCAGTCCCACCAAGACCACGGGCAGGTCCAGCAGGTACTGGACGATACCGACGGCGGCCTGTCCCAGTTCGACGCCGATCAGGATCGCCGCGGCGCGGCGCGCGCGGCCAGGAGACCCTACCGCACGCGCCGCGAAATAGAGGCCGACGGACAGACCCAACAGCAAGGTCACCGCGTGGACGTGCAACTGCGCAACGGACTCGAGATCCAGGCCGGTCCTCGGAGCCTCGGGGTCTCCGGCGTGCGGACCGGTGCCCGTGACCACGGTGCCCAGGTACACGGTGCCGAAGGCGGCGACGAGCGTCGTCCCCGCCAACCGGCGCAGCCACGGGGAGCTGATCTCCGCCGGTTCGGCTCCGGCCGGGCGCTGGGCCCGGCGGACCAGGATCGTGGCGACGGCGACCAGCGCCGCCGAGCACAGGAAATGCAGCATCACGACCCATGGGTTGAGTGTCGTCCGGACGGTCGCCATGCCGATCACGGCCTGGGCCGGGATGCCGAGCAGCAGGACGACGGCCGGTACGACGAGGTCGCGGCGCGGACGGTCTGAGCGCAACGTCCGGACAATCGCGAGCAGCATGGCCAATGCGATGGCGACGAGCACGAACGTGAGCAGCCGATTGCCGAACTCGATGAGACCGTGGACCCCCATTTCGGGCGTCGGGACGAGGGAGTCGTCGGCGCAGTTCGGAACCTCGGGGCAGCCCAGGCCGGAGCCCGTCAGCCGGACGGCGCCGCCGGTCACGACGATGCCGATCTGGGAGACCAGCGACGCGATCGCGAGCCGGCGCAGCGTGCGATCGGCCGGGACCGGCACCCGGTCCCACAGCCGTCGGGCGCCCCTGCCCCGCGTCTCGGCGAGAGTCACGCCGTCATCCTAGGGTTGAGGTAACCGGTCTCCCAGGGAGCCTGCGCGTCAGGGCACCACCTCGATAGGCGTGTTGCCGGACTCCTCGAGCGAGGGGTTGTCATGGATCAGTATCGCGGGTTCGGAGGCGGACCGGGGGTCGGCTTGAGCCCCGGACAGAAATAGAGCACAATAGTGTTGTGAAAAACATGCGGGACGTGACCGGCGCCTGGCCGCAGGGCCAGTCCGTCGATGACCCGCACGCCGGTACGAGGGCCCGGGTGGCCCGGTCGATTCTGGAAAACGGTCCGTCCACCGCTGCGACGCTGGGCGCCCGGCTCGGGCTGACGCCGGCAGCCGTCCGCAGGCATCTCGAAACCCTGCAGGCGGACGGCATGATCGAAGGCAGGCAGGCGCGAGTTCGTGGGCATCGCGGGCGGGGGCGCCCGGCCAACGTCTTCGTCATCACTGAGGCCGGCCGCGAATCCTTCGAGCAAGCGTACGACGATCTTGCCGTCGGGGCGTTGCGGTTCCTCGCGGAAACCGGGGGAGGCCAGCTGGTCGGCCAGTTCGCTCGGCGGCGCGTCGCTGAGCTGGAGGAGCGCTGCCGACCCACGGTCGAGGCGGCTGTAGGCCAGGAGGCCAAAGCCAGCGCGCTGGCCCGGTCGCTAACAGCCGACGGCTACGCCGCGTCGTTGGAGACAGCACCGACCGGATCCGGCGAACAGCTGTGCCAGCACCACTGCCCGGTGGCGCACGTTGCCGAGCAGTTCCCGCAGCTGTGCGAGGCCGAGACCGAGGCGTTCGCCCGGCTGCTCGGTACGCACGTCCAACGGCTTGCGACCATCGCCCACGGCGACGGCATCTGCACCACGCACATCCCGCGCCTCCGGCCGGCAGAGCTGTCGGAGCGCGCTGACATCATGTCCCGCGAGCACACCCCTGAGGAGATCGCTCGATGACCACGACCGTTCACCCCGAGCTCGAAGGTCTCGGCCGCTACAAGTTCGGCTGGGCCGACCCGGACGCTGCCGGGGCCCTCGCGCGCCGCGGTCTGTCCGAGGACGTCGTCCGCGAGATCTCAGCGCTGAAGAACGAGCCGGAGTGGATGCTCGAGTTGCGTCTCAAGGGGCTGCACCTGTTCGAGAAGAAGCCGATTCCCACCTGGGGCGCCGACCTGTCTGACATCGACTTCGGCAACATCAAGTACTTCGTACGGTCCACGGAGAAGCAGGCGGCCAGCTGGGACGACCTGCCGGCGGATATCAAGAACACCTACGATAGGTTAGGCATTCCGGAAGCAGAGAAACAACGGCTCATTGCTGGTGTGGCGGCACAATACGAAAGTGAAGTCGTTTACCACAAGATTCGGGAGGATCTAGAAGAACAGGGCGTCATTTTCCTGGACACCGATACCGGGCTGAGGGAACACCCCGAGCTGTTCCAGGAGTACTTCGCATCGGTGATCCCCGCTGGTGACAACAAGTTCTCCGCGCTCAATACGGCAGTGTGGTCCGGCGGCAGCTTTATCTACGTGCCGAAGGGCGTGCACGTCGAGATCCCGCTGCAGGCGTACTTCCGGATCAACACCGAGAACATGGGTCAGTTCGAGCGCACGCTGATCATCGTCGACGAGGGCGCTTACGTGCACTACGTCGAGGGCTGCACCGCACCGATCTATTCCTCGGATTCCCTGCACAGCGCGGTCGTCGAGATCATCGTGAAGAGGAACGCCCGCTGCCGGTACACCACCATCCAGAACTGGTCGAACAACGTCTACAACCTGGTGACGAAGCGGGCCACCGCCGCCGAGGGCGCCACGATGGAGTGGATCGACGGCAACATCGGTTCCAAGATCACAATGAAGTACCCGGCGGTCTGGCTGATGGGCGAGCACGCGAAGGGTGAGACGTTGTCGGTAGCGTTCGCGGGCGAAGGCCAGCACCAGGATGCCGGCGCGAAGATGCTGCACCTCGCGCCGAACACGTCGTCGTCGATCGTGTCCAAGTCGGTCGCTCGCGGCGGTGGCCGCACCTCCTATCGGGGCCTGGTCCAGGTCATGCCGCGAGCAGTCCACAGCGCGAGCACCGTCCGCTGCGATGCCCTGTTGATCGACACGGTTTCCCGGTCGGACACCTATCCCTACGTCGACGTGCGTAACGACGACGTGTCGATGGGTCACGAGGCGACGGTGTCGAAGGTCAGCGAGGACCAGCTGTTCTATCTGATGAGCCGTGGCCTGTCCGAGGAGGAAGCCATGGCGACGATCGTGCGCGGGTTCATCGAGCCGATCGCTCGTGAGCTGCCGATGGAATACGCCCTGGAGCTCAACCGGCTGATCGAGCTGCAGATGGAAGGCGCGGTGGGCTGAGCCGGATGACGACGCTCACCGAGCACTCGCACGCCCCTGGTGTGAGCCCCAAGGACGGACATGGCGGCAGCTCCCTGCACCGGTTCGCCTCCTTCGACGTGGATGCCCACCCAGTACCGCGCGGACGGGAAGAGGCCTGGCGGTTCACGCCGATGGTCCGCCTGCGCGGCCTGCATGTGGACACCCCGTTGGATGGTCACGACTACGAGGTCGAGATCGATGCGGCGCCGGACGTCCGAGTCGAGATCGGCGACGCCGACGATCCGCTCCGGGGCATGTCGGGATACGTGCCGATCGACCGGGTGAGCGCCCGCGCCTGGGCTGAAGCCGACAAGGTGCTGGCAGTCACCGTTCCCCGAGAGGCCACCACGACCCGGCCGACAGTGGTCCGGCTGCGCGGGCTGTCGGCCGAGAAGGCTGCGGCCGGGCACGTCGTCGTCACGGCACAGGCGTTCAGCCGCAGCGTGGTCGTGATCGAGTACGAGGGCTCGGCCACGTTCGCGGACAACGTCGAGGTCGTCGTCGAGGACGGTGCGCACCTGACGCTGGTGAGCCTGCAGGACTGGGCGGACGACACTGTCCACCTATCCCACCACCACGTGCACGTAGGTCGGGACGCCATCGTGCGGCACGCAGTGATCACCTTCGGTGGCGACCTGGTGCGCACTGGCACGACGCTTGACTACAGCGGGTCGGGCGGGGACGCCGAGCTGTTGGGCATGTACTTCGTCGACGCCGGTCAGTACATCGAGAACCGCTTGTTCGTCGACCACAACACCCCGCACTCCTTCAGCAATGTCGAGTACAAGGGCGCCTTGCAGGGCACCGGCGCGCATGCGGTCTGGGTCGGCGACGTGCTGATCCGTCCCGAGGCACTAGGCATCAAGACCTTCGAGCTCAATCGCAACCTGGTGCTCACCGATGGCGCCCGCGCCGACTCGGTCCCGAACCTCGAGATCGAGACGGGCGAGATCCTTGGCGCCGGGCACGCCAGTGCCACCGGGCGTTTCGACGACGAGCAGCTGTTCTACCTGCAGGCGCGCGGAATCCCAGAGGACCAGGCCCGACGGCTGGTTGTGCGTGGCTTCTTCGCGTCGCTGATCAACAAGCTCGGCGTTCCCGAGCTCGTCGACCGGCTCCACGCCGCGGTCGAGCGCGAGCTCGCCGTGCTCGATACCACCGTCGCCACCACCGAGCCGTGAGGCACTGACACGATGAGCACTCTCGAGATCCACGACCTGCACGTCTCAGTCCAGACCGAGGCGGGTCCCAAGGAGATCCTGCGCGGGGTCGACCTCACCGTCCGAGAAGATCAGATCCACGCGCTCATGGGGCCAAACGGCTCAGGCAAGTCGACGCTGGCGTACTCCATCGCCGGCCATCCGAAGTACACGGTCACGCGCGGCACGGTCACCCTCGACGGCGAGGACGTATTGGCCATGAAGGTCGACGTGCGGGCGCGGGCGGGGCTCTTCCTCGCCATGCAGTACCCCGTCGAGGTGCCCGGCGTCTCGGTGTCGAACTTTCTGCGGACGGCCAAGACGGCCATCGACGGGCAAGCGCCGAAACTGCGCAGCTGGATCAAGGACGTCAAGTCCGCCATGGACGAGCTCGCAATTGACCCGTCGTTCGCCGAGCGTGACCTCAACACGGGTTTCTCCGGCGGCGAGAAGAAGCGCCACGAGATCCTGCAGCTACATTTGCTCGACCCTCGGGTCGCGATCCTCGACGAGACCGACTCCGGCCTGGACATCGACGCGCTGCGAGTGGTCGCCGACGGTGTCAACCGCTTCCAAACGCGCGGGGGAAAGGGTGTGCTGCTCATCACGCACTACACGCGCATCCTGCGCTACATCACGCCCGACTTCGTGCACGTCTTTGTCGACGGCCGGATCGCCGAAGAAGGCGGCCCGGACCTGGCCGAGAAGCTCGAGTCCGAGGGCTACCTCAGCTACGCCGGCGCGTCGGCCTGAGTACTCGAGGAGGACTGACGGTGGACGAGCTCAGCCCGCTGGACGTGGAGCAGGTCCGCAAGGACTTCCCGATCCTCGAGCGGCGGCTGGCCGGCGACCGGCCCCTGGTGTACCTCGACTCTGCCAACACCTCACAGAAGCCGCGGCTGGTGCTGGACACCCTTGCTGATCACTACGAACGCCACAACGCCAACGTTGCGCGGGCGGTGCATCAGCTCGGGGAGGAGGCCACCGCGGCCTACGAGAACGCCCGAACCAAGGTCGCCGCATTCATCGGCGCGCCGAGCCGCGAAGAAATCGTCTTCACCAAGAACGCCTCGGAAGCGCTCAACCTGGTGGCCAACACGCTGGCCAGCGGCCTGGCCGCCGATCCGCGCTACCGCCTCGGCCCGGGTGACGAGGTCGTCATCACCGAGATGGAGCACCACTCCAATATCGTGCCGTGGCAGCTCGCTTGCCAGCGGACGGGAGCCCGGCTGCGCTGGTTCGGGCTGACCGACGAGGGCCGGCTGGACGTTTCGAACCTCGAAGAGCTCGTCACCAAGCGCACCACAATCGTGTCGGTGGTGCACCAGTCGAACATCCTGGGAACGGTCAACTCGGTGTCCCCGATCGTCGCGCGTGCGCGCGAGGTCGGCGCGTTGGTCATGCTGGACTGCTCCCAGTCGGTGCCGCACAAGCCGGTCGACGTTGTCGACCTCGACGTCGACCTGATCGCCTTCACCGGCCACAAGATGTGCGGTCCGACCGGCATCGGTGTGCTGTGGGGCCGCACCGAGGTGCTCGACGCGCTGCCCCCGTTCCTCGGCGGCGGCGAGATGATCGAGACTGTCGACATGACCGGCTCGACGTATGCACAGATCCCGCACAAGTTCGAGGCCGGCACGCCACCGATCGCGCAGGCCGTCGGCCTGGGCGCCGCCGTCGACTACTTGTCCGGGCTCGGCATGGAGAACGTGGCCGCGCACGAGCGGGCGCTGACAACGTATGCACTGCAGCGGCTGGCTGAGGTCGACGGCGTGCGGTTCATCGGGCCGCGAGTGCCCATTTCGCGCGGTGGGACCGTGTCGTTCACTCTCGACGGCGTGCACCCGCACGATGTCGGCCAAGTGCTCGACGAACAGGGCATCGCCGTGCGGGTGGGTCATCACTGCGCGCGGCCAGTGTGCGTCCGGTACGGAATTCCCGCGACCACCCGAGCGTCTTTCTACTTGTACACGACGCAGGCCGAAGTCGACGCGCTCGTCGAAGGCGTCGAGCTGGTGAAGGGCTTCTTCCGGTGACCACAGACTCGCTGTACCAGGAGATCATCCTGGACCATTTCAAGCGTCCGATCGGGCGCGGTCTGCGCGAGCCGTTCGATGCCGAGTCGCGTCAGGTCAATCCCACCTGTGGTGACGAGATCACGGTGCGGGTGCGGCTCGCCGACGACCGTATCGACGACGTGTCATACGACGGTCAAGGTTGTGCGATCAGCCAGGCCTCCGCGAGCGTGCTGTACGAGCTGGTGGCCGGGAAACCGGTGGCCGAAGCGTTCGGCACCCAAGAAGCGTTCGCCGAGCTCATGCAGAGCAGGGGTGCGGTCGAGCCGGACGAAGACGTGCTCGGCGACGGCATCGCGTTCGCTGGGGTCGCGCGCTATCCGGCCAGGATCAAATGCGCATTGCTGTCCTGGATGGCGTTTCGTGACGCGACCGCGCGAGCCCTCGCCGCGGCAGAAGCGGTGTCGGGAGGGGATCCACGATGACCGAATCCACCAGTCTCACCTCGATCGAGGACATCACCGAGGCGATGCGCGACGTGGTCGACCCCGAGCTCGGCATCAACGTCGTCGACCTCGGCCTGGTGTACGGGATCGACGTCGACGACGCCGGGGTCGCCACCCTCGACATGACGCTGACCAGCGCCGCCTGCCCGTTGACGGACGTGATCGAGGACCAGACCAGCGCCGCCCTCGACGGCCTGGTACAGGACTTCCGGATCAACTGGGTCTGGCTGCCCCCGTGGGGCCCGGACAAGATCACTGACGAGGGGCGCGAGCAGTTGCGCGCCCTCGGCTTCAACGTTTGAGGACGCGGCTGGGTCCTGACGACGCCCGGCAGCCGCCATCGACTGTCGTCTTCGATCTCGGCGGCGTGCTCATCGACTGGGATCCGCGTTATCTGTTCAGACGGCTGCTGCCGGATGCCGGTGCCGTCGAGCGCTTTCTCGCCCAGGTATGTCCGGCAGAATGGAACGCCGCGCAGGACGCGGGGCGGTCCTGGGATGAGGCCGTGGCCGAGGCCTCAGCGCGCTTTCCCGACCAAGCCCACCTCATCCGCGCATACCACGAGCGCTGGCCCGAGACCATTCACGGACAGATCGACGGCACGGTGGAGGTCCTGCGCGAACTTCGTGACCACCACATTCCGCTCTATGCCTTGACCAATTGGTCGGCGGAGAAGTTCGATCTCACCTTCCCGCGCTTTCGGTGGCTGTCGTGGTTCCACGGAATCGTGGTGTCCGGCCGCGAACGCGTCGTCAAACCCAACCCACGCATTTACCAGGTCCTTCTCGAGCGGTACCGGCTCGTGCCCTCGGCGACCGCCTATGTCGACGACGTCGAGGCCAACGTCGCGGCGGCCCAGGGTCTCGGCATGACCGGCTTGCACTTCACCGAGCCTGATCAACTACGCGCCGACTTGCACGACATGGGGCTCCGGTCTGTGGCCGTCCATAGAATTATTGGCCCACCGTGCGAGTCGAGGAGCATCCACTGTGGCCATCCAGCCGATCCGGCTGTTCGGTGACCCCATCCTGCGCACGAAGGCCGAGCCCGTCGTCGACTTCGACGCAGAGCTACGTCGGCTGGTCAAGGATCTGTACGAGACCATGATGGACGCGCCCGGCGTCGGTCTTGCCGCCCCGCAGCTCGGTGTCTCGCTGCGGGTCTTCACGTATTTTGTCGACGATGCGCTCGGCCATCTCGTCAACCCCGACCTCGAACTGTCCGGCGAGGAACAGACCGGGCTCGAGGGCTGTCTGTCCCTGCCCGGGATCGAGTACGACTGCCGACGGGCGCAACGGGTTGTTGCGAAGGGGTTCAACGAGTACGGGGACCCCATCGTCATCGAGGGGGACGACCTGCTCGCCCGCTGCATCCAGCACGAAACCGATCATCTCAACGGAGTGCTGTTCATCGACCGCCTCGACCGGCAGGCTCGCAAGGCCGCCATGAAGGCGATCCGAGAGGCGGACTGGGTGGGGCAGACGGTTCCGGCCGTCAAGCTCTCGCCGCACCCGACGTACGGTCGGGCACTGTGACCCGCTTGTTACCGCGATCTTGTGACAGCTGCAACCCGCTGCTGTCGCGGTCGTGACGATGCGAGTCGTCTTCGCTGGCACACCGGAAGCCGCCGTGCCGTCGTTGTCCGCCATCCTCGACTCCCGCCACGATCTCCTCGCGGTCCTCACCAAGCCGGACGCTCCAGCCGGTCGCGGTCGCAAGCTCAGCCCCAGCCCGGTGGCTCGGCTCGCCACCGATGCCGGCGTCGAAGTACTCAAGCCGGGGCGGCCCGGAGACCCGGACTTCCTGGCCCGACTCACCCAGATCCGACCCGACTGCGCGCCGGTGGTCGCCTATGGCGGTCTGCTGCCCCAAGCAGTGCTCGACGTCCCGAAGCACGGCTGGGTCAACCTGCACTTCTCACTGCTGCCGGCCTGGCGAGGCGCCGCGCCCGTCCAGCACGCGGTGCTGGCCGGCGATGAGGTCATCGGAGCCAGCACATTCCGGATCGAGGAGGAGCTGGACGCCGGGCCCGTGTACGGCGTCGTCACCGAGCAGGTGCGGCCAACGGATACGACCGGTGACCTGCTGTCCCGGCTGGCCCACTCGGGCGCCACGCTGCTGGTCGCAACGCTCGACGGGATCGAGGACGGCACGCTCGTCGCGCACCCTCAGCCAACCGACGGGATCTCGTGGGCGCCCAAGCTGTCGGTCGCCGACGCGGAAGTCGACTGGTCGGCTCCCGCTCTGCGCGTCGATCGGCTGGTCCGGGCATGCACGCCCGACCCGGGTGCGTGGACAACATTCCGCGGCCAGCGACTCAAGCTTCGACCGGTGCGCCTCGACCCGCAGACGGCTGACCTCGCCGCCGGAGAAATGCGGGCCGACCGCGACGATGTCCGGGTCGGTACCGGTAGCCACGCGGTCCTCCTGGGTGAGGTCCAGCCGCCGGGCCGCCGGGCCATTCCGGCTGCCGACTGGGCTCGGGGCGCCCGGATGAACCCGGGAGAGCGGCTAGGCCGGTGACCGCCCAGCGCAGAATCTCTCCGCCGGTCGCCGACCCCGCTCGGGAAGCGGCTTTCGATGTCCTGCGTGCAGTAGACGAACGCGACGCCTACGCCAACCTGGTTCTTCCCGAGCTGCTGCACGAACGCGGTCTCGACGGCCGCGACGCCGCGCTTGCCACCGAGTTGGTCTACGGCACGCTACGGCGGCGGGGGTCATACGACGCCGTCCTCGCCGCCAACCTCGACCGGGTGCCGGACGAGCTTGACCCGCCTGTTCTCGATGCGCTTCGGTTGGGCGCTCATCAGCTGCTCGCGACCCGGATCCCTGCGCATGCCGCGGTCTCGACAGCCGTCGATCTGACCAGGGCTCGGATCGGGGAGGGACCTGCGAAGCTGGTCAACGCGGTGCTCCGGCGGGTGAGCGCCCACGACCTGGACGCCTGGATCGAGCAGATCGCGCCCGCCGCGTCGACCGAGCCGGTCGAGCGGCTGGCGCTGCGGCACTCGCACCCGCCATGGATCGCGCGCGCGATGCTCGACTCGCTTGGTGGCGACCTCGACGAGCTCAGCCGCGCGCTGGCCGCCGACAATGAGCGGCCACAGGTGGTCTTGGTCGCCCGCCCGGGCCGAGCCGAGGTCGCCGAGCTGCACCAATTCGGCGCGCGACCTGGTCGCTGGTCGCCCTACGCGGCAGTGCTCGCCGAGGGCGATCCAGCTGATCTCCCGGCCATTCGCGGGCGCCGGGCGGGCGTTCAGGATGAGGGCAGCCAGTTGGTTGCGCTGGCTCTTGCCGCTGTTCCGTTGAACGGGCCGGACGGGCGCTGGTTGGACATGTGCGCCGGACCGGGCGGCAAGGCCGCTCTGCTGGCCGGTCTTGCGACCCAGCGCGGCGCGCGGCTACTCGCCGTGGAGCAGCAACCCCACCGGGCCCGGCTGGTCGAGAAAGCGCTCCGCGACGACCCCGGCGGGCACCGCGTACTCGTCGCGGACAGCACGGAGCCAATCGCGGGGGAGCGGTCCTTCGACCGCGTCCTGCTCGACGCGCCGTGCACCGGACTGGGCGCGCTGCGGCGTAGACCCGAGGCACGATGGCGGCGCCAGCCCGGCGAGGTGGCGGGCCTGCGGTCCCGACAAGTGCGGCTGCTGCGAGCAGCGATCGAGGCAGTGCGACCGGGCGGCGTTGTTGCCTACGCGACCTGTTCGCCGCACCTCGCGGAGACGTCGACCGTCGTCTCCGACGTCTTGCGTAACCGAGCCGATGTGGAACGGGTGGACGCCCGGCCGTATCTATCCGGCGTTCCAGACCTCGGTGCCGGCCCGGACGTCCAGCTGTGGCCACACCGACACGGGACGGACGCCATGTACCTCTCGCTGCTGCGTCGGATCTAGCGCCGGAGCCATGGATCTTCCGGCAACGGGATCGGCTAGCCTGCGCTGCCGTGGGTCCGCTGATCGCGCCGAGCTTGCTGTCGGCCGACTACGCCAACCTGGAATCGGAGATCGCCCGGGCCGCGGGGGCCGACTGGGTCCACGTCGACGTCATGGACAACCACTTCGTGCCGAACCTGACGATCGGCCTGCCGGTGGTCGAGGCGCTGAACGCCAGAACCGACGTGCCGCTGGACTGTCATCTGATGATCGAGAATCCGGACCGGTGGGCGCCGGCCTACGCCGAAGCCGGTGCGCAGGGCGTGACGTTCCACATCGAAGCAGCGGCGGCGCCGGTGCGGCTCGCCCGTGAGCTGCGGCACCTGGGGGCCCGGGCCGGGGTGGCGCTCAAGCCGGCAACACCCATCGCGGCCGTCGCTGAGCTGCTTCCCGAAGTCGACCTGATCCTTGTCATGACCGTCGAGCCGGGGTTCGGCGGTCAAGAGTTCCTCGAGATGTGCCTGCCCAAGGTCCGGCAGGCGCGTGAGCTGGTGACGCAGTCTGGTGTGCACGTGTGGCTTCAGGTCGACGGCGGCGTGTCCGAGGAGACGATCGAACGCTGTGCCGATGCCGGCGCCGATGTCTTCGTTGCCGGGAACGCCGTTTTCGGCGCAGAGGATCCGGCCGGAGCCATCGGCCGCCTACGCGAACGTGCCTCCCGCGGCCTAGACTCCAGTCAAGTACCACGCGTGCTCCGGGGTCGGTGAAACTCCGAACCGGCGGTGACAGTCCGCGACCCGGTCGTCACTCCTCGATCCGAGGTGGCGAGCGGCTGACCCGGTGGAACTCCGGGACCGACGGTGACAGTCCGGATGGGAGGCAGCACGCGCGGGCGGCCAGCGACATTGGCCGGCGGAGTCGTCGCCGTTCCATCCCTGGCCACCCGAGCGGCCTGCCGCCGCAATCCCGGAGCTCGCCGGAGCCGGCGAGGAGGCCCGGATGGCCAGTCCGGTCGAGATCGCGGCGATGCGCCGCGCGCTCGATCTCGCTCGCACACCAGGCGTACCGCGGGGCCCGAACCCGAGGGTCGGTTGCGTTCTGCTCGATCCCGATGGTGGCATCGTCGCCGACGGGTACCACCGCGGCGCCGGACACCCGCATGCCGAGGTTGACGCCGTACGGGCGGCGCGCGAGCCGGTAGCCGGTACCACTGCCGTCGTGACCCTCGAGCCCTGCAACCACATCGGACGTACTGGGCCGTGTGTGGCCGCCCTGCTCGACGCCGGCGTCGAGCGTGTCGTCTACGCGCAGCCAGACACCAATCCGTCAGCCCGTGGCGGTGCCGATGCGCTTCGGCTCGCGGGTGTCGAGGTCGAGGGCGGAGTGCTGGCCGACGAGGCGAGAGCCGTCAACCCGGAGTGGACATTTGCGGTCGATCACGGCCGACCATTCGTCACCTGGAAGTTCGCGGCGACCCTAGACGGTCGCAGCGCTGCCGCCGACGGAACCAGCCGATGGATCACGTCCCCCGAGGCTCGAGCCGACGTGCACCGGCTACGGGCCGAGTGTGACGCGATCCTGGTCGGGACCGGAACGCTGCTTGCGGACGACCCGGGGCTGACCGTGCGGGACGACACCGGCACTCCACTCGAGCGTCGGTTCCAACCGTTGCGGGCGGTCATGGGGCTGCGCTCGATCCCGGCAGACGCAGCAGTGACCGACGATGCCGCCGACACCGTGCATCTGTCGACCCGAGATCCACACGATGCGCTGGCGGCCCTGTATCGCCGGGACCGCCAGCATGTCTGGCTCGAAGGTGGCCCAACCGTGGCCGCCGCGTTCCTACGGGAAGGGCTGGTCGAGCGGGTCGTCGCATACATCGCGCCGGCACTGCTCGGAGCCGGGCTCGCAGCAGTCGGCGACCTCGGCGTCTTGACCGTTGCCGACGCCATAGGACTGGAGATCTACGAGGTGGCCACTGTGGGCCCGGACGTGCGGATCACGGCCCGACCCGGGAAAGGATGATCATGTTCACGGGAATCGTCGAGGAACTGGGCGAGGTCGTCGCCGTCGACTACGGCATGGACTCGGCCCGCCTGGTAGTCCGGGGAGCACTGGTGGCTGCGGACGCGATGCCCGGAGCGTCAGTCGCAGTCAACGGTGTCTGCCTGACCGTCGTCGAGGTCGCCGACGGCACGTTTTCCTCCGACGTGATGCGCGCGACGCTGCACCGGACTTCGCTGAGCACACTGGTCGTCGGTTCGCGGGTCAATCTCGAACGCGCGGTGCGGGCGTCGGACCGGCTCGGCGGGCACATCGTCCAGGGTCATGTGGACGGAGTCGGCACGGTGGTCGACCGAATGCAGAGCGACCGGTGGGAGGTCGTCCGGATCTCGCTGCCCGATGACGTTTCGCGGTACGTCGTCGCGAGAGGTTCGATTGCGGTTGACGGCGTCTCATTGACCGTGTCCGGCGTCGGGGACGGGTGGTTCGAGGTAAGCCTGATTCCCACCACCCTCGAGTTGACGACGCTCGGCCGGCACCAACTCGGCGAACTGGTCAACCTTGAGGTCGATGTGATCGCAAAGTACGTTGAACGACTGCTAGCGGGGCGGGTGAATGCATGACCGAGATCAGGCTGGACCCGGTGGAGCAGGCCGTTGCCGATATCGCGGCTGGACGCGCCGTCGTCGTGGTCGACGACGAGGATCGCGAGAACGAGGGAGACTTGGTGTTCGCCGCCGGCAAGGCGACTTCCGAGCTGATGGGATTCATGATCCGGTGGACAAGCGGGTTCGTCTGCGTCCCCGTTGAGGGCGCGACCCTGGACCGTCTGCACATCCCGTTGATGACTCCGCACAACAGAGAGCGGATGCGCACGGCGTACACCGTGTCTGTCGATGCCCGGGACGGCATCACGACCGGCATCTCGGCGGCCGATCGTGCGCATACCGCCCGGGTTCTCGCCGACTCGGCGACCGAGCCGTACGAGCTCGTCCAACCTGGACACATCATGCCGCTGCGATACCGCGACGGCGGGGTGCTCGCTCGCGCCGGCCACACCGAGGCGGCGGTCGACCTGGCCCGCCTCGCCGGGCTGACGCCGGCCGGGGTGCTGTGCGAGATCGTCAACGACGACGGCTCCATGATGCGGGCTGCTGCGTTGCGGCAGTTCGCCGACGACCACGGCCTGGCGATGATCTCCATCGCGGACCTGATCCGGTACCGCCGCCGGTACGAAAACCACGTCCGGCTGATTGCGCAGACTCGGCTGCCCACTGCCGACGCCACCTTCCAGGCACATGCCTACCGCGACGTCGTGACCGGCGCGGAGCACGTCGCCCTCGTACTCGGGGATGTCGCCGACGGCGAGCCGGTGCTGGTGCGCGTGCACTCAGAATGCCTCACCGGTGACACGTTCGGCTCGTTGCGCTGCGACTGCGGACCGCAGCTCCGCGCCGCCCTGACCGCGGTGGCCACGCAGGGGAAGGGCGTGGTGCTGTACCTGCGTGGTCACGAGGGACGCGGTATTGGTCTGGTGCACAAGCTGAAGGCCTATGAGCTGCAGGACGGAGGGCGCGATACCGTCGACGCCAACCTGGACCTGGGCCTGCCCGCCGACGCCCGCGACTACGGGACTGGGGCGCAAATCCTGGCCGATCTCGGGGTCAAAGCCATGCGGCTGATGACCAACAACCCAGCCAAGCTCGCAGGCCTGGCGGGTTATGGGCTGGAGATCGCCGAGCGGGTGCCGATGCCCGTGCGGCCACACCCTGAGAACATCCGCTACCTACGAACCAAGCGGGACCGGATGGGTCATGCGTTACCGCATCTCGGCGATGAGCTGGAGGCGAGCCCGACGTGACCCGAGGTGGTGCGCCCACGCTGTCGTTGGACGGGGCCGACCAGCTGCGGGTCGGCGTCGTCGCTGCACGGTGGCACGAGGAGGTCATGGCGGGACTCGTGGACGGCGCACTGCGAGCGCTCGCCAAGGCTCGGGTTGACGATCCGCTGGTGCTGCGAGTGCCGGGCTCGTTCGAGCTGCCGGTTGCATGCGCCCGGCTGGCCCGGGCCCGCTATGACGTCCTGGTCGCCCTCGGTGTCGTGATCCGAGGCGACACCCCGCATTTCGAGTACGTCTGCCGCGCTGCGACCGATGGCCTGGTCCGTGTCACCGTCGACACCGGCGTGCCCATCGGCTTCGGCGTGCTCACCTGCGACGACGAAGCGAAGGCCCTCGACAGGGCTGGCTTACCCGACTCCGCCGAAGACAAGGGTTTCGAGGCTGCGCAGGCCGCGCTGGCGACCGTGCTGGCGCTGCGCGCCTGCTACGCCTGAGTCCGCTCCGCTCCTGCGCTGGAATGATCACGTTCACCACCCCTCCCGGTACATCACCAGGCCTGTACGCCTGGTGACGTACATACAGGCCTGGTGATGTCGTGGCGCCCGCCCGCGCGGGTTAGTCCTGCCGATCTAACAGGCCGCCCCGCTCGCTGGGATCGTAATCGGCCCGGTCTCGGGCACCTCGTAGAACGTGGCGAAGAACACGGTCACCGAGTCGGTGCCGTTGAACGCTTTGTGCACATGGCCGTGGCCTGGGTCGACGAATGCTGTCTCTGCTGGGTAGGGCCGCTCGACGCAGTCGTGGGCCGCAACGTAGGTCAGCTCACCCGCCGCTATCGTGACGAACACGGGCCCGGGATGGGTGTGCCAGTCAATCACGCCGCCAGGTTGCACGGTGACCTTGATAGTCACTGTGCGGGACGGGTCGGAAGCGTTGATCACCGTCGTGTCATGGCCGTCGAGTTTGTTGCGGACTTGCAACGCCACGTCATCTGTGAAGACCGCTCTCGGCGTGAGAACTTCGACTACAACCGGCGGCGGCTCGGGCTGAGCCTGCGCGCTGCTGTAAACGAGGGTTCCGAGCAATCCCAGCACGATGATCAGCGCGCTGTACCTGAGTCGTTTCATCGCAATTCCCCTCCAATGCGACTTGCGATGGTCGGGCGTGGTTCCGCCGAATGTGGGAGAGATAGTCCTCTCAGTGAGAGCCAGCCGCAAGCTCATTCAGAAGAGCGGTGGGTCGGGATCGACCTCGTAGGTGTGGCCAGTGGGTGACATCCAGCACCGTGCCATTCGAGAGCGGATGGACGTCGTCGGGCTGTGGGAGTACCAGTTGTTGGTCGCCATAGGCTGACGTCTGTGAAGAGCTTCGACGGCCTGTGGGCCGAGCTATCGGCGAAGGTCGCCGCCGGCGCCGAGGGCTCCGGCACGGTCGACGCGGTCGGACGCGGCGTGCACCACGTCGGCAAAAAGGTCGTCGAGGAGGCGGCCGAGGCCTGGATGGCCGCGGAGCACGAAGGTCCTGACCGGGCCGCCGACGAGATTGCCCAGCTGCTCTACCACGTCCAGGTGCTCATGCTCGCGTCCGGCGTCGCTCTCGACGATGTCTACAAACGGCTCTAGGAGAACGATGGCGCCGCTACGGATCGCGGTTCCCAACAAGGGACTACTGGCCGAGCCGGCCGCAGAGATGCTGCACGAGGCCGGGTACCGGCAGCGTTCCGACGGACGGGAGCTCGTCCTGCCGGACCCGGACAACAATGCCGAGTTCTTCTTCCTACGCCCGCGGGACATCGCGGTCTATGTCGGATCGGGAACGGTCGAGGTCGGAATCACCGGACGTGACCTGTTGCAGGACTCGGGTTCCCCCGCCGAGGAGCTGCTGCCGCTGGACTTCGGCTACTCCACATTCCGGTTCGCCGCGCCTACCGGTTCGGCGAATGCCGTGGCCGACTTCGCTGGACGACGCATCGCCACGTCGTACCCGGGGCTGCTGGCGAAATACCTCGCGGACGCGGGCGTCGACGCTCAAGTCATCCGGTTGGACGGAGCTGTCGAGACCGCCGTTCAGCTCGGCGTGGCCGACGTGGTAGCTGACGTGGTGTCGACGGGCACGACGCTGCGGCGCGCGGAGCTGGAGCTGATCGGCGATCCCATCATGACATCGGAGGCGGTGCTGATCACCCGATCCGCAGTCGCGTCGACATCGCCGGTTCAGCAGCTGGTCCGTCGCCTGCAGGGCGTCTTGGTCGCTCGCCGGTACGTGATGATGGACTATGACATTCGGGTCGAGCGGCTGGACGAGGCCTGCGCGGTTACTCCCGGCATCGAGTCGCCCACGGTTTCCCCACTGCACCGCGAGGGCTGGGTCGCCGTGCGCGCCATGGTCCCCCGCACCGAGGCGCAGCGGGTCATGGACACCCTGTGGGAGATCGGCGCCCGGGCGATCTTCGTGACGGACATCCTGGCCTGCCGGTTGTAGCGCACGATCGTAGCAAGCGCGCTACACTGTAGGCATGACTGCAATCCCGGCACGTGACCTGCGCAATCACACCGCTGAGATCCTGCGTCGAGTCGAGGCTGGGGAAGAGTTCGAGGTCCACCGCAACGAGCAGCCCATTGCCAAGATCATCCCGTTGCGTCAGCGGCGCCAGTGGATTCCGGCCGCCGAGATGGTCCCGCAACTACAGCGCCTCGGCTCCGATCGAACGGGCGTGTTGCGCGAATTGCGCGACGCTGTTTCGGGTTCGACCGACGACATCCCGTGGTAGCGGTCCGGCGAGCCATCGCCGATACGTCAGTCCTGGTTGGCCTGGAGGCTGGCCGGCTGGTTGCGGAGCAGGTTGCCGACTATGCCTGGGCGGTGTCGGCCATCTCTTTGGGTGAGCTGAGGTTGGGCGTCCTCCGCGCGACCGACCCGGACACAACCTCCATCATGCTCGCCACGTACCAACTCGCCCGGCAGTTCGATCCGTTGGTCGTCGACGAGGCGGTCGCCGACGCCTGGGCGATTCTCATAGCCCGATTGCGAGCCGACGGCCGCAGAATGCCAATCAACGACAGCTGGATCGCGGCGACTGCGATCGCTCACGAGGTGCCCGTAGTAGCGCAGGACGCGGACTACGACGAAGCTCCGGGTTTGACAGTAATCAAGCTCTGATCGCGGCGGCCGGCAGCTGCCCGATGGTTGACCCGACAACGTACGGTGGGCTGGTGGACCTCCCACGGTCACCGGGTGAACTCGCCGACAGGCTGGATGCTGTCGACTATCTCGCCGACAACGGGCTGGCCACGGCGGCGTTCCTGGCGCTACGGATGGGACGGCCGCTGTTCGTCGAGGGTGAGGCAGGCGTTGGCAAGACGTCGCTGGCCCAGGCGTTGGCCGACGCGCTCCAAGTGCCGCTCATCCGCCTCCAGTGCTACGAGGGACTAGACGCGGCGCAGGCGCTCTATGACTGGGATTTTCCTCGGCAGCTGCTGCACCTGCGGGCGGCGGAAGCGGCTGGCATCTCCGATGTCGAGCAGCTCGAGCAGGAACTCTATGACCGACGATTCCTGCTCGCCCGGCCGTTGCTGGAGGCGGTCGAGAGCAGCACCGAAGACCACCCTGCTGTGCTGCTGGTCGACGAGGTCGATCGGGCCGACGACGAGTTCGAGGCGTTCCTCCTCGAGGTGTTGAGCGACTTCACCGTGTCGATTCCGGAGATCGGGACCATCCGGGCCGAGCACCCGCCGGTGGTCGTGGTCACGAGCAACCGCACCCGGGAGGTCCATGACGCGCTCAAGCGCCGGTGCCTCTACCACTGGCTCGACCACCCGGACTTCGACCGGGAGGTCGCCGTGATCCGGCGACGGAGTCCGGGCGCAGACGACCGGTTGGTGTCTGGAGTCGCACAGGCGGTGCAGCGACTGCGCGATATGGACCTGGTCAAGCCGCCCGGCTTAGCCGAATCGATCGACTGGACGGCTGCCCTCGCCACGCTCGGTGCCCGCGAGTTGGACCGAGACCTCGCTGCCCGCACGCTCGGTGCCGCCGTGAAGTATCGCGAAGACCAGGAGCGCGTACTCGCCGTGACAGCAGAGCGCTGGTTACCGTGACCAGTTCCATCCCGGCATTGGTCGGCTTCGCGCGGACACTCCGGGCGGCTGGCGTACCGGCCGGGCCGGCCCGAGTACATGCCTGGACCGAGGCGATGAGCCAGCTCGATGCGAGACGAACAGCCGACGTCTACTGGGCCGGCCGGCTGACCCTGTGCGCCTGCCCCGACGACGTCGCAGCCTATGACGCAGCGTTTGCCGCGTATTTCGGGAGCATGCAGCTCGGGATGCCGCACCCGGTTCGCCGACCGGCGGTGACCGTGTCACTGCCCATCGCGCTTCCCGACGGCGACCAGCCGGCCCGCGAGCCGCATGAGATAGACGGGTGGCACTCGGCCCTGACCGCCAGCCGGGTCGAGGTGCTCCGCCATCGGGACCTGGCCGAGCTGAGCGAGGCCGAGCGTGCGGAGGTCGGCCGACTGCTGGCGGCACTGCGCCCGTCAGGTCCGAGCCGGCGCACTCGGCGACGGAAACCATCGCACCAGGGAACTCTCGACACCCGCCGAACGGTGCGCGCAATGTTGCGCCACGGTGGCGAGCCGGCCCGGCTGCACTACCGCACCAGATCAGAGCGACCACGACGCCTGGTATTACTCGTCGACGTCAGCGGCTCGATGTCGGCGTATGTGGACGGACTGCTCCGGTTCGCCCACGCCGCCTGCCGGCGGCGCCCGTCGACGGAGGTCTTCACGATCGGCACCCGGCTGACCAGAGTCAGCCGAGAACTGCGGGGGCTGAATACGGACGCTGCGCTTGCTGCGGCGTGCGCGGCGGTGCCCGACTGGAGCGGCGGCACCCGGCTCGGCGAACAGCTCAAGGCGTTCCTGGACCGCTGGGGTCAGCGCGGCATGGCGCGTGGTGCCGTCGCCGTCATCGCGAGCGACGGTTGGGAGCGCGGCGACGTCACGCAGCTCGGCGAACAGATGCAGCGGTTGCACCGGCTGGCGCACCGGGTCGTCTGGGTCAGCCCGCATGCCGGCAAGGACGGCTTCGCGCCGGCGACTGCAGGCCTGCGTTCCGCGCTGCCGTCGGTCGACCTGCTGGTTGCGGGTCACAGTGTGGAGACGCTGTCGCGGCTAGCCGGTCAGCTTTCACAGGAGGATCTCGGTGCGTGACGTCCTGGACAGACTCGCTGGCTGGTGGGACGACGGCCACCGCGTGGCGGTCGGCACCGTCGTGCGCACCTGGAGCTCCGCGCCCCGGGCACCGGGCGCCGCAATGCTCGTCGGTCCCGGGGGGGAAGCCGTCGGCAGTGTGTCAGGTGGATGTGTCGAGGGGGCAGTGTACGAGGTTGCGGAACGGGTCCTGGCCGGCGAACCACCCAGCCTCGAGCACTACGGCGTGAGCGACGACGAAGCGTTCGCGGTCGGGCTGACCTGCGGCGGCACGATCGAGGTCTTCATCGAGGCGGTCGACCGTGACTCGTTCCCAGGCCTGAAGGCACTGGCCGACGACATCTCCCAACGCAGGCCGGTCGCGTTAGCAACGGTGGTCGACGGTCCGGGGCTTCGGGGGGCACACTTGGTCATTCGCCCCGATGAGCGCCACGGCTCTCTGGGCAGCAATCGCCTGGACGACGCCGTCACCGACGACGCACGCGGAATGCTCGATCAAGGGATGACCGGGCTGCGCCGCTACGGACCCCGCGGTGAACGGCGCGGGGACGAGCTCGGAGTTTTCGTCAATTCGTTCGCGCCGCCGCCCCGGATGCTGGTCTTCGGTGCGATCGACTTCGCCGCGGCCGTGGCGCGGGTCGGCGCCTTCCTCGGCTATCACGTCACTGTGTGTGACGCCCGGCCGGTCTTCGCCACCAGAGCCAGATTTCCGGAGGCGGACGAGGTCGTCGTCCGCTGGCCGCATGAGTACCTCGCGGAAACCACGGTCGACGAGCGCACGGTGATCTGTGTGTTGACTCACGACCCGAAGTTCGACATCCCGCTGTTGAAGGTCGCGCTCCACACACCTGCGGCCTACATCGGCGCGATGGGCTCGCGCCGGACTCACGGCGACCGGATCGCGCGGCTACGCGAGCGGGGCATCACCGAGGAGGAGCTAGCCCGGCTCTCCGCCCCGATCGGGCTGGACATCGGTGCGCGGACGCCGGAAGAGACGGCCGTGTCGGTTGCCGCCGAGATCGTGTCCGCACGATGGGGCGGCAGCGGCCGGCCGCTGTCCCGGATTGCCGGACCGATCCACCGCGAGCACCCCGCGTGACGGTCGCGGGACTCGTCCTCGCAGCCGGTGCGGGCCGCCGGTTCGGTGCTCCCAAGGCACTGGTCGAGCTCGACGGAGAACGGCTGGTCGACCGGGCCGTCCGGGTGGTCCACGACGGAGGCTGCGTGCCGGTGGTGGTCGTCGCGGGTGCGGCCCGGCTCGACGTGCCGGACGCCGTCGTGGTGGACAACCCGGATTGGGCCACCGGGATGGGCTCGTCGCTGCGCTGTGGCCTGGCCGCCTTGTCCGAGCATGCGACGGCGGCCCTCATCGTCCTGGTCGACACCCCCTGGCTGGGTCCGGATGCCGTTCGTAAGCTGTTGAGAGCGCATGACGCGGGTGCCGAACTCGCGGTCGCTACCTACGCCGGAGAACGCGGGCATCCGGTTCTTCTCGGACGTTCGCATTGGCCCCCTGCCGCAGCATCAGCCGTTGGTGACGAGGGCGCCCGCTCGTATCTGGTCAGCCGCGGGGACGACGTCGTCGAGGTCGACTGCACCGGGACAGGTGATCCACGCGACATCGATGACCACGGCGACATCGCCGATACGATCCTGCGGTGGTCGACGCCCTCGCAACCGGGCTGATGCTCCTCGTCGCCGCATACGGAGTCGCTTCCCTGATATTGACGGCCGTGGGCCGGACCCCTCGGGAGTACCTGGTGATCGCGTCGGCGGTGCTCACCGTTCTGGTGGTGGTGCAGGTACTGATCGCCGTCGTGCTGCTGGTGACCGGCGAGCGCCCGGACGAACTGGCGACTTTCGTCGGCTATCTGGTCGTCGCAGTCATCCTGCTGCCGCTCGGCACACTGTGGGCACTCGCCGAACGGTCTCGGTGGGGAACCGGGGTGCTCACCGTTGCCTGCTTCGCCCTGGTCGTAGTGATCATCCGACTACAGGACTTGTGGAGCACGACTCGTGGGTGAATCGAGGCCGACCTATTCCGGGCCGGGCCGGGTGCTGGTCGCCGTCTACGCTGTCTTCGCGCTCGCGGCGACGGCGCGGGCCGGCGTGCAGATCGCGACCCGGTTCGAAGAGGCGCCGCTGGCCTACCTGCTCTCGGCATTCGCGGCCGTCGTCTACATCGTGGCGACGGTCGCGCTCGCGCGGTCAGGGCCGAGTGCCCGCCGGGTCGCGTTTGTCGCGTGCTCGGTCGAACTGCTCGGCGTGCTTGTCGTCGGCACGCTGAGCCTGGCGTCGCCCGATGCCTTCCCCGACGAGACCGTCTGGTCCGGGTTCGGCCGTGGATATGGCTTCGTTCCGTTGGTGCTTCCGGTCCTGGGCCTGCTCTGGCTGCGGCGTTCAGCCGGAGACGAATGGGTCGGGCGCCGCTTCCGCTAGAGCTGCCAGCGCCTGAACAAAACACTCGGCGGGCGGGTTGACCAGCCCGGCGCCGACCTGCCCGGTACCGGCGACCTTCCCGGCCATACCGGTGTTGATCTGCGGCAGCACACCGGTCTTGACTACTGCCGCAACGTCGATGCCGGTCGGCGCCCCGCGGAAATCCAGGGCCGGCAGCGCGTAGGCCGGGTTCTCGCCCACTGTGATCTCGTACATCAGCTGGGTCGTTCGCATGGCGTCCCGCACGGTGCCTCCGACGAACTGCACGATGGCCGGCGCAGTGGCCATCACGAAGCCGCCGAGCCCCATCGTCTCGGCGATAGCGGAATCGCCGATATCCGGGTTGGCGTCGTCGGGCCCGTACGTACCGAAGAACAACCCCTCCGGGACCAGTGCCGGCCCGGTGAACCATCGCTCGCCCAGTCCGGCAACCTGAATGCCGAAGTCCGTGCCGTTGCGGGCCATCGTCGTCACGACGCTGCTGCCGTCGATGCCCGCAGCTGCCGACGTCTGCAGCTTGCCGGCGGGCATCACCAGGTTGAGGAAGAAATGGTCGTTGCGGGCCACGAAGCGCACGATGTCCCCGAGGTCTCCGGCAGAGGCCGTCTCGACCAGATAAGGCAGCAGTTCGCGCAGCAGCATGAGGGTGCCCGCGCGGTTGCGGTTGTGCCCCTCGTCGCCCATCTGGATCATCTGGGCGATGATTGCCTTGACGTCGACAGGGCCGTGTCGGTGGACGGCGGCGCGCAGGGCCGGGCCGAGGACTGCGTTCATCCAGCGCAGCCGCGCTATGACGTCGGGGGAGTAAGCGCCATAGCGCAGCACCTTGCCGAGCCCTTCGTTGAGTGGGCACCAGGCTGTTCCCTCGGAGCTCGGGTCGCGGAGCTCGAACACCCACATCGACGGTGAGACGACGCCGGCCATCGGACCGACCGCGCCCCGGCGATGACAGGGCTCCATTTCGACGCTGCCTGCGAGAAGGGCAGCTTCCGCATCGCCGGGGTCCGAGGCGAGACCCTCGAGGAGCATCGCGCCGATCAGGGCCCCTCGTAATGGCCCGGATGCTCGATCCCAAACGATGGGCGGACCTGCATGCAGGAGCTGGCCCGGTTCGAGATCCAGCGCATCGCGGGCCGGCCGCAGGTCGACCAGTTCGGCGCCGGCGCGGAGCATGGCCGCGAGAGCCTGGTCGTTGGCCGGTTGTCGCCGCGGGTCGGCCAGGACCCGGACCAAGGTGTCGCCATCCAACGGTGGTCGCCAGTCCACGCGCCGGACGTCGACGGCCTGCGCCGCGAGGGCATCCGCCAGAAGATCCACCCCAACGGCCACGACGCGTGGTTCGACGCCGAGGTTCACGGCTGCCTCGCCACCAAGGCGGCTGCTGTCGACGCCGCTTCCGCGTTGGAGAGATGAACAGACGCACCCACTTCCTGCAATGCGCTGGCCTGACGGTCGAGACCCTGTGGATCAGCTGCCGTGCCGGTGAGCGACACCACCACGGCGAGATCCCGGCCCTCGGCGGCAGCAGTCGAGCGCGCCTGCTCGATCGCCGGAGCAAGCTCGGTGGCAGGGTCGGGGTGGGCACCGTGCCCGAGGACGACGTCGAGCAAGAGCACTGCGGACGCCGGGTCCGCGCCCTCGTCCAGAATGCGGGCCACCCGAAGGGTGTTGTCGATCATGGGATGCGGGCGGCCGCGCGTGAGGCGGTCGTCGCCGAAGTCGATCACGAGATGGCCGTCGGCCCGCAGGTCGTCGGGCAGCGCCGTTGCCGAGCCGCGCACCAGGTTGGTGCGGATCGGGCCTAGCCGTGCAGCGAGCACGAACCTGGCCTCCTCGCAGAGGGTGCCGCCGGCAAACAGGCCACGCAGCGCACCCGGACGCGGCCCCCGGCTGTCCGGTGCAGGCCAGCTGCGTGGAGCGGCCCAGGGCAGGCCAGCCGCCCTGACAACGTGCTCCGCACTGGTGGTGAGCGTCGGCTGCCCTGGCCCGACCAGCGCGAGCTCCACAGGGACACCCAGGTCGCCGATGCGGGCGCGCAGTGCGTCAGCAACCTCAGCTGCCGGAGGCTTGGAGACGACGACGACCTTCTCGGTCGCCGGGTCGGCAGACAGCAGGTCGAGCGCCGCCAACGTAGAGCGACCACCGACGGTTGAGGCCAGATCCCGACCACCGACTCCGAGGCAATGGCTGATCCCCAAGCCGGCAACGTCGAGCAGGCACATCAGCTGCTGGGCACCGGTGCCCGACGCGGCGACAAGCCCGACAGGTCCCGGCCGGACGACGTTGGCGAAGCCGAGCCCGACCCCACCGATCACGGCGGTTCCGCAGTCCGGACCCATGACCAACCGGCCCAGCCGTGCTGCTGCCTGCTTGAGGGCAATCTCCTGGCCGACAGGCACGTTGTCGCTGAACAGCATCACGTCCAAGCCCGCGTTGAGCGCCTCGAATGCATCAGCTGCGGCGAACTGGCCCGGTGTCGAGATCAACGCGAGGGTGGCACCGTCGGCCGCGGATCGGATGGTGCGCGGAGTCGCGTCGATTGCCGGTCCGGCACCGCTGACGTGCTGACTCTCGACCAACGACGCCTCGAGCGTCGCGACGGCGGCACCGAGCGCGGCGTCGTCTTCCGCATCGATTGCCACGACCATGTCGTTCGCCGTGGCGCCATCGGGTGCCTGGAAGCCCATCCCGACCAGAAGTTCGATGTTGAGGTCGGTGGCCATGGCAACCAGCGCTGACCGCACGCCCGGCTGTTCTGCGATGCGCCGGCTGACCTGCATCAGGTTGACGGAGTCCCGGTATACGCCGGCGCGGACCTCGAGCCGGCGGCTCACCCGGGAGCCCGGGTACCCGTCGCTAATGCGAGCAAGACGCCATGCGACAGGGACGTGCCGGAGCTGTGCCCGACAGCAGCGAGCCGTTGCATCGAGGCCCGGACGTCGCCCCGCCCGTCCAGGGCGGCGATCAAGCCGGCGAGCTCGGGCACGCACTCACCTCTGCTGGCGTGTACGAGCAGTGCGGCCGACACATGTGTGGTCTGAGTGGCGGCCACTTGGCCGATCGCGCGGGCCAACCGATCGGCTCGTGGATCGCGCATGGCGCGCAGCGTCACGAGCACACCGCAGAGCAGGTCGTCGCCGGCGGGAGTCAGCCCGCTACCGCGGCCCACCAGCGCCGCGACCGCACCGGGCACCGTGCGGCCGGCCAGCCACGCAGCCAACGCCGGCACCGCAGTGGCAACCATGGGTTCCAGCGGCTGGAGATAGCGGAACGCGAGTTGGGTCCGCCTGGTGGCCTCGGAGCCAGCCTCCAGCACCGGCCGCAACGGGCGCCACCACCGCCCGACACCGATCCACGTCTCGCCAAGCTCGACTCCACCGTTGCCGACCAGCACGCGGCCCAGGTGGGTCGGCAAGGGGCCGGGCAGCACCAGGGAAGGCGGCAGCCGAACGGCCTCAGGCGTGCAGATACAGACCAGCGGGACCCGTTCGTCGTCGGCGACGACGTGCATGGCGGATCCCAACGCCCCGACAACCCGGGCCGACCGGGCCGGTCCCTCCAACAGCGGCGCCAGGACGGTCGAGGCAGCAGCGAGCCGGCTGATGCTCGGTGCGCGGGCAGCGGTGAGCGTGCGCACTCCCAACGCATCCCCCCTCGGATGGCCGCCAAGAACCGGCTCCCATGAACCGGCCCACTTACCAGCCCATTTACCAGCATGGGCGATGGTTCGGACGGTAGCTACAACCGGTACCGTCGCCGCATGGGCAATGTTGCCGATCCGGCGGCACAGAGTCACCAGTACTTGCCAGCCGGCCAACTGCCGGCGGACCTAGTTGCTGGTGTCACCGTCCGCGAGGTCCTCGAGATGCCCGCGATGACCGGCGCCCGGCTGCTTGCTGGCAAGGCGGGGCTCGACCGGGTCGTTCGCCGGCTGAACGTCATGGAAGTGCCCGACGTCCTGCCGTGGGTGAAACCGCACGAGTTGCTGTTGACGACGGGGTATCCCGTCCGCGCGACACCGGACGGCGTACCGGCACTTCTCGCCGCGCTCGACGACCGCGGGCTTGCGGCGGTCGGGATCAAGCTGAACCGCTATCTCGAATCGCTGCCTGACGAAGCGCTCGCGGTCGCCGAGGCACGGCGCCTTCCCCTGGTGCAGCTCCCTGATGGCATCGGATTCGACGACATCCTCAACCAGGTGCTGACTGAGGTGCTCAACCGGCAGGCGTCCCTGCTCGAGCGCAGCGAGAAGGCGCACCGCGCATTGGTCGCGGTTCTGCTTGAGGGCGGCGGCCTTGACGAGCTGGTGGCCGAGATGGCGGTCGTGCTGGGCGGGCCGGTGCTGGTCACCACCGCAGACGGCAGAGTGCTCGCGGAAGGAGGAGACCCGGCTCAGCTCGCAGCGCTGCGGGAGAGCTCGTGCTTCGACCCCTCGGGCCGGTTCCTCACCGAACGCGAGCCTCCGGGCGCGCGGTACGACACCTTGGCCGGCTGGCGAGCCGTAGCGCCGGTCGTCGCCGGCAAGTTCGACCACGGCCGAATTGCGACGTTCTCGCGCGAGCGCCCGCTGGGCGAGCGCGACCTGCACGTGCTCGACCGGGCGGCAACTGTGGCCGCGCTCGCCGTTACCAAGCAACTGGCGGTCCGCGCCGTCGAGGGCAAGTACCGCGGTGACTTCCTTCGTGACGTGCTGTCCGGACGGGCCGGGGACAGGAACCGGGTCGTGGCGCACTGTCGGTCGCTCGGCTGGGATGTCGACCGGCCGCTGCTGGCGGTCGTCGCCGAGCTGGATCCTGCTGCAGCTCCGGCGCAGCAACTCGGACCCGAGCTGCGGCCGGTGCAGGAACGGTTCTCCGCAGCCTGGGAAGGGGCCGTCCGGATGACCGACTCGGGAACACCCGTTGTGGGCTTCGCTCAAGAGGTCGTGGCACTGCTGCCCGTTCCAACCGGTGCCGATCCAGACCGGGTAGTGCGCGCTGTCGTCCGGGTCGTCTCCGGCGACGGGGGAGGCGGCCGGCGCTCATTCGCGACCGGCGTCAGCCGCATCATCGACGATCCGGATCAGATCCCACAGGCGTATGAACAGGCGCGCCGAGCGGTGGAGGTCGGCCGAAAGCTGCACGGGGTGGGTGCGGTCGCCCATTTCGATGCGCTGGGCTCGTTCCGGCTGCTCAGCCTCGTGCGCGACCCGGCCGAACTACACGGATTCGTGGTCGAGACCCTCCACGAGCTGGCCGCCGACGACGACCCCGAGGCGGCCGACCTCCGGCATACCCTGCAGGTGCTGCTGGACACCAACCTCAACGTCGCCGAGGCAGCACGCCGGCTGTTCGTGCACTACAACACGCTGCGATACCGGATCGGCAAGCTCGAACGGCTGCTCGGCCCGTTTCCGAGCGATCCCAACCTCCGCCTCGACCTGGCGCTGGCCCTGAAGGTTCTGCAGATGCGGGGCGTCGACTGAGCCGCCGTCGCGGAGGGGACTGCCACGGCGCTGGACTGGCACCGTCGGGGCCGCCGTCCCAGGCGGCGTGCTCGGCGGCATTACCGTGGTTCTCTACGGCATGATCGGCCTGCTCGGCGCCAAGATCTGGATCGAGAACCGGGGTCAATTTCGCCAACCCGGTAAACCTCGTCCCGATCGCCGCGGGCATCATCATCGCGATTGGTGCCGATCACTTCGCCCTGGGCCATCGCGCCGCCGCACATGCGTGACGACGACGTCGGCGCGGAACACAGCGACGAGCAGTAGCTCGTCTGCGAGGATCGGCCCGTGAAACCGTCGTCGTTCGTCTATCACCGGCCGGCGACGATCGACGAGGCACTCGACGTGCTGGCCGAGGTCGGGTCGGACGGAAAGGTCCTTGCCGGCGGGCAGAGCCTGGTGCCGCTGATGTCGATGCGGTTGGCGGCGCCCGCACACCTGGTCGACGTGAACCGTATCGACGGTATCGGCGGCGTCCGCACGGGCGCCGACGGTGTGCGCGTGGGTGCGACCGCCCGACACGCCGATGTGGAACATGATGACGACGCTTACGCCGCCGTTCCACTCCTGCGCCAGGCATTGCGGCATGTCGCTCACCCGACAATCCGCAACAGGGGCACGACCGTGGGCAGCCTGGCTCACGCCGACCCCTCGGGAGAGATGACCGCCGTGCTGGCGCTACTGGGCGGCAGCGTCACCATGCGACGACGTGCTGGTGAGCGGGTGGTTCCAGCAGCCGAGTTCTTTCTCGGGCCGCTCGAGTCGGCAGTTCAGCCCGACGAGGTGGCTGTCGAAGCGTTCTTCCCGGCACCGGCAGGCCGGACCGGCACGGCCTGGATCGAAGTCGCGCGACGGCACGGTGATTACGCAGTATGCGGAGTCGGGGCGCTCGTCAGGCTAGACGTGGACCAGCGGGTCGAGTCGGCGCGAGTCGGCCTGATCTCGGTCGGACCCACACCTGTCGTGGTCGACGTGACCGAGGCCACCATTGGTCAGCCTCATGACGCGGTCGACGCAGCGGCGGCTGGGCGACTCGTGCGGGCGGCCGTGGACCCCGACCCCGACATCCACGCCACGGCGGAGTACCGCCGCCACCTGGCCGACACGTTGGCATCGCGCGCCGTCACAGCAGCCGCAGCGCGGGCCGTGGAGCTCGCTCGATGAGCGACGCGCACGAGATCTCGCTGACCGTCAATGGTGTCTTGCGCACTGTCCGGGTCCCAGCTCGGCGGCTGCTCTCCGATGCTCTGCGGCACGACCTCGAGCTGACCGGCACCCACGTGGGCTGTGAGCACGGCGTGTGCGGCGCGTGCACGGTCCTGGTGGACAGCCGACCGGTCCGCTCCTGCCTGTTGTTCGCGGTGAGCGTCGACGGAAGCACGGTCACGACGATCGAGGGCTGCGGGGAGCCGGACGGTTCCCTGGGCCCGGTGCAGCAGGCGTTCTGGGACTGCCACGGCCTGCAATGCGGCTTCTGTACGCCGGGCTTCGTGACGACGATCACGGCGTATCTCGACGACAACCCGGACCCGACCGCGGACGACGCCCGCGAAGCCATCGCCGGGAACCTGTGCCGCTGCACCGGGTATCAGAACATCGTCGCCTCGGTACTTCGGGCGGCGGAGCTACGGCGCGAGGCGCGGGTATGAGCACCCGCACGATGGGTGAGCCGATCGCCCGCCGCGAAGATCCCCGACTCCTCACGGGTCAAGGGCACTACCTCGATGACCTCGGTCACGGTGCACTCGCGGCCGGGTTCGTCCGGAGCCCGCATGCGCATGCCCGGATCGTCGACATCGACGTGACGGACGCACTCGACGTGGACGGGTTGGTTGCGATCTACACCCACGACGACCTGCCGGACCGGCTGGCTGAGCCGCTGCCACTGCTGATCCCGCATCCGAGCCTGACCCACGGCCGGACGCCCTACGCGTTGGCCAAGGACGAGGTGAACCACGTCGGCGAGGCCGTGGTCATGGTCGTCGCCGCCGATCGGTACCTGGCCGAGGATGCCTGCGAGCGCATCCGGGTCGAGTTTGACCTGCTGCCTCCGGTTGTCGGCATCGCCGCGGCACGGGACGCGGCCCGGCTCGTCCATGACGACGTGCCCGGCAACGTCGCGGCCACCATGGTTCAGGAGAACGGGGATGCCAAGGCGGCGATCGCCGCCGCACCGCGGATATTGGAGCTCGACCTCGAAGTGGAGCGCAGTGCGTCGACTCCGTTGGAAGGCAAGGGTGTCTATGCGCGCTGGGATCCGGCCGACGCGAGCCTGCGCGTCTACAGCTCGACCCAAGCCTCGACCAGCGTGCGGGCCGCCCTCGCCGCGAAGCTTGGGTTGCCTCCCAACCGGGTCGAGGTGATCGCACCGGATGTCGGTGGCGGCTTCGGGGTCAAGATCGTCCATCCGTGGCCGGAAGAGGTGCTGGTTTCCTGGGCGGCCATCACGCTAGGTCGCGAGGTCAAGTGGGTCGAGGACAGGCGCGAGCACTTCGTCTCCAGTGCGCACGAGCGCGGCCAGGTCCACAACGTTCGGGTCGGGTTCGACGACGACGGCCGCCTGCACGGACTCGACGTCACGTTCTGGCACGACAACGGTGCCTATACGCCCTACGGGATCATCGTGCCGATCGTCACGGCGACCCAACTGATAGGGCCGTACAAGCCTGGTGCCTACCGGGTCGAGTTCCAGAGCCTATACACGAACACGGTGCTGGTCACGCCGTACCGCGGCGCCGGCCGGCCGCAGGGCTGCTTCGTGATGGAGCGGGTCATGGATGCGATCGCCGCCGAGCTCGGGCTGGACCGCGCCGAGGTGCGGGAGCGCAACTTCATCCAGCCCGAGGAGATGCCCTACGACCACGGCCTGACCTTCCAGGACGGCCGCCCGCTGATCTACGACTCCGGTGATTATCCCGCCACGCTGGACAAGATCAAGAAACTCGTAGGCTGGGATGAGTTCGACAGTTACCGCGAGCAGGCCAGGGCCGAGGGCCGTCGGGTGGGCATCGGCATCGCCGGCTACGTCGAGGGCACCGGCGTCGGACCCTACGAGGGCGCCTGGGTCAAGGTCGAGACCGACGGCAGCGTCGTCGTCGCCACCGGGCTCACGACCCAGGGCCAGGGCCACCAGACGGCATTCGCGCAGGTCGCGGCCGACACGCTGGGAGTACCGCCGGACCGCGTGACCGTTGTCACCGGGGACACCCGGCGGTTCGGCTACGCCGTCGGGACCTTTGCATCTCGGGCCATGGTGATGAGCGGCAACGCCATCGCCGCGGCGGCGCGCAAGGTTCGCGAAAAGGCTCTGCGGATTGCAGGCGACGCCCTCGAGGCCGACCCCCGCGACCTGGAGATCAGCGACGGCTTCGTCCACGTCCGCGGCGTCCCGACCTCGGCGATCCCGCTCTCCACAGTTGCCGTGCTGTCCAATCCGCTGCGGTACGCATTCGACGCGGAGTCCGCTCGCGCCACTCAGTTCGCGCTGCCCGCCGACCCGGACAAACCGCCGGTTCCCGAGGGCGATCAGCCGGGCCTGGAGGCAACGGGTTATTACTCTCCGCCCCGGGCGACGTTCGCGAACGGCATGCATGCGGCGGTCGTCGAGACCGACCCGGACACAGCCGAGATCAGGATCTTGCGCTACTGCGTCGTCCATGACTGCGGAACCTTGGTCAACCCGCGCATCGTCGAGGGGCAGGTGCACGGCGGGGTAGCCCAGGGAGTCGGCGGCGCCCTCTACGAGCGGATGGTCTACGACGCCGACGGGCAACTGCTCAACGCGTCGTTCATGGACTTCCTGATGCCCTATTCGACCGAGGTGCCGACGATAGAAACCGACCATCTCGAGACGCCGACACCGTTGAACCCGCTGGGCATCAAGGGTGCCGGCGAGGCAGGGGTGATTCCCGGGATGGCCGTGCTGGCATCGGCGATCTCCGACGCCGAAGGCTTCCCGATCACCCGCATGCCGATCTCGCCGAGCGAGCTGTTCCACCTGCGCCGAGCCCACGAGGAGGGCGTTGCCCGATGAACGTCTCCGGCTCCGCCGTCCTGCACGCACCGCGTGACCGAGTATGGGCTGCCTTGCAAAACCCGGCCGTGCTGGTTCGTACCATCCCGGGCTGCCAGCAGCTCGAGCAGGTAGGTCCGGACTCCTATCGGGCGACGGTCACGGCCGGTGTCGCGTCGATCAAGGGCACGTACGCCGGCGAGGTCAGACTCACCGACCAGAGCGAGCCGGACTCGTTCGTGCTGCATGCCACCGGTGCCGGCGCGCCGGGCACCGTGAATGCCGACGTTCGCGTGAACCTCGCGGACGCGGACGGCGGAGCGACCCGGCTGGACTACGACGCCGACGCCGTCGTGGGTGGCGTGATCGGCGGCGTCGGACAGCGCATGCTCGCCGGCGTCGCAAAGAAAACCGCCGGCGAGTTCTTCGCTGCGGTCGACGACGTGCTGACCGGCGCCGAGGAGCGCGTCCCAAGCGAGCCACCTGCGGTTGGTGCGGCTGCTCCGACGGTCTTCACGGCTCCGCCCCGGCAACGACAGCCCATGTCGATCGCCGAGGTGTCCACGGCGGCAGTCACTGGCGCGTTGATCGCCCTGGCCGGTGTCGTACTTGGCTGGCTGATCACGCGCCGGGCGCAGGCGCGTTCTCGCTGATGTCCTGATCGGCCGCCCGGTCCAGCCGGAGCCGGACCAGTGTCATGTCGCCGCGTGGGTGAGTGATGTCGAGCGATCCCTCGAGTGTTCGCACCCGGTCGGCGATGTCGCCGAGATCGGTGACATCGCCCTCGACCGTCGCCTCCACGACGAGCAGGCCGTCCTCGCTGATCGCTCCGAGCGTCGTGCGACCAATCTCCGACACCCGAACGACCAGGACATAGGCGGTCGACTCGACGACGGCCGGGAGCCGTTCGCTTGGCACGGATTCGAGCCGAAGATGGCGTGACTCGGCGAGGGCGGTCAGTGCCGCGGCCAGACCCCGGTCCCTGAGAACCACCGGATAGAGGCCGCGGGCCAGCTGACGCAGTTCGGCGATCGACGCCGTGGTTGCGGCGCTGTGTCTGGTCGACGCGGGCTGCGACGTGGTCGCCACGGCCGAGGATGCCGCCGGGCTGTATCGCGAGATCGAGCTGGCCAATCCGGATGCGGTCATCGTCGATATCAGGATGCCGCCCACCCACACAGACGAGGGCATCGCCGCGGCGCATCGGGTCAGGACCACCCATCCCGGGATCGGCGTTCTGGTGCTCTCGCAGTACCTCGAGTCCGACTACGCCATGCGGCTGATCAGCGACGCACCTGAGCACGTGGGCTACCTGCTCAAGGAGAGAGTGTCTGACGTCGCATTGGTCGTCGACGCCCTTCGACGCGTGGTCGAGGGCGAGTGTGTGGTCGACCCGACTATCGTCTCGACACTGTTGCGCCGACCACGTGATCCGGGGCCACTGGACCGGCTCACGTTGCGAGAAGTCGAGGTGCTCGGCCTGATGGCGGAAGGGCGGTCCAACGCGGCGATCGCCGACCGCCTCGTGATGAGCCCGAAGACGGTCGAGGCACACGTTCGTCAGATCCTGCAGAAGCTCGACCTCCACGAGTCGCCCGACGACCATCGGCGGGTCCTCGCCGTGCTTCACTACCTGCGATCCCCACTCTGACGGACCATGATCGGCGGCTCCGCGAGCCGGGCTGTGAGTGCCTCGGTCGGAACGATCCACGGCGCCTCGTCCGGTGCGTCGGGGTTCGCTCGCCAGCCCCTGGCCACTGTGTCGACAGCGACCGGATAAATCGTCAGCGAGCCATCGGCGCGTATGTGTAAGCGGAGAAAGCTCTTGAAGTCCTCGATTCCGAGCCCGGCGTACAGCTCATTGACGTTGACCTGGAACCGGCTGGCGACGATGAGGTAGGCACCGACGATCCACGAGTCGAGTAGCGCGATCACCGGTGCATAGACCGCGAACGCCAACACGATCGACCACGGGTTCGGGAGATGGGCGAGCGGTAGGGCCGTCCACAGTGTCGTCCCGGCTACCCCCAGAGCCACGTGCGGAACCGCATGCAGCAGGGCTGCCACCCAGTGCCGGAGCTTGGTCCGATCGAGTGCCGTGACCGTGGCGAACAGAACAGTGCCGACCAGAACGGCGGAGACAGCTACCGCGATCGGAGCGGTGAGCCATCGTCCGTGCGCGGTCCGCAGCGCAAACATGAGCAGGGTCTGCATGAGACCGAGCAGGACCAGCAAGCCCGGGTTCCGCCATGGCAGCCGCCAGAAGATGCGCCACCCGAGGGCCCGCGACTGGTCCCGGGTCGGAAACGTGGTGGCCAGGTCATATGTTCGCGGTGTGCTCGCGTTGCGGGTCAAGGTCGTCATCGGCGGAACGGTGATTTGAGCGGGCAAATGGGCCGTCCCGACGAGATAGGCGCCGCCACCGCCACAGGTCACCAGTTCCCGGCCACGGCCGTCGGGCCCGCCGCCCGTGTAGCGCGCGAAATGGTGCGCGTCGCCGGAGAGCATGATCGGGATCCGGGCGCCGGTGGGTTCCACGATTGTCCGGATGAAGAAGTCGAGGTTGTCGTAGGCATCCGGGGACTGTTGGGAGATCACCCAGGTCGGCCGGGCTGCGCACAGGATGACGCGGTCGTCTGGTCGCAAATCCTGTGCTGCTGCGATGAAGTACCGGATTTGGGGCTTGTCGATGTAGACGTCGAGTTGGGTGTCGATGGCGTACAGCCACCATCGGTGCGGCAGGGCCAGCGCGAAGTAGCTGCGCTGCTGCCGGGTCTGCCAGCCTCCGATGGTCTCGGCCTGCGCGAACAGCCGAAGGAATGCGGTCAACCCGTCGTACCAGTCGTGATTGCCCGGCAGCGCGAAGAGATCGGGGGTGGCCGGCGTTGGCACTGGCAGCGCCGCCGTATACGGGCCCTTCCACCGGTTGCCGTAGGCCGGGCCCGATGCTGTCGGGTAGACCTGGTCACCACCGAGCACCAATACGTCGCCGCGGGGTAGGACGAGTGGTTGGCCGTCTGGCCCCTGGACGTCGAGCGTCGGCCGAGCCATCAACGACGCGATCGAATACGTGGCGTCGAATCCGTCGCCGACATCGGCGGTGTAGTCGAGCCACAGCTCGTCGGCGCCGGAGTGGTCGTACCGAGTGTCGCCGAAGACGGCCTGCAACTCGCGCTTGTCAAGATAGGCACCGAACAGATCCGAGAAGACGGTGCGCACCCCAGTGCCCGCGAGGAGCCGTGGGTTGAGCCATGGAACAGCGCGCTGGGGACTGAATCCGAGCTCTTGTGGGGAGAGGTCGCGCGGTCTGTCCTGAGGCATGGGGAGGACCATACGGTGGTCTTGTACCTGGACCGGGAGGAGCACGAAGGGAGGCAACTGTGCGCGTTTTCACTGCTGCCGCCGTGCAGGTGAAGCCGGTGCACGAACGCCTGACGGCCGAGACGATCAAGGCCAACGTCGACCACGCCGTCGACTACGTCGAGCGCTGCGTCGCCGCGTCCGAGGCCGATCTGGTCGTCCTGCCCGAGGCGGTCACGACCGGCTTCACACCGGGCTGTTCGGCCGAAGAACTCTGGGACGTCCTCGGCGAGCCGGACGGCGGCCCGACGGTAGCGCCCCTCGCCGAGATAGCCGGACGCCTCGGCGTCCACCTGGTCTGGGGCACGTACTCGCGTGGTGATGAGCGCGGGGTGGTGCACAACTCAGCCGTGCTCGCCGGGCCGTCCGGCGACGTGCTGGACGGCTACCACAAGACGCACCCGTTCTGCACCGAAGTTCGCTCTCGGGGCGGTTGGGTCACTGCTGGGGACGACGTCTGCGTGGTATCGACAGAACTGGGCCGGATCGGGTTGATGGTGTGCTTCGACGGCGATTTCCCCGAGCTATCCCGGATCATGGCTCTCAAGGGAGCCGAGGTGCTTGCGCGTCCGTCGGCCCTGCTGCGATCAGCCGATATCTGGGAGCTGACCAACCGTGCCCGGGCATACGACAACCACGTGTATGTCGTCGGTGCGAACGCGGTTGGGATCGACCCCGGCGGGGTGCTCTACTTCGGGAACTCGATGATCGTGACGCCGACGGCGGAAGTGCTCGCCTGGGGTTCGACGCACGAGTCCTGGGTGAGCGCGCGGCTGGATCCGTCGGTTGCCCTGTCCTCTCTCACTCCGGGCTCAAGCGTGCGGCACGGCTTCGACCACCTGGCTGAGCGCAACCTGGGCTTGCTTCAGCGGCACGCGGACACGCTTATCGGAGAAGGCGCGACGTCGTTTCCGTATCAACCGGCGGCAGGCGGTGAGTGAACCATTCAGCGGTCGTAGGCGTGCCGGAACTGCACGCTCATCCGCGGACCGGCCGACTTGACCTTCGGTATCGCATGGTCCCAGGTGCGTTGGCATGAGCCGCCCATCACCAGCAGATCGCCGCGGTCAGGCACGAAGCCGATCGACTTGCCGCCGCCCTTCGGCCGCAGCTTGAACGGCCGAGGGGTCCCGAGGGAGACCAAAGCCACTGTCGACTCCTCCAGATCGCGAGCCACCCGGTCGCCGTGCCAGGCCACGCTGTCCATACCGTCGCGGTATAAGTTGGCGCCCACCTGGGTGAATGCGACGCCGTACCACCCGCTCAGAGCCTCAGCCATCGCCCCCAGGATCGGCAGCGGTGGGTCTTCCTCGCGAAGTCGCCAATGATGGGTCAGCCGTGGCTCCGTTACCCGCCTTTCGTACATCCAGACGTACCGCAGCTGCCACGGGGTCAGCTCCAGCAGGCTCGCGAACAGCTCGTCGGCACCGCGAACCCACCCGTGTACTTCGTCAACCCACGCGCCGTGGTCGAGTTCGTGCCGTTCGACGCCTGTGAACGACGCGTCGAATCCCGGCTCGCCGTCGGCGAACAACGAGGTCTGCCAGGCCAGTTGCTGCATTGGCTCAGGCACCAAGGCCTTCCCACGTCACGCAGCACACCCGTTCGATTGTACGGGCGCTAGAACGGAGGCGGGTCCGGGTCGGGCTCGTCGGGAATGGGTGGCTCCGGCGCGAACCACGGTGGATCGGGTTCCAGCTCGAGCGGCGGCGACCCCGGCGGTGGCCGGTCCGGTGGCTGAAGATCGCCGAGGATCGGCCCGATGATCTCCGGTTCGACCTCATAGATGTGCCCGGTCGGAGCGGTCCAGACGAACCGGCCCGGATCGGGTTGTTCCAGTCGCCAGCCGTGATGGGTTTTGTCATTGTGATGCCGGCGGTGCAGCGGCCCACCGTTGCTCGGATTCGTTGGGCCACCTTCGTTCGCGGGAACGGTGTGGTCGAAGTCGCAGGTCTCCGCCGGATGGGTGCACGTGGGGAAGCGACACGATCGATCACGGGCGTTGACGTGCTCGACGAGATCGGCTGGCGGGGTGTACCGAGTAGTGCCGTATTCGAGCAGGGCGCCGGTGGCCGGGTCGGTGAGCAGCCGCCGCCAGGTTCCGTTGGCGGCGAACCGCCGCGCGGTCTCGGCGGTGATCGGCCCGTAGCCGTGCAGGTGAGCCGGCTGGTCGTCGATGCCGATGAGAGTGCTGATCGGCACTGTGACACCTACCGCCGCCGCCCGGCCCCGCCGGGCGCCGAACGGCTGGTGGACGTGTTCACAGGCGGCGTTGCAGCAACCGAGGTGTCCATGCTCGAGGGCTGACCAGCACAGCTCGGCCAGGGTGTCGGCGCGGAGCTGGTCATTCGTGCGCGGGTCGTCGGGGTGGTCGGTTTGGGCGCGCCGGGCGGCGGCGTCCATGGCGGTCCAGAACGCAGCCAAGTCTTCGGCAGCCATCCGGATCAGGCAGGACGCCATCCCGTCGGGTTCGGGGACCGGGGGGTGGATGCCCCGCCCGGCCCGGGCCCGGGCGTGCCGTTCCTCGGCGTTGATGGGGTTGGCGGCCAGTACGGCGCGGCGGGCGGCGGCCCGTAGCTGCGGCCCGGTTTGCTGGCCGGCCTTCGCCAGCAAGTCGGTTTCTAGCCGGGCACGCAGTTCCGGCGTGTCGGCGAGCGGACGGGTCTCCTCGGTCAGCACCCTGGCGCGGTAGCTGTCGATATGCCCAGCGGCGAGCGCGGCCAGCGTGTCCGGCAGACAATCGACCAGTTCGCAGGCCAGCTCCACCCGATTGCGTGCGTGCCCCGGCGAGATCCGCAGCTGCGCGGACACCACCGACGCCGCGGCCATGATCCCGTGCGAGGGGTCCTCATCACCGTGTTCCAGGCAGCCGGCGAACATGGGCCGGCGGGCAAGATCGGCCATCGTGCGGATCTGTCGGGCCTCTGCAGCGGACTTGGCCCGTTCCCAACAGTCCAGCGCGTCGACCAGCTCCGCCTCTGCCGCGGTGTCTGGGTCCCGCTCGGGCGCGGGCTCGTCAGCAGTGGCCCGAGCGATCGCTGCGGTCAGGTCGACCACCCCGGCGGCGACCGCGATCCCGTGCGGGCGGGACGCGAGCGCTGCCATCGGCGCCCGCACCACCCGCATCGGCGGTTCCGAGACCACCTCAGGCTCGAACATGTGTCCGAGCCTAGAAGACGCCACCGACAGACATGCGAGGCTTTGTGGATGGCCATACAACCGGTCGACATCGCCGAGAAGCTGGCACGTATGCCGGAGTACTGGACGCCCAAGGTGGTGGCGCGGCTCAACGACTACGAGGTCAAAGTCGTGAAGCTCAGCGGGGAGTTCGTATGGCACGTGCATGACGACACCGACGAGCTTTTCCTCGTCGTCGAAGGCGAGCTCACCATTCAACTGCGCGACGGCAACGTCACCGTGCGGCCCGGCCAGCTTTCGTCGTCCCGCGCGGTGCGGAGCATTGTCCGATCGCTGCCGGGGAAGTCCACGCCGTTCTCATCGAGCCGATCGGTGTGGTCAACACCGGAAGCGCTGGCGGCCCCTTGACCGCGCACCAAGCACGAAGCAACGACCGACCGGTCGGCAATGGTTGCCCGCGCGTCGACCGCAGCCATCCGGATTGACTGCGGTCCGTGCCCTTTGATCTCGGCAGCCCAGGCGGCAAGACGACTCGCCGAATCCGGATCGGCGTCGACACTGGCGGCACGTTCACCGATGTGGTGGCCGTCGATGAACACAGCGGAGAGCTTGCAACGACGAAGACCCCGTCCACACCGTCGGACCCGGCCCAGGGGTTCCTGACGGGCGTCGACAAGGTGCTCTCCGCGTTCGGGTTGGACGGTCGGGTGATCAGCGCCGTGAGCCACGGCACCACAGTGGCGACCAACAAACTGTTGGAGGGAAAGGTCGATGACCTCGGCTTCATCACCACCGAGGGCTACCAGCACGTTCTCGAGATCGCCCGGCAGTCGGTACCCGATGGCTACGGGAACAGCTACTTCTGGGTGAAGCCCCCGCGCATCGTGCCGGCCGACCGGGTCCGCACCGTGCGTGGGCGGCTCGCCGTCGATGGCAGCGAAATCCGACCCTTTGACGAGGAGGACGCCGCATCCGTGGCCCGATGGTTTCGGGACCGGCGGATCGACACCATCGGCGTCTGCTTCATTCACGCTTACGCCAACCCGGCGCACGAGGAGCGGATGCTCGCCATCTTGGGCCGTGAGCATCCGGCAGCGACCGTCTCCATCTCGTCCCAGGTCCTGCGTGAGTACCGCGAGTACGAGCGCAGCATGACCACGTTGGTCGATGCCGCTGTGAAGCCGAGCATCCGGCGATACATCGCGCGTATCGCCGATCGGCTCGCCGACTACGCCCGCGACCGCGACAGCGCCCGGGTCCCCTTCTATGTCATGAAGTCCAACGGGGGAGTGCTGTCCGCAGATGAGGTCGTCGACCAACCGATCACGACGGTGCTGTCCGGACCGGCAGCGGGAGCGCTCGGGGCCGCGGTTGTTGCGGAGCAGGCAGGCTTCGATCGCGTGGTCACACTCGACGGCGGGGGGACCTCGACCGACGTGACAGTCGTGGTCGACGGTGCACCGGCACTGACGACCGAGGGCAGCGTTGGCATCTACCCCAGCAAGATCCCGATGATCGACGTCGTGACCGTGGGGGCGGGCGGTGGCTCGATTGCCTGGACCGGTCCCGAGGGTACGTTGAAAGTTGGCCCCCACTCGGCAGGGGCTGAGCCCGGTCCTTTGTGTTACGGCAAGGGCGGCACTGAACCGACGACCACCGACGCGTATCTCGTGCTCCGCCGGATCCCGCCACATTTACTCGGCGGCGAGATTTCGCTGGACCCAGACGCGGCCCGGGCCGGCCTGGCCAACCTGGCTCACCGGCTCGGTCTCGGTGTCGAGGAGTGTGCAGTCGGCATTCTGGAAATATCCGCCTGGAACCAGGCCAACGCGCTACGTCAGGTCACCGTCAAGCGCGGCCTCGACATCCGCGACTTCACCCTGGTGTCGTTCGGCGGCTCGGGTTCACTCCTGGCTTGCCGGTTGGTCGACGTGCTGGGTCTGCGCAGCGCCGTGGTACCGACCAACCCCGGCAACCTGTCAGCGTATGGACTGCTCACGGTCGACGTCCGCAACGACTATGTTCGGACGGCCGTCAGCCGGCATTCGAGGCTGGAGCACGGCGCTCTGGCCATGACCTTCGGCCGACTGCATGATGAGGCGGACGCCGCCTTGGCCCGCGAGGGCTTCCAACCCTCCGCGCGGCGGTTCGTCCGCACGGCTGACCTGCGCTATTTCGGCCAGGCCTACGAGGTCCGGGTCGAGGTTCCCGATGGTCCCCTCACGCCCGACGTGGCCGATGCGGTCGCTGATGGCTTTCACGACGCCCACCGGCGTCTCTACGGCTACGACTTCCGGAGCGATACACGGCAGGAGGTCGAATGGGTGAACATGCGCGTCACCGGCGTCGGGCCGATCCACAAGCCGTCCCTGGCCCGGATCCCAGCGGGCACGGGCGCGGGTCGGGCGTACACAGGCAGCCGCGAGGTGTACTTCGAGGCGTGGATGCCAGCCGACGTCTACGACCGGAATCGTCTCGGTGCTGGCGACGTCGTGGCCGGGCCGGCGGTGCTGGAGGAGTTCGGGTCGACGATCCCCGTGCACCCCGGCTACACCGCGACGGTCGATCACTACGGAAACGTGCTGCTTTCTCGGGAGGCGCGGTGAGCGGATTCCGCCTCACGCCCGAGACCGGGCCGCCGCCAGACCCGGTCCTCGTGGAAATCGTCGGAGGCTACCTCGCGTCGGTCGAGATGGAGATCGAGACGGCGATCGGACGAACCAGCCGGTCACCGATGATCCGGGATGCCCACGACTACCGGGCGGGAATCCACGACCGACACCTGCGGAAGCTGACTGGGCGCTCCTACTCTGCCCTGGTTCACCCGGTGGTCCGTGACTACCCCATCGAGACGATGGCTCCGGGCGACGTGTTCTTCCACAACGACGTCTATCTCTCCGAGGGGGGCATCGGGCACCTGCCGGACCTGTGCGTGACGGCTCCGGTGCACCACCAGGGCGACGTCGTCGGTTTCGTGCAGGCATTCGGGCACCACGACGACATCGGCGGGACGGTGCCCGGGTCGATGCCGTCGCACGCGACCAGCGTGTTCGAGGAAGGCCTCATGGTGCCGCCGATCCGGTTGTGGCAGGCGGGATCGCCGAACGAGGCGGCATTGAAGATCATGACCAGGAACTCGCGGATGCCGGAGTCGCTCGCCGCCGACCTCGATTCCGAGTGCTCGGCCTGCCTGATGGGCACCAGGCGGCTGGGGGAGCTGTTCGACCGATATGGCAGGGCCGCGGTCGAGTCGTGCTTCGACGCGATTGTCGACAACACCACCGAGACGTTCCGACGCGAGATTCTTTCCGCCATTCCGGACGGCGAGTACACCTGGGAGGACTACGCAGAACACGACGGTGTCGATCCACCCAGGTTGCACGCCCAGCGCATCACACTGACGAAAACGTCGGCCGACGGTGGACGGGTGGTCATCGACTTCGCCGGCACCGGCCCACAGGCGAAGGGCCCGATCAACCACTGTGGCAACTATGCCGACGGCGCGTTCCTGAAGAAATGGCTCGCGCCCATCTTGCGCAATCTGGCCGCGTCACCGGAGCGAATGGCCCAGCTCGACGTCAACGAGGGTGTCGTCCCGCTGATCGAGATGCGCTTTCCCCCGCCGGGGACGCTGCTCACGCCGGTGTTCCCAGCGCCGACGAACGCGCGGACGTTCGTGATCCTGCGCCTGCTGGGAGTGCTCGCCGGTGCGGTCGCCAAGGCCGTCGGCGGCCGCATGCCGGCCGACCAGGAGACGATCCGCTACACCGGTGTCTACGGGACCGACGTCGACGGCGCCCCCTACTTGATGCGGGAGGTGCTCGGCGGAGGCTCGGGCGGCCGCTACTACGCCGACGGTGAAGACACCATCCACGTCGTGCCGGACTCCCGGAACCTACCGACCGAGTTCAGCGAGTCGCGTTTCCCGCTCGTGGTGGAGCGACTCGGCCTGGCCATCGACTCCGGCGGGGCCGGGCGTTATCGCGGCGGGCTCGGCTACGAGAAGCACATCCGGATGCTGCGGGATGCCCACTTCATGTCGATCGCGGACCGCTCGATCCTGTCCTGCTGGGGCGTGCGCGGAGGCCGGGCGGGACGTCCGTTCTCTGTGACTATCGACCCCGGTGGACCTGCCGAGCGCGATGTCGACGCACTCGCCGACGCCGAGCCGGTTCGAGCCGGCGAGGTCATTCGGATCCGCACGACCGGAGGCGGCGGTTGGGGCGATCCACTCGACCGGCCCTACGCCGACGTACTTCGTGACGTGCGCTGGCGCAAGGTGTCCACCGACGGGGCTGCCCGTGACTACGGAGTCGTGGTGACTGGCCCGGTCGACGTCGCCGTCGCCGACGAGCCGGCGAGCGACGCGCTGCGCGCGCGCCTCCGGTCGGCCCTAACCGGCAAAGAGCCCTTCTTCGACCGCGGGCCGGGCTACGCCACGCTGGCCGGGGGAGCTGCGGCCGCGCCGGTCGACTGGCTGTGAGCGCCCCGCCACGGATTGGCGACGCTAGGCACAACGGGGCACCGGTGCGCTGTACGTGGTATTCGAGCGGTTCGAGACGTAGTAGTCGCTGACCCAGCGCCCGTCGGTCATCCGATTCCACACCGACGACGTGCCGACTGTGCTGCCTGCCTTCTGGCACATGACCCACGCCAGCGCGCCGGGCTGGAGCGGCGAGCCCGTCGACGGGTACAACGTGCCCGGTCCCGTGCGCGCATTGAGGGGCGTGGAGCTGGTGACCTGTCCGGGGTACGCGCAACGCTGCAGCGGGGACGAGTACGTCGTATTCGACGGGGTCGACACGTAGTAGTCGGCGACCCACGCGCCGTTGGTCAGCCGGTCCCACACCGGAGTGGTTCCGACCCGTTGGCCTGAGGTCTGGCAGGTGACAGAGATGGTCGTGCCCGGTGCATACGTCGCAACGACCGGATACGACGTTGACGGCCCGCTCCGGGCGTTCAGGCTGGTGGTGCTCGTCACCTGGTAGGGCAATGCGACCGTCGCCACCGGCGCGTCCAGCGAGTCGCTGTCGATGTTGATCGTGACTCCGCCCCAGGTCTCGTTGTGGTCGCCGCGGTATTGCTTGGCGCGCTGGTGGTTCGACCACTGGGTGTTAGGAGCGGTCGGCCAGTTCGTCAGCGACGGATCCCCGTCCCAGCGGGCTGTCCACACGGCGTCCGGACGGGCGTAACTCGTCGAGCTGTATACAACGGAAAGATCGCCCAGCCCGGAGAGCTGGTGGACGTAGACGCCGGCGAGATATCCGTTGGCGTGCAGGGTCTTCGTCCATGCCGACACATATCGCCGGACCGCGGTCGTGCAGGACGGTTCCGTTCGGTCGTAGTGCTCGACGTCGGCATAGAGCGCGCTGCCGCGGCGAACACCGAGCGCACTCGCCTTCGCAACCGCGTCGTTCGCCTCAGCGGTGCCGTACGAGGCGGCGTTCGTCGCCGTATACCGGTACGGCTTGGCCCCGAAGATGCAGAACGGCTGGCGGCCAACGTAGGTCGGAAGCAACCGCCACGACATCTGGGCCACCTGGCGGACCCAGGTCGAGGTCAGGTTCGGCTGCCCGCAGCCGCGGTTGATGCCGCCGAAATAGATGTTCACAGTGCGGAATGGCGAGGCCCGCCACGCCTGAAGCGCGGCCAGCGACGGTGCCGTGCAGGTGTCGAATCCTGACCCTCCGGTCCGGGTGGCCGAAGCGCTACTGGGATAGATCACCGGTGTCGCCGGCTCGGCCGTAGCGGCAGGTGCCACGGCAACGGCGGCGCTCGCGGTAAGGGCGAGGGCGCTCAGCGCGCAGCTTGTTCGCCGTGTTCTCTGGTGCACCATCGCATACCCCCGTCAGACCTCTCGGAGTGTGCGCCTGCATCGCCGGCTCGGCAAGCTCTTCAGTCGAGCAACACGACGTGTCGGGCGAGGTCATGCGCGGCGTCGCTGGCGCCATCGATGCGATAGTCGGCGCGTTCACGGGTGTGCTCGGCGGAGAAGAGGGCGTCCTCCTGACGGGCCCAGCGTTCCCAGAGCGGACGGCAGGCCTCGCCGTCTCGGTCGATGCCGCGCGCGAAGCGGACGTCGCGGGGAGCCTCGACCCACAGCAGCATGCTCAGGCGCGGTGCGATGATCCTCGAGCCGGACCCGCATCCTTCGACGACGACCACGTCGGCGGGCGGCAGGTCGAGCCAGTCGCGGTACGCGCCGAGCGACCAGTCATACCGTTGGTATCGCACGGCTCGCCCCTGAGCCAGCGGTTCGATGATCCACTCGCGCAGCAGTGGTACTGCGGCCGCCAACCCGTCCCAGCCCGGATACAGGTCGTCCATGTGGACGACGGGTGCGTCGAGGACGCTCGCGAGCCGCGCAGCCAGCGTCGACTTCCCGGAGCCACCAGGACCGTCGATGGCCAACACCCGGGTGGCCCCGGCACGGGCGGGGGCCCCGCGCACCTGTGAGCCGAGGTCGTCGAGTGACAGCAGCGTCACAGAAACGACTTGCCCTCGCCACGATAGGTCGTGACGCTTCCGACCCGGCGCTCGCCGCGAACGAGATACATCATCTCGAACCGCTCACTGAGCTCGCCGGCCTTGGCGTGCCGGAACCAAACCCAGTCGCCGATGGCCAAGCCGTCCGCGGCCGCACCCAACAGCGGCGTTTGCGCCTCACCCGCACCCTCGGCGGTGTTCAGGCGCAGCCCCTCCGGGAGCCAAGGGACGGGCAGCCGGTCCGGTCCGGCCGCACCACTGGCGATGTAGCCGCCGCCCAGGACGGTGACCACACCGGCACCCGGTCGGCGGACAACGGGCAATGCGAAGAACGACGCGGGCTGCGGGTCGAAGTTGCGGTAACGATCGAACAGCCTCGGCGCCAGCAGACCGGACCCCGCGGCCACCTCGGTGATGACGTCCTCCGACGCCGTGCGCTCCAGCGAACCCGTGCCGCCGCCATTGACGAACTCGATGTCGGCGACGGCGCGCACCGCTTCGACGGCTGCCGCGCGCCGCTCCCGTAGCTCGCGCGCGGACCGGCGTTTCATCCAGCGCACCAGCCGCCCGTAGCTGGCGCGGCCCGGGAAGACGTCGGGCACGCCGGCGATTTGGGACTCGTAGGCCATGATGCCGACCAGCCGAAAGCCGGGCCGGTCGGTGACGATCCGAGCCAGTCGAGCGAGTGACTCGGGGGAGTGCAGCGGAGAGCGTCGGGCGCCGATCCGGACCCGCCCTCTGCCGAGCCACCAGGAACAGTCCAGCTCGATGCAGATCCGAACGGTTTCGCGTTGGTGTGGCGACGAAACCGCGTCGATCAGGTCGAGCTGTGCGACGTCGTCGACCATGATCGTCACGCTCGCGGCGAGCTGCTCGTCCTGCATCAACCGGAACAACGCCCCGCGGTCGGCGGTGGGATAGCCGACGAGGACGTCGTCGCTCACATCGGTGCCGACGAGCCACAACGCCTCGGGCAGGGTCAAGGCGAGAACACCAGAGAAGCCGTCACGACCGAGCACATCACGCAGCAGGTCGCGGCTGCGCACCGACTTACTGGCGACCCGGATCGGCACCGCCCCTGCTCGCCGTACCAAGTCGGCCGCGTTCGCGTCCCACGCATCCATCTCGATCACCGCGAGCGGAACGTCGTACGCCTTTGTCGCGGCCTCGAGGCGATGACGAAGGTCCGCCCGGACGCCGCGGGTCGCTGGCGGACGGTCGGTTGGTGCGGGGGACACCACGTTCGCATGATTACCAGATGAGCCGTCGACGGTCCCCACCGCATGTCTGCAGCAGCCTGAGCCCGGGGCCTTCGGTCACTCCAGCCACAGCCGCGGCGCAGCAGACCGACGTGTCGAGGTGTGCCTAGGCTGCCGAACATGGCCAAGAACCGTGACCAAGGACCCCTAGCTGGATACCTCGTCGTCGATCTGACCAGAGCGCTGGCCGGTCCGCACGCCGGCATGATGCTTGGCGACCTCGGCGCGCGCGTCGTCAAGGTCGAGACGCCGGGGACCGGCGACGACTCGCGCGGATGGGGACCGCCGTTCGTCGGACCCACAGACGAACCGATATCGACCTATTTCCTGTCCTGTAACCGAAACAAGGAGTCCGTGACCGCGGACCTCAAGACCGACGACGGGCGCGAGGTGCTCATCGGACTCGTCCGCCGGGCCGATGTGCTGCTGGAGAACTTTCGCCCAGGCGTCCTCGATCGTCTCGGCTTCGGGCCAGAGCGGCTACATGCGCTCAATCCGCGTCTGGTGGTCTTGTCCATCACCGGCTTCGGGCACGACGGTCCTGAAGCCGGCAGGGCTGGCTACGACCAGATCGCCCAGGGCGAGGCGGGTCTGATGTCGATGACCGGCCCGCCCGGAAAACCCACCCGGGTCGGTCTGCCGATCGGCGATCTGTTGGCGGGAATGTACGGTGCGTTCGGCGTGCTTGCTGCGTTGCTCCAACGGGAACGCACCGGGCGAGGAGCCATCGTGCGAACGTCGTTGCTCGCCGCGATCGTCGGCGTGCATGCGTTCCAGGGCACTCGGTGGACCGTGGCCCACGAAGTGCCGGAGGGGCCGGGCAATCACCATCCGTCAATCGCGCCCTACGGCTTGTTCCACGCCGCGGATGGTCCGATCCAGATCGCGGTCGGCAGCGAGGCGCAGTGGCGGGTGTTTGCCCCGGTGGTGGGCCTGGACCCCGACGATCCTCGGTTCGCGACCAACCGCGACCGGGTGGCGCACCGCGACTCCCTACTGGCCGCGATCGATGCCGCCCTGGCCGCTGAGCCCGGCGCCACGTGGCTCGAGCGGCTGGACGGCGTGGGCATCCCTGCAGGGCGGGTGCGTTCGCTGAACGAGGTGTACGAGTGGAAACAGACTCAGTCGCAGGGCCTGGTGATCACCGTCGACCACCCCGTCCTCGGTCGTATCGAACTGCCGGGTCCACCGCTGCGGTTCGACGACCGTCGGCACCCGGGTGGCCGCACGACGCACCTGCCGCCACCCGTTCTGGGTCAGCACGACGACTCGGTGCGCGCCTGGCTCGCATCGGGCGAGGCTTAGAGTCGCGAGGTGCGCGTACTCATCGCGCTGGGGGGCAACGCCATGACGGCGCCCGGCGGCCGGGCCCGGCCCGAGGACCAGATCGCGGCGATCGCCGTCGCGGCCGACCGGATTGCTGCCGTCGTGGCGGACGGCCACGACGTCGTGATCACCCACGGCAACGGCCCACAGGTCGGCAATCTGCTGGTCAAAAACGAGATCGCCGCATCGGTGGTGCCGCCCGTGCCGCTGGACTGGTGCGGTGCGCAGACCCAGGGCACCCTCGGCTTCGTCCTGCTCAACGCGCTGGAGCGAAGCCTGGCCGAGATCGGGGCGACTCGGCCGGTCGGCGCCGTCGTCAGCCGGACCCTGGTGGACGCCGATGACCCCGCATTCACGCATCCGACCAAGCCGATCGGGCGGTACCTTCCAGGCGACCAGGCCAGGGTGATGATCGAGCACGGCCAGTCCTGGCAGGACCGGGGCGAACGGGGCTGGCGCCGGGTCGTCGCATCCCCAGAGCCCCGCGCAGTGCTCGACGCCCCGGCGATTGCGGCGCTGCTGAAGGTGGGTTTCGTCGTCGTAGGCGCCGGTGGCGGCGGTGTACCCATCGTGCGCGCCGAGGACGGGACGCTCCGCGGCGTAGAGGCCGTCATCGACAAGGACCTCGCAGCGGCGGTGCTCGGCCGGACACTTGACGCCGACCTCCTGGTGATCGCGACCGACGTCGACCACGTCGTGCTCGGGTACGGGACGCCGACGGAACAACCTCTGCATCGGGTCGCCGTTCACGAGCTGCGCAAATATGCGCAGGACGGTCACTTCGGCAGCGGCAGCATGGGCCCCAAGGTCGAGGCCGCGTGCCGGTTCGTCGAAACCGGCGGAGCCCGTACGGTGATCACATCGCTCGAGCGGATCTCGGACGCCGTGGCGGGAATGGCCGGCACGATCGTCGAGCCCTGAGGAGGAGCCGGTGCCCGAGCCTGTCGAGGTGCGCAAGGTCCCGCTCCGCACCGTCAGCGACGCGTCCGGGCTCGCGGACCTGATCGACGCCGGGGTGCTCGACGCGGACCGGGTCGTGGGCATAGTCGGCAAGACCGAAGGCAACGGTGGCGTGAACGACTACACCCGGATCATCGCCGACCGCGCGTTCCGCGAGGTGCTGATCGCCCGAGGAACCAGAACGGCGAACGAGGTGCAGCAGGTCCCGATCGTGTGGTCCGGCGGGACCGACGGCGTGATCAGCCCGCATGCGACCGTTTTTGCGACGGTGCCCGGCGAACGGACGGCACCGAGCGACGAACCACGGATCACCGTCGGCTACGCGATGAGCGAGCCGATCAAGCCGGAGGAGATCGGTCGGCACGGCATGATCGAGAAGGTAGCCACCGCAGTCCACATCGCGATGGCAAAGGCCGGAATTACCGATCCGGCCGACGTGCACTACGTCCAGACCAAGACGCCGCTGCTGACCATCCACACCATCCGCGATGCCAAGTCCCGCGGTCAGCCCGTGCGGACCGAGCACACCCACGAGTCGATGGACCTGTCCAACGGCTGCACCGCGCTCGGAGTTGCCGTCGCCCTGGGCGAAATCGAGATGCCAGACGACTCAGCGGTCATGCACGACCGCGACCTGTTCTCGGCGGTGGCGTCGTGCTCGTCGGGAGTCGAGCTGGACCAGGCTCAGATCGTCGTCGTCGGCAACGTGCGGGGCGTCGGCGGCCGCTACCGGATCGGCCACGCGGTGATGCGCGACGCGCTCGACGCCGACGGTATCTGGGCTGCGATCGGGGACGCCGGGCTCGACCTGCCGGCGCGGCCGCACTGGACTGACCTGGGCGGGCGGCTGGTCAACGTGTTCCTCAAGTGCGAGGCGAGCGGGGACGGCACCGTCCGTGGCCGCCGCAATGCCATGCTGGACGACTCTGACGTGCACTGGCACCGGCAGATCAAGAGCTGCGTCGGCGGAGTGGCGGCCGCCGTGACCGGAGACCCAGCCGTATTCGTCTCGGTTTCCGCCGCCCATCAGGGGCCGGAAGGTGGCGGACCAGTCGCGGCTATCGTCGACCTCGGGCCGGAACCTCCGACCGGCTACACATGGCGGGGCGATGTCTGACATCGGCAGTGCAGATCGGCGCGTCGCCGCTGCGCTGGCCGGATATGCCGCCGGGACGGACGGTCCGGACGCGGTACTGGCGGCATTGGCGCAGAGCCGGCTGCTCGTGCCGGTCGTGGCCGTGCTCGACGAGACGGGCATGGCCGCTGGCGGTGCGCGCATCGACAAGTCCTCGCACATGGCGACCGTCTCGACGACGGGCCTAGATGGCCGGCGCGGGTTGCTCGCATTCACGTCGCTCGAATCGCTCCGACGATGGCAACCGGACGCCCGGCCGGTGCCGGCGCCAGCGTCGGCGGTCGCGGCCGCCGCACTCGACCAGGGTGCGGGTGCGATCGTCGTGGATCTTGCCGGGCCGGTGATGTTCGCTGTCGAGGGCGCCCACCTTCAGGCGCTCGCCGGCGACTGGACCGCGTCGGGCCAGCTCTGAATGAACCCGAGCCACGACACGGGACGTGGGTGAAAGTGGCAATGCCTCCTATGAGTGCTCCGCGACCCGCGACCACACGTCCGCGCCGTCGCTAATTGTCGACGTGAAGAACGCAATGACGTCGTTGCCGATCGCCTCGAGCCCCATGTAGTCCCCGAGGAACAGGCCGCGGGGCTGTCCGGGCGTGAAGAACGAGGTCGGCGCCAGGTAGTGGTCAAATGGGCCGTGCAAGTGCTGCTCGGGTTCCCACGTCTGTCCACCGTCATGGGAATGCCGCAGCCACACGTCCGTGGTTGCGACCCCGTCGCCTAGGACGTTGTTGCGGTCGTCGTAGTACGTGAGCACCACAGTGCCGTCCTCGGTGACCTCGATCGAGTGGTTGTACGCCTGCACGGTCGGACCGCCCGTCGAAACCACGGTCGGACCGCTCCAGTGCCGCCCGCCGTCCGTGGACTTGGCCATGACGACCCTGTTGATCGGCGTGCCAAGCCCGTCAGCCCACACGACGTAGATGTCGCCATTGGTCGGGTCGATCGCGATGTCCGGCAAATAATCCTCGGCGCGGATCGGGAAGTTGTCGTCTGGAACGAACAGCTGCGCAAACCGAATCGGCGCGATCTTCACCGGCGCCGACCAGTGCAGCCCCGCGTCGTTCGATCGCATCACGCTCATGTAGACGGTCTGCTCTGTGGCGATCGCCCCGGTGAACAGGTTCGCGGCCACATTGTAGAGCGTGCCGTCGGGTCCGACGGCGATCTGGTTTCCCTGCAGGTACGTGTTTGACTTGCGCATCTGAACCGGCTCCGACCAGGTTTCACCGGCGTCTGTGGTGCGCGAGATCATCGGATCGCCACGGAACGCGAACGAATGGAAGTCCGCGACCGGGGCATTGCGTTCGTCGGCCGGGTGGCGGAAACGGAGCCAGGTTGCGTAGGCGTAGCCCGCACGCGTGGGGTCACCGGTGATCGAAACCTTGTCGTTTAACACAAACCGGTCGCCGGTATCCTCGATCAGGATCTGTGGGTCCCGCCACTGCTCACGGTCGCGGTCCCACGTGGTGACCGACATAGCTGAGATGCCGAGGGCGGCCGAGTCGATCGGCTGGCCAATGAAGTACAGGTTGCCTGCCTTGTCGTAGGACACCCACGGGTCAGTGACGCGGCCGAAGCGTTCGGGACCGCCCTGGCAGGCGCTCCAGGGCACGTCCACCAACTTGCTCCAGCTCGTGCCGCCGGTGCCAGACATCCACGAAGTCAGCCCGCGGGCGCCACCGTCGGGCCAGCGGTCTTGCTGCGAGACGCCCGTGACCTCGTTGGGATTGGTCGGGTTCACCGCGACCTGCGGCTCGACCTCGGCGTTGTCGTAGGCAGCTTCGAAGTCCGCAGAGGCGCCGAACGGGCACCCGGTCAGCGTGCTGGGTGAGCTGACCTTGACTTCGGGCCCCAGCGTGAAAGCCGAATCTGGCGAGGCCGCTGCACCGCTGCTGCCGGCGGCAGCCCCGGCCGCAACGATGGTGATGGCCACACCGACGACCCATTTGCGGGAAAGCACAGTTGTCCCCATGACCGCTCCGATGTGAGTACGCACCGATTCGAGATCGGCACCTTCCTAGCACGAATCGGCGCCCAGTTGGACCCCTCGCTTGGGCGAGGGGCCTGACTACACGAGCCGCTCCGCTGGCCGAGAGGGCCCAGGCGTCGCCACGATCGACCGGTTGGCCCAGTTCGCGGCTGTATCCGGCACGTTGCTCGGTGTTATCCTTGCGCACTGACCGACTCGTCGGGTTCCCTGGACCGGCGAGGCGCAAGTGGAGTCTCTCCCACCCGCACCGGCCGGCCCGGCCGTCGGGTCCGGTCCGGTGCCCGTCTTGACGGGCACCGAGTCGATGGGATGGCCTTCGCGTGCGCGTGCCGCGGGGGCCTGTTTCGTATGGTTGCCGTTGGCCCGCCGGTCGAACCGAATCAACAGCACCTAGGAGGACGGCATCAGCGTAGAGCCCCGCATCAACGATCGGATCCGCGTTCGCGAAGTCAGGCTCGTCGGCCCCAACGGCGAGCAGGTCGGAATCGTCAGCACCGAGGACGCACTCCGGCTGGCGCAAGAGGCAGACCTCGACCTGGTCGAGGTGGCGCCGTCGGCGCAGCCGCCGGTAGCCAAGCTCATGGACTACGGCAAGTTCAAGTACGAGTCTGCGATGAAGGCCCGCGAGGCCCGTCGGAACCAGTCACATGTCCTGATCAAAGAGCAGAAACTCCGGCCAAAGATCGACACGCACGACTACGAGACGAAGAAGCGCAACGTGGAACGGTTCCTGGCCGATGGCGACAAGGTCAAGGTCACGATCATGTTCCGGGGACGGGAGCAGTCCCGGCCCGAACTCGGGTTTCGCCTGCTACAGCGGCTCTCGACCGACGTCGCGGAGCTGGGCTTCGTCGAGTCGGCGCCAAAGCAAGACGGCCGGAACATGATCATGGTGCTGGGGCCGCACCGGAAGAAGGCGGACGCAAGGGCCGAACGCGAAGCCAAACGGGAACGACGAATCGCCCAGCGAGAGGCCGACGACAAGGCCGAGCGTGAGGAACGGGCCGCGAGTCGAGCGGCCGCTGCCGCGCAGAAGGCCGAAAAGCGGGCCGACGCCGGCTGAACACGACACAACGACAAGGAGATCCGGCAGTCATGCCGAAGATGAAGACGCACAGCGGGTCCAGCAAGCGGTTCCGCATCACGGGCACCGGCAAGATCATGCGGCAGAAGGCGAACCGTCGGCACAACTTCGAGCACAAGTCGACCACCCGCACCCGACGCCTGGCCGGCCGCACCGAGGTCTCGGCAGCCGACCGAAAGCGGATCAAGAGCCTGCTCGGCAAATAGACGATGACATCTCGGGCCGCCGGGCCCGGATCAGCAGGGAGTACCAGTGGCACGCGTGAAGCGGGCGGCCAACGCCCACAAGAAGCGCCGTGAGGTCCTCGAACAGGCCAGCGGCTACCGAGGGCAGCGCTCGCGGCTCTACCGCAAGGCGAAGGAGCAGGTCACCCACTCCCTCGTCTACTCCTACCGAGACCGCAAGCAGCGCAAGGGCGACTTCCGGCAGCTGTGGATCACGCGCATCAACGCCGCCGCGCGAGCCAACGGCATGACCTACAACCGGTTCATCCAGGGTCTTCGGCTCGCCGAGGTCGAGGTCGACCGCAAGATCCTCGCCGATCTCGCAGTGAACGATCCGGCTGCCTTCGCCTCACTCGTCGAGACTGCGCGGGCTGCCCTGCCCGCCGACCGCAACGCTCCGGTCACCTGAGCAGGTCCGATCGGCTCGCCCGAGTCGTCGGGGTGAGCGACGGCGTTCGCCGGTGTTGACCGAACGGTCAAAGCCGGTGCGGGAGGCGCGCAAGCTGCGCCGCCGGCCAGGTCGTGAGAAGGCCCGGCTCTTCCTCGCCGAAGGTCCCCAGGCGGTACGGGAGGCGATCGCCCGGCCGGACCTGCTGAGCGAGGTGTTCGCCACGCCGGCAGCGGCGTCCCGATACGCGGATGTTCTCGGCGCGGCGCCGGTGCGGATACGGCTTGCGGATGACGACGCGCTCGGCTCGCTGTCGGAGACCGTGACACCGCAAGGGGTGGTCGCCGTATGCCGTCGTTTGACGGTGCCGCTCGCCGACGGATTGGGATCCATGCCGAGGCTGGTGGCCGTGCTCGTCGATGCCCGTGATCCCGGCAACGCCGGGACCCTGATCCGGTGCGCCGATGCCGCAGGCGCCGACGCGGTGATACTTGCCGGCGAATCGGTGGACCCGCTCGGCGGCAAATGCGTACGCGCGACAGCGGGCAGCCTGTTCCACCTGCCGATCGTCGTTGACGTCGACGTGAGTGAGGTCATTGCGGCCTTGCGACATCGCGGCGCATCCATCGTGGCGGCCGACGGAGCCGCGCAAACCGACCTGGACGAGGCGGCCGAGGCCGGCTTGCTTGCCGCTCCGACCGCCTGGCTGTTCGGCAACGAGGCCCGCGGGTTGCCCGAGGCCGTCGTCCAGTCAGCAGACCGCGCAATCCGGGTGCCGATACACGGCCGGGCCGAAAGCTTGAACATTGCGGCGGCCGCCGCCATCTGCCTCTACGCATCCGCAACCGCCCACCGCCACCGGCCGAGTTGACGCCACCGTTGAGCGACCGGGAGTTGCGCCTCCTAGACTCGGGCGGGTCCCGCGTCACGACGTAGGTAACGAGGCACATGTCCGCGCCAAACAGCGATTACGACCCCGTCGAGGTGACCCCGCTGCATCCGGAGGAGGTCGCCCGTATGCGCGATGAAGGGCTCGTGGAAATCGCAGCAGCAGCCGACCTCGACGCGCTCAAGGAGGTTCGGCTCGCTCACACTGGCGACCGCTCGCCGCTTGCGCTGGCCAATCGTGAGATCGGCGCGCTTCCGCCACAGGCCCGCAAGGATGCCGGCCAGCGGGTAGGTGCGGCCCGCCGGGATCTGGCGGACGCCATCAGCGCGAGGCAGGCCGTCCTCGAAGCCGAGCGAGATGAGCGGGTCCTCGTGGAGGAGGCTGTCGACGTCACACTGCCGTGGGATCGTCAACCCCAGGGGGCACGGCACCCACTCACGACCATCCAGGAACGCGTCGCGGATGTCTTCGTCGCCATGGGCTGGGAGGTCGCCGAGGGGCCAGAGGTCGAGGCCGAGTGGCTGAACTTCGACGCCCTCAACATCGGCCCAGACCACCCGGCCCGCACCATGCAGGACACGTTCTTCGTCGATAGCGAGGACTCCGGCCTGGTGCTGCGTACCCACACGTCACCGGTGCAGGCTCGGACCATGCTCGAGCGCACGCCGCCGATTTACGTCATCTGCCCCGGGCGGACATTCCGCACCGACGAACTGGACGCCACCCACACACCGGTGTTCAGCCAGGTCGAGGGCCTCGCCGTCGACGAGGGCATCACGATGGCCCATCTCAAGGGCACGCTCGACCACTTCGCGGAGGCAATGTTCGGTGAGGGGATCACGACGCGGCTGCGGCCGTCGTACTTCCCGTTCACCGAGCCGAGCGCCGAGATGGACCTGCAGTGTTTCGTCTGCCGCGGTGCTTCGGTCGGCAATCCGGGTCGGCCATGTCGCACCTGTTCGTCCGAGGGTTGGATCGAGTGGGGCGGCTGCGGCATGGTCAACCCCCGGGTCTTCGTCGCGTGTGGCATCGACCCAGACCGGTACACCGGGTTCGCGTTCGGGATGGGCCTGGAACGCACCTTGATGTTCCGGCACGGAGTCGAGGACATGCGCGACCTGGTCGAGGGTGACGTGCGGTTCGCTTCGGCATTCGGGATGGAGATCTGATGCTGGTCCCGGTCTCGTGGCTAGGCGAGTACGTCGACCTCCCGCCGGCCGAAAGGGCCCGGGACATCGCTGCCCGTCTGCTCAGGGCTGGCCTCGAAGTCGAGACCGTCCACCATGCTGGCAGTGACATCCGCGGGCCCCTTGTCGTGGGCCGCGTCGATGACATCGCAGTCGAGACCCACTCGAACGGCAAGACGATCCGGTGGTGCCACGTCGATATCGGCGAGCCGGAACCACAGGGCATCGTGTGCGGCGCACACAACTTCGTCGAGGGGGACCTCGTCGTCGTTGCTCTCCCGGGGGCAGTGCTGAGCGGCGGGGTCGAGATCACGGCTCGACCGACCTACGGCCATATCTCCGACGGCATGATCTGCTCGGCTCGCGAGCTGGGGGTCGGCGAGGACCACACCGGGATCGTCGTGCTGCGGTCAGACGAGGGAAGGCCGGGCGACGACGCCGCGGCCGTTCTGCATCTGCGCGACGATGTCCTTGACATCGCTGTCACGCCCGACCGCGGGTACTGCCTGTCCATGCGCGGGATCGCGCGCGAGGTTGCCACTGCCTACGGCGTGCCGCTGACCGATCCAGGCGGCACTGAACCAGATCTCGACGGTTCTGCGGGATCCCCGGTCGTTGTCGAGGATGCAGATCGCTGCCCTGTCTACGTCGCGCGAACGGTGACCGGTCTGGAGGCTGACGCGGCCAGCCCACGCTGGCTGCAGCGGCGGATCCAGCTGGCCGGCATGCGGCCCATCTCCCTGGCCGTCGACGTCACCAACTACGTCATGCTCGAACTGGGCCAACCGATCCATGGATTCGACCTCGACGCCCTGGTCGGCCCGATCGTGGTACGCCTGGCAAACCCCGGAGAGAAGCTCACGACTCTCGACGGCGCCGTCCGCGACCTCGACCCGGACGACCTGCTGATCACCGACGACACCGGCCCGATCGGACTGGCCGGCGTGATGGGTGGCGAGAGCACCGAGATGGGCCCGTCCACCCGATCGATCGTGATCGAGGCGGCGAACTTCGAGGCGACCGGTATTGCCCGGACGGCCCGACGCCACAAGCTGCCCAGCGAGGCATCCCGGCGCTTCGAGCGCGGAGTGGACCCGGCGTTACCCCTCGTCGCCGCTACCCGGGTCGTCGACCTGCTAGCGCAGCTCGGCGGCGCGCGTGCCGAACCCGGTGCCACGGCCGTCGGATCGGCCTCAGAACCAGCCGCGATCGAGATCGACTCGGATCTGCCGAGCCGAGTGGTCGGGGTGGACTACCCGGCCGAAGAGGTGGCTGGGCTGCTTGCGGCCGTGGGCTGCCGGGTGACTCCGCTGGACGCTGGGCGACTCAGCATGGTTCCGCCAACGTGGCGGCCGGACCTCGTCCAGCCATTTGACCTGGTCGAGGAGGTTGCCCGGCTGCACGGATACGACGCCATCCCGTCCGTACTGCCGGTTGCCCCGCCCGGGCGCGGGATTACGTTCGCGCAGCGGCTGCGGCGACGCATCGAGCGGGCGGTTGCATCGGCCGGGTATATCGAGGCCCCGTCCTACCCGTTCATCGGGCCGAACGACTTCGAGGCACTCGGCCTGCCTACCGACGACCCACGCCGCCGGGCGCTCCGGCTCGCCAACCCGCTCTCAGACGGGGAACCGTTCCTGCGCACGACGCTGCTGCCCGGATTACTGGCGACCCTGAAGCGGAATGTGGGCCGAGGTTTCGCCGACGTCGCGATCTTCGAGTCCGGCCTCGTGTTCCGGCCTGGACCTGGACCGCTGCCCGCGCTGCCACGACTGCGGGTGGACCGGCGCCCAACCGACGAGGAGGTCGCGGCACTCTTCGCGGCAGTCCCCGCACAACCGCATCGCGTTGCGATCGCCGCGGCCGGCAACTGGGAGCCCGCCGGCTGGTGGGGTGCGGCACGGCAGGTGTCCTGGGCGGACGCGGTGCAGGCCGCTCGGGACATCGCCGCAGCTGCGCGAGTGGAGCTGATGATCCGGCCCGACGAGCACGCGCCGTGGCATCCCGGGCGGTGTGCCGGGCTATATGTCGGGGAGACCCTTGTTGGTCATGCGGGCGAGTTGCATCCGCGGGTCGTCCAGGCGTTCGGGCTGCCGGACCGGACGGTGGCGATGGAACTCGAAACGGGTCTACTCGGCGCAGTCGACACGCCGGGGCCGGCGCCGGCCGTGGCAACCTACCCGGTGGCCACCCAGGACGTGGCGCTGGTGGTTTCCGCCAACGTGCCAGCCGCCGATGTGGAAGCTGCCTTGCGCTCTGGTGCTGGTGAGTTGTTGGAGTCGATACGGCTGTTCGACGTCTACGAGGGCCCGCAGGTCGGCGACGCCCGCAAGTCGCTCGCTTACGCGCTGCGTTTTCGGGCGCCAGACCGCACGCTCACAGTCGAGGAGACGAGTACCGCGCGCGACGCTGCCGTCGCGGAGGCACGGCGGCGCACCGGCGCCGTATTGCGCAGTGTGAACTAGGCGGTGGCAAGAACCCGGTACACCCGCGGACGTGGTCTGCGGATCGCCTACGAACGCCGTGGCGCGCTGCATTTCCGGCGCCAATGGCTGGTCCTGATCCAGGGCCTCGGCTTCGACCGCTCCGGATGGGCCCCGGTGACCCGCCGTTTGCAGCGACGGTTCCGGCTGCTGCTGGTGGACAACCGAGGCAGCGGGCGCAGCGACGTGCTGGCCGACTCGGTGACGGTCGCGGACCTCTCGAACGACGTCGTACGGGTCATGGATGCGGCACGGGTTCGGCGGGGGCACGTTTTGGGGACCAGCCTGGGCGGCATGGTGGCGCAGGAGTTGGCCATCGAACATCCGGAGCGAGTCAACCGGCTGGTCCTGGCCTGCACAACGCCGGGCTGGCCGTATGCGTACGCAATGCCAGCCTCCTCGGTTCAGCTGATGGCGGCCACTGGTCACCTCCCGCGCGAGGTTGCGCTGCGACGGCACGTCGAGAACGCGTTGTCCGCTCAGACGGTGCAGACTCGTCCAGAGCTCGTCGAGCGGCTCATCGCACACCAGCGACGGCGGCCGAGCGACCCGGCGGCCTGGGCCGCAATGGCGGCCGCGGGGGCGCGCTACAGCGGCGGTATGCGCCAGGCCAGCATCCAGGCGCCGACACTGGTGTTGCACGGCGCGGCCGACACCGTCGTCGATCCGCGGAACAGCCAGTTGCTCGCCGAGCGAATCCCGAACGCTCAGTTGACGATCCTGCCCGACCTCGGGCATCTGTTCTTCTGGGAGGATCCCGAGGGCTTCTGCGAGATCGTCACAGCGTTCCTCTCTGCTGCCTCTCATCCGCAGTGATCGTCATCGTCGGATTTCGCCGTGCTGGAAGCCTGACGCCGTTTGCATGACCTTGCCGATCTCGGCATACTCATGCGCTGTGGGTCTCAGGGTGGCGGTAGCCGGCGCCAGCGGATACGCGGGCGGCGAGGTGCTCCGGCTCGCGCTGCAGCACCCCGAGCTCGAGGTAGGGGCCATCACCGCACACGCCAGCGTGGGTAACCGGCTCGGCTCGCATCACCCGCAGCTCGTCGATCTCGCCGATCGCGTACTGGAACCGACGACCGGCTCGACGTTGGACGGCCATGACGTCGTCGTCCTGGCCTTACCGCATGGAGAATCCGGCGCTGTCGCTGCGGAATTGCCGGGCGAGGCGCTGGTCATCGACTGTGGCGCCGACCACCGGCTGACCGACGCTACCGCGTGGCGGCAGTTCTACGGCACCGTCCACGTGGGTAGCTGGCCATACGGACTCCCCGAGCTGGTGACCCCTTCGGGCAAGCAGCGCACCGCGCTGAACGCCGTCCGGCGAATTGCCGTGCCCGGCTGCAATGTCACCGCCATCACTCTCGCGCTCGCTCCGGGGCTGGCAGCCGGCGTGATCGAGCCGACCGATCTGGTTGCCGTGCTGGCGTGCGGGACGTCGGGCGCCGGTAGAGGGCTCAAGCCGCACCTGCTGGCCAGCGAGATCCTGGGCTCGGCGACCCCGTACGCGGTCGCCGGCGTCCACCGACACATCCCGGAGATCGAGCAGAACCTGACGGCCGCGGCAAACGCACCAGTGACCCTGTCGTTCACACCCACGCTTGTCCCCATGGCACGCGGAATCCTGGCGACGACCACCGCCCGGCTGGTGCCGGGGGCGGACTTCCACCAGGTGCGGGCCACGTGGGCGCAGGCCTATGACGACGAGCCGTTCGTCCACCTGTTGCCTGAAGGCAGCTGGCCCTCCACAGCGGCCGTTCTCGGTGCCAACACGGCGCATATCCAGGTGGCGGTGGACGAACGCGCCGGCCGTCTCGTAGCGGTGGCGGCGATCGACAACCTCACGAAAGGGACTGCGGGCGCCGCCATCCAGTGCGCCAACATTGCCCTTGGGTTCCCCGAGACGACTGGCCTGCCAACCGCCGGAGTGGCGCCATGAGTGTCACCGCCGCAGCCGGATTCCGGGCCGCCGGAGCGACGGCCGGGCTCAAGCCCAGCGGCCGCCCCGACATCGCCGTGGTCGTCAACGACGGCCCACGCAAGGACGCCGCTGCGGTGTTCACCTCCAACCGCTGCAAAGCGAACCCGGTGTTCTGGACCCAGCAGGCTGCCGCCGACGGGCGGCTAGCCGCCGTCGTCCTGAACTCCGGCGGCGCCAATTGCTACACCGGGTCGGAAGGGTTCCAGACCACGCACGCCAGCGCAGAGCTAGTCGCCGAACTCCTCGACATCGGGGCAGTCGACGTCGCTGTGTGCTCCACCGGTTTGATCGGCGAGTTGCTCGACCGGCAAAAGCTGGCGGACGGCATCCGCAAGGCCGTCGCGGAGCTGAGCAGCGACGGCGGCGCCGCGGCGGCCGGCGCGATCCTGACGACGGACACCCGGCCGAAACAAGCAGTGGTGCACGGAGACGGCTGGGTTGTCGGGGGGATGGCCAAGGGGGCCGGCATGCTGGCACCTTCGCTCGCCACCATGCTCGTCACGCTGACGACCGACGCGGTGGCCGATGCCGCAACTCTGGACCGCGCGCTGCGGGCCGCGAGCGCGGTGACGTTCGACCGGCTGGACACCGACGGCTGCATGTCCACCAACGACGCGGTCCTGCTGCTTTCGAGCGGTTCTTCAGGCGTCGAGCCATCCGAGAGCGAGCTGACCGCGGCCGTCAATGAGCTTTGCGCCGACCTCGCTCGTCAGCTGTGGGCCGACGCAGAAGGAGCCCACCACCAGATCGAGATCGAGGTCGTCCATGCCGCTGCCGAACAAGAAGCGCTTACGGTCGCGCGGTCCGTTGCGCGCAGCAACCTGTTCAAGTGCGCGATCTTCGGAGGCGATCCGAACTGGGGACGAGTGCTCGCGGCGATCGGTACCACCGACGCAGCGTTCGACCCGGCGGCAGTCGACGTCGTCATCAACGGCGTGACCGTATGCCGCAACGGCGCGATCGGAGAGCGGCGGGAGTCGGTCGACCTGTCCGGGCGCGCGGTCACCGTCACCGCAGATCTCAAGGCCGGCAACGCCGCTGCGACGATCCTGACGACGGACCTGACGCACGACTACGTACACGAGAACTCGGCGTACTCGACATGAGCACGACGACGCACGACCAAGCCCTCACCAAGGCCGCAACCCTGGTCGAGGCCCTTCCCTGGCTGGAACGGTTCCACAGCAAGGTCGTCGTGGTGAAGTACGGCGGCAACGCAATGACCGACGACGGGCTGGCCAAGGCGTTCACCGATGACGTGGTCTTCCTGCGGTTGGCGGGCCTCAAACCCGTCATCGTGCACGGCGGCGGACCGCAGATCTCGCGCATGCTCGGCCGGTTGGGAATCGAGAGCGAGTTCCGCGCTGGCCTGCGGGTCACCACCCCCGAGGCGATGGATGTGGTCCGGATGGTCCTCGTCGGGCAGGTCGGCCGACAGCTGGTGGGGCTGATCAACCAGCATGGGCCGTTCGCGGTGGGCCTGTCCGGCGAAGACGCCGGTCTGTTCACCGCGGAACGCCGGGGTGCGGTCGTCGACGGTGAACCGGTGGACATCGGCCTGGTCGGCGACGTCGTGCGGGTGCGGCCGGAGCAGGTACTGGATCTGGTCGATGGCGGACGCATCCCGGTTGTCTCCTCGGTCGCGCCAGACCCGGACGGCGTCGTGCACAACGTCAACGCCGACACCGCCGCGGCGGCGCTGGCCGTGGCCCTGGGCGCAGAGAAGCTGGTGGTCCTCACCGACGTGGCCGGGCTCTACCGGGATTGGCCGGAGACCACCGACGTGATCACCGAGATCGATGCGGACGAGTTGGAGCGAATGCTGCCCAGCCTGGACACCGGCATGGTTCCGAAGATGACTGCGTGCCTGCGGGCCGTGCGGGGCGGGGTGCCGGAGGCGACGATCGTGGACGGGCGGCTCCCGAACGCGCTTCTGCTCGAGGTCTTCACCGACGCAGGGGTGGGAACGATGGTGGTGCCACGATGAGCCCGAGCATGATCGAGCGTTACGAGCGCACGGTGATGCGAACGTATGGCAGGCCGCGGCGGGTGCTCGTCCGCGGCGAGGGATGCTATGTGTGGGACGAGGACGGCCGCCGTTACCTGGACCTGCTCGGCGGCCTTGCTGTCAACGTGCTGGGCCATGGACACCCGGCGTTGGTCGCTGCCGTAACAGATCAGCTACGCACTCTGGGCCAGGTGTCGAACTTCTTCGCGACGCCGCCGCAGGTCGCCTTGGCCGAGCGGCTGCTCGAAGTGAGCGGTGCCCACCACGGCCGCGTCTTCTTTGCCAACTCGGGAACCGAGGCGCTCGAAGCGGCTTTCAAGATCGCCCGCCGGACCGGCCGGCCGAAGATCGTCGCTGCCGAAGGCGGATTCCATGGCCGGACGATGGGGTCGCTCGCGCTGACCGGCAAGCCGGCCATCCGGGAGCCGTTCAAGCCGTTGCCGGGCGGCGTTGTGCATGTGCCGTACGGCAACGCAGCCGCTCTTGGTGAGGCAGTCGACGCGGAGACAGCCGCTGTCGTTCTCGAGCCGATCCAGGGCGAGGCGGGTGTGCGGATGCCGCCGGCCGGGTATCTCACTGCGGCCCGAGACATCACCCGCCGACACGGGGCACTGTTGGTCCTCGACGAGGTGCAGACCGGTGTTGGCCGGACCGGCGAATGGTTCGCCTATCAGCATGACGGCGTCCGGCCGGACGTCGTCGCCGTCGCCAAAGGCCTCGGTGGTGGCGTGCCGATCGGAGCGTGCCTCGGCCTCGGTTCCGCGGCCGACCTGCTCGGACCGGGTTCGCACGGGTCGACGTTCGGCGGCAACCCGGTCGCCGCTGCCGCCGGTCTCGTGGTGTTGGACACCGTCGAGCGGGACGGGCTGCTGGACAACGTGGGCAAGGTCGGCGACCAGATCCGGCACGGCGTGGAAGCCCTCGGTCATCCGCTCGTGGCCGGTGTCCGCGGCCGCGGCTTGCTCCTGGCCGTCGAGCTCACCGAACGAATCGCAACCGAGGTATCCGTAGCGGCGCTCGACGCCGGTTTCATCGTCAACCCGGTGTCCGCGGATGCGCTGCGGCTGGCACCACCCCTCGTGCTCGCTGCCGATCAGGCCGCGACCTTCATCGATGCCTTGCCATCAGTTCTCGCCAGCGTGAAGGAGGCGTGATGGTTCGGCACTTCCTGCGCGACGACGACCTCTCGCCGGCCGAGCTGATCGAGGTCCTCGACCTGGCCGACGCCATGAAGGCTGACCGGTACGCCAATCAGCCGCTGGCCGGTCCCCAGGCGGTCGCGGTGATCTTCGACAAACCGTCGACCCGGACCCGGGTGTCGTTCAGCGTGGGCATCGCCGAGCTCGGCGGGTATCCGCTGGTCATCGACGCACAGTCGACCCAGCTCGGACGCGGCGAACCGATCCAGGACACCGCCCGGGTGCTCGACCGGCAATGTGCGGCGATCGTCTGGCGCACGTTCGACCAGGCGCGGGTCGAGGCGATGGCTGCCGCGTCGCGGGTGCCCGTCGTCAACGCCCTCACCGACCAGTTCCACCCTTGCCAACTGCTCGCCGACCTGCAGACGATCCGGGAACGCACGGGAGCGCTGGCCGGCCGTACGCTCACCTATGCCGGCGACGGTGCCAACAACATGGCCCACTCCTATCTGCTAGCTGGTGCGGCGGCGGGGATGCACATTCGGATCGCCTCGCCCGAGCAGTTCAGGCCGAATCCCGACGTGCTCGACCGGGCGGCGAAGCTGGCCGAGACGACCGGCGGATCCGTCGCGCACATAACGAACCCGCAGGAAGCGTTCGCCGGCGCCGACGTGCTAGCCACCGACACCTGGGTGTCGATGGGCCACGAGAGCGACGCCGGTGCCCGGGTCGAACCCTTCCGGCCATTCGCACTCACCGCCGATGCGCTGGCGGCCGCCGGCCCTGCGGCGATCGTCTTGCACTGCCTGCCCGCATACCGCGGGAAGGAGATCGCTGCCGATGTCATCGACGGCCCGGCCAGCGCCGTCTGGGACGAGGCAGAGAACCGGCTGCATGCGCAGAAGGCGTTGCTGACCTGGTTGCTGGAGCGGAGTGCATCGTGACGACCATTGCCACCCCGGCCACCAGGGCAGCCCGGCACCGGCGGATCGCCGAGATTCTGGAGCGGGAATCAGTGCGCTCGCAGACCGAGCTGGCCGGCCTGCTGCAGGCTGACGGCATCGCGGTCACGCAGGGCACGCTGTCGCGCGATCTGGACGAGCTCGGCGCGATGAAGGTGCGTGATGCGGCCGGTGACCTCGTCTACGCACTGCCGGGCGAAGGTGGCGACCGCCGACCCCGAGTAGGCGAGCGGACCGCGATAGACGCCCGGCTGGTCCGGGTCTGTGAGGAGATCCTGGTGTCGGCGACGTCGTCGGCCAATCTGGTCGTCCTGCGCACTCCGCCCGGAGCGGCGCAATACCTCGCCTCGGCGATCGACCATTCAGCGCGTGCCGAGATCCTGGGCACCATCGCCGGCGACGACACCGTGCTCGTCGTCACCACCAATCCGACGGGCGGCGCCGCTGTCGCCACCTGGTTCCTGGCCCTCGCCGAGGGCCGCACACCTGCCGAACCACGGCCAAGGAGTACCCCATGACCCAACGCGTCGTCCTCGCCTACTCCGGCGGCTTGGACACCTCCGTCGCCATCGGCTGGATCGGCGAGCAGACCGGCGCCGAGGTCGTCGCCGTCGCCGTCGATCTCGGCCAAGGCGGAGAGGATCTCGACACCATCCGTAAGCGCGCGTTGGCGTGCGGAGCCGTCGAGGCCTATGTCGCCGATGCACGCGACGAGTTCGCCGAGCAGTACTGCCTGCCGGCGCTGAAGGCCAATGCCCTGTACATGGATCGCTACCCACTGATCTCGGCGCTGTCCCGGCCGGTCATCATCCGGCACCTGGTCGATGCTGCCCGTCAGCATGGTGCGTCCGTGGTCGCCCACGGCTGCACCGGGAGAGGGAACGACCAGGTCCGGTTCGAAGTAGGGATCGCGGCACTGGCCCCACACCTCTCCTGCTTGGCGCCGGTCCGCGACCTGGCGCTGACCAGGGACGCGGCGATCGACTATGCCGAGAAGCACGAGCTGCCCATCGAGACCACCAAGAGCAACCCGTTCTCGATCGACCAGAACGTGTGGGGTCGCGCCGTCGAAACCGGCTTCCTGGAGGACATCTGGAACGCTCCCACCGAGGACGTCTACTCCTACACCGCCGATCCGGGAGTGCTCCACGAGCCGGATTCAGTGGTGATCCGCTTCGACCACGGTAAGCCGGTGGCAATCGATGGCCAACCGGTGACGGTGCTGCAAGCCGTCACCGAGCTCAACCGGCGTGCTGGAGCGCACGGTGTCGGCCGGCTTGATCTGGTCGAGGACCGGCTGGTGGGCATCAAGAGCCGCGAGGTGTACGAGGCGCCGGGTGCGATCACCCTCATCACCGCACACCAGGAGCTGGAGAATGTGACGGTCGAGCGCGACCTGGCCCGGTTCAAGCGCGGCGTGGACCAGCGTTGGGCGGAGCTGGTCTACGACGGATTGTGGTCCAGCCCATTGAAGAATGCGCTGGACGGGTTTCTTGACGACGCCAACGCTCACGTCAGCGGTGAGATCAGGATGACGTTGCACGGCGGCCGAGCAGTGGTCTCTGGCCGGCGGTCGGATCAGAGCTTGTACGACTTCGGGCTGGCGACGTACGACGCCGGAGCCACATTCGACCAGTCGCTTTCGCGTGGCTTCATCGGGTTGTGGGGGCTGCCGACGAGGCTGGCCGCCCAGCGCGACCTGCGCGATGGCTGAGCCTGGGGCGCTGTGGGGTGGCCGGTTCAGCACTGGACCCGCCGCTGCTCTGGCGGCGTTGTCGCGGTCCACGGACTTCGACTGGCGGCTGGCACCGTATGACGTCGCCGGGTCGAAGGCACACGCCCGCGTCCTCCGCGATGCCGGCTTGCTGGACGATCCGGAGCTCGCCACCATGCTGCGCGGGTTGGACGACCTCGCCGCGGATGTCGCTGCAGCACGGTTCGCGCCGCACCCGTCGGACGAGGACGTCCATACCGCGCTCGAGCGAGGACTGATCGAGAGGCTGGGCCCGGCGCTCGGCGGCAAGCTGCGCGCCGGCCGCTCGCGCAACGATCAGGTCGCAACGCTGCTGCGGATGTACCTTCGGCAGGCAGCTCGGACAGTGGCTGGGCTGGTACTCGACCTGGTCGACGCGCTTGCCCGGCATGCTGACCGTGAGTTGGGCGCGGTGATGCCGGGGCGCACCCATTTGCAAGCCGCCCAACCCGTATTGCTATCGCACCATCTGCTGGCGCACGCCTGGGCGCTGCTGCGCGACGTCGGTCGGCTGCAGGACTGGGATCGCCGGGCGGACGAGTCGCCGTATGGGTCCGGCGCGCTGGCGGGATCGTCGCTTGGGCTGCAACCCGAGACCGTCGCCGAGATGCTCGGATTCTCGCGGGCGGTCGAGAACTCGATCGACGGGACCTCATCGCGCGACTTCGTCGCCGAACTCGCGTTCGTGTTCGCTCAAATAGCGGTGGATGTGTCGCGGCTTGCGGAGGAGGTGGTGCTGTGGGCGACCAGCGAGTTCTCATTCGTCGAGCTCGACGACGCCTGGTCGACCGGATCGTCGATCATGCCGCAAAAGAAGAACCCCGACGTCGCCGAGCTCGCCCGTGGCAAGGCGGGCCGGCTGGTGGGGAACCTGGCCGGGTTGCTGACGACGCTCAAGGGCCTACCGCTCGCCTACAACCGCGACCTGCAGGAAGACAAGGAGCCGGTTTTCGACTCGGTGGACTCGTTGTCTCTCCTACTGCCGGCCTTTACCGGCATGGTCTCTACGTTGCGATTTCAGACCGAGCGAATGGCTGAGCTCGCGCCGCGAGGGTTCTCGCTGGCGACCGATCTGGCCGAATGGCTGGTCCGCGACGGCGTGCCGTTCCGCGACGCGCATCAGATCGCCGGAGCGTGCGTGCGCCGGTGTGAAGAGCGGGGGATCGAGCTCTGGGAGCTCAGCGACGACGATTTCATGGCTGTCTCGCCCTACCTGCGGCCCGCGGTGCGGGCAGTGCTGACCGTGCAGGGGTCCGTCGCCTCGCGTGCCGGCAAGGGCGGAACGGCGCCAGTGCGGGTCGCTGAACAGCTCGCCGCCGCGCGCGCCGCCGCCCGGTCGCGACGCCTCTGGGCGACCGCTCCCGCCGGTCGCCCGCCGCCTCCGGAATGACCACGTTCACAATGCCTGCATATACATCGCCATGGCTGCAGGCCTGGTGATGTATAGGTAACCCTGGTGATGGCTCACCACGGCAACCCGCTGGAGCGGGAGTTCTTCGAGCGGCCGGCGCTGGATGTCGCGCCGGAGCTGCTGGGCTGCGTTGTGGCCAACGATGCCGTGGCTGTGCGGTTGAGCGAGGTCGAGGCATACGACGGAGCTGAGGATCCGGGATCCCATGCGTTCACCGGCCCGACACCCCGCAACGAGGTGATGTTCGGTCCGCCCGGGCATCTCTACGTCTACTTCACCTATGGCATGCACTGGTGCGCCAACCTGGTCTGCGGCTCTCCGGGCCGAGCCAGCGCCGTCTTGCTGCGCGCTGGTGAGGTGGTCGCAGGGTCGGAGGTCGCACGCGAACGGCGGCTGGCAGCGCGCACCGACCGCGACCTCGCTCGTGGCCCAGCCCGGCTCGCGGCAGCGCTCGGCCTGAGTCGGGAGGACAACGGCGCCGACCTGTGTGCACCTAGGTCGGCGTTGCAGGTGCTGGGCGGAGCCGGCGTCGACGCGGGGCGCATCCGCTCCGGCCCACGAGTGGGACTGGCGCGGGCAGCGGAGCGCCCATGGCGGTTCTGGCTCGACGGCGACCCAACCGTGTCGGAGTACCGGCCGCACACGCCCCGCCGCCGCTCGCTCTAAGGTGACCAGCGTGGTGGACATCCTGGACGAGCTGAAATGGCGCGGCCTGGTAGCGCTGTCCACCGACGAGGACGCCCTGCGCAGGGCGTTCGCCGCCGGGCCGGTCACGTTCTACTGCGGCTTCGACCCGACTGCACCGAGCCTGCACTTCGGCAATCTGCTCCAGCTGTTGACCGTCCGCCGCCTGCAGAATGCCGGGCACCGGCCGTTGGTGCTCGTCGGCGGTTCGACCGGACTAATCGGAGATCCGAAACCGACATCCGAGCGGGTTCTGCACAGCAAGGAGACCGTGTCCGGTTGGGTCGAGGGGATCCATGCTCAGGTTTCGCGATATGTCTCGTTCGACGGCGACAACCCGGCGCGGGTCGTGAACAACCTCGACTGGACCGCGCCGATGTCGGCGATCGACTTCCTGCGCGATATCGGCAAGCATTTCCGGGTCAGCCGCATGCTGGCGAAGGATGTGGTCAGCGCTCGGCTGGAGTCGCTCGAGGGAATCTCGTACACCGAGTTCAGCTACCAGATCCTGCAGGGCATGGACTACCTCGAGCTGTACCGGCGGTATGGGTGCACCTTGCAGACCGGCGGCAGCGACCAGTGGGGCAACATCACCAGCGGCGTCGACCTCATCCACCGAGTGGAGGGGGTCTCGGTGCACGCTCTCGCCACGCCGCTGCTGACCAAGGCCGACGGGAGCAAGTACGGCAAGACCGAGTCCGGCACGGTCTGGCTTGACCCGGAGATGACGTCGCCATACGCCTTCTACCAGTTCTGGTTGAACGTCGAAGACGCGCTGGTGACGACGCTTCTGCGGGCGATGTCGTTCCGGCCCAGGGAGGAGATCGAGGCGCTGGAGAAGGTCACCGCCGAACGGCCGGCCGCCCGGGAAGCGCAACGTGCCCTGGCCCGCGAGCTGACGACGGCCGTGCACGGCGCCGACCAGACCGCGCGGGTCGAAGCGGCATCGCAGGCCTTGTTCGGCCACGGCTCGCTCGCCGAGCTCGACGAACGGACCCTCGCCGCTGCGCTTGCTGAGACCTCCGCACCGCGCATCGAGGCCGGCCCCGAGCCACCGTCGTATGTCGATCTCCTGGTTGCCGCCGGGCTGGTGCTGTCGCGATCGGCGGCCCGTCGCACGATCGCCGAAGGTGGCGCGTACGTCAACAATTCTCGGCTCGACCCGGAGACCGACCTCGACGCCGGACCGGCCGAAGAGGACCTGCTCCACGGCCGGTGGGTTGTGCTACGTCGTGGCAAGCGAACGGTCGGAGGAGCCGAGCTGATCCGCTGACGACTGGTGAGTTGTCGGGGTGAGCCAGCTGGCCTGGGTGGCGGCGCCCGCCCCTGATCAGTCGGTGGGAATGGCCGGCGCTCGCCCGTCGTTGAAACGTCACGGCGTGGGGATTTGACGCCCGCGGGCGACCGCCCGTAGGTTCCTCCACGGCTCGCCGGGGGCGGGACGCCCGAACGGGGCCGGACCGCTCTTCAAGTTTGACCCGAACGGGCCGTTGGGCTAAGTTAGTGGAGTTGCCCCCGAGAACGGCCTGAAGGGCCGGGCTGGGTGTGCGTCCGATCCTTGAGAACTCAACAGCGTGCCGAATATTGTCGATGCCAAATCGATACCCCGTCCACGGTAGTCCCCCGGTTCGCCGGCCGGTCGATCGTGGTGGGTTCCTTTGGTAAGACGGATGACATTCGTGTCAGCCGTTCTTGCCAGGGTTGTTCTTTTCTCATGTGTCGATGTCCGGGACCTGATGGTTTTGCGAGGTCCCGATGTCAGTGACCTTGATGGAGAGTTTGATCCTGGCTCAGGACGAACGCTGGCGGCGTGCTTAACACATGCAAGTCGAGCGGAAAGGCCCCTTCGGGGGCACTCGAGCGGCGAACGGGTGAGTAACACGTGGGTAACCTGCCCTTGGCTCTGGGATAACCCCGGGAAACCGAGGCTAATACCGGATACGACACGTGACCGCATGGTCTACGTGTGGAAAGGATTCTGGCCAGGGATGGACTCGCGGCCTATCAGCTTGTTGGTGGGGTAACGGCCTACCAAGGCGACGACGGGTAGCCGGCCTGAGAGGGCGACCGGCCACACTGGGACTGAGACACGGCCCAGACTCCTACGGGAGGCAGCAGTGGGGAATATTGCGCA